>CAWEMU010000043.1:0-128946 GCA_963810175.1 uncultured beta proteobacterium | reverse complement strand
GGAGATCGGACTGACCGAGCGCCAGGCGCAGGTACTTGCGCTGCTGGCGCGAGGCCTTTCAAATCGCGAGATCGCCGCGCACCTCGATCTTTCGGAGGGCACCGTCAAGATCCACGTGACGGCGATCCTCAAGGCGCTCGGCGTTGCCAGCCGCACCCAGGCGCTGATCGCCGTGACGCGCTACGGTATCGATCTCGGCGCGGTTTTCTGACGCTGGCCGAGGAGTGCCCGGAATTTGGCGGGCCGCACCGGCAGCGAAAGCAGGTGGGAATCGTGCGGCAGGGGAGAATTCCGGCCATCGTCGAGCGCGATGATCGGGGCGCCCGTCGGGTCGGCCGCCCGCACCTGCGCGGCGAGGCTGGCCAGTGTAACGATGATCAGCGGTCGGTGGCTTTCGGGCGGCCGGCCACTACCGGTTGCATCATGGCTGAGCGCGTCGTTCCAGTTCCTGGCCATTTCCATGCACTGCCGCAGATCGCTGCTGTCGCCGACGAAATGGATGGTCACGCCGCTTTGCTCCGGCGCGGAAGGCGTGGCCAGCGCCGGGGGTCGGGCCCTCTTGACCAGCAAGCTGAAGGTGCTGCCGCGGCCGACTGCCGAACGCAGGCTTGCCTCTATGCCCAAGGCCCGCGCCAGGCGGGCGACGATGGAGAGACCGAGGCCCAGTCCCTGCTGCGGTTGGCGCGCCCGGTTCCCCACCTGGTAGAACTCGCCGAAGATGGCTTCGTGATGTTCGCTGGCGATGCCGCAGCCATTGTCGCGCACCTCGATCAGGGCGTTCCCGCCACGCCGGCGCACACAGACCAGGATCCGGCCGCCGGGGGCGGTGTAGCGCAGCGCGTTGGCGATCAGGTTGGACACG
Organism: uncultured beta proteobacterium; assembly: GCA_963810175.1. Classification (GTDB taxonomy): domain Bacteria; phylum Pseudomonadota; class Gammaproteobacteria; order Burkholderiales; family Rhodocyclaceae; genus Azonexus. The sequence continues at coordinate 128,084 of CAWEMU010000043.1, read as the reverse complement.
ATGCGTTCGAGCAGTTCCGGGTCCGATTCGACCCAGACCCCGGTGGGTCTGAAAACGAGGGCTTGCCGGCGGTCAACCGCGACACTGCGAAACGACGAAGAAAGCCGCTCAAGCATGGGATTCAGCGCAAAGGGACGGATCTCGGTCCTTATTCCGGCAACGTCCAGGCGCGAGATGTCGAGCAGCGAGTCGAACAACTCGTGCAGCATGTCGGTTGACGTCGATATCTGCCTGGACAGCCGGGGCAATTCGCTGCTGTTGCCCGCCTGGACCTGGCGCTGCAGGTCGGCGGCGAAAAGCGTCAGCGCATGCAGGGGCTGCCGCAGATCGTGGCTGGCCGCGGCCAGGAAGCGGCTCTTGGCGTGATTGGAATGTTCGGCCTGTTCCTTCTCCAGCGACAGTTCGGCGGTGGCGGCCTGCACCCGCTCCTCGAGCTGGTTACGTCCGGCCGCCAGTTCTTTGGTCAGCGCATGCATGTCGCGAACCTGGCGGCGCACCAGCAGCCCGCCGGCGAGCAGGATCAGGATGACGATGCAGGCGAGTATTCCCACCTGCGTCAGATGGCTGCGCCACGAAGCCAGCACGCTGGATTCGGGAAGGACGGTGAGCACGCGCAGGTCGGCGAAGTCCGGAACCGGCGACACCGAAGCGATCAGTCCGTTGCCGCGGGCGACGCCGTTGGCTGGGAGCCAGTCGCGAAGCCGGCCGCCATGGAGAACATCGACCGCGAGGGCGCCGAGAATCGGCGATTGCCTGCTGAGCTCGGTCGGCCGGCACGACGCGACAACCTGCCCGCGGGCGTTGATGATGACCGAGTCGAAATCCTCGGCCAGACGGTTGGACCAGCAGTGGCCGGAAAAATAGGCGGGCTCGATGGCGGCAATGACGATGCCGGCGAAGTTGCGCCCGGCATCCTCGATGCGCCGCGCCAGCGCGTAGGTGTAGCGGCCCGAATTGCGGCCGATGAAGGGGCCGAAGCTGGTGGCGGACGTTCCCTGTTCGAGCGCGATGAAATAGGGCCGGTCACGCACGTTGATGCGCGGCGGCGGGAAATAGGTCGAGATGAAGCGTTGCTCGCCGTCGCGGTCGAAGATGATCAGGTCGCGCAACTGGGGCAGCGAGCGGGTATGGCGCTCGGCGACGTAAGTCCAGCCGCGGCTGGCTTCCCATGTCGGCCAGTCCTGATGATTGCTTGACAGGTCGTTCGCGATCTCGCGCAGCAGGATGTCGACGGCTTCATAGGTGCGCGCCGTGTGTTCGCCGAGCATCGCGCCGAAGTGTTCGGTTCGTGCCGTGCCGAGGTCCAGCTCGCGTTCGCGCGAGAGGAACTGGTCCCAGAGGAGGAAGGCGACCACGGCGAGCGTGCCGGCCAGCGCGACGATCAGGGCAAGCAGGTCGGGGCGGCGACGGATCATCCCGGCAGCGGGTAGAAGAACCACGCCAGCGGCATGGCGGCGGCGTGAACGATGCGCCACGGCCACGGCTGGCGGGACAGCGTGGCGAAGGCGAAAGCGACGCCACCGATGGCGAGGCAGGTTTCCCGCCACGGCATGGCCTCGGCTTTCCACCCGAAATACGGCCAGGCCAGCGAAAGTACGAGGATGATGGCTGCCCCTTGCAGGGCCAGTTGGCGATGGGGGGTTGGTGGCATGACGGGATTCTGGGCCATCAGCGCTCGGGCAGTATCTTTCCCGGGTTGAGCAGGTTGTGCGGATCGAGTGCGGTTTTCAGCGCCCGCATGGCGTCAACCGCAACCGCGCCGTGTTCGGGTACGAGATACTTGCGCTTGCCGAGCCCGATGCCGTGCTCGCCGGTGCACGTTCCTTCCATGGCGATGGCGCGTTCGACGACGCGCTCGCTGATCCAGGCGGCTTCGGCCATGTCCTGCGGGTTGTCGCGGTCGACCAGCACGACGAGGTGAAAATTGCCGTCGCCGACGTGGCCGAACAGCGCGATGGGAATGTGAACCTGGGCGATGTCCTCGTTGGTCGCGGCAATGCATTCGGCCAGCCGCGAGATCGGCACGCAGACGTCGGTCGGGAAGCAGCGGCAACCCGGCTTGAGCTGCAGGCAGGCGAAATAGGCGTCGTGGCGCGCCTGCCACAGGCGGCTGCGGTCTTCCGGCCGCGTCGCCCATGCAAAATCGGCGCCGCCCAGTTCGCCGGCGATGGCCTGCACGGTTTCCGCCTGTTCGGCGACCCCGGCCGGGCTGCCGTGGAACTCGAAGAACAGCGTCGGCGCCTCGGCCAGCGTGGTTTTGCTGAACAGGTTGATGGCTTTCAGCGACAGCGCGTCGAGCAGCTCGATGCGCGCCACCGGCACGCCCATCTGGATGGTGAGGATCACCGCCCGTACCGCCGCATCGATGTCGGGAAAGGTGCATACCGCCGCCGAGATCGCTTCGGGAATCGGGTAGAGCCTGACTGTCAGCTCGGTCATGATGCCGAGCGTGCCTTCGGAGCCGACCAGCAGGCGGGTCAGGTCGTAGCCCGCCGACGACTTGCGGGCGCGCCCGCCGGTTTTCATGACGCGGCCGTCGGCGAGCACCGTCGTCGTCGCCAGCACGTTGTCCTTCATTGTTCCGTAGCGCACGGCGTTGGTACCCGAGGCGCGGGTCGCCGCCATGCCGCCGAGCGTCGCGTCGGCGCCGGGGTCGATCGGGAAGAACAGGCCGCTGCCCTTGAGCGCGTCGTTCAGTTGCCTGCGCGTGACGCCGGCCTCGACCACGGCATCGCCGTCATTGGCGTGGATGGCGACGATGCGGTTCATGCCCGACAGGTCGAGCGAGATACCGCCGGACGGCGCCAGCACGTGGCCCTCGACCGAGCTGCCGACACCGTAGGGAATCACCGGCACGCCATGCCGGGCACAGAGTTTGACGACCAGCGCGACCTCTTCGGTGCTTTCCGCCATGACCACGGCGTCGGGCAGAGCCGGCTCGTGGATCGACTCATCGCGTCCGTGCTGCAGGCGGGTCGAGTCGCCGCAGGAGAAGCGGGAACCGAAATGTCCGGCGAGCGATTGCCGGACGGCTTGCGTAACGATGAAGCGTGCATCGCTTCGCTAAGGGGAAAGAAAACGGGTGGCGTTGTCGAGGTCACTTTGCGTGCGGCCATCGTACAGTGCGTTGACGAACTTTCGCCAGACCAGGTCGGGCTCGCCGATCTGGAATCCGTAGCGGTGGCTGCCCTCGCATTCCACGTCCTGGACGCTGCGTACCAGCAGCACCGACGTCTCCAGGCGGCCAAGCTGGATCAGGGCGGTGAGCCAGGTATCGACCTGCACCGGTTGATCGGTACGGGCACGGAACCCGTAGCGCGAAACCTCGCTGACTTCAATCGGGATCGCCGCTTCCTTGCCATCGGGCGATGAAAGGCGTCCGGGACACTTGACCGAAAAGCGCCGGTGCTGGCGGACCATCGAGCCGTCGGCCGGCCCCGGCAGCGGCGGCAATACCTGCCGGTAATCCGGCAGATCGTAGATGATTTGCAGCAGCGCCTTTTTGCGGTCGCTCAGGTTGGCAAAGACATTGGTCTTCCGGTTGAAGAAGTAGTCGATCAGATCCGGGGTCATGACCGGATCGTTGGTCGTGAAGAAGCGGCGGTTGGGCATCTCGATGTTCGGCAACTGCATGGCGACGAAATAGTGGTGCAGGTTCCGCCGCAGCGGCCTTTCGCCATAGCACTTGCGCAGGATTTCCGGCGCGTGCTTGAGATCAAGCGTGGCGCCCACCGCAGGTGCGCCGTTGACGAAGTCGTAGCTTGAGACGACGTTCGCCGACAGGCGGCGGAAAAAGAGCAGTGATTCATAGGTCTCGATATGCCGTGGATTGACCGCGATGACCAGGTGCCGCGTGTCGAAGAAACTCGCGCAGTATTCGTACAGGCACTTCATCAGCGGCATCAGGATCATCCCGCCCTGCTGCAGGAAAGCCGGATGGATGGCCAGGCCCGACACTTCGGCAATGTTGCCGCGCTTGGCGCGTACGCTGGTCAGATCGAAAACCCGCTGCAGCGGAAGGCCGATGGCGCTCTCGCGAATCAGCGACAGCGTCCCGACGACCTTGTTGTCGAACAGTGCGCACAGCGTGGTCGTCGTCGGAAGGGCGTTGTAGATGGTCACCCGCATCCCGGATGGGTCGGGCTCCATGTAGCCGTGCCTGACATAGACATCGTGCAGCAGCCGGAAACAGGCCTCGAGTTCTTCGCGGGTTTCGGCGATCCTGAAGACCAGTCGCGGGCTCGGAGCGGGATCGTAATGGGCGAAGAAGCGCCGGACACGATATCTCTTCCTGCGCGGAAGCGGCAGAAGAAGCTGCCGAACCGCCCGGTCGGTGAGATCCTTCAAGAGCCGGATGGGCCGCATCGCGAATGCCAGAATATTGTCCTTGCCTCATGCCATCATAGCACCTTGTTATTGACACGGCTCCGGCGGCTCCGGACAATCGCCTGTCACAATCATTTTCTCGAACCACCAACAAGTCAGGAGACCCATCGATGCAAGCCAAGCTTTCTGCAATTGCCCTCTCCGTTGCCGCCGCCGTCGCCCTCGGCGCCTGCGGCAAGAAGGAAGAGCCAAAGCCGGTAGCCGCCCCGGCGGCGCCGGCGCCCGTCGCCAAGCCGGTCATCGTCGTCAAGCTCGGCCATGTGGCACCGATGACGGGCCCGCAGGCCCACCTGGGCAAGGACAACGAATACGGAGCGCGCCTGGCGGTCGAGGAGTTGAATTCCCGGGGCCTGGAAATCGGTGGTGCCACGGCAAAGTTCGAGCTGCTGGCCGAGGACGATGCCGCCGATCCCAAGCAGGGCGCCATCGTTGCCCAGAAGCTGGTCGATGCCAAGGTGCAGGGCGTCATCGGTCACCTGAATTCCGGGACCACGATTCCGGCCTCCAAGCTGTATTCCGACGCCGGCATCCCGCAGATTTCAGGCTCCGCGACCAACCCGAAATACACCCAGCAGGGCTTCAAGACGGCTTTCCGCGTGATGGCCAACGATGTCCAGCAGGGCAAGGCGCTGGGCGAGTTCGCCGCCAAACAGGGCGTCAAGACAGTCGCCATCGTCGATGACCGTACCGCCTACGGCCAGGGTCTCGCCGACGAGTTCAAGAAGGCGGCGGCGGCCGCCGGGATCAAGGTCGTCGCCACCGAATACACTAACGACAAGGCCACCGACTTCAAGGCCATCCTGACCAAGATCAAGTCCACCAAGCCGGATCTCGTCTTTTTCGGTGGCATGGACGCCCAGGGCGGCCCGATGAACAAGCAGATGAAGGAACTCGGCATCAAGGCCAAATTCCTCGGCGGCGACGGCGTGTGCACGCCGGAGTTCATGAAGCTGGGAGGCGAGGCGACCGAGGGCAATTACTGCTCGCTGCCGGGAATGCCGCTGGAGAAGCTGGCCAAGGGTCCGGAATTCAAGGACAAGTTCAACAAGAAGTTCGGCACCGAGATCCAGCTCTACGCACCCTACGTCTACGACGCCGTGATGGTGGTGGCCGATTCGATGAAGCGCGCCGATTCCGTCGACCCGGCGAAGTACCTGCCCGAGGTCGGGAAGACCAGTTATGACGGCGTGACCGCGCTGATCGCTTTCGACGAGTTCGGCGACCTCAAGGGCGGCGCGATCTCGGTCTATCAGTACAAGGGCGGCAAGCTCGAGTATGTCGAGACCCTCGGGGGCGGTCCCGTCGGGGCCGTGAAGGAAGCTGCGGCGGAAGTCAAGGATGCCGCCAAGGCGGTGGCCAGCACCGCGACCGAAGCCGGCAAGGATGCCGTCAAGGCCGGCGCCGAAGCGGTGAAGGACGCCGCGGAAGCAACCAAGGCAGCGGTCGAGAAGAAGTAAGGCACGCCCGGCATGAATGAAACGGCACCGCAAGGTGCCGTTTCTTCATGTTACGGTCAACCTTCCCAAAATGGATATTTTCCTCCAGCAGATCATCAACGGCCTCGTCCAGGGCAGCATCTACGCGCTCGTCGCGCTGGGTTACACAATGGTGTACGGGATCATGGGCCTGATCAATTTCGCCCATGGCGAAGTGGTGATGATCGGCGCGCTGGTCACCATCACCGTCGCCAGCCTGCTGATCAAGGCCGGCGTGCCGCTGGCGGTCGCCGGCCTGGCGGGCCTGGTCGCCGCGGTGCTGGCCTGCATGGCGCTCGGCTGGGGACTCGAGCGCGTCGCCTACCGGCCGCTGCGCAATGCGCCGCGGCTGACGCCGCTGATCACGGCGATCGGCATGTCGATCGTGCTGCAGAACGTGGCGATGATCGTCTGGGGGCGCAATTACATGCCTTCCCGCCCGTGCTGCCGAAGATCAATTTCGAGTTGGCGGGCGCCCACTTCACGGCGGTGCAGGTGATGATCGTCGTCGTCTCGGGCCTGACGATGGGCGGGCTGGTCCTTCTCGTCTACCGCACCCGGCTGGGCAGCGCCATGCGCGCGACGGCGCAGAACCCGCAAGTGGCCAGCCTGATGGGCGTCAACATCAATCGCATGATCTCCGCCGCCTTCGTCATCGGCTCGGCGCTCGGCGCGCTGGCCGGTGTCATGGTCAGCGCCTACTACGGCATCGCCCATTACCACATGGGCTTCATGCTCGGCCTCAAGGCGTTTACCGCCGCGGTGCTCGGCGGCATCGGCAACCTCGCCGGCGCGATGGTCGGCGGTTTCCTGCTTGGCATGATCGAGGCGCTCGGCGCCGGGCTATATCGGCGACCTGACCGGCGGTTTCCTCGGCAGCCATTACCAGGACATCTTCGCCTTCTTCGTGCTGATTGTTGTGCTGATGTTCCGGCCCTCCGGCCTGTTGGGCGAAAAGACGGGGGAGCGCGCATGAGCGAAGTGGCTCGCTCCGCGGTCGGCGATCGGCATCGCTGTTGATCGCCGCGGCGCTGATCGCGTTGCCCTTCGTCGCCGCGATGGGCGGCCAGGCCTGGGTGCGCATCGTCAACTTCGCCATCCTCTACATCTTCCTGGCGCTTGGGCTCAACATCGTCGTCGGCTTCGCCGGCCTGCTCGACCTCGGCTACATCGCCTTCTATGCGGTCGGCGCCTATACCTACGCCTTGCTCGCCAGGCCGCATTTCGGGCTGCACTGGCCGTTCTGGGCCATCCTGCCGATCGGTGCCGTCATCGCCTGCTTTTTCGGCGTGCTGCTCGGTTCGCCGACGCTCAAGCTGCGCGGCGATTACCTGGCGATCGTCACGCTCGGTTTCGGCGAAATCGTTCGCATCTTCCTCAACAATCTCAACGCGCCGATCAATGTCACCAACGGGCCGCAGGGAATCACGCTGATCGACCCGGTGCAAATTCGGCGATTTCAGCTTCTCCGGGACGACCGCAGATTCTCGGCGTTTCGCTCGAGTGGACCGCAGAAGTACTACTTCTTGCTGGTCGCGCTGGCGATTTTCGTCATCATCATCAACCTGCGGCTGCAGGATTCCCGCATCGGCCGTGCCTGGCAGGCTATCCGCGAGGACGAGATCGCCGCCAAGGCGGTCGGCATCAATACCCGCAACATCAAGCTGCTGGCCTTCGCCATGGGCGCCAGCTTCGGCGGCATTGCCGGCGGCATCTTCTCGGCGATGCAGGGCTTCGTTTCAGCCCGAGAGCTTTTCGCTGATCGAGTCGATCATGATCCTCGCCATGGTGGTCCTCGGCGGCATGGGGCACATTCCCGGCGTCATTCTCGGCGCCGTGCTGCTGACGGTCCTGCCGGAGGTCTTGCGCTACGGCGTCGGGCCGCTCCAGGTGGCGCTTTTCGGCAAGATGCTGATCGATCCGGAAAGCCTGCGCATGCTGATCTTCGGTCTCGCGCTGGTGCTCGTCATGCGCTTCAAGCCGGCCGGCCTGTGGCCTTCGCCCGAGCGCAAGCGCGAACTGCCAGGGTGACGGACTGATGGCCGAGGTGCTGCTCGAAGCGCAAGGCGGTCGCCAAGCACTTCGGCGGCGTCAAGGCGCTGAGCGATGTCTCGCTGACCATCCGCCAGGGCGAAATCTACGGGCTGATCGGCCCCAACGGCGCCGGCAAGACCACGTTCTTCAACTGCTGACCGGGCTTTACAGTCCCGGATGGCGGCGGCTTCACCTTCGACGGCGCGCCGCTGCTCGCCGATGCGCCGCACAAGGCCGCCGAAGCGCGGCATCGCCCGCACCTTCCAGAACATCCGCCTGTTCGCCAACATGACCGCGCTCGAGAACGTCATGGTCGGCCGCCATGTGCGCACGCATGCCGGCGTCTTCGGCGCGATGCTGCGAACGCCGCGACGCGTGCCGAGGAAGCGGCCATCCGCCAGCGCGCCGACGAACTGCTGCACTATGTCGGTATCGCCGATCGCGCCGACGACCTCGCCAAGCACCTGTCCTACGGCGATCAACGCCGGCTGGAAATCGCCCGCGCGCTGGCCACCGAACCCAAGCTGCTGGCCTCGACGAGCCGGCCGCCGGCATGAACGCCACCGAAACCGCGGAGCTTGCGTAGCTCTGATCGACGGCATCCGCGCGATGGCATGACCGTCCTGCTGATCGAGCATGACGTGAAGCTGGTCATGGGCCTGTGCGACCGGGTCGCCGTGCTCGACTACGGCGAGAAGATCGCCGAGGACGTGCCGGCCGTGGTGCAGAAGGATCCGAGCGTGATCGAAGCCTATCTCGGTGGCGGTGCTTGAAGGTGACCGGATCTCGAAGTGCGCCTACGGCGGTATCCAGGCGGTGCGCGGCATCACCTTCCACGTCAACGAGGGCGAAATGGTCGCCCTGATCGGTGCCAACGGCGCCGGCAAGACGCAGCACGCTGAAGGCGCTGTCGCGCGTGCTCGATCGCGGTCGGGCGGCAACGTCCACTATCGCGGCGAGAAGATCACGCGCATCGCCGCCCCACGACATCATCGCGCAAGGGCATCGCGCTGGTGCCCGAAGGCCGCGGCGTCTTTCCGCGCCTGACCGTGCCGAAAACCTGCGCATGGGCGCCTATCGTGCGCAATGACAAAGCCGGCATCGCCGACGACCTCGAGCATGGTCTACGGCTGTTCCCGCGCCTGAAGGAACGCAGCGCGCAGCTGGCCGGCACGCTCTCCGGCGGCGAACAGCAGATGCTCGCCATCGGCCGCGCCTGATGAGCCGGCCCAAGCTGCTGCTGCTCGACGAACCCTCGATGGGCCTTGCGCCGATGATGGTGCAGAAGATCTTCGAGGTGATCCGCGCGGTAGCCGGGGAGGGCATGACCATTCTGCTGGTCGAGCAGAACGCCAAGCTGGCGCTGGAGGTCAGTCAGCGCGGCTATGTCATGGAGAGCGGCGAGATCACGCTCACTGGCGAAGCGCGCAACTGCTCGACGATCCGAAGGTGCGCGCCGCCTACCTTGGCGAGTAGTTGCACGGTTTCGGCCGGCGCCCGATGACCCGTCACCCGGGCAAGACCCGTTTACCTGAAACTGTTGTTTGATGAAGACGACAGCAGAACCGACTTACAAGTGACGCTGGCCATGGCTCGGGCAGAGCCGAGGCCTTCGAGGTCCTGGACGGCCGCTGGCGGCGCCAGACTATCGCTTTGATGTCCGCCAGTGCGCTAGCGCCGGCACTGCCGAGAGTTGTATCAGGACGTCTGGTTGCGGGTGGTCAATGCCCGCCGCCAGTACACGGTGGCGGCAAAGTTTTCGACGTGGCTGTTCCGCATTGCCCGCAACCGGCTCATCGACCACTGGCGCTCGGAAGGCCGGAAGCCAGTCGCCGAGATGCCCGTTGGGGACGATTGCGAGACCGACCCTTTGGACCGCGTGCGGCACCGGATGAACTGCAGCCGGAGAAGATCATGGAGAGAAAAGAACGGATGCGCCTGGTGGTGGGCGCCGTGGAATCCCTGCCGGATGCGCAGCGCGAAGCCTTCCTGTTGCACGAAGAGGGCGGCCTGACGATTGACGAAATTGCCATCGACGTGAGTCGGCCACGAAACGGCCAAGAGCCGTCTGCGCTATGCCATGGCGCGACTGCGCGCCCGACTGACTGAGTGCAAACGATGACGCCGCCAGTCCACGACCACGATGTTACCAAGCTATACCACGAAGGCTCCGCCGACGGAGCCGCCCTCCGCGCTCGACCGCGCCATCGTCAAGGCAGCCAGGGAGAGCGTCGCGCAGGCCCGAGAGGCGAGGAAGCCATGGTGGCCGCGCTCTGCGCTGCCGCTGCAACTCGCCGTGTCGACCGTGCTGGTGACCATGCTTGCGCTGACCGTGGCACGCAATCCGCCGGCACTTCCGGCGGATTGCGGTCCACGGTCAGCGCAAGCATGGTCACCAGCACGGCCGACAAGGCGAGTTGCAGCGGCAGCGCAAAGCGCAGCCACCATGGCTTCCTCGCCTCCCGGGCGTGAGCGATGCTCTCCCTGGCTGCCTTGAGGATGGCACGGTCGAGCGCGGCTGGCGGCTCGTCGGCGGAGCTTTCGTGGTATAGCTTGCTGACATCGTGGTCGTGGACTGGCGGCGTCATCGTCTGCACTCCGTCAGTAGGGCGCGCAGTCGAGCCATGGCATAGCGCAGACGGCTCTTGGCCGTTTCGTGGCCGACGCCCGTCAGCATGGCAATTTCGTCAATCGTCAGGCCGCCCTCCTCGTGCAGCAGGAAGGCTTCGCGCTGCGCATCCGGCAGGGATTCCACAGCGCCAACCACCAGGCGCACCCGGTCTTTTCTCTCCATGATCTTCTCCGGCTGCAGTTCATCCGGTGCCGCGACGTTGTCCAAAGGGTCGGTCTCGCAATCGTCCGCCTCGGGCAGTTCAGCCACCGGCTTCCGGCTCTCCGAGCGCCAGTGGTCGATGAGCCGGTTGCGGGCGATGCGAAACAGCCACGTCGAAAACTTTGCCGCCGCCGTGTACTGGCGGCGGGCATTGACCACCCGCAACCAGACGTCCTGTACAACTCGTCGGCAGTGCCGGCGCCATCGCACTGGCGGACAAGAAAGCGATAGATCTGGCGCCGCCAGCGGCCGTACAGGACCTCGAAAGCCTCGGCACAGCCCTCGCCGTAGGCAAGCATCAACTGTTCGTCGGTTCTGCTGTCCTCTTCCATCAAACGACGGTTTCCGGTAAACGGGTCTTTCCCGGGTGACAGCAGAACGTCATCGAGGCGCCGCCGACCGCAAACCCGTGCAACTCACTCGCCCAGGTAGGCGGCGCGCACCTTCGGATCGTCGAGCAGTTGCGCCGCTTCGCCGCTGAGCGTGATCTCGCCGCTTTCCATGACATAGCCGCGCTGGCTCGTCTGCAGCGCCAGCTTGGCATTCTGCTCGACCAGCAGGATGGTCATGCCCTGGGCGGCGACGGCACGGATGACCTCGAAAATCTTGTTGACCATGATCGGCGCCAGGCCCATCGACGGCTCGTCGAGCAGCAGCAGCCTGGGCCGGCTCATCAGCGCGCGGCCGATGGCGAGCATCTGCTGTTCGCCGCCGGAGAGCGTCCCGGCAAGCTGGGCGGCGCGCTCCTCGAGGCGCGGAAAATGGCCAAAGACCCGATCGAGATCCTCGGCGATGCCCGCCTTGTCGTTGCGCACGAAGGCACCCATGGCCAGGTTTTCGGCGACGGTCAGGCGCGGAAAGACGCCGCGCCCTTCCGGGCACCAGCGCAATGCCCTTGCGGATGATGTCGTGCGAAGCGATGCGCGTGATCTTCTCGCCGCAGAAATGAACGTCGCCGCCGACCGTGTCGATAACCCGCGAGATCGCCTTCAGCGTGCTCGTCTTGCCGGCGCCGTTGGCGCCGATCAGGGCGACGGTCTCGCCCTCGTTGACGTGAAAGGTGACGCTGCGCACCGCCTGGATGCCGCCATAGGCGACGTGGAGTCCGGTAACCTCAAGCACCGCAGATATGCCTCGATGACGCTTTGATCCTTCTGCACCACGGCCGGCACATCCTCGATGACGAGGCTGCCGTAGTCGAGGACAGCGACCCGGTCGCAGAGGCCCATGACCAGCTTGACGTCATGCTCGATGAGCAGGACGGTCATGCCGTCGCGGCGGATGCCGTCGATCAGGCTGCGCAGCTCCGCGGTTTCGGTGGCGTTCATGCCGGCCGCCGGCTCGTCGAGCGCAAAGCAGGCTCGGCTCGGTCGCCAGCGCGCGGGCGATTTCCAGCCGGCGTTGATCGCCGTAGGACAGGTTCTTGGCGAGGTCGTCGGCGCGGTCGGCAATACCGACGTAGTGCAGCAGCTCGATCGGCGCGCTGGCGGATGGCGCGCTTCCTCGGCACGCGTCGCGGCATTCAGCAGCATCGCGCCGAAGACCCCGGCACGGGTGCGCACATGACGGCCGACCATGACGTTCTCGAGCGCGGTCATGTTGGCGAACAGGCGGATGTTCTGGAAAGTCCGGGCGATGCCCGCGTTCGGCGGCCTTGTGCGGCGCATCGGCGAGCAGCGGCGCGCCGTCGAATGTGAAGCCGCCGCCGTCCGGGACGTAGAGCCCGGTCATGCAGTTGAAGAACGTCGTCTTGCCGGCGCCGTTGGGGCCGATCAGCCCGTAGATCTCGCCCTGGCGGATCGTCAGCGAGACATCGCGCAGCGCCTTGACGCCGCCGAAGTGCTTGGCGACCGCCTTCGCTTCGAGCAGCACCCCGGCCATCACGGCCTCCCCCTGCAGTTCGCGCTTGCGCTCGGGCGAAGGCCACAGGCCGGCCGGCTGGAAGCGCATGACGAGCACCAGCGCCAGACCGAAAATCAGCATGCGCAGGCTTTCCGGATCGATCAGCATCTTGCCGAAAACCGCCACCTGCAGCCGGCCCGACGCCGTAGCGCAAGACCTCCGGCAGCGACCGTCAGCAGCACGGCGCCGAGAATGACGCCCGGGATGTGCCCCATGCCGCCGAGGACCACCATGGCGAGGATCATGATCGATTCGATCAGCGAGAAGCTCTCCGGGCTGACACGAAGCCCTGCATCGCCGAGAAGATACCGCCGGCAATGCCGCCGAAGCTGGCGCCCATGGCGAAGGCCAGCAGCTTGATGTTGCGGGTATTGATGCCGACCGCCTTGGCGGCGATCTCGTCCTCGCGGATAGCCTGCCAGGCACGGCCGATGCGGGAATGCTGCAGCCGCAGGTTGATGATGATGACGAAAATCGCCAGCGCGCACCAGCAGGAAGTAGTACTTCTGCGGTCCACTCAGCGAAACGCCGAGAATCTGCGGTCGTCCCGGAGAAGCTGAAATCGCCGAATTTCACCGGGTCGATCAGCGTGATTCCCTGCGGCCCGTTGGTGACATTGATCGGCGCGTTGAGATTGTTGAGGAAAATGCGCACGATTTCGCCGAAACCGAGCGTGACGATCGCCAGGTAATCGCCGCGCAGCTTGAGCGTCGGCGAACCGAGCAGCACGCCGAAAAAGCAGGCGATGACGGCACCGATCGGCAGGATGGCCCAGAACGGCCAGTGCAGCCCGAAATGCGGACTGGCGAGCAAGGCCCAGGTATAGGCGCCGACCGCGTAGAAGGCGATGTAGCCGAGGTCGAGCAGGCCGGCGAAGCCGACCACGATGTTGAGCCCAAGCGCCAGGAAGATGTAGAGGATGGCGAAGTTGACGATGCGCACCCATGCCTGGCCGCCCATCGCGGCGACGAAGGGCAACGCGATCAGCGCCGCGGTGATCAACAGGATGCCGATCGCCGACCGCGGAGCGAGCCACTTCGTCATGCGCGATCCCCCGTCTTTTCCCCGAACAGGCCGGAGGGTTTGAACATCAGCACGACAATCAGCACGATGAAGGCGAAGATGTCCTGGTAATGGCTGCCGAGGAAGCCGCCGGTCAGGTCGCCGATATAGCCCGCCCCGAGCGCCTCGATGATGCCGAGCAGGATGCCGCCGGCCATCGCTCCGGCGAGGTTGCCGATGCCGCCGAGCACGGCGGCGGTAAACGCCTTGAGGCCGAGCATGAAGCCCATCTGGTAATGGGCGATTTCGTAGTAGGTGCCGACCATGACGCCGGCCAGCGCGCCGAGGGCCGAGCCGATGACGAAGGCGGCGGAGATCACGCGATTGCTGTTGACCCCCATCAGGCTGGCCACTTGCGGGTTTTGCGCCGTCGCGCGCATGGCCATGCCCAGCTTGGTCCGGTAAACGAGAAGGACGAGCCCGCTCATCGTCAGGCCCGAGACGACGACGATCATCACCTGCACCGCCGTGAAGTGGGCGCCCGCCAACTCGAAATTGATCTTCGGCAGCACGGGCGGGAAGGTCATGTAATTGCGCCCCCAGACGATCATCGCCACGTTCTGCAGCACGATCGACATGCCGATCGCCGTGATCAGCGGCGTCAGCCGCGGCGCATTGCGCAGCGGCCGGTAGGCGACGCGCTCGAGTCCCCAGCCGAGCGCCATGCAGGCCAGCACCGCGGCGACCAGGCCCGCCAGGCCGGCGACCGCCAGCGGCACACCGGCCTTGATCAGCAGGCTGGCGACGGTGATGGTGACCAGCGTGCCGATCATCACCACTTCGCCATGGGCAAAATTGATCAGGCCCATGATCCCGTACACCATTGTGTAACCCAGCGCGACGAGCGCGTAGATGCTGCCCTGGACGAGGCCGTTGATGATCTGCTGGAGGAAAATATCCATTTTGGGAAGGTTGACCGTAACATGAAGAAACGGCACCTTGCGGTGCCGTTTCATTCACGCCGGGCGTGCCTTACTTCTTCTCGACCGCTGCCTTGGTTGCTTCCGCGGCGTCCTTCACCGCTTCGGCGCCGGCCTTGACGGCATCCTTGCCGGCTTCGGTCGCGGTGCTGGCCACCGCCTTGGCGGCATCCTTGACTTCCGCCGCAGCTTCCTTCACGGCCCCGACGGGACCGCCCCCGAGGGTCTCGACATACTCGAGCTTGCCGCCCTTGTACTGATAGACCGAGATCGCGCCGCCCTTGAGGTCGCCGAACTCGTCGAAAGCGATCAGCGCGGTCACGCCGTCATAACTGGTCTTCCCGACCTCGGGCAGGTACTTCGCCGGCTCGACGGAATCGGCGCGCTTCATCGAATCGGCCACCACCATCACGGCGTCGTAGACGTAGGGTGCGTAGAGCTGGATCTCGGTGCCGAACTTCTTGTTGAACTTGTCCTTGAATTCCGGACCCTTGGCCAGCTTCTCCAGCGGCATTCCCGGCAGCGAGCAGTAATTGCCCTCGGTCGCCTCGCCACCCAGCTTCATGAACTCCGGCGTGCACACGCCGTCGCCGCCGAGGAATTTGGCCTTGATGCCGAGTTCCTTCATCTGCTTGTTCATCGGGCCGCCCTGGGCGTCCATGCCACCGAAAAAGACGAGATCCGGCTTGGTGGACTTGATCTTGGTCAGGATGGCCTTGAAGTCGGTGGCCTTATCGTTGGTGTATTCGGTCGCCACGACCTTGATCCCGGCGGCCGCGGCCGCCTTCTTGAACTCGTCGGCGAGACCCTGGCCGTAGGCGGTACGGTCATCGACGATGGCGACCGTCTTGACCCCCTGCTTGGCGGCGAACTCGCCCAGCGCCTTGCCCTGCTGGACATCGTTGGCCATCACGCGGAAAGCCGTCTTGAAGCCCTGCTGCGTGTATTTCGGGTTGGTCGCGGAGCCGGAAATCTGCGGGATGCCGGCGTCGGAATACAGCTTGGAGGCCGGAATCGTGGTCCCGGAATTCAGGTGACCGATGACACCCTGAACCTTGGCATCGACCAGCTTCTGGGCAACGATGGCGCCCTGCTTGGGATCGGCGGCATCGTCCTCGGCCAGCAGCTCGAACTTGGCCGTGGCACCACCGATTTCCAGGCCCCGGGCATTCAACTCCTCGACCGCCAGGCGCGCTCCGTATTCGTTGTCCTTGCCGAGGTGGGCCTGCGGTCCCGTCATCGGTGCCACATGACCGAGCTTGACGACGATGACCGGCTTGGCGACGGGCGCAGGCGCCGCCGGAGCGGCTACCGGCTTCGGCTCTTCCTTCTTGCCGCAGGCGCCGAGGGCGAGGGCGGCAGCAACGGAGAGGGCAATTGCAGTGAACTTGGCTTGCATCAATGGATCTCCTGAATTGTTGATGGTACGAGGAATTGTTTGTGACAGGCGATTGTCCGGAGCCACCGGAGCCGTGTCAATAACAAGGTGCTATGATGAACATCAGGCAAGGACAATATTCTGGCATTCGCGATGCGGCCCATACGGCTCCTGAAGGACATCACCGACCGGGCGGTTCGGCAGTTTCTTCTGCCGCTTCCGCGCAGGAAGAGATATCGTATCCTGCGCTTCTTCGCGCATTACGATCCCGCTCCGAGCCCGCGACTGGTCTTCAAGATCGCCGAAACCCGCGAAGAACTCGAGGCCTGTTTCCGGCTGCTGCACGATGTCTATGTCAGGCACGGCTACATGGAGCCCGACCCTTCCGGGATGCGGGTGACCATCTATAACGCCCTTCCGACGACGACCACGCTGTGCGCACTGTTCGACAACAAGGTCGTCGGGACGCTGTCGCTGATTCGCGAGAGCGCCATCGGCCTTCCGCTGCAGCGGGTTTTCGATCTGACCTGCGTGCGCGCCAAACGCGGCAACATTGCCGAGGTGTCGGGGCTGGCGATCGACCCTGCTTTTCGGCAGCAGGGCGGGATGATCCTGATGCCGCTGATGAAGTGCCTGTTCGAGTATTGCGTTAACTTCTTCGATACGCGGCACCTGGTTATCGCGGTCAATCCACGGCATATCGAGACCTATGAATCACTGCTCTTTTTCCGCCGCCTGTCGGCGAACGTCGTCTCCAGCTACGACTTCGTCAACGGCGCACCTGCGGTCGGCGCCACGCTGGATCTCAAGCACGCGGCGGAAATCCTGCGCAAGTGCTATGGCGAAAGGCCGCTGCGGCGGAACCTGCACCACTATTTCGTCGCCATGCAGTTGCCGAACATCGAGATGCCCAACCGCCGCTTCTTCACGACCAACGATCCGGTCATGACCCCGGATCTGATCGACTACTTCTTCAACCGGAAGACCCATGTCTTCGCCAACCTGAGCGACCGCAAAAAGGCGCTGCTGCACATCATCTACGATCTGCCGGATTACCGGCAGGTATTGCCGCCGCTGCCGCAGCCGGCCGACAGCTCGATGGTCCGCCAGCACCGGCGCTTTTCGGTCAAGTGTCCCGGACGCCTTTCATCGCCCGATGGCAAGGAAGCGGCGATCCCGATTGAAGTCAGCGAGGTTTCGCGCTACGGGTTCCGCGCCCGTACCGACCAACCGGTGCAGGTCGATACCTGGCTCACCGCCCTGGTCCAGCTTGGCCGCCTGGAGACGTCGGTGCTGCTGGTACGCAGCGTCCAGGATGTGGAACGCGAGGGCAGCCACCGCTACGGATTCCAGATCGGCGAGCCCGACCTGGTCTGGCGAAAGTTCGTCAACGCACTGTACGATGGCCGCACGCAAAGTGACCTCGACAACGCCACCCGTTTTCTTTCCCCTTAGTGAAGCGATGCACGCTTCATCGTTGCCGCAAGCCGTCCGGCAATCGCTCGCCGGACATTTCGGTTCCCGCTTCTCCTGCGGCGACTCGACGCGCCTGCAGCACGGACGCGATGAGTCGATCCACGAGCCGGCCCTGCCCGACGCCGTGGTCATGGCGGAAAGCACCGAAGAGGTCGCGCTGGTCGTCGAACTCTGTGCCCGGCATGGCGTGCCGGTCATCCCCTACGGCGTCGGCAGTTCGGTCGAGGGCCACGTGCTGGCGCCATCCGGCGGCATCTCGCTCGACCTGTCGGGCATGAACCGCATCGTCGCCATCCATGCCGACGACGGCGATGCCGTGGTCGAGGCCGGGGTCACGCGCAAGCAGTTGAACGACGCGCTCAAGGGCACTGGCCTGTTCTTCCCCATCGACCCCGGCGCCGACGCGACGCTCGGCGGCATGGCGGCGACCCGCGCCTCGGGCACCAACGCCGTGCGCTACGGCACGATGAACGACAACGTGCTGGCGACCACCACGGTGCTCGCCGACGGCCGCGTCATGAAGACCGGCGGCCGCGCCCGCAAGTCGTCGGCCGGCTACGACCTGACCCGCCTGCTGGTCGGCTCGGAAGGCACGCTCGGCATCATGACCGAGCTGACGGTCAAGCTCTACCCGATCCCCGAAGCGATCTCGGCGGCGGTGTGCACCTTTCCCGACATCGATGCGGCGGTACGGGCGGTGATCCACACCATCCAGATGGGCGTGCCGGTGGCGCGCATCGAACTGCTCGACGCGCTGTCGCTGAAAGCCATCAACCTGTTCAGCAGGACGACGCTGGCCGAGGCGCCGACGCTGTTCTTCGAGTTCCACGGCAGCCCGGCCGGGGTCGCCGAACAGGCGGAAACCGTGCAGGGCATCGCCGGCGAACTGGGCGGCGACGATTTTGCATGGGCGACGCGGCCGGAAGACCGCAGCCGCCTGTGGCAGGCGCGCCACGACGCCTATTTCGCCTGCCTGCAGCTCAAGCCGGGTTGCCGCTGCTTCCCGACCGACGTCTGCGTACCGATCTCGCGGCTGGCCGAATGCATTGCCGCGACCAACGAGGACATCGCCCAGGTTCGCATTCCGATCGCGCTGTTCGGCCACGTCGGCGACGGCAATTTTCACCTCGTCGTGCTGGTTGACCGCGACGACCCGCAGGACATGGCCGAAGCCGCCTGGATCAGCGAGCGCGTCGTCGAACGCGCCATCGCCATGGAAGGAACGTGCACCGGCGAGCACGGCATCGGGCTCGGCAAGCGCAAGTATCTCGTGCCCGAACACGGCGCGGTTGCGGTTGACGCCATGCGGGCGCTGAAAACCGCACTCGATCCGCACAACCTGCTCAACCCGGGAAAGATATTGCCCGAGCGCTGATGGCCCAGAATCCCGTCATGCCACCAACCCCCTATCGCCAACTGGCCCTGCAAGGGGCAGCCATCATCCTCGTGCTGTCGCTGGCCTGGCCGTATTTCGGCTGGAAAGCCGAGGCCATGCCGTGGCGGGAAACCTGCTTCGCCATCGGTGGCGTCGCTTTCGCCTTCGCCACGCTGTCCCGGCAGCCGTGGCCGTGGCGCATCGTTCACGCCGCCGCCATGCCGCTGGCGTGGTTCTTCTACCCGCTGCCGGGATGATCCGTCGCCGCCCCGACCTGCTTGCCCTGATCGTCGCGCTGGCCGGCACGCTCGCCGTGGTCGCCTTCCTCCTCTGGGACCAGTTCCTCTCGCGCGAACGCGAGCTGGACCTCGGCACGGCGCGAACCGAACACTTCGGCGCAATGCTCGGCGAACACACGGCGCGCACCTATGAAGCCGTCGACATCCTGCTGCGCGAGATCGCGAACGACCTGTCAAGCAATCATCAGGACTGGGCAAGCTGGGAAGCCAGCCGCGGCTGGACTTACGTCGCCGAGCGCCATACCCGCTCGCTGCCCCAGTTGCGCGACCTGATCATCTTCGACCGCGACGGCGAGCAACGCTTCATCTCGACCTATTTCCCGCCGCCGCGCATCAACGTGCGTGACCGGCCCTATTTCATCGCGCTCGAACAGGGAACGTCCGCCACCAGCTTCGGCCCCTTCATCGGCCGCAATTCGGGCCGCTACACCTACGCGCTGGCGCGGCGCATCGAGGATGCCGGGCGCAACTTCGCCGGCATCGTCATTGCCGCCATCGAGCCCGCCTATTTTTCCGGCCATTGCTGGTCCAACCGTCTGGCCGAGGATTTCGACTCGGTCATCATCAACGCCCGCGGGCAGGTTGTCGCCTCGTGCCGGCCGACCGAGCTCAGCAGGCAATCGCCGATTCTCGGCGCCCTCGCGGTCGATGTTCTCCATGGCGGCCGGCTGCGCGACTGGCTCCCAGCCAACGGCGTCGCCCGCGGCAACGGACTGATCGCTTCGGTGTCGCCGGTTCCGGACTTCGCCGACCTGCGCGTGCTCACCGTCCTTCCCGAATCCAGCGTGCTGGCTTCGTGGCGCAGCCATCTGACGCAGGTGGGAATACTCGCCTGCATCGTCATCCTGATCCTGCTCGCCGGCGGGCTGCTGGTGCGCCGCCAGGTTCGCGACATGCAGGCGCTGACCAAAGAACTGGCGGCCGGGCGTGACCAGCTCGAGGAACGGGTGCAGGCCGCCACCGCCGAACTGTCGCTGGAGAAGGAGCAGGCCGAACATTCCAGCCACGCCAAGAGCCGCTTCCTGGCCGCGGCCAGCCACGATCTGCGGCAGCCCCTGCACGCGCTGACGCTTTTCGCCGCCGACCTGCAGCGCCAGGTCCAGGCGGGCAACAGCAGCGAATTGCCCCGGCTGTCCAGGCAGATATCGGCGTTGACCGACATGCTGCACGAGTTGTTCGACTCGCTGCTCGACATCTCGCGCCTGGACGTTGCCGGAATAAGGACCGAGATCCGTCCCTTTGCGCTGAACCCCATGCTTGAGCGGCTGTCTTCGTCGTTTCGCAGTGTCGCGGTTGACCGCCAGCAAGCCCTCGTTTTCAGACCCACCGGGGTCTGGGTCGAATCGGACCCGGAACTGCTCGAACGCATCGTGTCCAACCTGATCGCCAACGCGCTGCGCTACACCGCCCCCGGCGGCCGGATCCTTGTCTGTGTGCGCCGGCGTGGCGGGAACGCCCTGATCGAGGTGCGCGACAATGGCTGCGGCATCGCCAGCGAGCATCACGACGCCATCTTCGGCGAGTTCTACCAGGTGGGGAACCGGGCGCGCCAACCGCAGCAGGGACTGGGCCTCGGTCTCTCCATCGTCGCCCGCCTGGCGCGGGCCTTGGGCATAGAGGCAAGCCTGCGTTCGGCAGTCGGCCGCGGCAGCACCTTCAGCCTGCTGGTCAAGAGGGCCCGACCCCCGGCGCTGGCCACGCCTTCCGCGCCGGAACAAAGCGGCGTGACCATCCATTTCGTCGGCGACAGCAGCGATCTGCGGCAGTGCATGGAAATGGCCATGAACTGGAACCACGCGCTCAGCCATGATGCAACCGGTAGTGGCCGGCCGCCCGAAAGCCACCGACCGCTGATCATCGTTACGCTGGCCAGCCTCGCCGCGCAGGTGCGGGCGGCCGACCCGACGGGCGCCCCGATCATCGCGCTCGACGATGGCCGGAATTCTCCCCTGCCGCACGATTCCCACCTGCTTTCGCTGCCGGTGCGGCCCGCCAAATTCCGGGCACTCCTCGGCCAGCGTCAGAAAACCGCGCCGAGATCGATACCGTAGCGCGTCACGGCGATCAGCGCCTGGGTGCGGCTGGCAACGCCGAGCGCCTTGAGGATCGCCGTCACGTGGATCTTGACGGTACCCTCCGAAAGCTCGAGGTGCGCGGCGATCTCGCGATTTGAAAGGCCTCGCGCCAGCAGCGCAAGTACCTGCGCCTGGCGCTCGGTCAGTCCGATCTCCGCGGGAGTGACTCCCGCGCCGCCGCTGCCGGATGGCGGCAGCGGCACGGCATCATCAAGGTGTCCCCCTTTGCCGGCACCCCGCGGGCGGAATATCTCGCCGGCCAGCACCTGGCGCACCGCGGCGAGCAACTGTTCGCCGGAAAAGGATTTCGGGATGAACCCGGAAGCACCGAGATTCATCACGCGGGTGACGGTCGGCAGATCGTCGAAGGCCGAAACGACAGCGACCGGGATCGCCGGGTAGCGCCGGCGCAGGATGTCGAGGCCGGCGAACCCGTCGATCCCGGGCAGGGCAAGATCGAGCAGGATCAGGTTGACTTCGTCCTCGTCGTCGAGGAGCGCGAGCGCCGATTCGAAATCCGGCCGATCGGCCACGACGACCCCGTCCTCCACCTGCGCGAGCAAGTTCACCAGCCCCTCGCGGACCAGCGTGTGGTCTTCAATCACCAGAAGCTTGAGCATGCCACCCTCTGTCAGTCATCGTGTGCTAATTTATCACCTGCAGCAGCGAAGTGGTTTAAGATGCCCGAACGCACTTGCCAAGGAGAGAGACATGGCCAACGATATCCCGAACCTGAATGACCCGCTGGCTTTCGTGCGCAGCATGTGGAGCGGCATGGGCATATCGCTGCCGGGGATGGTGACGCCGACCTTCGATGTTGACGAGCTGGACAAGCGGATCAAGGACATGAAGGCTGTCGAAGGCTGGCTGCGAATGAATCTGTCGATGCTGCAGATGACCATCCAGGGACTCGAAATGCAGCGGACCACTCTCGGCGCCGTCCAGGCCATGGGCCGGATCGCCTCCGATACCGCCAAGTCGATGAGTCCGGATGCCGCGGAAGCACCTGTCGCGGTCGACCCGGAAAAGAATGCATTTTCCGATGCCGCGCTATGGCCCTGGCAGATGATGCAGCAGATGCGCGACCAGATGCAGCAAGCTGCGGAAGCGGCGGTTCAGGCAGCCAACGCGGAAGAAACCGCCGCCAGGCCGGCAACCGGGCCCGGCAAGACCTCCTAGCGCATCAGCCACGCTGCCCACAGCGGCAGCGTCAGCATCGATCCGAGCGTGGTCGCCGAAATCAGCCAGGCCACGCTGCGCCCGTCACCGCCCATGCGCATCGCCAGAATATAGGCCGACGAGGCCGTCGGCAGAGCGGCAAACAGCACCACCACCTGATAGTTCAGGCCGTCGAGTCCGAGCAGCCGGCCGACGACCGCGGCGATCAGCGGCAACGCGAGCAGCTTGACCGCCAGCAGCCAGAGCGAGATGCCGCGCACGCCGGGGGTGCCGTCCAGGCGCAGGGCGGCGCCGACGGTGATCAGGCCGAGGGCGATCGAGGAATCGGCGAGGCGGCCGAGAAACGCCTGCAGCGGCGGCGGCGGCACGAAGCCCGCGAGGTTGAGGATGAAGCCGGCCGCCGTTCCCCAGATCAGCGGGTTGCGCGCCACTTCCCGCCACAGGCCGACCTCGCCGTGTCGGGCGAGCATCCACACCGAGACCAGATTGGCCAGCGGCACCGCGGCGCCGACGATCAATCCCATCGTCGCGATGCCGGGCGCGCCGAAGAGCATGCCGGCAACCGCCAGCGCGATATACGAATTGAAACGGTAGCCGCACTGGAACAGCGAGGCGAAGGTCAGCGCCGGCAATCTGGCCACCAGCTTCGGCAACAACCCGAGCAGCATGCCACCAACCATCGCGGCAAAGGCGGTCCCCAGCAGCGGCAGCGCCGCGCCCAGATCGAGGCGGGTCTTGACGATGGCGTTGATCAGCAGCGCCGGGAACAGGATGAAATAGACCAGCTTCTCGACACCGTTCCAGAAGTGATCGCCAAGGTGCATCCAGCGCCGGATGGCGGTCCCGAGCAGGATCAGGGCGAAGTCGGGGAGCAGGAGCAGCGCGGTATGCATCGGCGCATTCTATGGCCTGCCGGGCGCCTGACCAAACGGGTAACCGGCAGGCCGGCTTGACCTCGCCCGGCAAACCCGAAATACTCGGCGCCATGAGGAAAAACAAATGAATCCCGAATGGTGGACCTGGGTGGTCGGCGGCATCGCCCTGATCCTGGCCGAACTGGCGATTCCGTCTTTCTTCATCGTCTGGTTCGGGCTCGGCGCCATCCTGGTCGGCCTGCTGATGCTGGCCCTGCCGCATCTCTCGTTGACCGCCCAACTGGCCGTCTGGACGCTGGCCTCGCTGGCCATGGTCGTGCTGTGGTTCCGCGTCTTCAAACGGAGTTTTTACAGGACGCGCATCGGCACGGCCGATGGCGGGGTCATCGGGGAAATCGGCGTGCTGGTCAGCGCCGTCGCGCCGTTCGAGCGCGGCAAGGTACGCTTCCAGCGCCCGCTCCTCGGCTCCGAGGAATGGGTCTGCCTCGCTGACGCGGCGATTGCCGCCGGCGAGCGCGTCCGGGTGGTGGCGGTGGAAGGCAGTTATCTGAAGGTTGGCAAAGCTTGAAGAGGTCGGGGAAATGGATATGAGCGCTGGATTTTTCGTCGTGCTGGCCCTGCTGGTCTTTGTTGCCGTGACCGTCGCCAAGGGCGTGCGTCTGGTACCACAGGGCATGGAATGGATCGTCGAGCGCCTCGGCAAGTATCACGGCACGCTGAAACCCGGCCTCAACATCGTCATTCCCTATCTCGACAAGGTGGCCTACCAGTTGGTGACCAAGGACATCATCCTCGACGTCCATGAACAGGAAGTCATCACCCGCGACAACGCGGTCATCCTGACCAACGCCATCGCCTTCATCAAGGTGACCGATCCGGTCAAGGCGGTCTACGGCGTCACCGACTTCTCCGAGGCGATCCGCAACCTGATCATGACCACGCTGCGCTCGATCGTCGGCGAGATGGAACTCGACGAGGCGCTCTCGTCACGCGACAAGATCAAGGCCAGGCTGCGCGAAAGCATCGCCGACGAGGCGGTGGACTGGGGCCTGACCGTCAAGTCGGTCGAGATCCAGGACATCAAGCCGTCACCGTCGATGCAGAAGGCGATGGAATTGCAGGCCGCCGCCGAGCGCGAGCGCAAGGCCGTCGTCACCCGCGCGGAAGGCGCCAAGCAGTCGGCGATTCTCGAAGCCGAGGCGCGGCTCGAGTCGGCCAAGCGCGACGCCAACGCCCAGGTCATGCTGGCCGAAGCCTCGGCCGAGGCGATCCGCCGCATCACCGCCGCCATCGGCGACCAGACCGGGCCGATGTCCTACATGCTGGGCGAGAAATACATCGCCGCGCTGGAACGCATGGGTGAAAAGGACAACGCCAAGCTGGTCGTTCTGCCGGCCGACCTGCAGGAGGCGGTGCGCGGACTGTTCGGGCGGGTCAAGGGCTGAATGGCTTGAATCGACCCCTATGCATAGATCTCAACCAGGCGTGGTTATGTCGAAAAGAACGCGCCGGCCCCGCGTCACCACTCATCAGGAGCCGGCGCGTCCCTTGCATCGTTATCGCGTTTGAAGGAACTTCATGAGAGGCCCTGGCGCACGGTATCCACATCGCGACTACGCGCAACTCAACCCGCTTCGGATGAGTCGCCTGCCCCGGCAGCGGGTCTGGGCACACGATCCCAACACGGAACACTGAGGCGTTAGCGGCTTACCCAAACCGGACGGAGAAAAATCAGGCAAACAGCCAAGGCTGCGCCAACCGGTGCCTGGCTTCGAAGGCCTTGATCGCATCGGCATGTTGCAGCGTCAGGCCGATCTCATCCAAGCCATTCATCAGGCAATGCTTGCGGTGGGGCGTGATTTCGAAGCCGAAGGATTCACCGGAGGGCGTTATTACCGTCTGGGATTGAAGATCGATCTCCAGCTTGTAGCCTTCCCGTGCAGAGCATTCCGCAAAGAGTTTATCCACACTGGCGGCTGTCAGCACGATAGGGAGAACACCGTTCTTGTAACAGTTGGAAAAGAAGATGTCGGCGAACGAGGGTGCAATGATGGCGCGGAAGCCGTAATCCTCGATCGCCCAGGGTGCATGCTCGCGGCTCGAACCGCAACCGAAATTATCACGTGCAAGCAGAATCTCCGCACCCCGATAGCGCGACTGATTGAGCACGAAGTCATTGCGCAGCGGCCGGTTCGTACAATCCATGCCCGGTTCGCCCTGATCGGTATAGCGCCACTCGTCAAACAGGTAGGGGCCGAAGCCAGAACGCTTGATCGACTTGAGAAATTGCTTCGGAATAATCGCGTCGGTATCGACGTTGGCACGATCGAGGGGGCAAACCAGGCCGTTGAGTTGGGTGAAGGCTTTCATGGAAATTCTCGCTTAGAACTGGCGGATATCGACGAAGTGGCCGGCGATGGCAGCAGCGGCAGCCATTTCCGGACTAACCAGATGGGTACGGCCACCGTTGCCCTGCCGCCCTTCGAAATTGCGGTTGGAGGTGGAGGCACAACGCTCGCCCGGGGCCAGACGGTCGGCGTTCATCGCCAGGCACATCGAGCAGCCCGGTTCACGCCACTCGAAACCGGCGGCGATGAAGATCTTGTCCAGTCCTTCGGCCTCGGCCTGCCGTTTGACCTGACCAGAGCCCGGCACGATCAGCACCTGCTGCACGTTGGCGGCCTTCTGCTTTCCCTTGGCAACTGCGGCAGCGGCGCGCAAATCCTCGATGCGCGAGTTGGTGCAGCTACCGATAAACACTTTGTCGAGCTTGATTTCGCTGATCGGCGTGTCAGCAGTCAATCCCATGTACTGTAGCGCCCGTTCGATGCCGGCACGCTTCTGCGGGTCGGACTCATTGGCAGGGTTCGGCACACGCGCACCAATCGCCAGCACCTGCTCGGGTGAGGTTCCCCAAGTCACCTGCGGTTCGATCGCGGCAGCATCGAGTTCGATCACGGTATCAAATTGCGCATCGGTATCCGACGTCAATGTGCGCCAATAGGCGATGGCCTTGTCCCAGTCGGTGCCCTTGGGTGCGAACGGGCGACCCTTGAGATAGTCGAAGGTTTTTCCGTCGGGCGCCACCAGTCCGGCACGGGCGCCGCCCTCGATGGCCATGTTGCAGAGGGTCATGCGACCTTCCACGGATAACGCACGGATCGCTTCGCCGCCGAACTCGATGGCGTAACCAGTGCCACCTGCGGTACCGATCTTGCCGATGATGGCCAGCGCGATGTCTTTCGCCGTCACGCCAGCGCCGACTTTCCCTTCCACCTTGATGAGCATGCGCTTCGAGCGCTTCGCCACCAGCGTCTGGGTAGCCAGCACGTGTTCGACTTCGGAAGTGCCGATGCCGTGCGCCAGCGCGCCGAAGGCGCCGTGCGTCGATGTATGGCTATCGCCGCAAACAACGGTCATGCCCGGCAGCGTGGTACCGTTTTCCGGGCCGATGACATGGATGATGCCCTGGTTGGCATGCTTGAAAGGGAAATACACCAGCGCGCCGAAGTCCTTGATATTGGCATCCAGCGTTTCAACTTGCAGGCGCGAGATCGGATCCTTGATGCCTTCGTCCCAGTGATCGGTCGGCGTGTTGTGATCCGGGTTGGCAACGATGGAAGTACTCCGCCACGGCCGGCGGCCGGCCAGGCGCATGCCCTCAAAAGCCTGCGGACTCGTCACCTCATGCATCAGGTGGCGGTCGATGTAGATCAGGCAGGTGCCGTCGTTCTCTTCGCGGACGACGTGGGAGTCCCAGAGTTTGTCGTATAAGGTCTTGCCAGCCATGTATCTTCCTTGCGAGTGATGTTGTTGCAGTTGTTCTAGTGACGCTCCTGATCGCGCAGCAGCTTGACGTCCATGGCATCGACCAGCGCCTGCCAGGAAGCGTTGATGATATCGGTTGACACGCCGATGGTCGTCCAGTTATCGCTACCGTCTGTCGACTCGATCAGCACGCGCACCTTGGCTGCCGAGGCCTTATCGGAATCTAGCACGCGCACCTTGTAGTCGGTAAGGCGGATTTCGCCGATAGCCGGGTAAAGCCGCTCCAGCGCCTTGCGTACGGCCTTGTCGAGTGCGTTGACCGGGCCATCGCCCTCGGCCACGGTCAGCACTTCCTGATCGCCCACGCGCACCTTGATGATCACCGAAGAATTGACGTCATTGACTGCCGGCTCATTGGTAATGACCTTGAATTCGACCAGTTCGAAGAAAGGTGTGTAGCGACCAAGCATCTTGCGCACCACCAGATCGAAGGAGCTTTCCGCCGCCTCGAACTGGTAGCCCTCGTGTTCGAGCTCCTTGAGCTTGTCGATAATGCGGCGCGTTTCGGGTGAATCCTTGGTCAGGTTCGGGTCGATGGCGTTGATGCGCGCCAGCAGTGTGCTGCGCCCGGCGACTTCAGACATCAGGATGCGCCGGCTGTTGCCGACCAGCTCGGGGTCGATGTGCTCGTAGGAAATCGGGTTCTTGACGACCGCGTCGATGTGCATGCCGCCTTTGTGGGCGAAGGCGTGACCACCGACATAGGGTGCTTTCTCGTTGTGCGGCATGTTGGCGATTTCGCTCACCGAGCGTGCCACCGACGTCAGATTGACCATCGCGGCTTCGGGAATGCAGTCCAGCCCCAGTTTCAACTGCAGGTTGGGAATGATCGAGCAGAGGTTGGCATTGCCACAGCGCTCGCCCAGACCGTTGATCGTACCCTGCACCTGCGTCGCCCCGGCCTGCACCGCGCGGACGGAGTTGGCCACCGCCATCTCGCTATCGTTATGGCAATGGATACCAACAGCTACATGCGGAAACTTTGCGCAGACGATCGCGGGTAATCGCGAAAATCTCTTCGGGAAAACTGCCACCATTGGTGTCGCAGAGGGCGAGGCTGTCCGCCCCCGCTTCTGCCGCCGCCGCGAGTGTTTTCAGTGCATACCCGGCATTGTCTTTGTAGCCGTCGAAGAAGTGCTCGGCATCGAACACCACTTCCTTGCCATGCTGCTTGAGGTAACGCACGGTGTCGGAAATCATGAGCAAATTCTCGTCGAGCGTGGTACGCAGGATTTCCAGCACCTGGTAATCCCAGCTTTTGCCGAAGATGGCGATAGCCGGTGTGCCGGCCTTGAGCAGCGATTGCAGGCCGACATCTTCCGTGACGCGAATACCCACCTTGCGTGTGGCCCCGAAGGCGATGATGCGGGCGTGGGCAAGCTTCAGGTTCGTGGCGCGGGCGAAGAACTCCAGGTCTTTAGGATTGGAACCCGGATTGCCGGCCTCGATATAGCTCACGCCGAGGGCATCCAGCCGCTCAACGATCTTGAGCTTGTCCTCGACGGAGTAGGAAATACCCTGCGCCTGCGCGCCGTCGCGTAGCGTGGAGTCGTAAATGGAAATCCGGGCCATGGAGATTCGAGTAGTTGATTACCGGAACGGGGTTACGGTGCGGCGCAATTGTACTAGTGTATTGCTTCGTTTTCCGTAACTACTCAGGTAGGCCGGAATAGCATCGCTGATCCGGGCGTTGTTCGCGCAGGTCAAGGCGCTGACCGCCAAGGTGGCCGATCTTGAAGGGCGACTGGTGAAGGACAGCCGCAACTCCAGCAAACCGCCATCCTCGGATGGATTCAAACCCAAGCCGAAATCGCAGCGCAAGGCGAAACAGAAGCCGACGGGCGACCAGAAGGGGCACGTAGGCCACACCTTGAAGAAAGTTGCGGAAGTGGATCACATGTCCTAGCCACGACTTGATCTGACAAAGGCCGCTTACGCGGAGGTAGATTCTGTTGGCATTGTCCGATCCAGTTGATGCCGATGGCGACCAGCACCGCGCGGTGGGCAATGACACCGGCCTCCCGGACACGCTCATAACGGGCATCGAGGATCAGGTAGGGGTACGTCTCGTCCAGCCGCCGTCCGGCAAACTTGGCCAGCGTCGCATCCAGGCTCTTGTTGATCGCGCTGATGGGGCTGATGGCGCTCGCCGAGAAGCGGTGTCCGCAGAGTTCTTCGGTGATGGCGGTGACCTTGCGGGTGGAGACACCCTGGACGTACATTTCGGCCAGCGCCGCGACCAGCGCTTTCTCGCTCCTGGCGTAGCGCTCGAACAGGGCCGTGGAGAATTCGCCAGAGCGGTCGCGCGGGATGCGCAACTCGAGCTTGCCGATCCGCGTCACCAGGTTGCGCCCGTAGTAGCCGGCCCGGTAGCCTTGCCGGCCGTCGGTCCGCTCACTCGAGGGCCGCCCCGAGAAAGTCGGTCATCTCGCCTTCCTGTAATTCCTGCAGCGCTTCTTTCATCAGCGCCTTGATCAGGTCGCGGTCGCCCGCAACGAACCCATTCTTTTTACTTCCCAATGCCGCGTCGTTTCTTCCACTGCCGACTGCTTCGCATTACGCTTTCTTGTGGCATGGTTCGCCCTTCCCGTAGGGGTTAAGAAATCGATTTCGCAATCAACTTCTTGCCATGACCACCCGCGAATTCCAGCAACGGAGCTTTTTGCACATAAGTCGGCACAGTACCAAATTTGCCGGGGTTCCCTGAAGATAGAACTGGTCCATCACCGTCGCTTCGCTACGAGGAGCAAGCAAAACGTGAGATCACGGATTACTTCGAAATCTTCTACAACCGGATTCGAAAGCAAGCGCGACTCGGCCATTTGTCGCCTGCTGCTTTCAGTCAGCAATACTATGCAATACAGATGATCGCCTAATCCGTTGGACTTTACGATTTGCAACCGACCTCAAACGTTCGAGGCCGATTCCCACCGAGCGGCAGGTAACCGATGCATTGCTGACCGAAGTGGCCGGCAAGTCGGAAGGCCGGTCAGGCCGAGCAGTGTGAATTGACCTTCCAGCAGGTCTCGATTGTACAGGGGTCGTTCTGATGCTGCTCTAAAGCAATGATGTTTGGCAGCAGATGGTCGACTGCCGCTATCCCGCCAGCACCGACTCATCTCGATTGCCCCGCTTGCCTCTTCGATCAAGGCCGTTTCCCGTTGGCCGAAGCCGTATCGCCTCTCGCAAGGGGGGAGTGCAGCAGATAGTCTGCCACCTCTGCCCACCAGCGCTCATCGACATGGTCCAGCCAGTCGTTGTGACCCGCGCCCGGCACCTGCCAGAGGCGTTTAGGTGAGCGCAGTTGCTCATACAGATGGCGACCGAAACGCGCTGGAACGATGGTGTCCCGTTCGGCCACCATGACGGCGACCGGGATCTGTGCATCGGCCAGATGGGTCAGGCTGTCGTAGCGGTCACGCAGCATCCAGTTCCCCGGTAACCACGGATAATGATGCCGGGCGACATTGACGAGACTGTCCCAAGGGGTAATCAGCCATAGCGCCGAAACGGCTTGCGGCACGCGCGCATAGGCCGCCGCCGCGACGCCTGCGCCCAGGGATTCGCCGGCCAGCAGCAGGGGAACGCCAAAGTCACGGCGCGCCAGCGCGATCGTCTCGGCTGCGTCGGCCACCAGCGCCTCCTCGCCCGGCGTGCCCGGACGCGGGCCGTAGCCCGGATACTCGGCCAGGATGACGCGAACGCCAAAACGCGCCAGACCGGCATAGAAGGCGCGATGGCCGGCGTGACCGGCATTGCCGTGGAACAGCACCAGCGTCGCCCGTGCCGGGCCTTCGGGTTCGCGCACCAGGCCGCGGAATTCACCCTCGGCCGGCCAGGTGTGCAGACCGTCGCGTTGTGCTTCGGCCAGCAGGGCAGGCAATCCAACTTGATCGGGAAAGTAGAGCAAACGATCCTGAAACATGGCAATCCCTCCAGCCAGCAGCAGTCCTACGATCATCAATTGCAGCACGATGCGCCCGATCATCAATTGCGTCGCTGGCGCCACCAGCGCACGTACGCGGCGAGATTGAGCGTCGCCACGCCGAGGCCAAGGGCGATCTGCCACTCGCGAGTCAAGCCAGCGGGATAGATGACCGGCACGAGATATTGCTTGACGAAGCCGCCCGCATAGCCGGCCTCGCCGCCCAACTGCCGCAACCGGTTCTCCTGCGGGGTCAGCGGGCAGATGTCGCCGCGCGGTTCGACGCTCACCCCCCACAACACGGCGGGAGGGTGCAGCCACGGCAACCACGACAGACGAGGCCAGCGCAGCAGGAACAGGCAGCCGGCGACGACAAAGACGATGTAGGCCAGGTGGAGGAGCAGCGCGGCATCGGCCGGCAGCCGGTAGATCATTGCTCGACGCTCCGTTTGCTGACACGGCCGGCAAGCCGGTGCACCCGGTCAATCAGACGAATCCGAGAAGATTGTTCCATCATGGCAGTTTCGGGCGCATGGCACTCAGTTTACCCGCGTGGCCATCCGCCGTCCCGCCATCCGCTACGGCGAGGAGGGCGTCTATTGCCCGACCTCCCTGTAGCGCAGTTGTTTCATCAGCGCCGACTTTCAACTCGATTACGTGACCTGCCACTTCGTTCATCCGGCAGGTCTCGAAGTGCAGCGGTCGCTCAGATGGCGGCTTTGTGGAAGCGGTGTACGGAACCAGTTGGCCGTTCCCAGCGAGACATCGCAATTGGCCTTCGCCTTTGCTTCCTGCCACAGCGGGGCAACTTCTTCCCAGACCGGACACCTCGCTCTTCTCTCCGCCACAAACGATTCGCAACTTGCTCAGCCGAGGGTCCCGCTGGCGGCAAGCTGTTCTATTTCGGCGGGGCTGTAGCCGGCAGCGGCGAGTATTGTCGTGTTGTGCTGGCCAGCCCTGGGGGCTGGCTGGCGGACCGAGAATTCGAAGTCGGACATCTTCAGCGGCGGGGCGAACTGGGTCAGGCCGCCTTCCTGCAGCACCATGCCGCGCGCCACGATCTGCTCGTTCTTCAGGGCTTCCTCGGGAGTCAAAATCGGCGTTACACAGCAGTTGACCGCAGCAAACAGGTTCGCCCACTCGTCTCTCGGTCGCGATGCGAAGACGGCCCCCACCTCGGCGCGCAGCCCGGCGTCCCATTGCCGCCTGACCCATTCCGGGTGGCCGAGAACCTCGCAGCAGATCTTCCAGAACTTGCCTTCCAGCGCGCCGACCGCCATGTGCCGACCGTCGGCGCAGCGATAGGCGCCGTAGCAGGGCAGACCGCCTGAGAGCAGATCGGCGCCGCGCGGCAGCGAGTGGCCGCTGTCGTTCAGGCGCAGCATGGTGAAATAGGTGTGGGCGAGCACGCTGTCGGTCATCGCGACATCGATGTGGCGGCCCCGGCCGGTGCGCTGCGCATCAAGGACAGCGGCAAGAATCCCCATCGCCGCGGTCAGCGCCCCGCCGAGAAGGTCGGCGATCTGGAAGTTCGGCAGCGCCGGATCGCCGCCTTCGCAACCGATCTGGTCGAGAACGCCGGCATAGCCGAGGTAGTTGATGTCGTGACCGGCCAGATCCTTGTACGGGCCATCCTGCCCGTAACCGCTGATCGAACAGTAGGCGATCCTCGGGTTGAGCGCGGCGATCACGCGCATAACCGACGCCGAGCTTGTCCATGACCCCCGGCCGGAAGCTCTCGACGATCACGTCGGCGGCGCTGGCGAGGCGCTTGAAGACTTCGACGCCATCCGGCTTCTTCAGGTCGAGCCGCAGGCCCTGCTTGTTGCGGTTGATCATCCGGAAATAGGCGCTGTCCGCGCCCTGCCCTGTACCCAGCGTGCGCGCATAATCGCCAACCTGCGGGTCTTCGATCTTGATGACGTCCGCCCCGAGATCGGCCAGATGCAGCGTGGCCACCGGCCCCGGCAGCAGACGGGTGAGGTCGAGGATGCGGATGCCGGCCAGCGGTCCGGGCCGGCTCATTCTTCGCAGGCGCCGAGCAGATCGGCTTCGAGTTCGATTTCCATGCCTTCTTCCAGTTTCGTGTCGATGAACATGCCGCGAAAGAGCCGCCCCGCGCTGGCGGCGCGCCGTGGATGCGGCGTTTCCCATTGCTCGACGCGCAGGCGGACGATTCCCGACTGCACGTCGCGTGCGTAATTGGCGGACGACACGCAGGGATGGGCCAGCACCAGACGGTTGAATTCCTCGCGCGTGTACTGCTCGATGCTCCTTCCCGAAACCTGCGGACACAGCGACAGGCGCCGGGTCTGCACGTCCGCAGCCACGATGCGGCCCTTGACGTAGAACGCGGCATCCGCCACGCCGGGATTGCTCTCCCTGTATATCACGCAGCGGCCTGCCCGCCAGGCCTCGGGATCAGCCTCGACCAGCCTTGCCGAAGGCCGCAGCTCGGCAGCGCCGGCCGTGGCACCTGCTGCCGCCAGTGCCAGAATGACCGCGACGAAACGCATCGGCAGCAAGACCGGATCAGTAGACGCGGCGATCCTCGATCACCTTGCCGTCGTTCGCCAGGCCCCCGGGAGCACAGAAGGCCACCTCGCCGCGCAGCTTGGTGACTTCGCGCAGACTGCTCGCAACCGCCTGGTCGAGCGCCTCGCTGCCGGCTTCGATTTCGCAGTGCAGGACCATGCGATCCTGCCCGCCGGGATTGTTGACGACCAGCCGCATGCGATGTATTTCCGGATGTCGCCTGGCCAGGTCGGCAACCTGCTCGGGATGGACGAACATGCCCTTGATCTTGGTCGTCTGATCGGCGCGTCCCATCCAGCCCTTGAGCCGGACGTTGCTGCGCCCGCAGGGTGAGCGGCCGGGCATGAAGGCGGAAAGGTCACCGGTGGCGAAGCGGATCAGCGGGTAATCCGGGCTGAAGGTCGTGACGACGACCTCGCCGACTTCTCCGGGATCGACCGGATTGCCGGTACCCGGGCGAACGATCTCGACCAGCAGTTCCTCCTCGACGACCAGGCCTTCCTCGGCCTCGGTCTCGTAAGCTATGGCCCCGATGTCGGCGGTCGCATAGCACTGGCGGACCGTGATGCCGCGCTCGCGCAACCACTCGCGGGTCACGCCGGGCAACGCCTCGCCCGAGACGCAGGCCTTGCTCAGCGAGCTGACATCGGCGCCGATCTCTTCCGCTTTCTCGACGATGATGCGCAGGAACGATGGCGTCCCGACATAGCCTTCCGGCCGCAGGTCGGCAATCGCCTGAACCTGTTGCTCGGTCTGCCCGGTGCCGCCAGGGAACACCGAACAGCCGAGCTTGCGCGCCCCGCCCTCGAAAATGAAGGCGCCGGGCGTGAAATGATAGGAGAAGCAGTTGTGGATCAGGTCGCCGTTGCGGAAACCGGCGGCATAGAGCACGCGGGCCATGCGCCAGGGATCGAGATCCTTGCCCTGCATCTCGTAGATCGGGCCTGGCGAAGCGAATACCCGTCTTGCATTGCGTCGCGGCAGCGAATTCAGCCCGCCGAAGGGTGGCGATTTCTTCTGCAATTCCATCAGGTCGCGCTTGCGGGTCAGCGGCAGTCGCGCCAGCGCATCGCGGGTGACCACCTCGAACGGATTGATCCCGGCGAGCAGGTGGAAATAGTGCGACGTCGTTTCCTTGGCGTGCGCGACCTGGCGGGCCAGCTTGTCCATCAGGTCATCCTCGCGCTCGGCCGGGTCGCGGGTTTCGAGCGGATCGTAGTAACTCATTCATTTTCTCCGTTTTTCGGCGGTTGACCGCAACAGGCGCCACTGCATTACGAGGCTGCGAAGCAGGCCCTCAGGGCCGGGGCGCGGCGGCGCCTTGAGTGCTCCACGGCGCGAGGTCGCAAAGTAGGTGCGAAGGGCAAGGCGGAGGCGGGCGCCGTTTGCTCGACTGCAAACAAGCCCGCCGACAACGCCGCCATGACGCGGCGCACTGCGACCTAAGACAGCCAACGCTTGCGGCGACGATAGTGCTTGACGTCCTTGAACGACTTGCGCCCGGCGGACGACAGGCCGAGGTAGAACTCCTTGACGTCCTCGTTGCTGCGCAGATCCTCGGCCGATCCCTCCATGACGACCCGGCCGTTTTCCAGAATGTAGCCGAAGTCGGCATAGCGCAGGGCGATGCCGGTGTTCTGCTCGGCCAGCAGGAAGGTGACCTTCTCGCGCTGGTTGAGGTCCTTGACGATCTCGAAGACCTCCTCGACGATCTGCGGCGCGAGACCCATCGACGGCTCGTCGAGCAGGACCATCTTCGGGTTGGCCATCAGCGCGCGACCGATCGCGCACATCTGCTGCTCGCCGCCCGAGGTGTAGGCAGCCTGGCCGGTGCGCCGCGTCTTGAGGCGCGGAAAGTAAGTGTAGACCTTTTCCAGCGTCGCCGCGACGGCGCCCTTGCCGTCACGGCGCGTGTAGGCGCCGGTCATCAGATTCTCTTCGATGGTCAGGTGGCCGAAACAGTGCCGCCCCTCCATCACCTGAACGACGCCACGCTTCACCAGATCGGCCGGGGTCAGCGCCTCGACACGCTCGCCCTTGAGTTCGATCGACCCCTTGGTCACCTCGCCGCGCTCGCCGTGCAGCAGATTGCTGACCGCGCGCAGCGTCGTCGTCTTGCCGGCCCCGTTGCCGCCGAGCAGCGCGACGATGCTTCCTTCCGGCACATTGAAGGAAACCCCCTTGAGCACCAGGATCACGTGGTTGTAGATGACCTCGACGCTATTGACGTTGAGGAAGATGTTGGCGGCAGTCATGTCTTGGTTCCGTGAAACGAGCCCCGCGCCGGCCGGCGCGGGGCAGCCTGTCTTACAGCTTGCACTGCTCGGGCGTACGCGGCGTGATCTTCTTCTCCTCGGCATACTTGCGCGAGGCGCTGAGGACCATGCCACGGAGCAGCTTGTCGTCGGCCTGATACCAGTCGTTGCCGGGGACCCACTTGCTGCCGTCCCAGATCTGGACACGAACCCACGACGCACCCATGTGATCAAGGCAGGAGGTCTGCACCGGCCGCATGACGCCGGCAAAGCCCATGGCATCGAGCGTCTTCTGGTCGAGATTCATGTTCTCCAGGCCCCAGCGCACCTGCTCGCCGGTCATGACCTTGCCCTTGCCGATAGCGCTCCTGCGCCTTGCGCACGCCTTCGACGGCAAGCATCGCGGAAATCAGGCCACGCATATAGAGCACCGAACCGACTTCTTCCTTCGGCCCCGTGCCCTGGCCCTTGGCATGCACCTGCGCCAGCATGTCCTTGACCACCTTAGAGTTCGGCTCGGCACTGTGCTGCAGGGCGAGCGCGTTGTAGCCCTTGGCCCCAGCGCCAACGTCCTTGACGTCGGGCTCGGCACCCGCCCACCAGACACCGAGCATCTTCTCGCGCGGATAACCGGTGGCCTGTGCCTCCTTGAGCGCCGTCGAGTTCATGACGCCCCAACCCCAGAGCAGGACGTTGTCCGGGCGGCTCTGGCGAATCTGCAGCCAGGTGGCCTTCTGTTCGACACCCGGATGGGCGACCGGCAACAGCATCAGCTCGAAGCCATGCATCTTGGCGCGCTCCTGCAGCATCGGGATCGGCTCCTTGCCGAACGGGCTGTCGTGGTAGACCAGCGCGATCTTCTTGCCCTTGAGCTTGTCGAGACCGCCGGCCTGCTTGCCGATATGCTGAATCGCCACATCGGCCGCCACCCAGTAGGTGCCGAGCAGTGGATAGTTCCACATGAACACCGAGCCGTCCTGCGACTCGCTGCGACCGTAGCCGGCGGTAATCAGCGGGATCTTGTCGACCGGTGCCTTGTCGGTCAGGGCAAAGGTCACGCCAGTGGAGAGCGGCTGGAAGACGGTCGCTCCCTTGCCCTTCAGACGCTCGTAGCATTCCACGCCGCGGTCGGTGGCGTAACCGAACTCGCATTCCTCGAAGGAAATCTTGACACCGTTGATCCCGCCCTGGGCATTGACCAGCTTGAGATAGTCGATATAGCCGTTAGCCCAGGGGTTGCCGTTCGGCGCATAGGCGCCGGTGCGGTAAACCAGGACAGGGAAGAATTGCTCCTTGGCCTGCGCGAAGGCGGCAGGCGCGGTGACGGTAGAGGTGATGCCAATGGCGGCCAGCGAAACGGCCAGGGCAAGCGAGCGGATTTTCATCTATGTCTCCTCCAGAATGTGGATTGGTAATGCACTTGCGGTTGGTTATGAAGTCAGTACGGTCGGCACCACGAGTTCAAAGGCCGGCACTAGTGCGGGAACGGCCAGAGGCGCAACTTCTCCTTCGCCGTCACCCAGAGCCGGGCGAGACCATGGGGCTCGACGATCAGGAAGAAGACAATCAGCGCCCCGAAGATTATGAGTTCCGCGTGCGAAGCCGCAGTGGTGGAAACGGTTACCCCGAACAGCGCCCCGAGCGCCGGCAGGAACTGGCTGAGGAAGATCGGCAGGATGACGATGAAAGCGGCGCCGAAGAAGCTGCCGACGATCGACCCCATGCCGCCGATGATGACCATGAAAAGTAGCTGGAAGGAGCGGTCGACCGAGAACGCCGCCGGCTCCCATGAGCCGAGATGGACGAAGCCCCACAGCGCGCCCGCTACGCCGACGAAAAACGAACTGACGGCGAAGGCGGAGAGCTTGGCCCACATCGGCCGGATACCGATCACCTCGGCCGCGACGTCCATGTCGCGGATCGCCATCCACTGCCGCCCGATCGAGGCGCGCGTCAGGTTCTTCGCCACCAGGGCAAACACGACCAGCAGGATCAGACAGAAAAGGTATTTCTCCACCGGCGATTCGACCGGCAGGCCGAAGACCTGAAGGTTCGACACCGACACCGAACCGGACGATGAGTCGTTGGTGAACCACTTGACGCGCAGGAAGGCCCAGTCGGCGACGAACTGCGCGGCCAGCGTGGCCACCGCCAGATAGAGGCCGCGCACCCGCAGGCTGGGAATGCCGAACAGGATGCCCATGCCGGCGGACGTCAGACCGCCGAGGACCAGCGCGCCGAGCAACGGCATGTCCGGGACGCGGATCAGGAAATTGTAGGCGGCATAGGCGCCGATCGCCATGAAGGCGCCGGCGCCCAGCGTGATCTGCCCGCAGTAGCCGACCAGCAGATTGACCCCGAGCGCGGCCAGCGACAGGATCAGGAAGGGAATCAGGATGGCGCGGAAGTAATACTCGTCGGCCATGAAGGGAACGCCGACGAAGGCGAAGGCGATGATCGCCAGGACCAGATAGCGGTCCTGGGCAATCGGGAATATCTGCTGGTCCGCCCCGTAGGACGTCTTGAACTGGCCATTTTCGCGGTAGATCACGTGGCTTCTCCTAAATTACACGCGGTCGATGATCTTCTCGCCGAACAGGCCCTGCGGCCTGAACAGCAGGAAGATGAGGGCCAGCATATAGGCGAACCAGATCTCGATGCCGCCGCCGACCATCGGGCCGAGGTAGACCTCCGACAGCTTCTCGCCGACGCCGATGATCAGGCCGCCCAGAATCGCGCCGGGAACCGAGGTCAGGCCGCCGAGGATGACCACCGGCAGGGCGCGCATCGCCACCGTCGCCAGCGAGAACTGGACCCCGAGCTTGGAACCCCAGATGATGCCCGCCACCAGCGCCACGACGCCGGCGACGCACCAGACAATGACCCAGATCCGGTTTAGCGGAATGCCGATCGACAGTGCCGCCTGGTGATCGTCGGCGACGGCGCGCAGGGCACGGCCGGTTGACGTCTTCTGGAAGAAGAGAGTGAGCAGGACGACCAGAACGGCGGCGATCAATGCCGCGTAGAAGTCCTCCTTGTTGATCAGGATGCCGCCTTCGAAGATGCTTTCCAGCATCATGACCGGATCCTTCGGCATGCCGACATCGATCTTGTAGATCTCGCTGCCGAAGAGCGTCTGGCCGATGCCTTCGAGAACGTAGGCGATGCCGAGTGTCGCCATCAGCAGGGTCGCCCCCTCCTGATTGACCAGATTGCGCAGCACCAGGCGCTCGATCACCCAGGCGACGATGAACATCACGACACCCGCCGCCAGGAAGGCGAGGATATTGGCGAGAACCAGGCTGTCGCCGCCGAGAGCCGCCCCGATCCATTCCGAAAAGCGCGCCATCGCCAGGGCCGCGAAAAGGACCATCGCCCCCTGCGCGAAGTTGAAGACGCCGGAGGCCTTGTAGATCAGCACGAACCCGAGGGCCACCAGCGAGTAGAGCATGCCGGCCATCAGGCCGCCGATCAGTGTTTCGAGAAAGAATGCCATCACACGCTCCGCTTAATGGCCCGCACCGAGGTAGGCCGTGATGACCTCGGGACTGGAACGAACATCATCCGGGTCGCCGTCACCGATCTTCCGGCCGTAGTCGAGAACGACCACGCGGTCGGAAATGTCCATGACGACACCCATGTCGTGCTCGATGAGGACGATCGTCGTCCCGAACTGGTCGTTGACATCGAGGATGAAGCGGCACATGTCCTGCTTTTCCTCGACGTTCATGCCCGCCATCGGTTCGTCGAGCAGCAGGATCTGCGGCTCCATGGCCAGCGCGCGCCCGAGATCGACGCGCTTCTGGAATCCGTAAGGCAGGCGCCCGACCGGCGTCTTGCGGATATGCTGGATTTCGAGAAAGTCGATGATCTCCTCGACCTTGGCCCGGTGCTCGAGTTCCTCGTTGCGTGCCGGGCCCCACCAGATCGCCTGCAGCAGCAGGTTGCTCTTCATCTTGAGACTGCGGCCGGTCATGATGTTGTCGAGGACGCTCATGCCCTTGAACAGCGCGATGTTCTGGAAGGTCCGGGCAATTCCGTGACGAGCGGCCAGGTGCGGATCCATCTGCGTGCGCTCTTCGCCACGGAACATGATCCGGCCTTCCTGGGGATGGTAAACGCCGTTGATCACGTTCAGCATCGAGCTCTTGCCGGCGCCGTTGGGACCGATGATGGCCCGGATTTCATGCTCGCGGACATCGAAGGAAATATCGCTCAGCGCCTTGACGCCCCCAAAGCGCAGCGAAATGTTCTGCAGGTCGAGAATGACGTCGCCGATCTCCTTGCCCATGCTCAGGCCGCCTTTTTCACGACGGGGAAGGTCTTGACGTCGATGATCTTCAGGTCGGCCGAAACCTTGCCGCGCCGGCCGTCCTCGAACTTGACTTCGGTTTCGATGAACTGGCTGCCCTTGCCGCCGTACAGCGCGTCGATCAGCACCCCGTATTTCTCGGCGACGAAGTTGCGGCGCACCTTGCGTGTCCGTGTCAGTTCGTCGTCATCAGGGTCGAGTTCCTTGTGCAGCACGAGGAAGCGGTGAATCTGCGAATCCGCCACCATGACGTCATGGACCAGATCGGCATTGACCTTTTCGACGCACTCGCGGATCAGGTCGAGCACTTCCGGCTTGCCGGCGAGATCGGTGTAGCCGGAATAGGCGATGCCGCGCCGCTCGGCCCAGTTGCCGACGGCGCCGACATCGATGTTGATGAAGGCGCAGACCATGTCGCGGTCATGGCCGAAGCAGACGACTTCCTTGATGTGCTGGAAGAACTTGAGCTTGTTCTCGATGTAGTTCGGCGCGAA
Organism: uncultured beta proteobacterium; assembly: GCA_963810175.1. Taxonomy (GTDB): domain Bacteria; phylum Pseudomonadota; class Gammaproteobacteria; order Burkholderiales; family Rhodocyclaceae; genus Azonexus. The sequence continues at coordinate 87,466 of CAWEMU010000043.1, read as the reverse complement.
CATCGCGCCGCTGGAAAGCTTGCCGACATCCTTGGCCCGGTCGATGATTTTCAGATGGCCGTCAGCGTCGAGAAAGCCGGCGTCGCCGGTCATGAAGTAGCCCTCGGCATTGATCGACTCGGCCGTGGCATCGGGCCGCTTGTAGTAACCCTTGAGCAGCATCGGCCCCCGGACCAGCACCTCGCCGTTGTCGGCGATCCTGATCTCGACACTCGGCGCCGGCGCGCCGACGGTATCCGACTTGACCTGACCGTCCGGCTGCAGACAGACATAGGCGCAGGTCTCGGTCTGCCCGTAGAGCTGCTTGAGATTGATCCCGATCGAACGGAAGAAACTGAAGAGTTCGGGGCCGATCGCCGCACCGGCGGTATAGGCCACGCGGATGCGGCTCATGCCGAGCACGTTGCGCAACGGTCCGTAAATCAGGACGTTGCCGAGCCAGTACTGCAGGCGGTCGCTGGCACCCACCGGCTTGCCGTCGAGAATGGCCCCGCCGCAGCGCTTGGCGACGCCCATGAAATGGTGGAAAAGCTTCTGCTTGACCTTTCCGGCATCCTCCATGCGGATCATCACGGAAGTCAGCAGGCTCTCGAAGACCCGTGGCGGCGCAAAATAGTAGGTTGGGCCAATTTCGCGCAGGTCGGTCATGACCGTTTCCGCCGACTCCGGACAGTTGATGGTGAATCCGGCAACGAGCGCCTGGGCATAGGAGAACAGATGATCGCCGACCCAGGCCATCGGCAGGTAGGAAAGGATGTCGCCGTCGCCGCTCATGTTGTCAACCTGCACGCCGCCCTGGGCGGCGGAGATGAACGCGGCGTGCGTCTGGCAGACGCCTTTCGGCTTTCCGGTCGTCCCGGACGTGTAGAGCATGACCGAAACGTCATCGTGATGGCCCTTGCCGACTTCGTTCTCGAAGACGTCGGGATGGTTGCGGTCGTGGATCCGCCCCATTTCGATCAGTTCCTGGATGTCGTGCAGGAAGGGCTGCGTGTAGTGCCTCATCCCGCGCGCATCGTCGTAGATGATGTGTTCCAGCGTGCCGACCTGCGCCATGATCTCCAGCAACTTGTCAACCTGTTCCTGGTCCTCGACGACCGCGAAGCGGATGCCGGCATCCTGCATCACGAACAGCATCTCGTTGGCCACCGCGTCCTGGTAGAGCGGAACCGGCACCCCGCCCAGAGCCTGGGCGGCACTCATCATCATGTAGAGGTGCGGCCGGTTGTCGCCGATGATGGCCAGGTTGTCACCGCGCTTGAAACCGAGCTCCGCAAGGCCGCAGGCGAGTGCCCGCACGCGCACGGCCACTTCCGCCCAGGACAGGGTCTGCCAGATCCCCAGATACTTTTCACGCATCGCCGGAGCGTCAGGGCGATTACGCGCGTGATCGAGCAGCAGGCGCGGGAAAGTATGGAGCCCGCCCAGCGACCCGGAACTTGCCTGTACGGCCATTCTTGTCTCCTCTCCGCCGCGCCTCGTCGGGACACGGTCTAACGTTCGTCCTGCATTGTGTCCAAAGCGCGTGCCCGCGTAAACCTTGCAGTGCACAACGGCAATGAATCAGTGTTCGCGCAGAGTCTAGGGGAAATCACCCGCTTATAATTGTCATCCGGCGGACATTTGGAAAAATGACCTTGAAAAACGCGGAGGATCTGCTTCGCGCCTCGCTGTGGGGGCAAGCATTGACCGCGCCCGAAATGTCCCGGGCACTCGCCGGTACATGCGAGCGAACTTACGCCGCCGGCGCCTTCATCTGCATGAAAGGGGAGCCGGTCAACTCGTGGATGGGAATCATCGACGGCCTCGGCAAGGTGGCCAGCCACTGGGCGACCGGCAAGACCACCTCGCTGACCGGGATCAGTTCCGGCGGCTGGTTCGGCGAAGGGTCGCTGCTCAAGAACGAACCCCGTCGCTACGACGTCATGGCCTTGCGCGAAACGCGGGTGGCCCTGATGAGCCGCAGCACCTTCCTGTGGCTGATGGATCACAGCATTCCCTTCAACCGCTATCTGATCACGCAGTTGAACGAACGCCTCGGCCAGTTCATCGGCATGATGGAAAACGAGCGCCTGCTCGACCCCGACGCCCGCGTGGCCCGCTGCCTCGCCGGCCTGTTCAACCCGGTCCTCTATCCGGGAACCAACCGTCTGCTGCAGATTTCGCAGGAAGAGCTGGGTTACCTTGCCGGCGTATCCCGGCAGCGCGCCAATCAGGCGCTGCGAACGCTCGAGGACGCCGGACTCGTACGTAGCGAATACGGTGGCATCGACATCCTGGACCTTGACGGGCTGGGCCGTTTCGGCGAATGAGCGATAACCCGCGGCGCCCCCTGTTTCAATTGTACCGGAGCACGAAATGACCATGACAACGAATACCCCCCGCCTGACCTCCCTGTCGCACGGGGGCGGATGTGGCTGCAAGATCGCCCCCGGCCTGCTGACGGAAATCCTCAAGGGCGGCAACCGCCTGCCGATGCCGCCCGAGTTGCTGGTCGGGATCGAAACCTCTGACGATGCAGCCGTCTACAAGCTCAATGACGAACAGGCGCTGATCGCCACCACCGATTTCTTCATGCCCATCGTCGACGACCCCTACGACTTCGGGCGCATCGCGGCCACCAACGCCATTTCCGACGTCTATGCCATGGGCGGCCGGCCAATCATGGCGCTGGCGCTGGTCGGCATGCCGATCAACGTGCTGCCGGCTGAGGTCATCGCGCGCATCCTCGCCGGCGGCGAAGCAGTCTGCCGCGCTGCCGGAATTCCGATTGCCGGCGGCCACAGCATCGATTCAGTCGAGCCGATCTACGGCCTGGTTGCCCTCGGGCTGGTCCATCCGAAACTGGTCAAACGCAATGCCGATGCCCGCGTCGGCGATCGCATCATCCTCGGCAAGCCGCTCGGGGTCGGCATCCTTTCGGCGGCCCTGAAGAAGGATGCGGTTGACGCCGCCGGCTACGCCAAAATGATCGAGATCACGACCCAGCTGAACACCCCCGGCCCCGATCTAGCCGCCCTGCCCGGCGTGCACGCGATGACCGACGTCACCGGGTTCGGGCTCGCCGGTCACGCCCTCGAGCTGGCCCGCGCCGCGCAATGCAGCCTGAACATCGAGTGGTCGCGCGTCCCGCTGATCGACGGGGTGCTGAAACTCGCGGCGGACGGCATCGTCACCGGCGCCTCGGGCCGCAACTTCGCGTCCTACGGTCATGACATCGCCTTGCCGGCGGATTTCGCGCCCGAAAGCAAGGCGCTTCTCACCGACCCGCAGACCAGCGGCGGCCTGCTGGTTTCCTGCGCCGAGGACAGCGTCGCCGTAGTTCTGGAAATTTTTCGCAGACACGGCTTTACGAGCGCGGCCGAGATCGGCGCGGTCGGAGCGCGCGGCGAAGCGCTGCTGACCATCCGTTAAGCGTGAGCAATCGCCGGAATTCGGCGCATCGATAACGCGCAGAGCAGACAGGGGTTTGACGCTCAATGCCGATACCCACGAGAATGGGCAGGTCACCAATTCAGGGGAAAGCAACTTGGAAACATTAGTCCGCTACCATCTCGCCGATGGCGTCGCCGTCATCACACTCGACGATGGCAAGGTAAACGTCCTAGGTCTTGCCATGCAGGATCAATTGAACGCCGCCCTCGACCGCGCAAAAGCGGACGGAGCAGCGGTGCTTCTGACCGGCAACGCCCAAGTCTTCAGCGGCGGATTTGACCTGAAGGTCTTCAAGGCTGGTGGTCCGGATGTGGTGCGCATGCTTATTGGTGGTGGCGAATTATGTGAGCGCCTGCTGACGTTTCCGCGGCCGATTGTCATTGCCGCAAGTGGCCACGCCATGGCGATGGGGGCGCTCATGCTGCTCTGCGCGGACTACCGCATCGGTATCGACAGCGGCGCCCGGGTACAGCTCAACGAAACAGCCATCGGCATGACCCTGCCGTATTTCGGTGTCGAGCTCGCACGGGCTCGTCTGGCGACACCCTGGCTGAATCGCGCATTGGTCAATGCCGAAGCGTTGACGCCGTCACAGGCGGTTGCCTGCGGCTTTCTTGACGAGGTCGTGCCGGTAGCGGCTCTACCTGAGACCGCTCGGGCAAGAACCGCTGCACTGGCCGCACTGCATCCGGAAGCGTTCGTCGCTACCCGCTCACGAGTTCACGAACCGTTGCTTGCGGCCGCGAAGAAGGCAAGGTTACGCGACGAAGAGGAATGGAAGCGCAGTCTCCCCTTCGCTTGAGAGCGCATTGCGGCGCGATGCCGCCGTCTGAATCCCCGCTTCGGGCAAGCGCCTGACATCGTGAACCCGCCCAGGCAGGAGGGGCGGTCGGCGAATCACCCTCTGCCTCGAGCAACCAAGAGATGTCCTACATGCTGCGCCGGTACTGGCCGCCGACTTCGTAGAGCGCGCTGCTGATCTGGCCGAGCGAGCAGTACTTGACGGCATCGACCAGCACGGCGAAGACGTTGCCGTCCTCGATCACGGTCTGCTTCAGCTTCTCCAGCATGGCCGGCGCTTGGCCGGCATTGCGCGCCTGAAAATCGCGCAGGCGCTTGATCTGCGACTGCTTCTCTTCCTCTGTCGAGCGTGCCAGTTCGATTTCCTGCTGCGCCATTCCCTTCGGGTTGAGGAAGGTGTTGACGCCGATGATCGGGTAGGAGCCGTCGTGCTTCTTGTGCTCGTAATAGAGCGATTCTTCCTGGATCTTGCCGCGCTGGTAGCCGGTTTCCATCGCGCCGAGTACGCCGCCGCGCGAGGCGATGGCTTCGAATTCCTTGAGCACCGCCTCTTCCACCAGATCGGTCAGTTCGTCGATGACGAAGGCGCCCTGGTTCGGATTCTCGTTCTTGGCGACGCCCCACTCGCGGTTGATGATGAGCTGGATGGCCATCGCGCGCCGCACGCTTTCTTCCGTCGGCGTCGTGATCGCCTCGTCGTAGGCGTTGGTGTGCAGCGAGTTGCAGTTGTCGTAGATGGCGATCAGCGCCTGCAGCGTCGTGCGGATGTCGTTGAAATCCATCTCCTGCGCGTGCAGTGAGCGCCCACTCGTCTGGATGTGGTACTTGAGCTTCTGGCTGCGCTCGTTGGCGCCGTACTTGTTCTTCATCGCCACCGCCCAGATGCGGCGGGCGACGCGGCCGATCACCGAATATTCCGGGTCCATGCCGTTGCTGAAGAAGAACGACAGGTTGGGCGCGAAATCATCGATGTGCATGCCGCGCGCCAGGTAGCTCTCGACGTAGGTGAAGCCGTTCGACAGCGTGAAGGCGAGCTGGCTGATCGGATTGGCGCCGGCTTCGGCGATGTGATAGCCGGAGATCGAAACCGAATAGAAATTCTGGATATTGTTGTGGACGAAGAACTCCTGGATGTCGCCCATCATCTTCAGCGCAAATTCGGTGCTGAAGATGCAGGTGTTCTGGCCCTGGTCTTCCTTGAGGATGTCGGCCTGCACCGTGCCGCGCACGGTCTTCAGCGTCCATTCGCGGATTTTCTCGGCTTCGTCCTCGGTCGGATCGCGGCCGTTGTCGGCCTTGAACTTGGCGATCTGTTCGTCGATGGCGGTATTGAAGTAGCTGGCGAGGATGATCGGCGCCGGGCCGTTGATCGTCATCGACACCGAGGTGGTCGGCGCGCACAGGTCGAAGCCGCCGTAGAGCACCTTCATGTCGTCGAGCGTGGCGATCGAGACCCCCGAATTGCCGATCTTGCCGTAGATGTCCGGGCGCTCGTCGGGGTCACAGCCGTACAGGGTGACCGAATCGAAGGCGGTCGACAGCCGCTTGGCCGGCATGCCCTCGGAGACGCGCTTGAAGCGGCGGTTGGTGCGGAAGGCATCGCCCTCGCCGGCGAACATCCGGGTCGGGTCCTCGTTCTCGCGCTTGAAGGCGAAGACGCCGGCCGTAAACGGGAAGGATCCGGGAACGTTTTCCTTCATCAGGAAACGCAGCGTTTCGCCGTCATCGCCGAATTTCGGCAGGATGACCTTGCGGATCTTGGTGCCCGACAGCGATTCACTCACCAGACGGGTACGGATTTCCTTGTCGCGGATTCTGACGACGTATTCGTCGCCGGAATACGCCTTGACGGTGTCCGGCCACATGTCGAGCAGCTTGCGGGCTTTCGGATCGAGCTGGCTCTCCTTCCAGGCGAGCATTTCGTCGAAGTCCGCCGTCGGCTTGTCGCAGGCTCCGAAAAGGCCGGCGGCGATGCGCAGCGACTGGCGTTCGCGGGCAATCCGCACCTGCTCTCCGGTGTGGGCATGATAGGCGCGCACGCTGTCAGCGATTTCCGCCAGATAGCGGATGCGCTGGGCCGGCACGATGGCGCGCTGGCTCGACGATTGCTTGACGGTGACCAGCGGCAGCTTGCCGGCCTTGAGCTTGAGGCCGCGTTCGCTCAGGGTCGGGACCAGCGCCTGATAGAGTGCAGTGACACCGTCGTCGTTGAAGCGGGCGGCCATGGTGCCGAACACCGGCATTTCGTCGGTCGGCTGTGAAAACAGCTCGCGATTGCGCTGGTACTGCTTGCGCACGTCGCGCAGCGCATCCTCGGCGCCCTTGCGGTCGAACTTGTTGATGGCGACGAAATCGGCGAAGTCGAGCATGTCGATCTTTTCGAGTTGCGACGCCGCGCCGAACTCGGGCGTCATGACGTACAGCGAGACATCGACGAAAGGCACGATGGCCGCATTGCCCTGGCCGATGCCCGACGTTTCGACGATGACCAGATCGAAGCCGGCCAGCTTGCAGGCGGCGATCACCTCGGGCAGCGCGGCGGAAACTTCGCTGCCGGTGTCGCGGGTGGCCAGCGAACGCATGAAGATGTTCGGGTGCTCGATGGCGTTCATGCGGATGCGGTCGCCGAGCAGCGCGCCGCCGGTGCGCTTGCGCGAGGGATCGATCGAGATCAGGCCGATCCTCACCGCATCGCTCTGGTCGAGGCGGAAACGCCGCACGATCTCGTCGGTCAGCGAGGACTTGCCGGCGCCGCCGGTGCCGGTGATGCCGAGGACCGGCACGGCAACGGCTGCCGCGGCCTTGAGCAGCGGCTCCTTCAGGGCCGGGGCGGCACCGTTTTCCAGGACGGTGATGACCCGGGCCAGCAGGCGCCGGTCACCCGCCCTGAGACCTTCGAGAACCTTGTCGGTGGCCGGCAGGCCCTGCGCCGCCGACGTCGAAGTCGGACTGCTGGACGAGATCGTTGATCATTCCCTGCAGACCCATGTGCACGCCATCTTCGGGGGCATAGATGCGGCTGACGCCATAAGCGTGCAGTTCCTTGATCTCGGCCGGCACGATGACCCCGCCGCCGCCGCCGAAGACCTTGATGTCGCCGCCGCCATTCGCCTTGAGCAGGTCCAGCATGTATTTGAAGAACTCGACGTGCCCGCCCTGGTAGGAGGTGATCGCGATGCCCTGGACATCCTCCTGGAGAGCGGCATTGACGATTTCCTGCACCGAACGGTTGTGTCCGAGGTGGATCACCTCGGCGCCGGTTGCCTGGATGATGCGGCGCATGATGTTGATCGACGCATCGTGTCCGTCGAACAGCGAGGCCGCCGTGACGAAGCGCAGCTTGTTCTTCGGCTTGTAGGGAGCAAGTTTCTTGGCAACGGAAAGATCGGTCATGGCGCCTGCCTCATCGAGTACGCGAAAGGTCCATCATATTACGGCGCTTTGTCTGCGGGGCAATTGTCCGGATTGACCCGCATCGTGCAAATTCCGCCAACATGATAAGCTGTCGCGGTTGACCGTCGAAAAAGGCCGAAAATGCCACCGCGCACCACCCGCAGCCCAACCGATAGAACGCAAGCCACTGTTGCAATGGGTTTTGTGAATGGAATGCTGGCCGGCCTGGCGCGCCACGGGATCGCCGCCGGGCCGCTGCTGTCCGCGGCCGGGATCGACATTGCAGATGCCGCCAGCCGGGTTCCGGTCGATCGCTATGCCGCGCTCTATAACCGGATCAATCACCGGCTCGACGACGAAGGATTCGGACTTTTTTCGCAGCCGCTACGCGTCGGCACTTTCGAGTTTCTCTGCCGGGCCTGCATCAGCGCTCCGACACTGGCCGAAGCGCTGCTCCGCGCCGCCCGCTTCCTGCGTATCGTGTTGCCCGACCTGACCGTCGCTGTCCGGCGTCACCAGGGGCAGGCCGAACTGCTGATCGGCGAGAGCCGGCGCCTGGCGGACAACCCGGATGACGCCGGCCGGGTCTTCGCCTTCGAATGGCTGCTCCGGATGCTTCACGGCCTGTCGTGCTGGCTTGCCGGTCGCGGCCTGGCGCTCGACAGCGTCATCTTTCCCTACCGCCGCCCGACACATGCCGCCGACTACGCGCTGATCTTCACCGAGAATTCCCGCTTCGCCCCGACCTTGCCGGGTGGTGTCGGGACACTGGTCGCCAGCTTCAATGCCAACCTGCTCGACCTGCCCGTCCGTCGCGACGAGGCGGCGCTGGCCAGCTTCCTTGACGGCGCGCCCGGCAAGATCACCACACTCTACCGGCGTGACCGCGAGATGGTCATTCGCGTCCGCGACCTGCTGCGCGCCGCGCTGCCGGCCATGCTCGGCCTTGAAGACATCGGTGACCGCCTGCACCTGTCGCCACGCACGATCCACCGCCGCCTGGACGAGGAAGGGTCGAGTTTCCGCGCCATCAAGGATGCGCTGCGGCGCGACATGGCACTGGCCCGCCTGACCAAGACCCGGGATGCGGTCAGCCAGGTCGCTGCCGATCTCGGCTATGCCGACACCTCGGCGTTTTACCGTGCCTTCGTCGAGTGGACCGGCATGGCGCCAATCCATTATCGCAGGCGCTGGACGAACGACAGGTGACAAGCCGACCCTGGCCGATACAACGGCACCCGCAGGTTCAGGCCTTTCCGTTCCCGGCACAAATGCGATAGGCTCTGCAGTTCCAGGATTGATACGCCGAGGAGGTTTGGCCTGTCATGAACAGCAAGGACAAGCGCACGCTGCAAGAAGACCGTCGCATCGAGGATGTGGGGCCGCCCGCGGGTTGGCGCGACCGCCGCAAAGGGGTTGAACGGCGCATTCCCGTGACCGAAGAGGTCGATGTGACCGACAGTCAGTGGGCGACTTACTTTGGTCCCCGTTCCGATGACGCAGTCGAGAACGAGCAAGCCCCGGATGATGCCGAGGGCGCGTTCGATCGGGTTCGCAAATGATCCTGCCGTTGCCGGGGTCAATCCGGGCCAGGCGAATGGATGCGAAAAAGGCCGGACGACTCCGGCCTTTTTGTTGCCTGACAAGCGCCTACTCGTCGTCTTCGCGCAACTGGAACTTGCCGGCCATCTGCTGCTGCACGTTGGGAGGAACGGCCGCATAGCGGGCGAACTCGATGGCGTAGCTGCCCTGACCACCGGTAAGCGACTTCAGCCGCGACTGGTAGTCGCTGATTTCGGCCAGAGGCACCTCGCCGGTGATCGCGGCCATCCCGTGACCGCGGCCGTCGGTACCGGTGATGTGGCCGCGGCGGCTTGAGAGATCGCCGGTCAGATCACCGATGGAACCCTCCGGAGCGACGATCTCGACGCTGACGATGGGTTCGAGCACGATCGGTCGCGCAGCGCGGACGGCATCGATCACTGCCTTGCGCCCGGCAGTGACGAAAGCAACCTCCTTGCCATCGACCGGGTGGGTCTTGCCGTCAAAAACGGTCACTTTCAGGTCGTCGACCGCGTAACCCGCCACCACGCCGCCTTCCAGACCCTGGCGCACGCCCTTTTCCACGGCCGCCATGAAAACGCCCGGGATAACGCCACCCTTGACCGCGTCGACAAACTCGATGCCTTCACCGCGGCCCTTGGGCTCGATACGCAGATGAACTTCGCCGAACTGCCCGGCGCCGCCACTCTGCTTCTTGTGGCGGTGGATGCCTTCAGCGCCAGCGGTAATCGTTTCACGGTAGGGAATCGTCGGCGGCCTGGTATCGACTTCCAGCTTGTACTGAGCGGCCATCTTTTCCAGCTTGGCCTTGAGGTGAATTTCGCCGAGGCCGCGAATGACGGTCTCATTGCTGGTCGGGTGGCGCTCGACGATGAAGGTCGGGTCTTCCACCGCAAGTTTGCCGAGGATGTCGAACAGCCTCTGCTCGTCACCCTTCTTCCTGGTTTCGACCGCAAGTCCGGCCATCGGCTTGGGAAACTCGAGCGGAACAAGGTGGATGTGATCTTCATCGTGCGAGTCGTGCAGCACGCAGTCGAACTCGATCTCATCGACCTTGGCGACGGCGCCGATGTCGCCGGGCAGCAGCTCGTTGACCTCCACCGGATCCTTGCCCTGCAACTGGTAAAGGTGGCCGACCTTGATCGGACGCTTGCCGTCACCCACGAACAGTTGCATGTCCTTCTTCAGCATGCCCTGATGGACGCGGAAGACGCCGATCTTGCCCAGATACGGATCGGCGACAACCTTGAAGACGTGGGCCAGCACATGCTTGCCGGCATCCGGCTCGGCACGGAAGGCTTCGGTCGCGCCGCCCGGTTCGCCCTTATAGAATGGCGGCGGGTTGCCTTCGGCCGGATTCGGCGCCAGGCTGGCCAGGACATGCAGCAGTTCCTTGATCCCGGCGCCGGTCCTGGCGGAAACGAACAGGATGGGGATCAGGTGACCTTCACGCAGCGCCTTCTCGAATGGCGCATGCAGCGCCGCGATGCTGGGGTCGGCGCCATCTTCGAGGTACTGGGCGAGCAGATCTTCGTCTTCCTCGACGATCTGGTCGATCAGCGCGCGGTGGGCCGCGGCGACCGACTCGAAATCGGCGTCGCCGGCGTCATGCTCAAGCACCTCGACGACATCCGCCGCGTCATGGGCGGGGAGGTCGAGCAGCATGCACTGCCTGCCGAAGCGCTCGCGGATGTCGGCCACCAGTCCGGGCAGATCGAGATTGTCGGCATCGATCTTGTTGATGACGATCATCCGGCACAGCTTTCGCTCGGCAGCGTAGCGCATCATCCGCTCGGTCATCAGCTCGACACCGTTTTGCGCGTTGATGACGATCAGCGCGGTATCGACTCCGGCCAGCGCAGCGATCGCCTGGCCCGAAAAATCCGGGTAGCCCGGCGTGTCGATCAGGTGAATGTGTGTGCCTTCGTGGGCGAAATTGACGATCGCCGAGTTCAGCGAGTGGCCGCCCTCCCTCTCCTGGGCATCGAAGTCGCAGACGGTGCTGCCTCTCTCGACACTGCCCTTGGCCGGAATCGCTCCCGTCGCGAACAGCAAGGCCTCGGCCAGACTGGTTTTTCCTGATGCGCCATGGCCGACCAGGGCCATGGCGCGAATCGCCTCGGTATTGTATTTGGACATCTTGTTCTCCCTGAGCTTGTAGAAATTCAGCCGCGTATTTTACGCCTGTGTCCAGGCGGCCATAAACATCACTTCTGGACCTTTTTCGGGCGCACCCAGCCCTGCACCGTGGTCTGGCGGGCACGCGAGATGGTCAGGGCGTCGGGCGGAGCGTCCCTGGTCAGCGTCGTTCCCGCCCCCAGCGTCGCCCCGCGTCCGACCGTCACCGGCGCGACAAGCTGCGTGTCGGAACCGATGAACACGTCGTCCTCGATGACCGTCTTGTATTTGTTGGCGCCGTCATAGTTGCAGACGATGGTGCCGGCGCCGACATTCACCCGCTCGCCGATTTCGGCATCGCCGATATAGGCCAGGTGATTGGCCTTGGAGCGGGCAGCAATCCTGCTCTTCTTGACCTCGACAAAATTGCCGATATGCACCTCTGGTCCGAGTTCGGCGCCTGGGCGCAAGCGGGCGAAGGGGCCAACCACCGCATCGGGCCCGATCACCGCATCGTCGAAGTGACAGAAGGCGGCGATCTGCGCGCCGGCGCCAACCTTGACATTCTTCAGCACGCAATACGGGCCGATCTCGACGGCATCACCGATCTCGACCCTGCCCTCGAAGACACAACCGACATCGATGAAGACATCGCGGCCACAGGTCAGTTCGCCACGCACGTCGATACGATCCGGGTCGGCGAGACGCACCCCGGCGACCATCATGGCGTCGGCCAGATTGCGCTGCTGCACCCGCTCGAGTTCGGCCAACTGCACCTTGCTGTTGACTCCCAGCACCTCCCATTGGCTATCGGGGTGGGCGGTGCGCACCGGGATCCCTTCGGCAACGGCGAGCGCGACGATATCGGTCAGGTAATACTCGCCCTGCGCGTTCGTGTTCGACAGCCGACCGAGCCAGTCGCCAAGACGGGCAGAGGGAATCGCCATGATGCCGGTATTGACCTCGCGGATCGCCTTCTCCTCGGGTGTCGCGTCTTTCTCCTCGACGATGCGCCGGACTTTTCCGGCGGCATCGCGGACGATGCGGCCGTAGCCGGTCGGATCGGCCAGTTCGATCGTCAGGACCGACAGGCCATCCCTGCCGGCCTGCAGCAGGCGCTTTAGCGTGGAAGCCAGGGTCAGCGGCACATCGCCATAGAGAACCAGCGTCTGGCCCGCGCCGGCGAGGGCGGGCAGCGCCTGGGCAACCGCATGGCCGGTGCCGAGCTGCGGCTCCTGCAGAACCCAGGAAATATCGGGCGCATCAACGGTTGACCGCACCGCTTCCCCAGCATGTCCGAAAACCACGACCAGCTTCGCCGGGGCAAGCGAACGCGCGGTGTCGATGACATGCTGCACCAGGGCTTTGCCTGCCACGGGATGCAGAACCTTGGGCAGATTGGAATGCATGCGCTTGCCCTGACCGGCGGCAAGGATGACAACTTGTACAGGCGTTTCAGCCATCTTTTCGACTCCGGAAATGACGAAGGCGACCACCTGGGCCGCCTTCGCATTATCGCATGATGCTCCCGCCCTTACCGAGGCAGCGTCGAGTTGCCCATCAGGAAGGCATCGACTTCGCGGGCAGCCTGACGGCCTTCGCGGATCGCCCAGACGACCAGAGACTGGCCGCGACGGACGTCGCCGGCCGCGAAGACCTTGCTGACATTGGTCGCGTAGCAACCTTCGCCATCCGTCGTCGCTCTCGCGTTGCCGCGTTCGTCCTTCGCGACGCCGAAGGCTTCGAGAAGGGTGCCGACGGGGTTGGTGAAGCCCATCGCCAGGAAAGCGTTATCGCAGGGCAGATCGAACTCCGATACCGGCGATTTCGCTCATTCGGCCATCCTTCCATTCGACGCGAACGGCCCGCAGCGCCTTGACATTACCCTTGCCATCATCGATGAACTTCTTGGTCGCCACGGCGAAATCACGCGCGCAACCCTCGTCGTGCGACGACGAAGTGCGCAGCTTGTAAGGCCAGTTGGGCCAGGTCAGCGCGATATTTTCATGCGCAGGCGGCATCGGCATCAATTCGAACTGCGTCACCGAGGCGGCACCGTGACGGTTGGAAGTACCGACGCAATCGGAGCCGGTATCGCCGCCGCCAATGACGACGACGTGCTTGCCCTTGACGTTGATCGGGTTGGCCTTGCCCTGCTGGATTTCCTTGTTCTGCGGGATGAGGAATTCCAGCGCGGCATGGATGCCTTTCAGTTCGCGGCCGGGGACCGGCAACTCGCGCGGCACTTCGGCGCCGGCGGCAAGGATCACCGCATCGAATGCTGCGGTCAACTGCTCCGGCGAGACGAATTCCGTGGCATCGCTGTTGATGCCGTGCGGAAGCTCACGGCTGCCGACCATGACCCTGGTCTTGAAGGTGACGCCCTCGGCTTCCATCTGGGCAACACGCCGGTCGACCACGGATTTTTCCATCTTGAAGTCGGGGATGCCATAGGCAAGCAGACCACCGACGCGGTCGCTCTTCTCGAACACCGTAACATCGTGCCCGACCCGCGCCAGCTGCTGCGCGGCAGCCAGACCAGCCGGTCCGGAGCCGACAATGGCGACCTTCTTCCCGGTCCGGGTCCTCGGCGGCTGCGGCACCACCCAGCCCGATTCCCAGCCCTTGTCGATGATGAAGTGCTCGATCGACTTGATCCCCACCGGCGCCGAGTTGATGCCCAGCGTGCACGCGGCTTCGCAGGGCGCGGGGCAGATGCGGCCGGTAAAGTCGGGGAAGTTGTTGGTCGAATGCAGGACGTCCAGCGCCTGTTTCCAGTTGCCGCGATACACGAGGTCATTCCAGTCGGGAATGATGTTGTTCACCGGGCAGCCGTTGGTGCAGAAAGGAATGCCGCAGTCCATGCAGCGGGCGCCCTGTGTCCTGGCGTCGTCGTCATTCAGCGCGTGGACGAATTCCTTGTAGTTCTTCAGGCGCTTTTCTACGGGGTCGTAGGCCTCGTTAAGGCGCTCGAACTCCATGAAACCGGTCGGCTTGCCCATTATGCGGCCTCCTTCTCAGCGGCGGCAGCCATCTCGGTAAGCGCGCGCTTGTACTCGTGCGGATAGACTTTGACGAACTTCTCGCGGTAGCCTTCCCAGTTGCCCAGGATGGCCTTGGCGATGACGCTGCCGGTGTATTCGGCATGACGGCTGACGAGTTCCTTGAGTTGATCCTCATCGGCACGGCCGAGATGCAGCGGCTCGCCGGCAGCGTGACGATGGGCTGGAAGCACTTTCTCCAGCGCGACCTGCGCCAGGTTGCAGCGGTTCCTGAAGCTGCCATCCTCGTCCAGCACGTAGGCGATGCCACCGGACATGCCGGCCGCGAAGTTGCGCCCGGTCATGCCCAGCACGACGACCGTGCCGCCGGTCATGTATTCGCAGCCGTGATCACCGACGCCCTCGACAACAGCCGTTCCGCCCGAGTTACGAACGCAGAAGCGCTCGCCGCCAACTCCCGAGAAGAAGGCGTCGCCGGCTATCGCACCGTACATGACGGTGTTGCCGACGATGATGTTCTCCTGGGTGAGGCCGCGGAAGTCCCTGCTGGGCTTGATGATGATGTGCCCGCCCGACAGTCCCTTGCCGACATAGTCGTTGCCTTCGCCCGTCAGCTCCAGCGTCACGCCCCTGGCGAGGAAGGCGCCGAAGCTCTGGCCGGCAGTGCCGGCCAACCTGACGTGGATGGTGTCATTCGGGAGACCGGCATGACCGTAGCGGCGGGCCACCTCGCCCGAAAGCATGGTGCCGCAGGTGCGGTTGACGTTGGTGATCGCCATTTCGATCTGGACCTTCTGCCCTTTTTCAAGCGCCGGCCTGGCCTGCTCGATCAGTTTGTGGTCGAGCGCCCTGGCAAGACCGTGATCCTGCACCTCGGTTTGATGGCGTGGCTCGCTGGCCGGCACGTTCGGCTGGTAGAAGATCTTCGAGAAATCGAGACCCCTGGCTTTCCAGTGGTCGATGCCGGGACGCATGTCGAGCAGGTCGGCACGGCCGATCAGATCGTCGAACCTGCGAATGCCGAGTTGCGCCATGATCTCGCGCACTTCCTCGGCGACGAAGAAGAAGTAGTTGACGACATGCTCCGGCTGGCCGGTGAAGCGCTTGCGCAGCACCGGATCCTGGGTGGCGACGCCGACCGGGCAGGTATTGAGGTGGCATTTGCGCATCATGATGCAGCCTTCCACAACCAGCGGCGCCGTGGCAAAGCCGAACTCGTCGGCGCCGAGGAGCGCCCCGACGACAACGTCGCGGCCGGTCTTCATCTGGCCGTCAACCTGGACGCGAATGCGGCTGCGCAGGCGGTTGAGGACCAGAGTCTGCTGCGTTTCGGCGAGACCGAGTTCCCACGGCGTACCGGCATGCTTGATCGACGACTGCGGCGAAGCACCGGTGCCGCCGTCGAACCCGGCGATCACGACGTGATCGGCCTTGGCCTTGGCAACGCCGGCGGCAACCGTTCCGACACCCACTTCCGAGACCAGCTTGACCGAGATCGAAGCGCGTGAATTCGCGTTCTTCAGATCGTGAATCAACTGCGCCAGATCCTCGATCGAATAGATGTCGTGATGCGGCGGCGGGGAGATCAGGCCGACGCCCGGCACCGAGTGGCGCAGGAAGCCGATGTACTCGGAAACCTTGTGCCCCGGCAGTTGACCGCCTTCGCCCGGCTTGGCGCCTTGCGCCATCTTGATCTGGATCTGGTCGGCGTTGACCAGGTACTCGGTGGTCACGCCGAAGCGCCCGGAAGCGACCTGCTTGATCGCCGAGCGCAGCGAATCGCCGGCCTTGAGTTCGATGTCGCGCTCGATGCGGCTCTTGCCGATGATGTCGGACAGCATCGTGCCACCCGCGACCGGCACAAAACGCCGCGCATCCTCACCGCCTTCGCCGGTATTCGACTTGCCGCCGATGCGATTCATGGCGATCGCCAGCGTGGTGTGTGCCTCGGTGGAAATGGAACCAAGCGACATGGCACCGGTTGCGAAGCGCTTGACGATTTCCGTGGCCGGTTCGACCTCGTCCAGCGGCACCGGACCGCCGGCCGGCCGGAACTCGAAGAGACCCCGCAGCGTCAGGTGCCGCCTGGTCTGATCGTTGATCAGCCTGGCATATTCCCTGTATGTCTCGAGCTTTCCGGAACGGGTCGCATGCTGGAGCTTGGCGATCGAATCCGGAGTCCACACGTGCTCTTCGCCACGGATGCGGAATGCATACTCGCCGCCGGCATCGAGCATGTTGGCCAGAACGGGATCGTCCGAAAAGGCTTCGTTGTGCAGGCGGATGGCTTCCTCGGCCACTTCGAAGACGCCGATGCCTTCGATATTGGAGGGGGTGCCGGTAAAGTACTTCTCGACGAAATCCTTCTGCAGGCCGATGGCTTCAAAGATCTGGGCGCCGGTATACGACATGTAGGTCGAGATGCCCATCTTGGACATGACCTTGTTCAAGCCCTTGCCGATGGCCTTGACGTAATTCTTGACGTGCTTGTCGGCCTTTTCGGCATCGCCCTTGGCCAGCGACTCGATGGTCTCGAAGGCAAGGTAGGGGTGGATCGCCTCGGCTCCATACCCGCCGAGCAGCGCAAAGTGATGGGTTTCGCGGGCCGAGCCGGTCTCGACGACGAGACCGGTACTGGTGCGCAATCCCTTCTTGACCAGATGCTGGTGAATCGCCGATGTGGCGAGCAGCGCCGGAATCGCCACGTGACCGGCATCGACCTTGCGGTCGGAGACGATCAGAACATTGGCGCCGGATCGAACCGCGTCTTCGGCATCGGCCGCCAGCGAGGCAAGGCGCGCCTCGACTCCGGCCCGGCCCCAGGCGACCGGGTAGCAGATGTCGAGTTCAAAGGAGCGGAACTTGCCCGAGGTGTACTTCGAGATGTGACGCAACTTCTCCATGTCGGTGCAGGTCAGCACCGGCTGAGAAACCTCCAGGCGGATCGGCGGATTGATGTCCGTGGTGTTCAGAAGGTTCGGTTTCGGGCCGACGAAGGACACCAGGGACATGACCAACTCCTCGCGGATCGGGTCGATCGGCGGATTGGTGACCTGAGCGAACAACTGCTTGAAATAAGTGTAGAGGGTCTTGTTCTTGTTCGACAGAACCGGCAGGGCCGAATCGCTACCCATCGATCCGGTAGGCTCCTCGCCGTTCTGGATCATCGGCTCGATAATGATTTTGATGTCTTCCTGCGTATAGCCGAAGGCCTGCTGGCGGTCGAGCAGTGTCGCCGGGACGGTGTCGGTCTTTTCCTCCGGCGCCGGAACGGCGTCGAGCTTGATCCGGATCTTCTCGATCCACTCACGATAGGGCTTGGCCCTGGCCAGCGAGTCCTTGAGTTCCTTGTCATCGATGATGCGTCCCTGGTCCATGTCGATCAGGAACATCTTGCCCGGCTGGAGGCGCCACTTCTTGACGATCTTCTTTTCGGGAATCGGCAGGACCCCGGATTCCGACGCCATGACCACGAAATCGTCATCCGTCACCAGATAGCGCGCCGGACGCAGGCCGTTTCGGTCGAGCGTGGCGCCGATCTGGCGACCGTCGGTGAAGGCGACCGCGGCGGGGCCGTCCCAGGGCTCCATCATCGCCGCATGGTATTCGTAGAAGGCACGACGGTTTTCGTCCATCAGCGTGTGCTTTTCCCAGGCCTCGGGAATCATCAGCATGACTGCCTGCGCCATCGAATAGCCCCCCATGACGAGCAACTCGAGGGCATTGTCGAACGATGCCGAGTCGGACTGGCCGGGATAGTGCAACGGCCAGACTTTCTTCAGGTCATCGCCGAGGATCGGTGACGAGATCGCCTGCTCACGGGCCTTGAACCAATTGACATTCCCGCGCACGGTATTGATCTCGCCGTTGTGGGCAATGTAGCGGAACGGATGGGCGAGATCCCAGGTCGGGAAGGTATTGGTCGAGAAGCGCTGGTGCACCAGCGCCAGCGCCGAGACAGTGCGCTTGTCCTGCAGATCAAGGTAATAGACGCCGACCTGATGCGCCAGCAGCAAACCCTTGTAGTTGACCGTACGCGCGGAGAATGAAGGAACGTAGAACTCCTGACCATGCTTCAGCTTGAGCGACTTGGTGGCATTGGCAGCGCGGCGGCGGATGATGTAAAGCTTGCGCTCGAGCGCGTCTGTCACGAAGACGTCGATGCCGCGCCCGACGAAGACCTGGCGGATCACCGGTTCCTTGTCCCTGACGGTCGGTGACATGGGCATTTCGCGATTGACCGGCACATCGCGCCAGCCGAGAACGACCTGACCTTCGGCCTTGACTGAACGTTCGATTTCCTCGACACAGGCGTGGCGTGAAGCGGCCTCCTGCGGGAGGAAAACCATGCCGACACCGTATTCTCCTGCCGGGGGCAGGATCACCCCCTGCCTGGCCATCTCCTCGCGATAGAACTGGTCCGGGATCTGGATCAGGATGCCGGCGCCGTCGCCCTGCAAAGGGTCAGCGCCAACGGCGCCCCGGTGGTCCAGATTCTTCAGGATCAACAGGCCCTGCTCGACGATACCGTGACTCTTCTGTCCCTTGACATGGGCGACAAAGCCGACGCCACAGGCGTCGTGCTCGTTGCTTGGGTCATACAATCCCTGCCGCTCGGATACTGCCGGTTCCATCACACTATTCCTTCAAAAAAAACGGTCAAAGAATACAGCCGCCGAAGCTAGAGAACCCTAACTTCCATTGCGCCAAGCAGCCTGCAGGAAATTCGGGCAACTTTGAAATATACCGCCAAAAGCCCGCCGATTCAATATGCTGCGATGCACCAACGCGGTTCATCATGGGACCTTCAGTCCCCCTTCAGGTGCATCGCGCTTCGATGGCAGCGCTTATCGCCGCTTCGTCCAGCCCGTCCGCAACTACCGCCATGCCAATCTCCTTCAACAGGACCAGACGCAGACTGCCGTCGCGGACCTTCTTGTCGTGGCGCATCAACTCGATATAGCGCGCCGCGCCCAGCGGGGCTCCATGAGCCGGCAGCCCGGCCTGCCGGTACAGGGACTCGATGCGCCGTACAGACTGCGCCGCAAGCCAGCCGAGCCGGTTCGACAGTTCAGCAGCAATAAGCGTGCCGGCGGCTATTGCTTCGCCATGCAGCCATTTGCCGTAGCCGAGACCTGTCTCGATCGCGTGTCCGAAGGTGTGACCGAGATTGAGCAGGGCGCGCTCCCCGGTTTCGCGCTCGTCCGCGGCAACGACCTGCGCCTTGTTGGCACAGGAGCGATGAACGGCATAGGCGAGCGCCTCTGAATCCCGCGCCAGCAGCTTGTCGAGGTTAGCTTCCAGCCAGCCAAAAAAGTCCGGATCACGAATCAGCCCGTATTTGATGACTTCCGCGAGGCCCGCCTTCAATTCCCGGTCGGGCAAGGTGTCGAGGGTCGAAATATCGGCCAGGACCAGCTTGGGCTGGTAGAAGGCACCGATCATGTTCTTCCCAAGCGGGTGGTTGATTGCGGTCTTGCCGCCCACCGACGAGTTAACCTGGGAAAGCAGCGTCGTCGGAATCTGGATGAAGGGCATGCCCCGCTGGTAGCACGCCGCGGCAAAGCCACCCATGTCTCCGATTACGCCACCGCCGAGAGCGAT
Source organism: uncultured beta proteobacterium (assembly GCA_963810175.1). Lineage (GTDB taxonomy): Bacteria > Pseudomonadota > Gammaproteobacteria > Burkholderiales > Rhodocyclaceae > Azonexus. The sequence goes on along the minus strand of CAWEMU010000043.1, from coordinate 67,550 downwards.
CAGCGTGGTATTGCGCTCGCAGTGGCTGCCAATCAGCGCGTCGAAAATGAGATTGAGCGTTTCCCAGGTCTTGTATCTCTCACCATCCGGAAGGATCACCGGCAAGGCTGAAATCCCGCCCTTTTGCAGCGTTGACCGCAACGTATCGAGATAGAGCGGCGCGACCGTCGTATTGGTGATGACCACGGCCTGCTTCTGGGCCAGGTGGGGCGTCAGCAATTCCGGCTGCGACAGCAATCCGCTGCCGATATGGATGGGGTAGGAACGTTCGGCGAGTTCCACATTGACGGTCTGGATCATGTCTTGCATTGGCGGTGAAATTCCCGGAGCAGGTACTGAACGACGCCGGAGGCGACGAGGTGTGATCCGTTGACGACAATATGGGCGGCTTCCCGGTACAGAGGGTCGCGGAGGGCATGAAGTTCCTCAAGCTTTCCCAACGGATCGGGGACGCGCAGCAACGGGCGATTGCGGTCGTGGCGAGTGCGTTCGAACAGTATGGCCGGCGGGACGTTCAAATAGACGACCCACCCCGTGTCGTGCAAGCGCTTCCGGTTCTCCGGATTCATCACCACCCCGCCGCCGGTGGCGATGACGCTTTCGGACCCGGAGGTCAATTCGCCGATCGTCTGTGCTTCGCGACGGCGGAAGCCTTCCTCGCCCTCGATTTCAAAGATGGTCGGGATGGAAACGCCGGTGCGCTCCACGATTTCATGGTCGGAGTCATGAAACCGCCAGCCAAGCCGCCTGGCAAGTTGCCGGCCGATGGTCGTCTTGCCGGCTCCCATCAGGCCAACGAGGTAGATATTGCTGCAATTGTTCACTGCGCCATTTTAGCCGACTCCGGGAGCCTGCCACAAAAGACAAGGGCCGGCAAAGCCGGCCCTCGATGCTCTCACACGGACGGTCAGTTGATCTGCAGTTTGTCCGAAATGATGCGCGGCGTGATGAAGAAAAGCAGTTCGCGCCGCTGTCCCGGTATCGTTCTGGTACTTGAATAGATAGCCGAAGAACGGGATGTCGCCGAGCAGCGGAACCTTTTCGGTCACATTTTCCTTCTTGGTGATATAGACCCCACCGATGACGACGGTTCCACCGTTTTCGACAACCACATTGGTCTCGACCGTGGCGGTCTTGATCGGCGGATTGCCGAGAACAGCGCGCGTCCAGTCGGGCTCTTCCTTCTTGACAACCAGCAGCATGCGGACGGTCCCTTCGGGCGTGATCTGTGGCGTCGCTTCCAGCGACAGCGCAGCGGTCTTGAACGATACGTTCTGGGTGGCAACGCCGCCGCCGGTGGCCGTCGTTACGTACGGGATCTCGGTACCGTCCTGGATCTTCGCCTTGACGTTGTTCGCCGTTATGACGCGCGGGCTCGAGACGATCTTGCCGAGACCATCCGATTCCAGGGCCGCAAGCTCAAGGTTGAGGATGCGGGTCAGCGAGGCATTGAACAGCGCGAAAGCCAGCGTGCCACCGACATTGGTAAAGGAAGGCAGGTTGACGCCAATCGTCTGGTTGGTAACCTGACCCGACGGCGAGTACGTACCGCCGCCAGCATAAACCCCGCTGCCGCCGAGCTGGCTTCTTGTAGTGCTGAGGAAGTTCAGGCGGACACCAAGGTCGCGGTTGAACGTATCCTGCGCCTCGACCACACGGGCCTCGATCATGACCTGGCGGGAACCGGTATCGATCGCCCTGATGAACTTGCGGATCTCTTCGAGCTTGCTCGGGATGTCGTTGACGAAGAGGATGTTGGACTGTGCATCGGCGATCGCATTGCCGCGCTTGCTCAGCAGGCGCTGCGATGCTCCCCCAGGGGAGCCGCCAATCGCCACCAACCCCGGCGAGAAGCTTGGCAACGTCGCCGCCTTCTGGTAGTTCAGCGCAAATTGCTCATGCTGGATCGGCTCCAGTTCGCTGATCTGCTGGCGGGACTCGAAGTCCAGCTTTTCGCGGGTAGCGATTTCGTCGCGCGGGGCAATCATCATGATGTTGCCCTTCTTGCGCATGTCCAGACCCTTTTGCTGGAAGATGATGTCGATCACCTGATCGGCAGGCACGTCCTTCAGGACGAGGGTGGTCGTGCCGGTCACGGTGTCGCTGATCACCGCATTCAGGCCGAGTTCCTCGGCCATCAGCTTCAACAGGGCGCGGACATCGCCGTTCTGATAGTTGATGCTGACGCGCGGCCCCTGGTAACCGGTCTTCGTTCCCTGTACCAGCTTGTTCGGGTCTTCGACAATGCGCTTGACCTCGACGACGAACTGATTGTCGCTCTGATAGGCGTTGTGCTCCCACAGGCCGTGCGGCATGATGGTCATGCGGACATTCTCGCCCAGCGGCTTGGTTTCGACGGAAGTCACGGGCGTGCCAAAGTCGGTCACATCAAGCTTGCGCCGCAGATTTTCCGGAACGCTGGTCTTCAGAAAGTCGACAATCAGGCTCTTGCCCTGCTGACGGATGTCTATGCCGGTACCGGCGTCGTTCAGGTCCACGACGATTCGCGCTTCGCCATCCTTGCCGCGACGGAAGGCGATATCCTGCAAGGCGTGACGCTTGCCGACGGAAGTCTCCGCGGTGAATTGCGTGACGCGCTCTGGCAACGAACCCACCGCCGGGATGGGGGCAAGCAGAACATATAGCGACTTGCCATCCAGGCGCGTCGTATAGGTCATCCCCCGTGTCAGATTGAGGACGACGCGTGTGCGGCCGCCAACCTCGACGACGTTGGCACTCTGCAGGTCGCCTTCCTTGAAGGTCACGCTAGTCTTGCCCAGACCATTCGCTGTCGTTGGAAAGTCAAATGCGATCTTGGCTGGCTTCGCCACGCTGAAACCCGTGGGCGGCGTGGCCAGCGCTTCCTTCAAATCGATCCTTACGGCCACGTTGTCGCCCTGCGGCGCGGCAACGATCGCCTCGATCGTGTTGGGGACAGCGGTTTGCGCCGACACCGGCCCGGCCAAGGCAAGGCAGGTCGCCGCAATAGCGGCCATCGCGTATTTGATGACTTTCATTTCTTACTTCCCTCCTTGGCCTGCAGATACAAGGAACTGGTGCGTTCACTCCAGTCACCCGCAGAATCCTGAATCAATTCACGCATCACGACTTCGTTTTCGGTAATCTGCGTAACCATACCGAAGTCAAGGCCGACATAATCACCAACCTTGACCTGTTTGACCTTGTTTTCGACCTGAATAACCGCAATCGGACGGCGGTTGATATTCAGATATCCGATCATCTTGAGTGACTCGACCGGATACTTTTCGAGCAGGCTGTTGCGCAGATCACGCGCCTCGAAGTCCGGCTGGAAAGCCCCGGCCTTTCCGGACCCCTGCTTGTTCTTGTTTTCCGGCTCGATCTTGCTGGCCTTGAACGGATCCAGCAGCCCTTCGACGTCGTAGGGTACCGCCTGATAGGGCTTGACCTCCGGCAACTTGGGGATATTGCCGCGCATATCCTTCGTATTGTCGGCCATCCACCGCTTGAGGTCTTCGTGGTCGCCACCCGAACAGGCCCCCAACGCCCCGCAGATTGCGACGAGGATTAGTCGCTTCACTTCTTCGCTCCTTGCGTTGCCTTCTTCTGCTTCGCAACCTCTTCCTCATCCAGATACCTGAAGGTCTTGGTTGTCGCATCCAGCGAAAGCGTATTGTCCTTTGATGGCACGATCGAGATGTTGTTGAGAGTCACAATTCGCGGCAGTTTCGCTATATCGGCGGCGAACGCCCCGAAATCGTGGTAGCCGCCGGCGATCTTCACGGCAATCGGCAATTCCGCGTAGAAGTCCTTCACCTGTTCGGCTCCGGGCCGGAAAAGATCAAACTGCAGACCGCGCCCGAGGCCGGCCTGGTTCACTTCGATCAGCAAGGCCTCGACTTCCGACTTGTTCGGAAGTTGCTTGAGCAACGCACCAAACGAACGGTCGATTTCCGCCAGCTGCTCGATGTAGAGATCGAGATTGACGGCCTGCTTCTTCTTTTCGAGGTATTGCTGTTTCAGCGCTGCCTCTTCCTTCTGCTTGACGTCCAGTTCGGCAAGTTGATCGCTCCAGAGGAACCACCAGCCAGCAAGAACCAGCACTGCAAAGATGGCCAGCAGGACGGCCTTCTTGGGTAACGGTGGCCAAGCGGCCGGATCGTTCGGATTGAGATCACGGAACTCGTCGGCGATTCCCTGAAAGTCTATCTTTGGGAGCGCAGCGGACTTGGCTTTCATTTCTTGCCCTTCCCGGCAGGTGGCTGAATGGGCTGAGCGCGGGTCAGCATGAAGTTCATCGCGAACTCGTTGCTGCGGCGCCCGTTGAGAACCACTGCCTTGACCTCGACCAGCTGTGGATTCTCCAGCCAGGGCGACGCTTCCAGATTACGCATCAGTGCCGACACGCGCGCGTTGGACTGGGCGTAACCGGTGATATTTACCTTGGCTCCGTCCTGTTTCAGCGACTTGAGGTATACGCCCTCGGGAACCTGCTTGACGAGTTCGCTCAGCAGATAGACGGTTTCGCTGCGGTCACGCTGCAAATCCTCGATGACCTGCTTGCGCGCCAGAAGGGCCTGGGTCTTTTCCTTCAGCAGCTTGATCTCGGCGAGTTGCTTGTCGAGAACGGCGATTTCAGCCTTCAGGTAAGCGTTGGCGGAGTCCTGACTGGCGATATACCCGTTGATGATCGTGTAGCCGAGAAAGACAACCAGTCCGGCAAAGCAGACTGCCGCGCCAACCATAAGATAGAACTGCTGGCGCTTTGCCTTGCGGGCTTCTTCCCGGTGGGGGAGGAGGTTAATTCTGATCATGATGGGTCAAACCTCCGCAGCGCCAGGCCACACGCCACCATCAGCGACGAGGCATCGGCAAGCAGGCTCTTGGCCCGGACTCGATCCGAAAGCACCATGTTGGCAAACGGGTTCGCAATCAGCGTACTGACCTGAGTGCGCGTCGCGACAACCTCGTCGATACCCGGAATCACCGCACAGCCGCCGGCCAGAACGATGCTGTCAACGTGATTGAATTGGGTCGAGGTAAAGAAGAACTGGAGGGCGCGTGAGACTTCGAGCGCCAGATTGTCCATGAAGGGAGTAAGCAGTTCCCCCTCGTACCCCTCGGGAAGACTGCCTGAACGCTTCGCGGCTTCCGCTTCTTCGTAGTTCATTCCGTAATGCCGGGCAATGTCCTGGGTCAGCTGCGCGCCACCGAACGCCTGTTCGCGTGCATACACCTGCTGACCATTGCGCAGCACCGCCAGGCTCATCATGCTCGAACCGGCATCTACCAGCGCGATGGTCAGGTTCTTCCCGCCGCCGGGCAACTGCCTTTCGATCAGCTCGAACGCCGACAGTGCGGCTTGGGTTTCCACATCGACCACCACCGCTGTCAGACCGCAAGCGTCAGCAACCGCGACGCGATCCTCCACCCGCTCCTTCTTGGAAGCGGCGATGAAGACCTCGAGTTCATCGGGCGCCGACGGCGCCGGGCCGATCACTTGAAAATCCAGATTCACTTCGTCGATCGCGAACGGGATGTACTGATTGGCCTCGGACTCAACCTGGATTTCAAGCTGATCCTCACGCAATCCGGCAGGCACGATGATCTTCTTGGTGATCACCGCGGAAGAAGGCAACGCCATCGCGACATTGCGCGTTGATGTACCGAGCCTCTTCCAAGCCCGCTTGACGGCGTCAACGACGCCGTCCATGTTGGCAATATTGCCATCCGAAACCGCATCCTTCGGCAACACCTCTACGGTGTAGCGCTCGACACGGTAACCCTCCTTCCCGTTAGCAACCAGTTCGACCAGCTTGACGGCTGAAGAACTGATGTCGAGCCCCAGCAGGGGACGCGCCTTGGGATTTAAAAACGCTGAGATATCGAAGCGCACCAGACCCCCAAAAAGTCCTTAAAAAATGCGAAGTTAGCCAAGTAACCAATAATTGACTTCAGATCTGATATTCTATCACAAACCGTGCCAGCCTCATGGCATGGGCGCCCTCTTGCCCTCATATGCCAGTTTCAGTGGCTTTCGGCGCAACACCCTAGAATCCCGAGTGGTGCAATATGACAAAATTTGTCACTTTCAGGTGGCGCAATTGGGCAACACCTCTACGGTGTAGCGCTCGACACGGTAACCCTCCTTCCCGTTAGCGACCAGTTCGACCAGCTTGACAGCTGAAGAACTGATGTCGAGCCCCAACAGGGGGCGCGCCTTGGGATTTAAAAACGCTGAGATATCGAAGCGCACCAGACCCCCAAAAAGTCCTTAAAAAATGCGAAGTTAGCTAAATAACCAATAATTCACTTCAGATGCTAGCAACAAGCACACGGCATGTAAAGCGTTTTCACGGGCTGTTTCAGGTACGGCGTATAATCCGCGCAACGCCAATCAGAATGACTCACCACCTTGCGCTCCCTACCTCTGGCTGTCCGAATTGCGTTCTTCCCTCTACTCTTGCTGCTCGGCCTGGCGGCGATCGGCGTCGCGCTGGCAATGATTATACTTGCTCTCGCCTATCCGAATTTACCATCACTCGAGGTGCTGACGGACTACCGGCCGAAAATTCCGCTGCGCGTGTATACCGCCGATGGCTTCCTGATAGGCGAATTCGGCGAAGAGCGAAGATCGCTCGTAAGCATACATGAAGTTCCAAATGTCATGAAACAGGCGATCCTCGCGGCGGAGGACGATCGCTTCTACCAGCATGGCGGAGTTGACTACATCGGCATCCTGCGTGCCGCCGGCGCCAACCTGGCAGGCGGTGGCAAGCGGCAGGGAGCATCGACCATTACGCAGCAGGTCGCGAAGAACTTCTTTCTGTCCGGGGAAAAGACCTATACGCGGAAATTCTACGAGGCACTCCTGTCATTCAAGATCGAGAACAACCTGAGCAAGGACCAGATCCTCGAACTCTATGTAAACCAGATATTCCTCGGCCAGCGCGCCTACGGCTTCGCCGCAGCCTCGCAGATCTACTACGGCAAGTCCCTGAAGGACATCACTCTCGCCGAAGCGGCCATGCTGGCTGGCTTGCCAAAGGCGCCGTCGGCCTACAATCCGATCGCCAATCCGAAGCGCGCCAAGATGCGCCAGCAATACGTGCTGCGCCGGATGCGCGACGTCGGCTACATCAACGATACGCAGTATGAGGCCGCCTTGCATGAGCCCCTCGTGGTCAAGCGCGAGCTGGCCGATTACTCGGTCCACGCCGAGCATGCCGCGGAAATGGCACGGCAGATAGCCGCCGAGCGCTTTCCTGAAGATGTCTATTCACGTGGCCTCAAGGTCTACACCACCCTGATCAAGGCCGAGCAGGAAGCCGCTTACACCAGCTTGCGTCGTGGCGTCATGGATTACGACCGCCGCCACGGCTACCGGGGAGCCGAATCCTATCTCGACATGAAGGACTTTGCTGGCGACCAGGACGAAGCGATCGACGAGGCACTCCAGGATATCGCCGATGCCGGCGATCTGGTTCCTGCCCTTGTGCTTGCGGTGGACGCGAAGCAGATCCGCGCCTACCGCAAGGGGGGCGAGGTTGTCATGCTCTCCGGCGACGCCATGAAGTTTGCTGCAAGGATGCTTGACGACAAGGCGCCGCCCAACAAGCGCATCAGGCGCGGGGCGATCATCCGCCTGCAGAAGGACGACAAGGGCGGTTGGCAGATCAGTCAGCTTCCTGAAGTGGAATCCGCGTTTGTCGCGGTTGACCCAAAGGACGGGGCCATTCGCGCCCTGGTAGGCGGCTTCGACTTCAACCGCAACAAGTTCAACCACGTCACTCAGGCCTGGCGGCAGCCCGGCTCCAGTTTCAAGCCGTTCATCTACTCGGCCGCGCTTGAGAAGGGCTTCAATCCAGGCACGGTCATCAATGACGAACCCATTGTCATTTCCGCGAGCCAGACCGGTTCGCAGGCCTGGGAGCCGCACAACTACGACGGCAAGTACGAAGGCCCGATGAAGATGCGCACGGCGCTGGCCAAGTCCAAGAACATGGTCTCGATCCGCATCCTGCAAAGCATCGGCACACATTACGCACAGGACTTCGCCACCCGTTTCGGCTTCGACGCCGCAAAGCACCCGCCCTACCTGACCATGGCACTTGGCGCGGGTTCGGTGACACCCTGGCAAATGGTTACCGCCTACTCCGTGTTCGCCAACGGCGGCTACCGGATCAGCCCGTATGTCGTCAACGAAATCCGCGACGAGAAGGACCAGTTACTGGCCCAGGCGGCGCCTGTGCCGGCTGGCGAGGGATCGCTCCGCGCGATCGACCCCAGGAACGCCTTCATCATGGACAGTATGCTTCGCGACGTCACGATCTACGGCACCGGCGCCAAGGCTTCCGTGGCGCTCAAGCGGCAGGATCTGGCGGGCAAGACCGGAACCACCAACGAATATGTCGATGCCTGGTTCTGCGGCTATCAAATGACAGTCTCCGCCTGCGCCTGGGTCGGGTTCGACCAGCCAAGGAAACTCGGCGACAAGGAAACCGGTGGCGCCGCTGCATTGCCAATCTGGATAGGCTACATGGGCCGCGCGCTCAAGAATGTCCCGATCCAGACGCCGGAAGCGCCGGAGGGACTCGTCACCTTGGGCAGCGGCCGTGACCGGTCCTACATCTATGCCGAGAACTTCCGCCCCGAACCGCCGCCGGAAGACGATGCCGGAGACACCCCGCCGCCCCAGCCCGACCTGAGCAAACCACCCAGCGACTGATCAGCCGAGCCTGACCACTTCGCCAGCCTGCTGGCTGGCGAGAGCCGACAGCTTTTCGAGCAGTTCGCTCCCGTCACGGGTATCGCGCCAGCACGTACCATCCCAGCGGAAGTGGAAGCCCCCGGCGCGCGCCGCAACCCAGATCTCGCGCGCCGCGCCATGACGATTGACGACGATCTTGCTGCGATCGGCGAATTCCAGTTCAAGAACCCCGCCAGCAGCCAGTTCGAAGTCGATGTCGGCGTCGCTCGCCTCCAGTGCCGCCTCGATCCGGGTCAGAATCGTGTCGGCCAGGGCATTGAATTCCTTATCATCCATCGTGTGCTAACATCCCTTCCTTTACTGACTGGCCCGTCATTAATGTCCAGAATCGTTGCCGTGCTCCTGACGCTCTGCCTCGCCGGTTGCGGGCTGAAAGGCCCCTTGGTGCTGCCGCCCGGCCCGGCCCCTGCACCGGTCCTCGACAGCCTGAAATGGCCGAGTCCGCCGTCGGATGTTAGCACGGACCAGAAGACCACCGCCCCATGAGTCATTTCGCTGTCAGAAGCGGCGTCCTGCACGCCGAATCCGTCGCCCTGCCCGCGATTGCAGAGCAATTCGGCACGCCGGCCTACGTCTATTCCCGCGCCGCGCTCGAGGCCGCGCTGCAGGAGTTTCTCGACGTCCTCAATGGTCATCCGGCCGGCCAGGGAGCGCTCGTCTGCTACGCGGCCAAGGCCAATTCCAACCTCGCCATCCTCAACCTGTTCGCGCGCATGGGCGCCGGTTTCGACATCGTTTCCGGCGGTGAACTGCAGCGCGTGCTGGCGGCCGGCGCCGATCCGCGGAAGGTCGTCTTCTCCGGCGTCGGCAAGACGGCGGCCGAGATGGAGCAGGCGCTGGATGCCGGTATTTTCTGCTTCAACATCGAATCGCCGGCCGAACTGGAGCGGCTCAATGAAGTCGCCGGCCATTGCGGCAAGCAGGCGCCGGTCAGCCTGCGCGTCAATCCGAACGTCGACCCGAAGACCCACCCCTATATCTCCACCGGACTCAAGGAAGCCAAGTTCGGCGTCGCCTACGATGACGCGCTGGCCCTCTACCGCCGCGCCGCCGCACTGCCGAACATCCAGGTGGCCGGTATCGACTGCCACATCGGCTCGCAACTGCTCGACCCCGCCCCCTTCGTCGAGGCGCTCGACCGCATTTTGGCCCTGATCGAGCAGTTGACCGCAGAAGGCATCCACATTCGCCACCTCGACCTCGGCGGCGGCCTCGGCATCAAGTACAAGGACGACCAGGTGCAGCCGACGGTGGCTTCCTACCTGAATCCGCTGCTCGACAAGCTGACCGGCCGTGGCCTGCAGGTCGTCCTCGAACCGGGGCGCCGGCTGGTCGGCAACGCCGGCCTGCTGCTGACCCGCGTTGAATTTCTCAAGCCCGGCGAGGGCAAGAATTTCGCCATCATCGACGCCGCGATGAATGACCTGATGCGCCCGGCGCTCTATGACGCCTGGCACGACATCCTGCCGGTGACGCCGCGCAGCGGTGAAACCCGTGCCTATGACGTGGTCGGTCCGGTCTGCGAAACCGGCGACTTCCTCGGTCTGGCCCGCCCGCTCTGCGTCGAAGCGGGCGACCTGCTGGCCGTCATGTCGGCCGGCGCCTACGGGATGGCGATGGCCTCCAATTACAACACCCGGCCGCGCGCGGTCGAGGTCATGGTCGATGGCGACAAAGTCTTCCAGATCCGCCGCCGCGAAACGGTGGCCGAACTCTACTCGGGCGAACAGGTGTTGCCGGCATGAGGCGGGGCGCGCTGTTGCTCACGGTTGCGCTGCTCGTCGCGGCCTGTGGCGACAAGCCGGCCGAGAAGAAGGGCGCGCCGCCGACCCTGATCACCACCACCCAGGCCCAGGCCATCGCACTCGAAATCAGTGAGCGCACACTCGGCACGCTGGAATCGGTCAACGACCCGAAAATCAGCGCCGAGATCGCCGGCAGGATCGTCAAGATCGCCGTGCGTGCCGGCGAATCGGTGGCCAAGGGCCAATTGCTGGCGCAGATCGACCCGACCGACGCCGGCCACCAGGCCACTGCCGACAACGCCGAGATTGCCCGACTGGAAGCCCTGCTTGCCCAGCAGGAGCGCGTGCTCGCCCGCCAGAGCGAGCTGGTGCAGAAGAACTTCATCTCGAAAAATGCCCTCGACGAAGCCACCGCCCAGCGCGATGCGCTCAAGAGCCAGCTGGCCACCGCCCGGGCGCGCGCCGGCCTGTCGCGCAACAACGTCGACAAGACCCGTGTCGTCGCCCCCTTCGCCGGCATCATCGAAGAACAGATCGCCGCCGCCGGCGACTATGTCAAGCTCGGCGACCCGCTGTTCCGCCTTGTTTCCAACACCAGCCTGCGCGCCCATCTGCCCTTCCCTGAGTCTGCCGCGCCGCGCCTCAAGGTCGGCATGCCGGTACGCATCAGCCAGCCCGCTGCTGCCCGATACCGGCATCCAGGCCGTGGTCGAGGACATTCGTCCGACGGTCGGCGAAGGCAACCGCGCCATCGACGTCATCGCCCGCCTCGAGAATCCCGGCGCGCTCAAGGGCGGCGGCTCGGTCGACGCCGCCGTGGTCACCGGCCAGAAGGCGACCGCGATCGTCGTGCCGGAACAGGCGGTCGTCCTGCGCCCGGCCGGCAAGGTGGTGTATCTGATCGTCGACGACAGGGCGAAACAGCAGGTCGTCGAGGCCGGCAGCAAGCAGGGGGGTCTGATCGAGATCGTCAGCGGGCTGCAGGGAGGCGAGACGGTGGCGCTCGACGGCGCCGGCTTCCTCAGCGACGGTGCCGCGGTCAACGTCAAGGAACCAGCGAAAACCGCCGCCCAGGGCGCGTCCCGGCCGCAATGACCCTGCCCGAGCTATCCATCAAACGCCATGTCCTGGCGTGGATGCTCAGCGCGGTTCTTGTCCTGTTCGGTGTCATCAGTTATGGCCGGATCGGCATGGACCGCTATCCGTACATCGAATTCCCGGTCGTGTCGATCAGCACGACGCTCAAGGGCGCCAACCCGGAGATCGTCGATACCTCGGTGACCAATGTCCTCGAGAGTTCGGTCAATTCGACGCCCGGGATCGAACATATCCAGTTCGACCTCCTCGCCCGGCGTGTCGATCATCGCCATCACCTTCGGGCTGGAAAAGAAGATCGATGTCGCCTTCAACGAGGTCCAGGCCAAGGTCAACCAGGTCCTGCGCCGGCTGCCCAAGGATGTTGACCCGCCGGTGGTCGCCAAGGTCGAGACCAATGCCCAGCCGATCATGTGGCTGGCGTTGCAGGGCGACCGCACCCAGCAGCAGCTCAACCAGTACGCCCTCAACGTACTGAAAAAGCGCCTGGAAACCATCGACGGCGTCGGCGAGGTGCGCCTCGGCGGGCGCCGCGACCGTACCATACGGGTCGAGCTTCTGCCGGCGAGGATGGCCGCCATGGCGGTCACGGCGCAGGACATCAACGAAGCCTTCGCGAGGGAGCACGTGCAACTGGCCGGCGGCTTCGTCGTCGGCGAGAAGACCGAAAACCTGGTCAAGCTCGACCTCGAATTCCACTCGATCGACGCGCTGAAGGAGATGGTGATCGGCTGGAAGGGCGGCGCGCCGATCCGCCTCCAGGAAGTCGCCGAAGTGATCGACGGACTGACCGACAACCGCCAGCTCGCCCGCTTCAACGGCGAGACGACGATCGGCCTCGGCATCGTCAAGGTGACCAATACCAACACGGTCGCCATCATCGACAGGATCAAGGACAAGATCGAGAACGAACTGCGTCCGCAACTGCCGCCCGGGATGAAACTCCATATCGTCTCCAACGATGCCGTGTTCATCCTCGAAATCGTCAATTCGCTGAAGCAGCACCTGCTCGAAGGGACGCTGCTCGCCGCGCTGGTCGTCTGGTTGTTCCTGCAATCGGTACGGGCGACGATCATCGTCTCGCTGGCCATCCCGGTTTCACTGATGGGCGCCATCGCCGTCATCTACTTCTTCGGATACACGCTGAATTCGCTGACCCTGCTCGCCCTGCTGCTGCTCATCGGCGTCGTCGTCGACGACGCCATCGTCGTTCTCGAAAACATCTTCCGCCACCGCGAGGAGCTTGACGCCGACCCGGTGACTGCCGCGGTCAACGGCGCCAACGAGGTCGTTTTCGCGGTCATCGCGGCGACCCTGGCGCTGGTCTCGATCTTCGCCCCGGTCATCTTCATGAGCGGCATCATCGGCCAGTTTTTCCGCTCCTTCGCCGTCGTCGTCACCTTCGGCGTACTGGTCTCGCTGTTCGTCTCGCTGACCCTGACGCCAATGCTCTGCTCGCGTTTCCTGACCGTTCGCGAACAGGGTCAGCAGCACAGCCGCTTCCATGCCGTCATCGAGCGCGGTTTCAAGCGCCTCGACGCCTTCTACCGCCACCTGCTCGCCCGCGCTCTGGCGCATCGCTGGAAAGTGGTCCTGCTGACGCTGTTCACAGTGGCATCGAGCACTTTCTTCTTCGCCAATGTCGGCAAGACCTTCGCCCCGGAACAGGATGAAGGCCGCTTCCTCGTCTTCCTGCGCACTCCCCTTGGCTCATCGCTCGACTACACCGATTCGCGCCTCAAGATGGTGGAAAAGATCCTCGGCAGCCACCCCGAGATCGTCACCGAATTTGCGCTGATCGGCCTCGGTTCTGCCGGCCAGGTCAATCAGGGCACGGTCGTCACCCGCATGGCCCCGCGCAATGAGCGCAAGATTACGCAGCAGGAAATCCTGCCCATCCTGCGCAAGGAACTGGCGCAGATTCCCGGCGCCCGCGTCTTTGCCGCCCCCTACCCGATGGTCCAGGGCCAGCGCGGCGAGCCGCTGCAATTCGTCCTCGCCGGCGAAAACCTCGGCGAAGTCGGCCGCCTCGGTCGCGAACTGCAAGGCAGGCTGGCCGCCGAGCCCGGCCTTGGCGGGCGCATCGATACCGACCTCCAGCTCGACCTGCCGCAGCTCGTCTTCCAGCCCGACCGCCTGCGCATTGCCTCGTCGGGCCTGACCACCGGCGATGTCGCGCTGGCTATCAACATGCTGACCGGCGGCGTCGATATCGCCAAGTACAACGACGAGCCGGGCGACGGTCAGCGCTACGACATTCGTGTCAAAGGCCGCGAAGGCGAATTCACGCAGCCGGCCGATCTCTCGAAGATCTATCTGCGCAACCGTGAAGGCAAGCTGGTACGCCTCGATTCGGTCGCCAGCTTCAGCGAGACGCTTGGTCCCGCCGTCATCGGCCGCTTCGACCTGCAGTATTCGGCGACCTTCTATGCGACGCCGACCATCCCGCTCGGCGAAGCGGTGGAGAGAGTGCGGGCACTTGCGGTTGACCTGCCGCCCGGTTATCAGGTCAAGCTGATCGGCCAGGCCGAGGAATTCGCCAAGACCACTGCATACATGACCTTCGCGTTCGTGCTCGCCATGGTGCTGCTCTACATGGTGCTGGCCAGCCAGTTCGACTCGTTTCTGCAGCCCTTCATCGTCATGCTCGCCCAGCCGCTGGCCATCGTCGGCGGCGTCGCCGCCCTGTGGGCAACCGGGCAGACGCTCAACATCTATTCGATGATCGGCCTCGTTCTGCTGATCGGCCTCGTCGCCAAGAACTCGATCCTGCTCGTCGACCTGACCAACCAGCGCCGCGCCGGCGGCATGGGCGTGGACGACGCCCTGAGCAACGCCTGCCCGATCCGCATGCGGCCGGTGCTGATGACCTCGGCCACCGTCGTTCTCGCCCTGACGCCGGCGGCACTCGGTTTCGGCGCCGGTGCCGAGACCAACCAGCCGCTGTCGATCGCCGTCATCGGCGGCATGATCTCCTCGACGTTGCTGACGCTGGTCGTCGTTCCCGCGGTCTATTCGCTGGTCGAGAACTACCTGAGCCGGCGCCACGGAAGCACCGGAAGCTGATCGCGAACTGGTCTAAAATGCGTTTATCGGCAGCGGTTTGCACAATGTCGCGGTCAACCGCATTTTTTCGGCAAAAACCATGGATCTGAACAGCCTCCCCGAATTGCTCGGCGAAAAAACGACGATAGCCCTCGCCGGCCTGGTCGTCGGCCTGCTGTTCGGCATCTGCGCCCAGCGCTCCCGCTTCTGCCTGCGTTCGGCGGTCGTCGAATTCTGGAACCGCCAAGGCAGCGCCAAGCTGGCCATCTGGCTGTTCGCCTTTTCCTCGGCGATCGTCGCCACCCAGTTTTTCATCACCCAGGGCTGGCTCGATGTCGGCCAGGCGCGCCAGCTTTCGGCCACCGGCAGCCTCTCCGGCGCCCTCGTCGGCGGCCTGCTGTTCGGTATCGGCATGATCCTGGCGCGCGGCTGCGCGTCGCGCATGCTGGTCCTCGCCGCCACCGGCAACCTGCGCGCCCTGCTCACCGGGCTGATCTTCGCCGTCACCGCCCAGGCCGCGCTGAACGGCGTGCTGTCGCCGGTCCGCACCTGGCTCTCCGGCTTATGGACCATCGAGGGTGGCGGCGCCCGCGACCTGCTCGCCACCTTTCACCTGGGCCACTACGGCGGCCTCGTCTTCGGCTTCGTCTGGCTCGCCACCGCCATCCATTTCGCCCAGCGCGCCCGGCTCGGCCGGCGCGAGTGGCTGGGTGCCATCGGCGTCGGCGTGACGATTGCCGTCGCCTGGCTGCTGACCTTCCGCATCGGTTCGCAATCGTTCGAGATCATCCCGGTGCAGAGCCTCAGCTTCACCGGCCCGTCGGCCAACGTGCTGATGCTCGTCCTGTCGCCGCCCGGCCAGCCGTGGAATTTCGACATCGGCCTGGTGCCCGGCGTCGTCCTCGGCTCCTTCCTCGCCGGCCTGTGGGGCAAGGAACTGAAACTGGAAGGCTTCAAGGACGGCCACAGCATGCGCCGCTACATCGTCGGTGCGCTATGCATGGGCTTCGGCGGCATGCTCGCCGGCGGCTGCGCCGTCGGCGCCGGCGTCTCCGGCGCTTCCGTCTTCGCGCTGACGGCCTGGCTGGCGCTGATCGGCATGTGGGTCGGCGCCGGCCTCACCGACCGCTGGGTTGACCGGCCGCAAAGGGTCGAAGAACGGCCCGCCTTGCTGGCCTGAGTCTCTCCTTTTGCCTTTCCGCGGCGCTTGCTTGGTTCGTGGTTGTGCAAAGCAGCCGACCGCACCTGACGTTCTCGGGCCACGGGTGGTAGCCCCAAATCGGCAATATGCCGATAGAACAAGAGCGAATGGCTGATTGTCAGGAACGTCAACAAGCGGCCACGAGAGTTTACCAGCCCCCGTCATAAACTACTGATCGCTAACGATTTTTCATGCTCCGGCCCTGTTCGTCTGCCGAAGGCGTCAAGGGAAAACTCAACGGCCTGTGAAACTGAAGGGCATGACTGTCTTGACTCAGGGATCCACTTCAATATTCAAAGTTGCACTTCGAAGTTGAACTAACGGTAGTATATGCTAAACGTATGACTAAGAAATTGAAATACCACGCCATTAGTTTATCAGAACGCCCAAAGATGGCCTCAATTGAGGCGGCACGTGCAATTGCTGCTCTTATTGTAGTGTTAATGCATGCCGCCAACATGATGAATGTTGAGCATTTTAGTGCTCACATTGGTATGGGGCGCGTGTTCGATTTTGGTTATGTGGGGGTTGACTTTTTCTTCGTACTGAGTGGCTTCATCATCACCTACGTGCATTACGCCGAGATTGGGCGGCCCTACATGATTGGGCGATACATCTGGCGGCGTTTCTCACGCATTTTTCCCATCTATTGGTTCATATTGCTGTTGGTTATTTTGATCACCACTGCAGCGCGGCTGGCTACCGGCAAACCGCCTGGGTTTGAGATTGGCGTTGGGGATATTGCTGGTACGGTTTTCTTGCTAATGGGTGAGGGTGAGCCGAAATACGTGGGCGTAGCTTGGTCGCTTCAGTATGAGGTGATGTTCTATGTTGCGTTCTGCGCGTTGCTGATCCATGCGCGATTGGGAGCAATGTTATTTCTGGCTTGGGGTGTGTATGTCCTATTGCAAACGGCGGGCTTGGCAATTCCTAAGTCGCCATTCAACCTTTCTCATCCGCATTGTTTTCAGTTCCTGGCCGGTGTGGTGGTGGGTGCGCTTGCCCGCCGGCATCCTTTGAAGACCCAGCCAGCTATGCTGTGGCTTGCACTTCTGGTTATTGCTGCCGCGACGTTGTTTGAGGTGTACGGCCCATTTGAACGTCATTCGGCAGCCGGACGGATAGCGCTCGGTTTGGCTACGGCGTTTGTGCTTGCCACGTTGGTTGGGCTGGAGCGACAGCAATTTTGCAAGACACCGAACTGGTTGGCACGCATGGGATCAGTATCTTACACCATCTACTTGGGCCACATTGTATTCATCAGCGTTACCTACGCAGTGTTGCTGAAGCTTGGGCTGTACCATTCGCTGCCTGAGGCGGTGGTCTATTTCGCGGCAGTGGTTGTTGCGCTGACCGGAACAATGTTGCTTGGGGCTTATGTGGAATTGCCCATGGTGCATGCCTTGAAGGATCGTTTCACGAAGCGCCACCCGGCCCCGCACTCGACCAAGGTCGGCGCTTGATTCAGCGCCGATCGTTTCTGGCCGCCATTCTTGTATGGGCTGGTCCTTGGAGCCTGTGCGGGTGCGGGCCACAAGGCCACCGAATTGTTTTGGTTGGTGATTCAACCATGGCGGACTACCCACCTGCGCGGATGCCGCTTTCTGGTTGGGGGCAAGCCCTGCGCGAACGCTTGCGTGGTAAAGCCGACGTGATAAACCGGGCTGTGCCCGGCAGCAGCACGCTAAGTTTTACAAAGAACTACTGGCTGGACACGATTGCCGACCTAAGGCCAGGTGATCGTCTGTTGATCCAGTTTGGGCACAACGACGAACAGCCAGACCCCAAACGCCACACGGTGCCTTGGGGGAGTTACCGGCAATTGCTTGAGCTCTTTGTAATGGAAGCGCGGGCTGCAGAGGTCGTACCGGTACTAATCACCCCCATTCCTCGTTACCTTTTTAGTGCTGGGCGCGTGCCTGAAACGCTTGGCCCCTATGCGGATTCTATGCGCAGCTTGGCTCGTGAGTTGGATGTGGCTTTGGTTCACTTGGCTAGGCTTGGGGCCAGCGAAATGAAACGAAAGGGCGAAGTCATGGTACGCAAATGGTACATGCTCGATGTGGATGGCCACGATACTGTCCACCTGACTAAGGTTGGTGCCAAGAATATGGCTGGCATCGTGGAACGTGAGCTTGTTCGGCTTGGTCTGCTTTAGATTCACTATCGACTTTGGGCTTCAGCATGACCAAAGGGACACGGCGGAATCACTCGCCGACATTCAAGGAGAAACGTCACAGTCGTTGGCATACACACCTTGTCCTACTCGCAATGGTTGACAGCCTTGAGTACTCTTGTCTGTGTTTGGCCTTGATCTGGCCGCGAACGTGCGGGCGTCACAGGCAGCGACGACCCGGTACGGAAGTGATGGAGTATGTAACAATGCGCTTTTTTCTCTTCCCAAAATGCTTGGCAGGCAAACCTTCTCAGGAGCCAGGAATGCATAGCACGTTGCGACTTGTTGGTGTGGGTCTTACATATCTGGTTCTTGGCACCGGTGCTTACGCACAGCAGCAGCCTTTGACTCCTGAAGAGATGGCTGCAATGGTGACGGGTTGCGATCTGATCAAGATCCCTAACCAGAAGGCGCTTTGCATTGGTGCCGTCCAAAAGCTGAAAGGCAACTCGAATGCTGAAAATTTGGGTTCCGTCCGAAGACCTTCTTCTACCTCTATCCCTCTGAGTTTTCGAGGCATTCCCATCGGGATTCCCAAGCAGCGTGCTGCACTCGAAAGCCTGTGCCTTGAGACGGCCAAGAGGAAAGAATATTGCCACGACATAACGCCTGACCAGGACAAGCACCTTGTAGAGATCCAGTTCGGGAACATTCATGTTCCCCTGCTCGACACCCGTGTTGGTGCGGATGGAGCACTAAACTTTGTCAAGGGTTACGGAAGAAATGATGAATTGATTCAGCTTGCAAGCCTTCTCGCAGAGAAATTCGGGGAACCAAAGAAAGAGCTTTCGACAGTGCATACCCGTATCGGGGCATCCTACGAGAAGCTGACTTTTAGCTGGATTGACGAGCGGGGGAATGTACTGATAGTGGAAACGCGCTCTGTGAGTGTGGATTCCGGGCACTTCATGTTCGCCTCGGCTGCCGAGATGGGCAAAAAGACTGGTGAAGCTGCGGCGGTGCGCGAGGCTCTCAAGGGCAAGCTGTAACAGCGGGGGGCTACCGTTGCGAAGTTACCCGTTCAACACAGGGATAGCAGCCGCTCGAGAAACGCTTCAGACCGTGGCTGCATACAATCTGCCAACCTGAGTGCCGCGATCTATTCCGGGTAAGCGGCTGCGCCGGACACCGGCGCGGCGTCGGCCAGGATGAACAGCAGCACGTTGCCGGGCTCCGACGTGGCGTCGCTGCGCAGGCCACCGACAAGGCCGTTGACCGGGCTGGTGTACTCGGCCACCACTTCGCCGAAAGCGTTGCGCTGGATGGCCACCTTTTGTCCCGGCGTGACCTTGGCATTCAGCTTGACCAGCAATTCGATGAAGCCACCGTGGGTGGTCAGCACGGGAACCGCACTCTTCCCGATATAGACGTTGGCATCGACAGCGGTACGTCCGATCGCCCCGGGAACCACGCCGTAGTGCTTGAACACGTTCATCGTGCCTTCGACGAAGATCGGAATCATGTCGAGTTCCAGCCGCCGCGCGACACCCACCTCCGGCGTAAAAGCGGGAATGCCCGCATCGATGTAGGCGTTGTGCAGCACACCCTGGTAGGCCGGGGTGTCCCAGATCGCCGGAACGGGGTAGAGCATCATCATGGTCTTGACGTCCGGGACGCCCATGTCACCGATGTGAAAGGCGGCTACGTCCAGGCCGGTGGTCCCGGTATGGAAGTCGATGGCCAGGTCGGTATTGGGCTTGAGCAACCGGTTGAACACCAGCCCGGCCTGGCGGCTGACGGCACCGAGGCCGTTCTCGTTGCCGGGCCATTCGCGGTTCATGTCGGTCAGCTCGAAGCCGCGCCCGGAACTCGGCCAGCGGCGCTGCATGCTTTCCATTGCGGGACGTGCAATATCCAGCACGGCCATCACCGTGCCCGACATTTCAGCCGGGTTCAACTGGTTCATGACGTTTGCACCGTGTGCACCGAACTCATCTCGTCGCCGTGTACGCCGCTGGTCAGGGTAAAGCGCTTGCCGGGCTTGGCCCCCTTGGCCACGATCACCGACACATACCAGTACTGCCCGGTGGACATCTGCACGCCCTGGAAGTACAGCAGGTGTTTCTTGCCGGGCTCCAGGTCATTGGTGTTCAGGGAACTCACCACTTTCTTGCCATTGATCACGTCGCCGGTGTAAACGGTGCCGACCCTGGTCGGGGCTGCGGTGGCATTGCTTTCCGCTTGTGCCATGCCAATGCCCGTCAGTGCAATGACGGCGACCAACAGCGATTGCATGAAAACGCGGCAGCCACGGCCACCCAGGGGAGCTTTAGACATCATCGGTTCCTGTTTCAAGGTGCGAATTTGCCAAAGTCTAACAGGTCGGAATCCAGCCCTTCAACGGATTGACCGAGAGCCAGCCAGCGCTTGAAGGAAAGCAAAGTCGTCAGGCCATCCCCGGATTGTTGTCGACGCCCTTCAGCTTCGGCAGATTCAGGCTGACCGGCTTGACCGTCTTGATGTCGCGCAGGTAGGTGGCGACGACGTCCCAGATCGGTTCGCCCGAATTCTTCGCCTCCTCCGAAACCGGCGCCCAGCCGGCCACCTTGTAGTTTTTGGCCGGATCGATCGGTTGACCGCGCAACATCATGTTCTGGATGCGCTCGCCCATCTTTGCCGTCGGGTCGCAGGTGTATTGCAGGCCGCCGACGCGCACCATGTCGCCGCCCTGCTGGTAGTAGGGATCGGGATTGAACAGGTTGTCGCAGACGTCCTCGAGGATGGTCTTGATCATCTCGCCGCTCAGGTTGCTCACCGTCGTCCACGGATAGGTGATGGCGGTCTGGTCGAGCACGTGCTCCATCAGGATCGCCTGCCCCGGCAGCAGCGAGGTGCCCCAGCGGAAGCCCGGCGAAAAGGCGATTTCCGCATCCTTGACCTTCATCAGCGCATCGACGATGACCTGGTCGAAGGTGCCGTTGAAGTTGCCGCGGCGGTAGAGCGTGCCCTCGGTGATGGCCAGCTTCTCGTTGAGCCTGGCCAGGTAGGGCGCGCGCGCCTTGTCGATCAGCGCCTGCATGTCCTTGTCGGCCGGCAGCAGGTTGGCGAATACCGGCAGCAGCTTGTAGCGGTAGCCGGCGATCCTGCCGTTCCTGACATCGAAATCGAGGACGCCGAGGAACTTGCCGTTCGAGCCGGCGTTGGTGACCAGCGTCTGGCCGCCGGCGTTCTTGACGACAACCGGCGCCGGCACGCCGTCATGGGTGTGGCCGCCAAGGATGGCGTCGATGCCGCGCACGCGGCTGGCCATCTTGAGGTCGACGTCCATGCCGTTGTGCGACAGCACGACGACGACCTTCGCACCGGCGGCGCGCGCCTCGTCAACGGTCTTCTGCATGTTCTCTTCCTGGATGCCGAAGCTCCAGTTCGGGGTTTGCCAGCGCGGGTTGGCGATCGGCGTGTAGGGGAAGGCCTGGCCGATGACGGCCACCTGCACCCCGTTCATGTTCTTCATGACGAATGGCTTGAAGACGGCATCGCCGAAATCGGTGGTCTTGACGTTCTGGGCGACGATGTCGATCTGGCCGGCGAAATCCTTCTCCTCGATTTCCTTGACCCGCGCCTCGCCATAGGTCGATTCCCAGTGCAGGGTCATGACATTGACACCGAGCGCCTTGCAGGCGTCGACCATGTCCTGCGCATTGGTCCACAGCGCCGTGCCGGAACCCTGCCAGGTGTCGCCGCCGTCGAGCAGCAGCGCGCCGGGGCGGTTGGCCTTCATGCGCTTTACCAGCGTCGCCAGGTGGGCGAAGCCGCCGACCTTGCCGTAGGTTTCCGCTGCCTTCTCGAAATTCAGGAAGGTGAAGGCATGCGCGTCGATGGTGTTGGGCTTGAGACCAAAATGCTTGAGGAAATGCTCGCCGACCAGATGCGGCACCTTGCCGAACTGGTCGCCGAAACCGAGATTGACGTTCGGCTCGCGGAAATAGATCGGCAGCAACTGGGCATGGCAGTCGGTGATGTGCAGCAGGCTGACGTTGCCGAACTTCGGCAGGTCGTACATCCTGGCCGCGCCCTTTTCGGCCAGCGCCAGCTCGCTGTGCAGCGACATGCCGCCCGCCGCGGCGACGGCCAGAACCTGGAGGAATTCACGACGGTTCATGCTCATGCTCTATCCTTGCAAATGAAATATTGGCGCAACAAAAAATTGCCCGGCCAGTCTCCCGGCCGGGCCAGTCCAGCAAGTTCAGTCCTTGTTGACCGGCGATTCCGGATCCATCAGCAAGGCCACGACATGCGTGATTTCCTCCGGCGTCAACCAGTTGTGCAGGCCGAAGCGCGGCATGTTGGTGCATGCGTTGAACGCGTTGGAGTTGTAGATCTTGTCGTAGGCATACTTGACGATATCGTCCGAATTGCCCCGCAGCTTGCCGAAATGGTGCAGGCTGGGGCCGATGGTGCCGTAGGCGACTTCCTTTGCTGCCAGTTGATGGCAGGCATAGCAGTTGCCGCCGCGCGGCGTCATCGGCGCATCCGGCTGGATGAAGCCGATATGGCCGCCACGGCCGTGGGCGGCAATCTTCTCGCCTTCCTTCCAGTTGCCCATCAGCTTGCCGTCGACCGGATAGCGGATCGTCGCCTTCTGCGCCAGTTCGATCTTCTGGCGCACGGCCGCCGGCGGGTTGTCCTTGTACTGGCCGCACAGCCTCATCGCCTCATCCTGCTCGACGCGGCTCATCCAGTATTTCGGGTTATCCGTTCGGAAGGAGTTGCGGAAGACCTGTTCCGCCTCGGCGGATACGGGATTCCTGGCAACCGCCTTGCCCGAAGGCGTCTTTTCTTCGGCCAGTGCCGTCTGGGCCAGCGCAGCGCACAAGGCTGCAATCACAAGTTTCTTCATCGTCATCCCCTTAGCGCTTGATACCCGGCGTTTCCATCACGGTGCCCGTCGCATTCTTCTGCAGGTACACCTGCAGGGCGATGATGGAATCGGAGAGATATTTCGGTTCGGGGTAGCGCGCCTGGCGCATGCAGTCGATCAGGCGACGCTCCATGGTCCACACCGCCCCCTGCGAAACGCGATAGGACGGCCAGGTCTTCATCGCCGTCCCGGCGCCTTCCTTGGTCGTCAGGTTGCCGAGTTCCTGCAGGCGGATGCGCTTGCCGTCCTGGCCGTGGCAGATCGAGCAGGAAAAATCCTGCGGGCCGGAGCGGCGGTAGAAGACATACTCGCCGATCTGGTACATCTTCTTCTCTTCCGGGTGGGTGGCCGGCACGTTGATCGGCATGCCATTCGACTTGGCGCCGATGAAGGTGACCAGCGCCTCGATCTCGGATTCAGTGCCCGGCTTGGAAAACCACTGCCGGGTCACGTCTTCCTGCTTGAAGCCCTGCAGGGTCACCATGCAATGGACGAGGCGGGACTCGACATCCATCACCTTGCCGGTGTCCTTGAAATAGCGCGGCAACTGGGCGTAGGCACCGTCCAGCTTGCCCGGGCCAAGGCCGAAGTCGCACTGTTCCAGCGAGGCATTCTTCGGTCCGCGCTTCTCGGCCCAAAGCGCGGCGCCCTTGACTTCGAGCAGGTCGGCCGGGTTGCCGTCGGCCAGCGCCTCGCGGTATTTCGCCAGTTCGTCGGCGACCTTGCTGTCCTGCGCGGCAGTCGTCCCCGTCAATCCGAGTACGCCGAGGGCGCCGGCCAGCAGGACGTATCCTGTTCCTTGTCTCATGTCTCCTCCAATGGTTGTTGCCTGGCGGGCGGCACCTGAATCGGCGCCGCCTCCTTTTTCTCGTGCAATCGACAACCCGGGCTTATGCGATCTTCGCTTCGTCGGTACGCGTTTCGCCCTTGTTGTCCTTCCACATCACGGTAATCTTGTCGCCCACGGCGCCGCCCTTGAACTTGAAGGCGAGGTAGGGATTCTTGGACACGGCCGTGCCGAACTCGGCGGCCAGCACGAGCCTGTCGTTGTGCTTGGCGGTGAGTTCGGTAATGAACCAGGCCGGAACGACCGCCCCGGCGGCGTCCTTGCGCTGGCCGGTTTCCATTTCGTGGCTGATCAGCGCCTTGACTTCGGTGACGCCATCCTTGGTGCTGGCGCGGATTTTCATCGGGTTTGTTGCCATGGATATCTCCTTGAATTCTCGAAATGTACTGACCGGTCAGCCGCCGCAGCCGCCGAGGGTGACCTTGATTTCCTTGGTCGCCATGAAGAACTTGCCGTCCGACTTGACGAGCGCATAGACGTTGGAAGTCTGCCCCATCTTGACCCGGGTCTGGACATTGGCCAGGGTGCCTTCCGGCAGCGTGAAACTGGCGGCCAGCGCGTTCGGGTTCTTCTCGATCAGGATCGCGACCATCGTCACGTTGGGCAGCGTCGAGCTGACGCCAACCGGAACCACGGCGCCGTTTTCGGCGATGTCCGGGCCGGTGACCTGGACATCCTTGCTTTCGGCCGGGCTGCCGGCGCCCAGGGCCTTCAGGGTATCGGCCATGCTCTTGGCCTCGAAGGCAGCCTTGTTCCAGTCGGCAAACGCCATGCCCGGCCGGATGATGCCGGCCGCGGCGAGGACGCTCAGGAGTGCGGCACCCGAGCCGGATTTCAGTACATTGCGACGTTGGTTGTTCATCTCTTCTCCTCTCAAAAGTTAATTACTTCGCGCCAGACAGAATCCACTTGACCAGTCTCTTGGCATCATCGTCCTGCAATTGCCCATTTGGCGGCATCGGCACCGAGCCCCAGACGCCCTGCCCACCTTCCTTGACCTTGCGAGCCAGGCGATCCTCGGCACCGGTCTGGTCCTTGTAGCGCGCCTGAACTTCGTTGAAGCCGGGACCGACGATCTTGATGTTCAGGCCATGGCAGGCCGTGCAGCCGCTCTTTGTCGCCAGTTCGAGCTCGGCCGAAGCAGCGGCAGCGGCCGGCGCCGCGGCCACCACGGCAACCGACTCACCGGTCTTGACGCCACGCACCGGGCCGAAACTGCGGCTCTGGTCGGCAAGATTGCCGTGCGCATTGCGCGCGTAATCCGGCAACACCGATCCCACCTGTACCTCGGTCTTGCAGTTCTTCATGCACGCCGTGTTCTTCGTGTCGGGCTTGCCGCCATTGCCGATCCCGCCCTTCGCCGCAGACGCGCCGGGCCACATGCCGTGGTCGGTGGTCATGCCGTGGCGGTTGGGCAACAGCTTCTGCACCTCGCCGATGTTCTTGTCGGACAGCGTGAAATCGGACGGCACAAGCTCGGACAGATTCAGCATGTAGGCCAGGATGGCATAGACGTCATCGGGCTTCAGCGATTTTGGCGCCGTCCACGGCATGGCGCGCTGGATGTAGTCGAACACCGTCGAAATCGTCGCCACCTTGGTGAAGGTCGTGCGCTGCGGCAGTTCGCCGGAAGACAGGCCGGCCACCCGGCCCGTCTTGCTGTCTTCCTTGGTCGTCCCGCCGACCAGCGGGGTGAATACCTCGTTCGATTCACCGAAGGTGCCATGGCAGGAAGCGCACTTTTCCTCGAACAGGTCCTGGCCGCGATCGACCGTCCCCGAACCCTTGGGCAAACCCTTGAAGTCCGGACGGACATCGATATCCCAGGCCTTGACTTCGGCCGGAGTGGCCGGACGACCCACGCCCTTGTAGTTGTCCAGGGCGAATGCTGCGGTTGACGCCGAAAAGAGGGCAAAAACGAGGGTGGTCTTAGAGAACCTGAACATTGCTGACCTCCCCACTTTCGATCACTTTCCAGGACTGGATGGCATTGTTGTGATAGATGGACTTGGTCCCGCGAACCGCGCGCAACTGTCCGTAAGTCGGCTGCACATAGCCAGTCTCGTCGATGGCTCGCGACTGCAGGATGGCCGGCTTGCCATCCCATATCCAGTCGATGTTGAAGCGCGTCAGCGCCTTGTTCTGCACCGGCCCTTCGATGCGGGCGGTGCGCCAGTTGATCCCGCCGTCGACCGAGACATCGACCTGCCTGATCTTGCCGCGCCCCGACCAGGCGAGGCCCGAGACATTGTAGAAGCCCTTGTCGAGCAGCATCTGGCCGCCGGACGGGGTGGTGATCACCGACTTGGCTTCCTGGATGGAAGAGTACTGGCGATGCAGGCCGCTGGGCAGGAGGTCGATGTAATGCACCGCCTCGTCCTTCGTCGCATAGGGCTTGTCGCCGACTTCGATGCGGCGCAGCCATTTGACCCAGGAGACGCCCTGCACGCCGGGCACGACGAGGCGCAGCGGATAGCCGTTTTCCGGACGCAGCATTTCGCCGTTCTGTCCCCAGGCG
Organism: uncultured beta proteobacterium; assembly: GCA_963810175.1. Taxonomy (GTDB): domain Bacteria; phylum Pseudomonadota; class Gammaproteobacteria; order Burkholderiales; family Rhodocyclaceae; genus Azonexus. The sequence continues at coordinate 41,313 of CAWEMU010000043.1, read as the reverse complement.
ACCAGTACCTCGCCATTCTCGACCATCTCCATCGCGATGGTCCGGGTCATCGACGAGCCGTCGGCCCCTTCGGCCAGCACGTAGCGGGCCTTCCTGTAATCGACGCCGCAGTCGTCCAGCAGCAGGCGCAACGGGACGCCGGTGAATTCGGAACCGGACAGCATGCCGTGGGTATATTGCACGGTCGGCACCGCGACATTTCCCCATTCGAGCCCGGTATTGGCGCCGCATTCGATGAAATGGATGCGCGATACCGATGGCAGGCGCATCAGTTCGTCCATGGTGTAGACCTTGGGCTTCTTGAGCAGCGTGTCATCGGAGCCATTGACCATCAGGCGGTGGCGGGAAGGATCGATATCGTGCCAGCCCTGATGGTGACGCTCGAAATGCAGGCCTGACGGCGTGATGATGCCGAACATGCTCTGCAGCGGCGTGAAGGAGACCGACGCACCGCCGACGCGGGCCAGCCCCGGCGATTCGCGGCGGATGACCTGGCTTTCGAACTGCGAAGGGATGCCGTAGGGGCGCGCCGCAACCGGCTGTCCCAGCGACGTTGTCCATTCCTGCAGTTTGAGAATCACCGGATCGCCTTCGCTGGCGCCCGCGGCCATCGGCGCTGCCAGCGCCGCCCCGGCGGCCAGGAAGCCCTTCCGCAGAAAGTCACGGCGCCCGGCTGCCACGGCCCCGATCTGCTCTTCCGTCAGGAAGTTCTCCGGAGCGGGCCGCAAACGCCCCGGTCGATTCACGCTATCCACCATCCAGAAAACCTCCCTCTGACTTGTTTAACCCACTACCCCAACGCCACATCGTCAGCCGCCGTCCCGGCGCCTGTTTCGCGCCTGGCCAGGGTCGTGTTCACCCATCGGCAGACGTTGACAAAGTTTGGAACAACATTTGATGGAAGACCAGATGCCCACCATGCCCCCGGTCGACCACACCAGCCCGGAACACGATGTCAGGTGACGGGAAATGTTGGCCTGGCCCACAGGCCGACGGCTTTCATGACCTCATCCACCGGACGCTCCGCCCCACAGAGACAGGAAGAGATGCGCAGACGCGTCGGGTCGGCCAGCAATCCGACGCAATGCGCGACCTCTCCCAACAATTCGCCCTCTCCCCCCATCGCGTTATTTGATCTACATTAAGAATTAATATATATACGTGCGCTTATATAGTCAATGGCTGATATTTGTGCGATGCAACATGCATTTTGCTCGAAAGCCCTATAACCTCCGCCCTGAGCTGATCTGCAGATGCACGAGAATCCGGCTATTTTGTGTTCCAACACCACTCACAGGAGATGTCCCGATGAAACCTCTACCTACCATCGTCGCCGCACTGGGCATGCTTGCGGCAGCGAGTGCCGCGCAAGCCGCCGATCCGAATCTGGCCCGCAACCTCGCCGCGACCTGCGCCAACTGTCACGGCACCAACGGCAGGGCTGTCCCAGGCGCCGGGATGGACGCGCTGGCCGGCATGGAGAAGGCCAAGACCCTGCAGAAACTGGCCGATTTCAAGAGCGGCGCCAAGCCCGCGTCGATCATGCATCAGCTTTCGAAGGGTTACACCGACGAGCAGCTCGATCTGATTGCCACCTACTTCGCCGCACAAAAATAAGGGGAGAAAGACATGATGCTCATGAAAAGACGCGATTTCCTGAAGGCCGGCGCGGCGGCGGGCGCGCTGGCTTCCCTTTACGGCTGTGCCGGCGGCAGCAAGGCCAGCGGCCACGTGGTTGTGGTCGGTGGTGGCTTCGGTGGCGCGACGATGGCCAAGTATCTGCGCATGTGGAGCGAGGGCGGCGTCCAGGTGACGCTGATCGAGCGCAATCCGACCTTCATCTCTTGCCCGATCTCCAACCTGGTCATCGGCGGCACCAAGACCATGGAGGACATCACGGTCAGCTACGAGGGCCTGAAGAACAAGTGGCAGGTCCGGGTAATCCAGGATGACGTGGTTACGGTCGACGCCGGAAAACGGTCGATTTCGCTGGCGAAAGGCGGGACGATGACCTACGACCGTCTTGTGCTCTCCCCCGGCATCGAATTCATGTGGGACCAGGTTCCGAGTCTCAATAATGCCGCAGCCCAGGCCAAGATCCTGCACGCCTGGAAGGCCGGCCCGCAGACCGTCGCCCTACGCAAGCAGCTCGAGGACATGAAGGACGGCGGCGTCTACGCCATCTCAATCCCCAAGGCGCCCTACCGCTGCCCGCCAGGACCGTACGAGCGCGCCTGCCTGGTGGCCAACTACTTCAAGCAAAGCAAGCCAAAGTCCAAGGTCATCATTCTCGACGCGAACGAGGATGTCGTCTCCAAGAAAGGCTTGTTCGTCAAGGCATGGACCGACCTCTACAAGGACATCATCGATTACCGGCCCAACAGCGAGCTCAAGGATGTCGATGTCGCCACCAACACCGCGGTTCTCGAGTTCGACAAGCTCAAGGCCGATGTGCTGAATGTGATTCCGCCGCAGCGTGCCGGCGACATCGCCGCCAAGTCGGGTCTCAAGCTGATCAACAACCGCTGGGTCGATATCAACTGGCTGTCGATGGAATCGACCAGCACGCCGGGCGTGCATGTACTGGGCGATGCCATCTTCCCGGCGCCGACGATGCCGAAGTCCGGCCATATGGCCAACCAGCACGCCAAGCTTGGCGCTGCAGCGATTCTCAACATGCTGGCCGGCGATGCTCCGAGCGCGACGCCGCTGGTCATGAACACCTGCTACAGCTATGTCGATACCAAGAATGCCATCCATGTAGCGTCGGTGCACACCTACGACGAAGCGACAAAGACCATGCAACCGGTCAAGGGGGCGGGTGGCGTTTCGGCCGCGCGCAATGAAATCGAAGGCAAGGCCGCAATGGGCTGGGCGAAGAACATCTGGGCCGACATGCTGGCCTGAGTTTTGCCGCACCGACGGAAAAGGCCGCGTCAGCGGCCTTTTTCTTGTGCCGCCCCTGGCTCAGTCGAGTGTCGCGATGTACTCGGCGACGGCGTGCGCTTCCAGTTCAGTGAGCTTCGACGCCACGGTATGCATCACCGCGTTGTCGTTGGTCCGCTCGCGCTTGTTGAACTGCTTCAACTGGTCTTCGATGTAGCGCGGGTGCTGACCCGCCAGACGCGGCAACTGCGGCGTCCCGTAGCCCTTGGCGCCGTGGCAGCTGGCACAACTCGGGAGGCCCGAGAACTGATTGCCCTTGCTGAAGATGTAGCGCCCGACCGCCAGGATCTCGGTATCGGTCGGCGTATTCGCGCTGGCCTTCTTCTTCTCGAAGAACGCCCCGAGCGCCTTCATCTCGGCCGGTGTCAGCTCTTCGGACTGCGGCTTCATGGTCTCGCTCTTGCGCTTGCCGCTCTTGAAGTCGCCAAGTTGCCGCGCCAGGTACTCGGCATGCTGGCCGGCGAGGCGCGGGAAGACGGGGCTGGCCGATTCGCCTTCCATGCCGTGACACAGAAAGCAGCGCCCGGAAACGATTTCCTCGGCACGCGCCTGATCAGCCTTGGTATCGGCCAGTGCCGGCATGGTGAACATGGCACTCAGTACCCCCGCAACCAGAATGGAACGCATGTGACGCATTTGTCTTTCCCCCGCCAAATCACAAATCAGTAAATTGATGCATAATAATTCGCTTACGCGGCATTTTCAATCTGCCCGATGCCGCTCGCCCGGCACCATCGTAAAGAAAGTAGACGCGACGGGACAACGGCGCGAAGATTCGAACTTGACTGTTTCAGGAGATGCTGATGGACCGGCGCCATTTTCTGCGCACCGCTGCTGCCTTTTCCGCCCTGACTGCCGCCGAATTTGCCCCGTGGCAGGCCATGAGTGCGTTCGCCAGGGAGGTCGAGGATTTCGTGCGCGGCCCCAGGGTCAAGGATCATCCGCTGCAGCGGTTGTCGAAGCACGTCTGGATGATCTACTCGCCGGATGGTTTCCCGACCCCGGAAAACCAGGGGATGATGTGCAACATCACCTTCGTCGATACGGCCAGGGGCATCGTCGTCGTCGATTCCGGGGCATCGGTGCAGATCGGCGAAATGGCCATCCGGCAGGCGCAAAAAGCGTTCAACAAGCCGGTCGTCGCCGTCATCAACACCCATTACCACGGCGATCACTGGCTCGGCAACGACGCCTTCGCGACCGCCTACAAGAACGTCCCGATCTATGCCCACCCCGGCACGATCCGGGAGATCCAGGGCATCCAGGGCAACCTGTGGCGCACCCTGCTCGAGCAATGGACAAACCAGGCGACCGCAGGCACCCGGATCGTGGCGCCGACCCGGCCGCTGGAACACGGCAACGAACTGAAATTCGGCGACGTCACGTTGCGCATGCACCATTACGGCAAGGCGCACACGCCGTCCGACATCTGTGTCGAAGTCGTCGAGGACAAGCTTACCTGCGTCGGAGATGTCGCGATGGACCGGCGCATCGCCAACATGGACGACGGTTCCTACCTCGGCACCTTCAAGACTTACGATGCGCTGGAAAAGAACGCGAGGAGCACCATCTGGCTGCCCGGTCATGGCGAGCCCGGCCCCGATGTCCTGAAGTGGAACCGGGAACTTTTCGAAGGCATCTACCGGACCTGCGAACAGGCGGTCAAGGATGGCCTGCCGATGGAAGAAGCCAAGACCCTGGTCCTGAAGGATCCGCGGGTGGCCAGCCGGGCCAGGGATACCAAGGGCTTCGAAACCAACATCGGCAAGTATGTGAGTCTCGCCTTCCTCGAAGCCGAGGCTGCCGGATTCTGAAACGCTCGCCAACCCCAGACCATACTCCGGGAGACCCCATGCGCCTGCCTCTCATCGCCCTCCTCGCCCTGCTGCCGATCGCGGCCGACGCCGAAGAACCGTGGGGCAAGATCGATATCAAGAAAGCCAAGCCCCTCCACGACGAGGCCTGCACCAGTTGCCACATCCGCATGTATGGCGGCGACGGCAGCAAGATGTACACCCGTGACGGTCGCCTGCTTTCGAACAAGCTGGAACTGCTGCAGCGCGTCGCCACGTGCAACGCCCAGGTCAGTTCCGGCTGGTTCCCGGATGAGGAAGGTGCCGTCGCCGCGTGGCTGAACCAGCAGTACTACCATTTCAAGCAGTGACATGAACACAGCGCACAGCGCGATGCGCTGGCTCCTGCCCACCCTCCTGGCTTTGCAAGTCCAGCTCGCGCCAGCCGCCGACAACGACCTGCCCCTCGCGGTCGACCTTCGCGCCGAAGCCGAACAGGCCAGGCAGGCGGGCGGTCCACTGATCGTGGTATTCAGCCGGCCGGACTGCAAGTACTGCGAAACAGTCAAGCGCGACTACCTGAAACCGTTGGCAGGCAACCCGCGCTACCCTGGCGTCCTGGTACGCCAGATCAATCAGGACAGCGACGCGCCCCTTACCGGCTTCCGCGGCGAGAAGACCACCCAGGCCCGATTTGCCGGCGCCGAAAAGATCAGGCTGGTGCCGGTCGTGGCGTTCTACGGACCGGATGGCAAACGGCTCGTCGAACCGATCGTCGGCGCCCGGCTCCCCGATTTCTACCCGAGCTATCTGGAAGAATCGATAGCGACTTCCGCCGCCATCCTCAAGACGCGCTGAGAAACCTGAAAACCAGCGTTTCCTCAGGGTCGACCGCGCCCCGCCGCCTCTGGCCATCCGTTGCTGCCGTGGTCAGGCACCCTTGGGCTGCGCCCGTCACCCGAGGACCAGCGCCAGCGCCAGCGGCAGGAAAATCAGCGCGGCCAGGTTGCCGATCAGCACGATCGACGCGACGCGCTCCGGTTCCTGCTGGTAGCGCTCGGCGAACAGGAAATTGAGCACGGCGGGCGGCAAGGCGCCGAAAACCAGCAGCATCGCTGCTTCCCTGCCTTGCAGGCCGAGCATCGGGATGAGGCTAGCGGCAATCAGCATCCCGGCCAGCGGCCGCAGCAGCGCGCCGCCCGTCGCCAGCTTCCATTCGCGCAAGGAAACGTCGGTCATCCGCACGCCGAGCGAAAAGAGCAGCAGCGGTACCGACACGTCGCCGAGCATCCTGATGGCGATCAGCAGCGGCTGCCAGATGGGGATCTTCAGTACCGCCACGGCCAACCCGGCAAGCGCGGCAAAGACCACCGGGACGCGCCACAGGGTGAACAAGCGCGTCGTCGGGTCGAGCAGGCGGGCGCCGAGCGAGAAGTGGAGCGTGTTCTCGACCATGAACAGTATGACCGCCGCCGGCAGCGCCTCCTCACCCCACGCCAGCAAGGCGAGCGGCAGGCCGATGTTGCCCGAGTTGTTGAACATCATCGGCGGCACCAGCGTCTTCGGGGGAACGCCGACCAGCCTGGCCAGCGGCCAGGCGAGCAGGCCGCAGGTCAGCAGCAGCAGGAAGCCGCCCAGCGCGAGAGGCGCGAACGCCGCCAGATCGAACGACTTTCCCGCCATCGCCGCAAAGACCAGCGCCGGAACGAAGACATCCATGTTGAGGCGGTTGGCCACCGCCATTTCCGGATTGTGGCGGCGCGCGTAGAAATAGCCGGCCGCGACGATCCCGAAGATCGGGAAGATGATGCCCAGCAGACGAAAGGCGAGGCTTTCGCCGCTCACAACACGTAGCGCGAAAGATCCTCGTCTGCCGCCAGTTCACCCAGGCGCTGATTGACGTAGTCGGCGTCGATGGCGACGGCTTCCAGGCCGGCCTTGCCGGCATCGAAGGAAACCTCCTCGAGCAGCTTTTCCATGACCGTGTGCAGGCGGCGGGCGCCGATGTTTTCGGTTTTTTCGTTGACCTGGAAGGCGATTTCGGCCAGCCGCCTGATGCCGCCCGCGGCGAACTCAAGGCGCACTCCCTCGGTTTCGAGCAGGGCCTCGTACTGCCGGGTGAGACAGGCGTCGGTCTGGGTCAGGATCGATTCGAAGTCGCTGACCGCCAGCGAATCAAGCTCGACACGGATCGGAAAGCGGCCCTGCAGTTCGGGGATCAGGTCGGACGGCTTCGCCAGATGAAACGCGCCGGAGGCGATGAACAGGATGTGATCGGTCTTGATCATGCCGTACTTGGTTGACACCGTGGTGCCTTCGACCAGCGGCAAGAGGTCGCGCTGCACGCCCTGGCGCGAGACGTCGGCGCCCTGCATTTCCGAACGGCTGGCGATCTTGTCGAGTTCGTCGAGGAAGACGATGCCGTTCTGCTCGACCGCCCTGACCGCCTCCAGCTTGACATCCTCGTCATTGACCAGGCGAGCGGCCTCTTCGTCGGTGAGCAGCTTCAGTGCTTCCTTGATCTTCAGCTTGCGCGACTTCTTCTTGCCGCCGCCGAGGTTCTGGAACATGCCCTGAATCTGCTGCGTCAGTTCCTCCATGCCGGGCGGCGCAAAGATCTCGGCCTGCATGCTGGGCGCGGCGACGTCGATCTCGATCTCCTTGTCGTCAAGCTCGCCCTCGCGCAGCTTCTTGCGGAATTTCTGGCGGGTCGCGCTGTCCGTTGCGGTCGACTCGGAATTTTCGGCAAAAAAGCCGGGGCCGCGCGCCGGCGGCAGCAGGACGTCGAGGACGCGATCCTCGGCGGCATCCTCGGCGCGGCCGCGCATCTGCTTCATCGCCCGCTCGCGCTGCGACTTGATGGCCATGTCGACCAGATCGCGAATGATCGTCTCGACATCGCGCCCGACATAACCGACTTCGGTGAATTTGGTGGCCTCGATCTTGATGAACGGGGCGTCGGCGAGCCGCGCCAGGCGCCGGGCGATTTCGGTCTTGCCGACGCCGGTCGGGCCGATCATCAGGATGTTCTTCGGGGTGATTTCCTGGCGCAGCGGCTCGGCGACCTGCGCCCGCCGCCAGCGGTTGCGCAGCGCGATGGCGACCGCCTTCTTGGCATTCTTCTGGCCGACGATATGCTTGTCCAGTTCGTGGACGATTTCCTGCGGGGTCATCCCGGCGCCGCCACTCATTCCAGCACCTCGATCGTGAAATTGCGGTTGGTATAGATGCATATGTCGCCGGCGATTTCGAGCGATTTGGTGACGATCTCGGACGGCGCCAGATCCGAATTTTCGAGCAGGGCGCGCGCCGCACTCTGGGCATACGAACCTCCGGAACCGATGGCGACGATGCCCTGCTCCGGCTCGAGGACGTCGCCGTTGCCGGTGATGATCAGCGACACTTCACGGTCAGCCACCGACAGCATGGCCTCCAGGCGGCGCAGGGTCCGGTCCGAACGCCAGTCCTTGGCCAGTTCGACCGCCGAGCGCAGCAGGTTGCCCTGATGCTTTTCCAGCTTGGCCTCGAAGCGCTCGAACAGCGTGAAGGCATCGGCGGTGCCGCCGGCGAACCCCGCGAGGATGCGCCCCTGATAAAGCCGCCGCACTTTGCGGGCGGTGGCCTTGATGACGATGTTGCCGAGCGTGACCTGACCGTCGCCGCCCATGGCGACGGAACTGCCGCGGCGCACCGACAGGATCGTCGTGCCGTGATATTGCTCCATGTTTCTTCCTGATCTTAGGACTTGGGGACGATGATGCGGGCGAACTTGTTGAGGCCGACCACGGCCATCAGTTCAGCCACCAGATGATTCGGGCTGCGGATGATCACTTCCTTCCCGCTGGCCTTGAACGGCGACAGGCGATTGACCAGTTGCCCGGCGGAAAAGAAGTCGAGCCGGCGTACGCCCGAAAAGTCGAGAACGACATTGTCCTGAAGGTTCAGGACGGCGATCAGGTCGTCGAAGCGGCTGTTCCTGATCTCTCCGCTCAGGTAATGCGCATTGTCCGTGCGCTTGGCCGGCTTTGCCGCGGGGAGGATCGGCGCCGGAACGGCTTCCCACGACGGTGGCGAACGTTCGAAAGTGACGGCGAAGTCGATGGCGCACTGCTCGAAGTCTTCCTGCGTCCCGCAGCGCTGCAGCAACTCCAGCAACAGCAGCCAGGTCCGGGCATTCTGGGCCTCGCCCGGAGTCAGGCGACGGCGAAGGCGCGGCATGATGCCCTCGACCTGGTCAAGGACGATCACCGCACCCTGGCGGCGGGCACTCATCAGCAGGTCGGCCAGGCGGCCGGCAATTTCATCGTCGCAGCCAAGCAGCCTGCTGCAATCCACCCTGAGCGGCCGCTTTGCCCTGAGCGCATCGGCCAGGGGTGCCAGCACGTTGATGTCGTCCGCAGTCAGCAAACCCTGCAGTTCGCAAACGGTTACGGCCGGTCCGGCCGCCGCCACCTTGGGGGCTGTCTGAGGCTCGGCCCAGGCCGGGGGCGACATCTCACAGGCGTTGACGAAATCCGCGGCCAACTTGTCGAAAGCATCGCGATCACCGCTCAGCAACAGGAAATCGAACAGCATCTGCCACAGCCGCAGGCCCTCGGTGCCGGGATAAGCCCCGAGCAGCGACTCCAGCAGGGGACGGACGACAGCGTCCTGGCCATTGGCATACAAGACGGCGACCTGCTCGACATCGGCCTGGATCGAGTCGGCGCCATGGTCGACATTGATCCCCATGACGCTGGAATCCGTGAATTCGCGATCGAATTCCGAAAGCATGAGATCCATCTCGGCCTGGGTCTTCGGCGCCCCCGGCTTCGCGGCCGGCTGCTTCGCGCCGGAAACGGACTGGGCTCCAGGCGTGAACTCAAGATCGGGCAACGACTCCGGGGCCTTCGCGGCCTCTTCCGGAGCCCCCGGCAGCACGGACTGCCCCCCGGTCGGAGCAAAAGCAGGTTTCGGGCGCATGATCTCGCCCTGCGGCACCTTCTGACCCTTCTTCTTGAATAGCGAAAAGACCATACTCACCTCGAATGCAGAACCCGTCTTTTAGCACGCCGCAACGCGTCATGCAATGATCAGGCCCACAGCGATGAGCAGCAGTGCCAGAACCGGCCCGAAAGGCTGGTCCAGCCCGAGGGCGAGCAGGAAGGCCGCAATGTACCCGCCCAGACCGATCAGCGCCGCCACAACGAGTCCGCCACGCCAGCTTCGGGCCCGCCGGAAGGCGATCCACGCCGGCACGAAGACCAGCGCGAAGGCGCCCATGACGCCCATGGCCATCGTCGCCAGCGCGAGCGTCAACGCCGCGACCAGGTCGAAGCCGAAGACCACGGGCCAGGCGCGCAGACGGCGGGCACTGAAATAGTCGGGATAAACCCGCGCCAGCAGCAGATGGCGCGACAGGATGGCGAGCACCACGCCGCAGAAGATCACCCAGGGCGCCACCAGCGTCAGTTGCGCAGTTCCCGCGAAATAGAGCTGGCCGTCGAACAGCGAGTGTCCGAGCTGCTCGGCCAGCGGCTGGTTGGCGGCGAGCAGGACAGCAACCGCCCAGCCAGCCAGCAGCAAGATGGCGAATGCCGCGCCACCCGCCAGTCGCCTGGCAAACAGTCGCTTGCCGACACCGGCCAGCGCGGCTGCGGCCATCCCGCCGAGCGCCGGCGCCAGGCCGCTGACCAGCGCCAGCAGCGCCCCCGCCGCGGCCACATGGGCATAGGCGAGCGCGGCCAGCCACTCGTCACGCAGGCGCAGGAAACAGCCGAGAACCGGCAGGACCAGCGCCAGGCCAAGGCCGGTCAGGAAGGGGAGGAGAAACAGGTCAGACCACATCGCCGGCCTCACGCAAGACGATGACCTGATCGCATACCGCCTCGACGAACTCATGGTCGTGGCTGACGACGACGATGCCGGTTCCCGACCCCGCCAGCCGCCGCAGCGCGCTGGCCAGATGGGCGACACCGGCGGCATCGAGATTGTTGGTCGGCTCGTCGAGCAGGACAAGATCGGCCGGCGCCTGGAGAACTGCCCACAGCGTCAGGTAATGCCGTTGTCCACCCGACAGACGGTCGAGCCGGTCATCCAGACGTCCGACCAGCCACGGCGGCAGACCATCGCCGGCAGCCCCGGTCAGCGCCAGCAGTTCGCGCCCGCTGAGCGGTACGCCCTTCAACCGGGGGGACATCCTGAGTCTGCAGTGCCAGACGCAACCCCGGGCGCGTCTCGAGCACGCCGGAAAACACCCGCGCCCGGCCGGCCAGCGCCGAGAGCAGTGTCGTCTTGCCCACCCCGTTGGCTCCGGTTAACCCGAGAATCCTGCCCGATTCCAGCGCGAATTCGAGCGGCGCCGTGGCCGGCCTTTCCCAGCCGGCCACCAGCGCCCTGGCGCGGATCAGCAGCTCGCTCAATGCATGGCCTTCAACAGGCGCTGCACGGTGTCGTCGAAGAGACCGGACAGGTCGCCGGCTTCAGGCGTCCCGCCGACAGTGAACGGCAACATGACCGCCGGGATGCCGGCCTTTTCGGCAATCCACAGGCTGGGCCCGGCGCTCTGATAGGCGGTGCGCAACACCATTTTCGCCGGCGCATTCTGCTGGCGCGCGACCAGGCCGGAAAGCTGGCCGCTGGTCGGTTCGATTCCCGGCTTCGGCTCCAGCGTTCCAACGGTCTTGAAGCCGAGCCAGTTCGCCAGGTAGATGAACGAGTCGTGGTGCGCGAGTACCGGCACGCCGCGCAGCGGCAGCGCCTCCTTTTCCCAGCGCGCGATGGCCACCTGCCACTTGCGCGGCGAAGGCCTTGTAGCCGGCCAGATAGGCCTGCGCATTGGGCGGATCGAGCTCGCCGAGGCGGATAGCCAGTGCTTCGCCGATCCTGAACAGGTTGCGCGGGTCGAGCTGGATGTGCGGATTGCCGGCGGCATGCATATCGCCCTGGGAGCGATCGAGCACCACCGGCACATCGAGCATGGTGACGAAGCGCGCGGCTTCGAAATAGCCCGGCCGGCCGGGCTGGATGTTGGCATTGCCCGAGTCACGGATGACCAGCGGCAGCCAGCCGACTTCGAGGTCGGCGCCGGTCGCCACCACCAGGTCGGCGCGCCGCGCCTGAGCGAGCAACGACGGCCGCGCCTGGATGCGGTGCGGGTCCTGCAGGGCGGTCGTCGCGGTGAACACGCTGACCTTGTCGCCGCCGATTTCGCGCGCCAGCGCGCCCCACTCCGGCACCGTCGCGAAGACCTGCAAGGCGGCGAAGCCAGGCAGGCTTGCCGCCGCCAGCAACATTGTCATCAGGAATTTGATCATTGTCGTTCTCCTCAGAACCGGTGCGCGCCATGCGCGCCGAGGCTCATGATGTACTGCAGGATCCACTGGTTATCGGTGATTCCCAGCATGGATTTGTCCTGGGCGAACTGCAGGCGGAGCCGGGAAAACTCGCTCCAGCTGTAGTCGACCATCGCCGTGGCGCGCTTGGGCCGGTAGTCCTCGACCACCAGATTGCCGGCGTTGGCGCCGAGATCCTGGACGCCGCTGTCGAGTTGATCGTAGCGCAGTCCGGCGCGCCACTCGGGCGTGAACTGGATAGACGCCCTGTGCATACCAGCCACTCTGGCGGGTACTGTAATTGCCTGTCACCACATCGCCGGCCGCCAGCGGATCGCAGGCGGTGCCGAGGCCGGCGCAGGTCAGGTCGCCCTTGTCCTGGCGCCAGAAATACTCACTCTGGAACTTGAAGTTCTGATACTTCGGGTTGCCGTCAGGCGCCCATTTCCAGACGAAATCGGCGAGCCAGGTGTCGGTGTTGCCAGTAAAAGCGGCCTGCGCCGTAAGGCCGTTGATGTCGGAAGTCGCCTTCGCGATTGTCCGAGGATGTCCTCAGGTAGGAAAGCCCGGCCCGCCAGCTGTTGGCGACACCCACGTCGTCGCCAAAATGTGCATAGAAAGCCCAGGCGCCCACTCCATTCCCGTTTCTGTCGGTGCCGGGATAGTTCGCACCGCGCCCGGCTTCGGCCCCGAACTCCATGAACATCGGTGTCGGCGCCAGCCATTTGAGCTGCACGCCATCCTCCCGGAAGCTGGCTTCGGGACCGAACATGGCCAGGTACATCAGCGGTGCATTGGCGAAATCCCATTGATGCGGGTGCTGTTCGTTCAGGTAGCCGATGCTTGAACGGTAGCGCCCGCCCTTGACGCCGACGCCATGGCCGATCGCCAGCGACTGGAACCACGCCTCCTCGACACCGACCTCATTGTCCTGGACGGCGAAGATCGCCTGGCCGCGCCAGTAGGGGTCGATGCTGCCGCCGATGACCAGTTCGGTCTCGTTGATCGAAAAACCGCGCAGGTTATCGAGCTGATTCGGCCAGAAGCCGCTGATGCTGCGATTGGGAATGTCTTTCGAGTTGACATACTGCCCCTGCAGGATCAGCGAGACCTCGGGGTTGAAGGCGCTGGCGCTGGTCGGTGCTGCCGCGGCAATGGGGGCCGGTGCTGGACCGGTCGGCGCCGGCCGGACTCGCTGCGGCCGGCGCCAGGCGGCTTCGCCCTGGCATCGGCTTCCGCCTGGGCAAGCTTGTTCTCGAGCGCGGCGATGCGCTGCTCGTACGTCCTCTTCATTTCGTCGATCTGGCTGCGGATGGCGGCGAGGTCGGCATCGGAGGCCGCCTGCGCACCGCACGAAGCGGCAAGCAAGGCGGCCATGACAATAGATGGCTTGTGCAACATGGAATTCTCCTGAAAACGCAAGAAACGCGACCGCCGGCGCGATGCCTGTTGCGGTTGACAGCTAGAAATGGGGGCGTTTTCAGGAGATGGGCGGGCCGCGCTGCGGCGCGGCAGGGGGCGGGAATGCGCCGCGTGCATGCGTGCACGGCGTTTCGACCACGAAACCGGGCGCATCCGCGGCTGGCAATGCGGCCAGCGACGGCAGCGCCGTCCCGAGGTCGTGTGCGGCGAGGCACAGCTCGCAGGTGTGGCTCGGCAACCCGCCGTCATTATCCACCGCATGGCCGACGGCATGCGCCCCCGCCGCCAGTTGCGCGAACAGGAGTGCGGCGACGAGAAGGAGATGGCGCAACGGATTCACGGCGCGATTCTAACCCCGATGACCGGTACGCGGGTTCGCGGCGTGCAGCAAGCCGCGGCCAACGCACAGACCCCGATAGTGGACCTCAGGCGCAGGCACGCCGGAACTTGCGGCGCCCCGGTAGTTACAGCTTGAAGATCCAGCTCGCGATCACGAAGTAGTTGAGCACCCCGAGAATGTCGATCGCGGTGGTCACGAACGGGCCGGTGGCGATCGCCGGGTTGACCTTGATGCGCTGGAAAAGCATCGGCAGCAGCACGGCGAGCAGGGCGGCGCCGGTCATGTTGCCGAGGATGGTCAGGCCGACGACCTCGCCCAGGGCCAGGCTGTTGTGCATGAAGTAGCCGTAGATACCGAGGATCACGCCGTAGAAACAGCCGAGCAACAGGCCGACGCGCAGTTCCTTGAAGACGACCGGCACCGTGTCCCGGACGTCGATCGCGCCGGTGGCGAGACCGCGCACGGCGACCGTCGCCGACTGCACGCCGACATTGCCGGCCATGCCCATCACCACCGGCAGGAAGGCGCTGAGGACCAGAACCTCGGCAAGGATCTCGTGGTAAGCCCCGACGACGCCGGTCGCCGCAAGGCCGCCGACGAACGCGGCGAGCAGCCACGGCAAACGAATCCAGGCAATCTTGAAGGCGGAATGGGTGAGCGTCTCCGATTCGCTGGTACCCGCCATCTTCAGCATGTCGCGAGTGGTTTCTTCCTCGATGACATCGATCACGTCGTCGACGGTGACCATGCCGACCAGGATATTGTCCGCATCGACCACGGGCACGGCGAGCAGGCGATACTTGTCGACCAGCAGGGCAACCGTGGTCTGGTCGGCGTCGGTCGTCACACTCATCACGCGCCGGTTCATGATGTTGTGGAGCACCGTGCTGGGCCGCGACAACAGCAATTGCCGCAGCGAGACGACGCCCACCAGCCGTCCGTCCTCGTCGGTCAGGTAAAGATAGAAGACCATCTCGACGGCTTCACGGCTGCGAATGTTCTCGATCGCCTGCTCGACGGTGAGGCTGTGCGGCAGCGAGAAAATATCGGTGGTCATGATGCCGCCGGCGCTGTTCGGGTCGTACCTGAGCAGGCTTTCGACTTCCGACTTGCTGTCGCGGCCGAGCAGGGCCATCAGTTCGGCGCGTTGATCTTCGGGCAGATCGCCGATGAGGTCGGCGAGGTCATCCGGGGGCAGGCGTTCGAGCAGGCCGGCCAGTTCGACTGGCGCTCGACTCGGTCATCACCCGCTTGCGCAGCCCTGCGGGCATCTGGTTGAAAACCTCGGCCGCCATTTCCTTGTCGCCAAGCGCATGGAAGATGTCCACCACATGCTCGGGCGGCAATTCATCGAGAATCGCCGCCAGGTCGGCAGGGTGGATCCGCGCCAACATCTTCTGCAGCGGACCGCGGGCGTCGCGGTGATAGAGCCGGTCGATGGTCTCGATGAGCCGTTTCTTCTTCGAGTCGTAGGTGTTCGGCGTAATCGGCTTGGTTATCTACGTTGATGTGCATCTTGATTCCCCCCAATCAATGCGCGTGCAGGACGATTCGGCGTATTGGTGCAAACGCGGCGTAAACGCAGAAAAAACGCAGTGTAAACGCAGGAATCTGAGGGGTCCAGCGACAATTCGCCTTCGGGGAGATCCGCCGCCGTCCCGGAGCGGGCTCAGTCGGCCTGGACCAGCAAACCCTTGAGATACTCGCCTTCCGGGAAATTCAGGGCCACCGGATGGTCGGCCGACCCCGACAGCCGGCGGACGATGCGCGCCTCGCGGCCGGCATCGTGCGCCGCGCCGGCGACGATATTCTGGAACAATTCGAGCCCGATGCCGCCGGAACACGAGTAGGTCATCAGGAGGCCACCCGGCCTGAGCAGCCGGAAGCCGAGCAGGTTGATGTCCTTGTAGGCTCGCGCGGCGCGCTCGGCGTGGGCGGCCGAGGGCGCGAACTTCGGTGGATCGAGGACGATCAGGTCGAACAGCCGCCCTTGCTTGCGGAAATCGCGCAGCGCCTGGAAGACGTCGGCCTCGCGCCACTCGGCGCGTTCGGCCGGCAACCGCGGGTTGAGCGCCAGGCTGGTCCGCGCCTGCTCGAGCGCCGGCCCCGAAGAATCGATCGAGAGCACGCCCGCCGCCCCGCCAGCCAGCGCCTGCAGCGAAAAGCCGCCGGTGTAGCAGAAGCAGTTCAGAACCTCCTTGCCCGCCGCCAGTTGGCCGAGCAGGGCGCGGTTGTCGCGCTGGTCGAGATAGAAACCGGTCTTGTGCCCGCCGGCGATGTCGACCGTCAGCCTGACACCGTTTTCGTCAATGGTCAGCTGCGAGTCCGGCGCCGCGCCATGCAGCCAGCCGGTCGCCGGCTCCAGTCCCTCGAGCCCGCGCACGTCGGAATCGGAACGCTCGTAAATGCGGGCGCAGCCGGTCGCCTTGACCAGACCGGCGACGATGGCATTGCGCCACTTGTCGGCGCCGGCCGAGGTCGAACTGCACGACGACGGTGTCACCGTACTGGTCGGCGATGACACCGGGCAGTCCGTCCGATTCGCCGTGGATCAGGCGCAGCGCCTGCTGGCCACGCAGTTCGGGCAAGGCCTGACGGCGCGCCACGGCACCAGCGATGCGGCGCTTGAAAAAGGCGTCATCGACTGACTCTTCCGGGTCGAAGGTCCAGAAACGCGCGCGAATCTGCGACCGCGGACTGTACGCCGCGCGGCCCAGCGGCCGCAGGTTGTCGGCCAGCACCTCGACCGTATCGCCCGGCCGCGCCCGGCCTTCCAGGCGCCCCACGGCACCGGCGAACAGCCACGGATGGTGCAACTTGAACGCGGAGCGCTCCTTGCCCGGCAGGAGAATGAGCTGAGCCATGTATTTTCGCCCTCAAAAGCAAGAAGCCCCGGTCACCTCGCGGCAACCGGGGCCCGGAAAAGACCGGCAGCGGCTTAGCCGCCCAGCGCCTTGCGGTTCCGGGCGTGACATTCGGCGGCGTAGATGACCTTGAACAGGGTCTTGCCGGTGCCCTTGAACAGGCGCTTGCTGGACTTGGAAACGCAGCGGCGCTCCAGGGAAGAACGACGGGTACGGTTGATGGCCATGACTAACTCCTTGAATCCGGCGATTTTTCGAAACACGCAATCATAGAGGCTGGCGTACAAAAGGTCAATTGAAGCCTAATTTTCGGGCTTTTCTGCCGGTCAACCGCGCCCCGCAGCAAGCACCCCTGGGCTGCGGCAAGTCCCTAGCGCTTGGCGCGCGGATGGGCCGCGTCGTAGACCTTGGCCAGATGCTGGAAATCGAGATGCGTATAAACCTGCGTCGAAGCGATGCTGGCGTGACCGAGCATCTCCTGCACCGCCCGCAGGTCGCCCGACGACTGCAGCACGTGCGAGGCGAACGAATGGCGCAGCATGTGCGGATGGACGTGGCGCGGCAGTCCGGCGCGCAGCGCATGGCGTCCGAGCCGGTCCTGGATTGCCCGGTGACTGAGGCGCGTGCCGCGCCGACTGACGAACAGCGCACGTTCGTCCTCGGCGGCAAGCTGCGCCCGCAGCACCTGCCAGGCCGCCAGCGCCTCGCGCGCCCGGGCGCCGACCGGAACGATTCGCGCCTTGCTGCGCTTGCCCAGCACCCTCACCTCGCCGTCCACCAGCAGCGATTCCAGCGCATTGCAATCGAGGGCGGCGAGTTCCGCAAGACGCAGACCCGAGGAATAGAACAACTCGAACATCGCCACGTCGCGCGCTTCGAGCACGGGATCGTCGTCTCCGTCGGGCGCCAGCAGCGCCGCGGCCTCATCGACCGAAAGCGCGTTCGGCAGGCGCCGCGGCGACTTCGGCGGGCGCACCCCGTCGCACGGATTGGCGGTCAGGGCACTGTGCTGCCCGAGCCAGCCAAAGTAGCCGCGCCAGGCCGACAGCATGCGCGCAAGCGAGCGCCCGGACAGACCCTGTGCGTGAAGCTGGGCGACGAAGCGGCGGATCTGCTGCACCTGGAGTTCGCCCGGCCGGGCATCGCCGGCCAGCGCCAGCAGGCGCGTCAGGTCGCGCCGGTAGTTGCTGATGGTATGCGGCGACTGCCGGCGCTGCTCGGCCAGTTCGGCGAGATATTCGTCAACCGTCGCCGTCGAGGTCACTGGGCGGGCTTGGCAACGCGAGTCAGCGCCGCCGAAACCATTTCGCCGATCCGCTCGAGATAGAGCGTACCCATCTCGGGATAGAAACGCTTGGCGTCCTCGCTGCCGAGCGCCAGCATGCCCATCGTCGCGCCGCCATCGCAGAGGGCGACCAGCGCCTGCGAGCGAAGGTGCGCCGCCTGTTCGCCGAACCAGGCGCCGGTGCCAAAACCGGAAGTCGAACCGCAGTATGGATGCGTCAGCGTGTCGGCGAAAACCTGAAGTTCTTCGGCAACCGCCGCAAATTCCGGCAACTCGGCGATGCCCTCGGGTTTCTTCCACAGGCGCAGGGCGACATGGGGAACCGAGAAATCGTCGCGCAGATGAAATCTCAGCAGATGGATGACCGCCGAAAACGTTTCGACGGCAATGAGGCCGACCGCCAGGCGATGCACCTTCTCGCTGATCTGGTCGTTTTCTTCGCCGAAGGCGATCAGTTCGGCCAGTTTGCTCTCGGTCGCGCGGTTCTTCTCGCGCAGGGCCAGCATCTGTCGCTCGGCCAGCGAAACCGCCCGCCCGCCATGCGGGTGCGGAACGAATATCTGTGCCATCAGGTCGGCATACTGCTCGAAGAATCCGGGATTGTTCTTCAGGTAATCAGCCACATCTTCGGGAAAGGGCGCACTCATAGTTCTATTTCTCCAGTGAAAACAGCAGCAGCCGGGCCGGTCATCAGCACGGGCCGATCGGCGCCGCCCCAGGCGATGTTGAGATCGCCGCCACGCGTTGTCACGCGTACCGGCGAATCGAGCAGGCCGCGCCGGATGCCGGTCACCGCAGCCGCACAGGCTCCCGTGCCGCAGGCCAGCGTCTCGCCCGCGCCGCGTTCATAGACGCGCAACCGGATGGCATGGCGATCGACGACCTGCATGAAGCCGGCATTGACCCGCTGCGGGAAGCGCTCGTGGCTTTCGATGAGCGGGCCATGTGCGTCGACCGGTGCGCTATCCACGCTGGCAACGACCTGCACGGCATGCGGATTGCCCAGCGAAACGACGCTGATATCCAGCGTTTCGTCGGCGACGTCGAGGGAGTAGATCACCACGTCGTCGTCGTGGATGAAAGGAATCTCGTTCGGCAGAAAGCGGGGAATTCCCATGTTGACCGTGACACTGCCGTCTCCTTCGAGGCGCGGGGCGATGATGCCGCCCAAAGTCTCGACGCGAATCTCGCGCTTGTCTGTCAGCCCCTGATCATGCACGAAACGCACGAAGCAGCGCGCACCATTGCCGCACTGCTCGACCTCGCCACCATCCGCGTTGAAGATGCGATAGCGGAAATCGACATCCGGCCGCGTCGCTGCCTCGACCAGCAGGATCTGGTCGCAACCGACGCCGAAATGGCGGTCAGCGATGTAGCGCAGTTGTTCCGGCGTCAGCGAAACCTGTTGGCGAATGCCGTCGACGACAACGAAATCGTTGCCGAGACCGTGCATTTTGGTGAATTCGAGTTTCACGACGCGCTCCACATTGGGATTCGAAAAGAATAACAGAGACAGGCGCTTATCTCAAATTCTTAAAGTTTCTTCTCCATCACGTAATCATCCATGACGAAGCCGTGACCGATATCGTCGACGATCGCCTCGCGCACCACGAATCCGTACTTCCTGTAGGAACCGATGGCCTTGGCATTGCGCTTGTTGACGGCGAGGATCACGCACGGGTAGCCGAGCTTCCGGGCGCGCGCCGCGACATGTTCGATCAACTGGCCGCCGACCCCCTTGCGCTGCACTTCCGGATGGATATAGAGCTTGTCGAGCTTGAACTCGCCCTTGCGAATCTCGCTGAAGGCGAAGCCAACCCGGCGCCCGTCGTGGAACGCCTGGTCCAGCCACTTGTCGGCATCTTCGAGATCGTCGTAGAGGCGCTCATGGCCATAGCGCTGCTCGAGCATGAAGTCGATCTGCTCCTGGGTGATGATGCCCGGGTATGTGGCCTGCCAGATTTCGCGGGCAAGGGCCGAGATGGCCGGCACGTCCGGTGGCGTGACGCGGCGAATTTGGATATTCAGGCTGCTTGTCATTTGTAGAACCTCTGCTCTCCGGGTGGCCGGGTCTTGAAACGCTTGTGCAACCAGAAATACTGCTCCGGCATACGCAGTACCTGGCCTTCGATGAAACGGTTGACGAATGCGGTATCGGCCTCGACGCTCTCGCCGGGGAAATTCTCCCACGGCGGCATGACCTCCACCTCATAGCCGTCCGGCACCTGGCGCGTGATGCACGGCACCACCCGGGCGCCGGTCAGCCGCACCAGTCGCGAGAGGGCGGGAATGGTCGCCGCCTGGACCCCGAAAAAGGGCACGAAGATCGACTCCTTGCGCCCGAAATCCATGTCCGGCAGATAGTAGAACTGATAGCCATCCTTCAACGCCTTGAGTATCCTGCGCATTCCTTCGTGCCGGGAGAGGAGGATCGTATCGCTGAAACGCTTGCGGCCATCATAGAGCAACTTGTCGAATACCGGATTCTTCTGCTTCGAATAAACGCTGCACGCCGTGACGAACATGGAGAGGCGCGTGGCGCCGGCATCGAGCCCGACAAAATGCGGACAGAGCATGATCACCGGACGGCCGCCGGGATCGTTCAGGTGCTCGACGCCGGTAACGCGGATGATGCGCTCGAGGCGCTCCTTCGCTGCCCACCAGCCGAGCGTGCGGTCGAGCACCGCGCGGCTGAAGGCGACAAAATGCGCCCGCGCCAGCTTCTCGCGTTCGGCCTGCGGCATTTCCGGAAAGCACAGGCGCAGGTTGGTCAGCGTGATGTCGCGCCGGGCGCGCGCCAGGACGAAAAGCAGCCGCCCCAGCCCCCAGCCGAGCGCGCGCAGAACAGGCAATGGCAGCCAGTGGAGCAGCCAGAGGAAGGCGACAAGGAGGTACGAGAACGCAACTTTCATTGCGCGCGCCCCTTCTCCGGCGGTGGTTCGGCGCCGCCCGGGCGCTTGTAGCGGTTGTAGCCCCACAGGTATTGGGCCGGACAGCGATGAACCAGATACTCGACTTCATGGTTGATCCGTTGCGCGCGCTCGACCGTATTGCCCTCCAGCGCTACCTGCGGCGGAGAAAAGTGCACCCTGTAGCCGCGCCCGCCGGGCAGCCGCTCACCCCAGGTCATCAACGTGGTGGCACCGGTTTCGGTCAACCGGGCAGCCAGCGTCATCGTGTAGGCCGGGCGGCCGAAAAAGTCGAGCCAGACCCCTTCTCCCGTTTTCGGCGCCTGGTCGGGGAGAAGCCCGATTGCCTGACCGCGCTTGAGTGCCCTGATCAGTGAGCGCACGCCGGTCAGGTCGGCCGGCGCCAGGTGCAGCTGGGCACGCTGGCGCCCCATCTCGATCAGCTGCTGCAGTGAAGTCCTCTTTGGCGGCCGGTAGAGTACCGTGATCGGAAAATGCGCCGAAAGATACTGCGCGGTGATTTCGAAACAGCCGAGATGCGGCGTCAGAAAGACAATGCCCTTGCCCGACTGCCGTGCGGCCTCGACGTATTCCCAGCCGACGACCTCCACCACCTGGGCGATGGCCTCTTCCAGCGTCCGCATCCAGATGCGCGACAGTTCCAGCATCTGCTTGCCCGCCTCGGCCGCCACGGCACCCCGCAGCGAGGGGTCGAGGCCGGCCTGGGCAAGGTTCTCCCGCAGGTGGCGGCGATAGGTCGGCGACAGCCAGTAGACCAGGCGGCCGAGCCCCCCGCCCAGCGCGTGCAGCACACTCAGCGGCAACAAGGAAAAGACGCGGAAAATAAAAACCATGACACTCCGGGGGTTGAAACCTGCCGCAAAAAGGCTATCATTATCGACTCGCCGAGTTAAACAGACAACTTGCAGGGCGATTCAGAAATACTGCTAAAGCGTCACCGCTCGTGGTCCGAAGCTGGTAACGCCGGATCGAAGGACCACTGGAGCATTTCATGAGCGAGTATCTCTTCACCTCGGAATCGGTTGGCGAAGGCCATCCCGACAAGGTCGCCGACCAGGTTTCCGATGCCATCCTCGACGCCATCCTGGCCCAGGACAAGCATTCCCGCGTTGCCGCCGAGACCCTGTGCAACACCGGCCTGGTCATTCTGGCCGGTGAAATCACGACCAACGCCAACGTCGATTACATCCAGGTCGCCCGCGACACGATCAAGCGCATCGGCTACGACAACACCGAATACGGCATCGACTACAAGGGTTGCGCCGTGCTCGTCGCCTACGACAAGCAGAGCCCCGATATCGCCCAGGGCGTCAACGCCGCCTACGACGACAATCTCGGCCAGGGCGCCGGCGACCAGGGCCTGATGTTCGGCTACGCCTGCGACGAAACCCCGTCGCTGATGCCGCTGCCGATCTACCTGTCGCACCGCCTGGTCGAGCGCCAGGCCATGCTGCGCAAGGATGGCCGCCTGCCGTGGGCGCGCCCGGACGCCAAATCACAGGTCACCATCCGCTACGTCGATGGCAAGCCGCATTCGATCGACACCGTCGTGCTGTCCACCCAGCATTCGCCGGACATCAGCCTGGAAGACCTGCGCGAAGCGACCATCGAGCAGATCATCAAGCCGGTGCTGCCGAAGGAACTGGTCAAGGGCGACATCAAGTACCTGGTCAACCCGACCGGCCGCTTCGTCGTCGGCGGCCCGCAGGGCGACTGCGGCCTGACCGGGCGCAAGATCATCGTCGACACCTACGGCGGCGCGGCCCCGCACGGTGGTGGCGCCTTCTCCGGCAAGGACCCGTCCAAGGTCAACCGTTCCGCCGCCTATGCCGGCCGCTACGTCGCCAAGAACATCGTCGCCGCCGGCCTCGCCTCGCGCTGCCTGGTCCAGATATCGTACGCCATCGGCGTCGCCGAACCGACCTCGGTCATGGTGGACACCTACGGTACCGGCCGGATCAACAACGAAACGCTGACCGAACTGATCAGGAAGCACTTCGACCTGCGTCCGAAGGGCATCGTCAACATGCTCGACCTGCTGCGCCCGATCTACCAGAAGACCGCCGCCTACGGCCATTTCGGCCGCGACGAGCCGGAATTCACCTGGGAGAACACGGACCGCGCCATCCTGCTGAAGTCGGACGCCGGCCTGTAACACCCGCTGCGGTCAACCGCGATTTCGCGGATTTTTTGCGGTCGACCGCAGCCAGCCCCCTCAAGGGCAAAGAAAATCAGTTTATAATCCGCAGCGTACCGAGGAGCGCTGCAGGGGAAGTCTCCCTCAGGCTCGGTTTCAAACCGCGCTCACCTATCAACCCCGTGCCGGGCACGGGATGCCGGGTGAGCCGAATTTGCCCCATCCCCCTCCCGGCCACAGTTCATAAGGAGCTTACTGTGGCTGAATTCAAAGACTACGTTGTTGCCGATCTGGGCCTTGCCGACTGGGGTCGCAAGGAAATCCAGCATCGCCGAAACCGAAATGCCGGGCCTTATGGCCATTCGCGAGGAATTCGCGAAGAGCCAGCCGCTCAAGGGCGCGCGCATCACCGGTTCGCTGCACATGACCATCCAGACCGCCGTGCTGATCGAGACGCTGACCGCGCTCGGCGCCGAAGTCCGCTGGGCCTCGTGCAACATCTTCTCGACCCAGGACCATGCCGCCGCAGCCATCGCCGCCGACGGCATCCCGGTCTTCGCGGTCAAGGGCGAATCACTGACCGACTACTGGGACTATACCCACCGCATCTTCGAGTGGGCCGACGGCGGCTACTCGAACATGATCCTCGACGACGGCGGCGACGCGACCCTCCTGCTGCACCTCGGCGCCCGCGCCGAGCAGGACATTTCGGTGCTGGGCAACCCCGGTTCCGAGGAAGAAACCATCCTCTTCGCAGCGATCAAGGCCAAACTCGCGGTCGACCCGACCTGGTACTCGCTGCGCCTGGCCCAGGTCAAGGGCGTCACCGAGGAAACCACCACCGGCGTCCATCGCCTGTACCAGATGCACGAGCGCGGCGAACTCAAGTTCCCGGCGATCAACGTCAACGACTCGGTCACCAAGTCCAAGTTCGACAATCTCTACGGCTGCCGCGAATCGCTGGTCGATGGTATCAAGCGCGCGACCGACGTCATGATCGCCGGCAAGGTCGCCGTCGTCGCCGGCTACGGCGATGTCGGCAAGGGTTCGGCCCAGGCCCTGCGCGCGCTGTCGGCACAGGTCTGGATCACCGAGATCGATCCCATCTGCGCCCTGCAGGCGGCGATGGAAGGCTACCGCGTCGTCACCATGGAATACGCCGCCGACAAGGCCGACATCTTCGTCACGGCCACCGGCAACTACCACGTCATCACCCATGGCCACATGGCGGCCATGAAGGATCAGGCCATCGTCTGCAACATCGGCCACTTCGACAACGAAATCGACGTCGCCTCGGTCGAAGGCTACCAGTGGGAAGAGATCAAGCCGCAGGTCGACCACGTCATCTTCCCCGACGGCAAGCGCATCATCCTGCTCGCCAAGGGCCGCCTGGTGAACCTCGGCTGCGCCACGGGCCATCCGTCCTACGTCATGTCGTCTTCGTTCGCCAACCAGACCATCGCCCAGATCGAGCTGTTCACCCGCACCGCCGATTACCCGGTCGGTGTCTATACGCTGCCCAAGCATCTCGACGAGAAGGTCGCCCGCCTGCAACTCAAGAAGCTCAACGCGCAACTGAGCACGTTGACCGAGCATCAGGCCGCCTACATCGGCGTCCCGGTCGAAGGCCCGTACAAGGGCGAACATTATCGTTACTGAGACCTTCGGATGCTGAAGATCATCGCCGTCCGGGTCATCAAGGCCCTGGCGCTGCCCCGCGCGTTCTCTTTTCAGCACGGGGCCGGCTGAGTGCCGCGGGCCGACCAGTTGCTCGTCGCATCCGGACTGGCGGCCTCGCGCACGGCGGCACAGCGCATGATAGCCGCCGGGCGGGTTGCCGCTCCGGGCGGCATCGTCACCAGGGCGGCGCTGGAATTGGCCCCGGAAACGCCGTTCACCGTGACAGCCGACCCGGAAGACCGCTTCGTCTCGCGCGGCGGCATCAAGCTGCGCGGCGCCCTGGCCGCCACAGGCCTCGACGTCGCCGGCTGGACCTGCCTCGATGTCGGGCAGTCAACCGGCGGCTTCACCGACTGCCTGCTGCAGGCCGATGCCCGGCATGTCGTTGGCGTCGATGTCGGGCACGGGCAACTCCACCCCCGGTTGCACGCCGATTCCCGCGTCACCGCCTTCGAAGGCATCAACTGCCGCGCATTGGTCACCGCCGATCTTGGCGACGCACTACCGGCCAGTGGCTTCGACCTTATCGTCGGCGACCTGTCCTTCATCTCGCTGACATTGGTGTTGCCACAACTGCCGGCGTTGCTTTGCGCGGGCGGCGACCTGCTGCTGCTGGTCAAGCCGCAGTTCGAAGTCGGCCCCGGCCACATCGGCAGGGGCGGCATCGTCCGGGATCCGACGCTCCATGACGAGGTGGAAAGCAAGCTGCGCCGGTGCGCCGCCAGCCTCCACCTCACAGTCCTTGCCTGGTTTGCCAGCCCGATTAACGGCGGCGACGGCAACCGCGAATTCTTCATCTGGTTGAACAAATGAAACCTGAAATCTCCATCGAGTTCTTTCCCCCGCAGACGCCGGAAGGCATGGAAAAGCTGCGCGCCACCTGGGCCCGTCTGGCCGAACTGCGGCCGGCCTTCTTCTCGGTCACCTACGGCGCCGGCGGCTCGACGCGCGAACGCACCTTCGCCGTGGCCAAGGAAATCGCCGCGCAAGGTCTTCCCGCCGCGCCGCATATTTCCTGCATCGGCTCGACGCGCGACAAAATTCGCGAAATTCTCAACGAGTACAAGGCCGCCGGCATCAGGCGCACCGTCGCCCTGCGCGGCGACCTGCCCTCGGGCATGGCCGAGACCGGCGAGTTCCGCTACGCCAACGAGCTGGTCGAATTCATCCGCGCCGAAACCGGCGACTGGTTCACCATCGAAGTTGCTGCCTACCCGGAATGGCACCCGCAGGCCCACAGCCCGAAGGACGACCTCGGCGCCTTCGCGCGCAAGGTCAGGGCCGGCGCCAATTCAGCCATCACCCAGTATTTCTACAACGCCGACGCCTACTTCCATTTCGTCAACGAAGCCCGCGCATTGGGCGTCGATGTACCCATCGTGCCCGGCATCATGCCCATCGCCGGCTTCACCAAACTGGCCCGCTTTTCCGACGCCTGCGGCGCCGACATCCCGCGCTGGATGCGCAAGAAATTCGAAAGCTACGGCGACGATGCCGATTCGATCCGCGCCTTCGGCCTCGACGTCGTCACCGAACTCTGCGAACGCCTGCTCGCGGGCGGCGCCCCCGGCCTGCACTTCTACTCCATGAATCAGGCCGCGCTGACAGCCGAAATCTGCCGCCGCCTCGGCTGAACGGCGGCTGTCGCGACCATGGAAGCAAGGGCTGGCCCTAGGGTCAACCAGAAAAAAGCCCGCTTTTCGCGGGCTGCTTCTTGCGGCCGGGATCCGGACTCAGGCGGCCTGGGTCACGATCACGTTCTGCGCCGGCATCGGCGCCGGGAAGCCGGCTTCGCCGAGCGCTTCGCGGATCACCCGATTGGTGTCGAAATAGACCTGCCAGTAGTTGTCGTTGTGGCAGTACGGACGCACAACCAGCACCGGGCCGACCAGCGTGAAATCGAGGATTTCGACATCCACTTTCGGCTCGGCCAGCACGTTCGGGATCGCCGCAATCTTCTCGCGCAGCAAAGCCATCGCCGCCCGATGATCGGCGGCCCCCGAGAGCTGGCACTTCAGATCGACGCGACGGAAGGGATTGTGCGAGAAATTCTGGATGGTCTCGCTGAAAACCTTGCTGTTGCCCAAAATGGTCTGCACGTTATCCGGCGTGTTGATGGTGGTTGTGAACAAACCCAGTTCAGTGATTGTTCCCGTCACACCGGCGACCGTCACGAAATCGCCAACCTTCAACGGGCGCAGCACGACAAGGAAGGCACCCGCCGCAAAGTGGGCCAGCAGGCCCGACCATGCCAAGCCGATGGCGACACCCGCCGCCGCAATCAGCGCAGCGAAGGTCGTGGTCTGGATGCCCAAGTAACCGAGAATGCCGATCACCAGGAAAACATTCAAGGTCACCGTGACAATCGAGCCAACGTAACGCAGGATGGTCGGATCCACCTTCTGGCGCTCCAGCGATGCCCGTACCATGCTCACCGCGACACCGATCAACCAGCGGCCGATGACCCAGAATGCAATCGCCGCCAGCACCTTGATGCCCACCTCGGTAGCGGTTGTCATGATGAGGTCCTGCCAGTGCGAGATATCTTCCTTGTTCATTTGCTTTCTCCGTCAGAAGGGGGAAACACGCCATATCCCGGTCCGGAATGGTCGTGCTGCAGTCATTCTAGAAGACATTTCCTGAAGAGCACAATTGGCAGCATTCACCTGCGCGAATGAGGACGCCCCGTGGCGCCCGATTCGCCGTTGTGTTCGCTGCCCTCTTCGTTGACAGCATTTCCGTGCGTACCTATAATCCGCGCTCCCATGGCCGGGTCGGTAGCTCAGCCGGTAGAGCATCGGACTTTTAATCCGCTGGTCCCGAGTTCGAATCTCGGCCGACCCACCAGTCGTCAGGGAAACCCCGGGGCGCTAGCTCAGTTGGTAGAGCAGCGGACTCTTAATCCGTAGGTCCAGAGTTCGAATCTCTGGCGCCCCACCATAATAATCAAGCACTTAGCCCGCTTTTTGAGCGGGCTTTTTTGCTTTTTCGGGTTTATTGCTGCATTTTTGCTGCACTCCGCTGCATTTGGCTGCGGCGTCGCTATACCTCTCTTTCGGGAGCCAGCGCGCAGATAACCCAAACCGGATCCGCCTCTGCACCATACCCAATGAAATTGTGAATCGCTGGGTCATGGACTGATTCCTGATCCGCAGGGCCAGAATTCGAATCTCTGGCGCCCCCCGGATATTCAAAGGCTTGCGCTCTAGCGCAGGCCTTTTCTGTCTTCAGGCTACAGCCCGCGCTGGTGGCGGTCGAGACGCGAGAGGAAACCGACTACGCCGACGGTGCCGATCAGCAGATAGAGCGGCCCGAACAGCCAGAAGGCGAGCGGAATGGCGAACATCAGCGTGCGCATTCCAAGCGCCACCATTTTTCCGGCCAGGATCAGCCGGTCGGCGACATGCGAAGGCGACAACACATCATTCCCGGACTGGGCTTCCCGCGGGATGTTGATCATGAACAGCACATGATTCGCCAAGCGGATGGCAATGACGTAGGCAAAGAAGGCAACGAGGAAATCGACCAGCAGAAACATGATCTTGACGATCCACACCCCGGCCGAGTGCGAACCGCCGAGATTGATGGCATGCCAGCTGTTGGCGATGTTGCCTGTCTGCCCGGACAAGGTCAGGGTTCCGACGATCAACAGCGCGCAGGTCGACACCATGAGGATCGGGTACATGATGAAATTGCGCAATGTCTGCACGGCCATGATGTCCTTTCCCGTGCCGCTCATGACGCTTTCGACCCAGATGCGCCGGGTCATGTCGTTGACGTAGTGGATCGAATAGGTCGGATCGCGTCGGACCCGCTTTCGATGGAAGGCGTAGTAGGCAAGGACCAGCAAGATGCATACCGCCATGACCGTAGCGTCGGCAGCGACCTCGCGCAACCACCCCGGAAGAACCTCGTTCGCCATAGCGCTCCAGCATCACCCCTGATCGAAAGGCGAACTGTACAGCAAGCGCTCGCGTCAAGACGACCCGTCGAGGTTACACCTCACTGCGCACCGGCCGGGCAGAGATAGCTGGACTGCGCGGAAAACATCAGGCCGCGAATGGCGCGCCGGGTTGCGCTGGTCTATTGACCAGGTTGCCATGGCCAAACGTGATCACTTCGCCTTGCGCCCGAATTTTTCGGTCAGCTGGCTGAGCTTTTCCAGGCGGCGTTGCTCGGCCCTGGCGGCCTCCTGCGCGGCTCTGGCTGACTCCTGTTCTGCCTTGCGCTGCTCGGCCTGCTTCTTGAAGCGTTCGCGCAACAACTCTCCGGAATGGGTGCGCGCCTCGTCGGTGACTTCGCCGGCTGCCGATCCATCGAGGTTGAGACGCGCGCTCGCGATCTGCATTTCCTTGAGGTAGCGCGTCAACATGGTGTGACTGCGCAGCGCCAGCCGCAACGCCTTGCGGTTCAAGTCCGGTTCTTGCGCGATAAGCTGCTTGTCGATGCCGATCGCCAATGGGCTGAAATTGCGGAATACATCGAAGCGGCCCTGCAGATCCTTGAGCAGGGCGCGCGCGTTGACGGGCGAATCGGGTTTGTGGTCGGCTTCGGTCATCTGGGAGTGAGTTCCTTGCGAGCAGCGAAGCGTAGCACGAAGCGACGCTTCGCCGAAGCCCGCTCAGGCCTTGTCGATCTTCTTGAACCAGGCCTGCATCCGCTTCCAGCCATCCTCGGCCTCTTCCTTGCGGAAGCTCGGGCGGTAATCGGCATGAAAGGCATGCGGCGCGTTGTCATAGACGTGAATCTGCGAAAGTCGGGCGGCCTTGCTGCCTTCTTTCAGCGCCATCTCCATCTTCTCGACGGTCTCCAGCGGGATGCCCGTGTCAAGGCCGCCATACAGGCCGAGCACCGGCGCCTTGAGGTCGGCGGCGATGTTGATCGGGTGCCGCGGCGTGACTTCGTTGACCTCGCCGACAAGCCGCCCGTACCAGGCGACGCCGGCCTTGACCTGCGGATTGTGGGCGCAGTAGAGCCACGTGATGCGGCCACCCCAGCAGAAGCCGGTGATCGCCAGCCGGTCGGTATCGGCGCCTTTGGACGCCGCCCAGGCGACGGTCGCATCGAGATCGCTCATCACCTGCGCATCCGGCGTCCTGCTCGTGATCTTGGCGAGGATATCGGCGACGCTTGAAAGCTGACGCGGGTCTCCCTGACGGGCAAAGAGTTCGGGCGCGATGGCGCAGTAACCGAGCTTGGCAAGGCGGCGGCAGATATCCTGGATGTGCTCATGGACCCCGAAGATTTCGGAAACCACGAGGACGACCGGCGGCCTGACCGCACCCTTGGGCAACGCGCGATACGCGACCATTTCGCCATCCTTGACCGGCACCTTGACTTCACCGGCCAGCAAACCAGTGTCGTCGGTCCTGATCGCCGTCTGCGCCATCACCGGCTGCACGGCCAGCGCGAAGCCGGCGCCCAGGCTGGTGACGAGGAAGCTGCGGCGGGTGAACGACTGCGCGGGAACGAGGCTTTCGAATTCCGGATCGTGGGTCATGAATTGTCTCCTTTGGTTGTGACTACATCAGAACGATGTCGTATTGCTCTGGCGAATAGCTCGGCTCCGACTGCAACGAAACGGGCTTTTCGATGAAATCCGACAACATGGCCAGCGATTGCGATTCCTCGTCGAGAAAGAGGTCGACCACGGCCGGCCCGGCGAGGACGCGGTATTCGCGCGCGTTGAACTGGCGCGCCTCACGCAGCAGTTCGCGGAGAATTTCGTAGGCGACGGTGCGCGCGGTCTTCACTTCGCCGCGCCCGCTGCACGTCGGGCATGGGTGGCACAGGACGTGCGCCAGCGATTCCCGGGTGCGCTTGCGCGTCATCTCGACCAGACCCAGCGCGGTGAAGCCATTGACGGTCAGCCGCGTATGGTCGCGGGCCAGCGCCTTGTTGAACTCATCGAGTACCGCGTTCCTGTGTTCCTCGTTTTCCATGTCGATGAAATCGACAATGATGATGCCACCGAGGTTGCGCAGTCGGAGCTGGCGGGCGATGCTCACCGCCGCTTCGAGGTTGGTCTTGAAGATGGTGTCGTCGAAATTGCGCACGCCGACGAAACCGCCGGTGTTGACGTCGATGGTCGTCATCGCCTCGGTCTGGTCGAGGATCAGGTAGCCGCCGGATTTCAGATCGACGCGGCGGGCCAGCGCCTTCTGGAGCTCTTCCTCGACCCCGTGCAGGTCGAACAGCGGGCGCTCGCCGGTGTAGTGTTCGAGCAGCGGCTTGACCGCCGGCGTGTATTCCTCGGCAAAGCTGCTCAGGCGCTGAAAGTTTTCGCGGGAGTCGACCAGGATGCGGCTGGTATCGGGATTGACGAAGTCGCGCAGCACGCGCTGGCCGAGCGAAAGATCCTGGTAGAGCGCGGTCGGCGGCGCGGAAACGCGGGCCTTGTCGCGGATGTCGGCCCAGGTCTTGCGCAGGTAGGCGATATCGGTGGCGAATTCGGCGTCGCTGGCATTTTCGGCCATGGTGCGGACGATGAAGCCGCCGGGTTCGTCGGCGGGGACGAGGCGGGTGATCCTCTCGCGCAGCGCCTCGCGCTCCGCCTCCGCCTCGATGCGCTGGGAAACCCCGATATGCCTTTCCTGCGGCAGATGAACCAGCATGCGGCCGGCGATCGAAATCTGCGTCGACAGACGCGCGCCCTTGGTGCCGATCGGGTCCTTGACGACCTGAACGACGATGCTCTGCCCTTCGGCCAGCACCCGTTCGATCGGCCGCTCCGTCGCCGCTTCACGCGCCTGCCAGATGTCGGCGACATGCAGGAATGCGGTGCGTTCCAGCCCGACATCGATGAACGCCGACTGCATGCCTGGCAGAATGCGGCAGACCCGTCCGAGATAGACATTGCCGACCAGTCCCCGGCTGGCGGTACGCTCGATGTGCAGTTCCTGGACGACACCCTGCTGCGTGACGGCGACGCGCGTTTCCTGCGGGGTGTAATTGATCAGTATTTCTTCGCTCATGGGGGATAAAATTCTCGCCTTTCCGCATTCTACTATGGCCCAAGCCCCAGAACTCCTCGCTCCCGCCGGCTCGCTGGCGATGATGCGCACCGCCTTCGCCTTCGGCGCCGACGCGATCTACGCCGGGCAGCCGCGCTACAGCCTGCGCGTGCGCAACAACGAGTTCGGCGACCTCGACAAGCTCGGCACGGCCATCGCCGAGGCCCGCAGCCAGGGCAAGCGGCTCTTCGTCGTCAGCAACATCTTCCCGCACAACGTGAAAGTAGGCACTTACCTCGCCGACATGGCGCCGGTCATCGCCCTCAGGCCCGACGCGCTGATCATGTCCGACCCCGGCCTGATCGACATGGTGCGCGAGACGTGGCCGGAACAGGTGATCCACCTCTCGGTCCAGGCCAATACGGTCAATTGGGCCGCGGTCCGTTTCTGGCAGAAAATGGGGGTCGACCGCGTCATCCTGTCGCGCGAACTGTCGCTCGACGAAGTGGCCGAAATCCGCCAGCAATGCCCGGACATCGAGCTCGAGGTCTTCGTCCATGGCGCGCTGTGCATCGCCTACTCCGGCCGCTGCCTGCTCTCCGGCTACTTCAACCATCGCGACCCGAACCAGGGCAGTTGCACCAACTCCTGCCGCTGGGATTACAAGGTGCATGCCCCCGGCGATCAGGAAATCCTGCTCGAGGAAAAGGAGCGCCCCGGCGAACTGATGCCGATCGAGGAAGACGAGCACGGCACCTACATCCTGAACTCGAAGGATCTGCGCGCCATCGAGCACGTGCAGCGGCTGGTGGAAATCGGCGTCGATTCGCTGAAGATCGAAGGGCGCACCAAGAGTCCCTACTACGTGGCGCGCACCTGCCAGGCCTACCGCCAGGCGATCGACGACGCCGTGGCCGGCAAGCCTCTCGCCCCGGAACTGCTGCGCGAACTCGAAGGCCTGGCCAACCGCGGCTACACCGACGGCTTCTACCAGCGTCACCACGATGCGGACTACCAGAATTATCTGAGGGGCCACTCCGAATCCGAGCGCAGCCTCTACGTCGGCGACGCCGTGCGTTTCGATGCGACGCGCGGGCTCATGGAGATCGAGGTGAAGAACCGCTTTGCCGTCGGCGACCGCCTCGAATGCGTGCATCCCTCCGGTAACCATGAGTGGGCGCTTGCCTGCATGGAAGACGCCGCCGGCGAGGCCGTCGCCGTCGCCCCCGGCAACGGCCATCGGGTCTGGCTGGAACTGCCGCCGGAGAAGGCGGGCGCCTTCATCGCCCGCTTCGTCTGAAGCAGCCCCTGTAGAATCCGGGCCATGAACGCCAACCGCATGCCGCTGATCGACGCCTTCAAGGCGATCGCATCACAGCTGATCGTCCTCCACCATCTCGCCGCCTACGGTCCGCTCGCTGGCGCCGCGCAGGAAGTAGCGCCGGGCACCATCGGCTGGTTCTACGATTACGCGCGCATCGCCGTCCAGGTCTTTCTCGTCATCGCCGGATTTCTCGCGGCGCGCGGCATGTCACCGCAGGGTGGAGCGCTGGCCGGATCGCCGTGGCCGCTGATCGCCAAGCGCTACCTGCGGCTGGCCATTCCCTATTTCGTCGCCATCGCGCTGGCCGTCGCCGGCGCCGCGCTGGCCCGCCTCTGGATGGACGACGAAGCCATTCCGGCCCCCCCGACGCTGGCGCAACTCGCCGCCCATGCCCTGCTGCTGCAGAGCGTGCTCGGCTTCGATTCGCTGTCGGCCGGGCTCTGGTACATCGCCATCGACTTCCAGCTTTTCGCGCTGATGACGTTGCTGTTGTGGGCCGGGCGCCTGGGCGGACGCGCGCCGGCACTGGTGCTCGCGATGGCGGCCGTAGCGCTGTTCTGGTTCAACCGCAACGAGAACCTGGACAACTGGGCGATCTACTTTTTCGGCTCCTACGGGCTGGGCGCCGCCGCCTGGTGGACCGGCGACCGCCGGCGACCGGCGGCCTGGCTGGGCGTCATCGCCGGCGTCGCCCTCGCCGCCCTGTTCATCGACTTCCGCCTGCGCATCGCCGTCGCGCTGGCAGTCGCGCTGACGCTCGGTCTCTGCCGGCGCAACGACCTGCTCGAACGCTTCCCGGAGTGGCCCATCCTCGCCTTCCTCGGCCGCATTTCCTACGCGCTGTTCCTCGTGCACTTCCCGGTCTGCCTGCTGGCCAACGCGCTCTTCGTCCGCCTCGGCCTGAACGCACCGGGAGCCGCACTGGCCTTCATGGCGCTGGCCTGGGCGGCAAGCATCGCCATCGCCGCGCTGTTCTACCGCTGGGTCGAGAAGCCCGCCGCCAGCGGGCGGATCGCCGCCGCGCTCGGCCTGGCCGCAGGCAAGGCCTGAGCGGCAGCCGTCAAGCCTACATCCTGGCCTTGTCCGTCGGGGTTCTGCACATCAGCGACACGGGGGTCTTCAGGCTTGCCTGATAGGCGGCGACGGCAACCAGTTGCGCATCATCGTAGCTCTTGATGGCTTCGAACATCTCGGCGGGGACATCGACGCGTTTTCCATCGCGCACTTCAGTCATCTGCCGCAGCAGATACTTGTAATGCTGGCCGGCCAGGACGGGGTAGAGCGCATCCTTGTCTCCCGCGCCACTCGGCTGGTGGCACTTGGCGCACTTGTTTTCGTAGAGTTGCTTGCCCTCGGCCAATTGCCTGGCCGCATCGGCACCTTCATACTTGCCCGAATCGAGCGGGAAGCACAGGGTCCCGACATAGGCCGCGACGTCGGCCAGCGCCTGGGCACTGGGGAGTTTCCTGGCGAACGGGTACATGGTCGGGTTGTAACGCACCCCGGAGCGAATGTCGGCGAGTTGTTTGATCAGCACGGTCTGGTGCTGGCCTGCCAGTTGCGGGATGCTGCCGTCACGATTGCCGGCGCCGCTCGGCAGGTGGCAGGCTTCGCAGTAGGCCGTGTAGTATTTCTGGCCGGTCCGCCAGTTCCCCTTGAGCTTGAGGGCCTCGTCCTTTTCCGTGCGCGGGGTATTCCCGGGGTAACTCCTGATATCGATCGCGGCCTTCTTTTCCTCTTCGGCCTGAGCGCCCGGGAACACAAGCACACACGCGCCGACCGCGACCATCGCCAACTTCATCCTTGAGATTGCTTTCATGACTCCTCCTGTTGTTATTTGATCAATCGCCAGACTATTCAATCTGCGAACTTCAGTCAGCAAGGGCAACACGGCGCGGATTCGATGGCACCGCAAGCGACGCCTGTCATACCCTACTGATCCGACGGTCAAATCTCTGTCTGAATGGTTGGTTTGTCAAGTGATACTTGGTCAACGCCTCACCAGCGCAGTCGGTGAGCCTGCTTTCCGGCCGACCCGCGCACGGCTTGATGTGAAAGACAGGCTCCGGCTTACCCGTCCATTGGCTGCACACCGGCCGGACGGTTGGGCCGGCATGGCTTCTATCCCATCTTGCCGAGAATCCCGTTCATTTCGTCCCTGGAAAAGGCTCTCAGGGTCTGCCCGCGAACATTGCCCGCGGCGCCGATTGCCAGCGCGAACGCGGTTGCCGATTCTTCATCCTGCGCCTCGATGACGGCAACCAGATCATATTGCCCAAGTGTCCAGTAGATCTGCGGCATGCTGGCGCCGAACTTCCTTGCCGCCTCCATGACGGCTTCGGCGCGTTTCGTGGTTTCCTTGACGCTGCGGAGCCCCTGG
Source organism: uncultured beta proteobacterium (assembly GCA_963810175.1). GTDB lineage: Bacteria > Pseudomonadota > Gammaproteobacteria > Burkholderiales > Rhodocyclaceae > Azonexus. The sequence continues at coordinate 5,946 of CAWEMU010000043.1, read as the reverse complement.
TCCGTAAAGTTCATCAGTGCAATGTAAGTGGCCATCATCGATCTCCTCATGAATAGCGGGACCTCGGACATCGAACCAGCCGGCGACGGTCCCGAAAACGCCGGCCGAACCGTCATGCTCGATCCGTTACCGCACCTTCGATCGGCGAGCAGAACCAGATCCTGTTGCCCTCGCTGTCAAGAAAGCTCCCTACGTGGAAACCTTCCGCGGGGTACGGCTGCACGGAATTGGCAATGGTCACGCCGCGCGCCCTGAGTTCGCGCTCCGTATCGGGCGCATGGTCGGTTGCCAGGGTGATGCGCGGGTTGAGTTGATCCGTGGGAAGCGCATACCAGCCGTCATCCCGGGACTTCAGCATCACGATGACATTGCCCAGACTGAAGCCAACCCGACGCGCGCCCTCGAATGCCGGAGGCAGGCCCAGTGTTTCGCCGTAGAAGTGCATTGCGCGCGGCAGATCCGCAACAGCCAACGCTACGACCTTGAGTTTCTGAATACCCAGAGAGCCCATGCACGGTCTCCTTTCTGTTTCAACCACTGGAAACAGGAGATGCTGCGCGAATTGCTTTATTTGACCTTAGACAGACATTCCGACCAATCAGTTCAGTCCCTCGCGAAACTGATCTGCGCCATCCGGTACTGGACGGCGAAGATCGAGAATCCGAAGGACTGTGAAGCGGGCTTCCGCTAACGGTCGCTCCATTGTGGCGATGTCGCTACAATGCCCCCATGCCCATTCAGCACGCCACGATGTCAGGGAATTCTCATCGGCACAGCCGACAGCGTGCCAACTCAGCGTAATTCGCGATGCGCATCCTGATCGTTGAAGACGACCCCATGATTGGCGCCAGCATCCGCACCGGCCTTCGCCAGGATGGCTACACGGCGGATTGGGCACATGACAGCAGTTCCGCCGAACTGGCCGTAGCGACCAACGAATACGATGCGATCCTGCTCGACCTGGGGCTCCCCGGCAGGAGCGGGCTGGAACTTCTCGCGCAATGGCGGCGGAAGCGGAACACGGTACCGATCCTGATCATCACCGCCAGGGACTCGGTCGAAGACCGGATTGCCGGTCTCGATACCGGCGCCGACGATTACCTCGTCAAGCCTTTCGACTTGAACGAGCTTGCCGCGCGCTTGCGGGCGCTGCTGCGCCGACGTTCCGGAAGGGCGACCCCGGTGATCGAGCACGGGCCGCTGCATCTCGATCCGGCGACCCACGAAGTCCGCCTGCACGGCACCGCAGTCAGGCTCTCGGGCCGCGAGTTCGCGCTGCTGCATGCCCTGCTGCAGGCTCCCGGCGTTCCCCTTTCCCGCACCCAGCTTGAAGACCGGCTTTACGGATGGGAAGAGGAAATCGGCAGCAACGCGGTCGAGGTGCACATTCACGCCCTGCGCCGCAAGATCGGCAGCGAACTGATCCGCAATGTCCGTGGCGTCGGTTACATGGTGCCGAGACAGGCATGAACTCCATCCGCGGCAAACTGGTGCTGGCCCTCACCGCGGCAATGACCGTGGTCATGCTCCTCGGCGCCTGGGCGACGTTCACCGCGGCAAAGGAAGAAGCCAACACCATTTTCGATTACCACCTGGAGCAGATTGCCCTGGCGCTGCGCAACCAGACGTTTCAGGGCTCAACGGAGGCGCTCGCCGGCGAGACGAGTTTCGATTTCGTCATCCGCGTCTGGGATCGCAACGGACTCACCATCTACTCGTCGCGTCCGCACCGGCCCCTGCCCGAGATTGCCCGTCTCGGCTTCGCCACCGAACGAACCAGCGAGGAGACCTGGCGCGTCTATGCCCTGCAATACCGCGGCGAAACCATAGCCGTCGCCCAGCCGACCAGCGTGCGCGCGAGGCTGGCGGCGGCAGCTGCATTGCGCACGCTGACGCCGTTCATGGTCCTGTTGCCCCTGATCGCGCTGCTGATCTGGCTGATCGTCAGCCGGGAACTCCGGCCGCTGACCGAACTTGCCCGCTCGGTGAGGACCCGGACGCCGGAGGCGCTTGATCCGTTCACCGAAAGCGGCGTTCCCGACGAAGCGCGCCCGCTGGTCGTTTCGCTCAATGAATTGCTCGGACGCCTGCGCGCGACGCTTCAGGTGCAGCGCGACTTCATTGCCGACGCGGCGCATGAGTTGCGCACGCCATTGACCGCCCTGCAACTTCAGGCGGGGCTGCTGGAACGTGCGACGGGCGAGGCCGAGCGTTCCGCGGCGCTGGGTGATCTCAAGGAGGGGCTCGAGCGGGCGATCCATACCGTGCAGCAACTGCTCGCGCTGGCGCGCAACGAAGCCGGCGCAAGATCGTGCGCGTTTGCCGGGATCTCCCGTCGCCGAGATGTTGCGCCAGGTCGTCGCCGACCACGCGGCGCTGGCCGATGCCAAAGAGATCGACCTTGGCGTCAGCGCGCTCGAGCCGGCAGCGACCATCATGGGCGATGGCGATGCGCTGGGCACGCTGCTCGCCAACCTCGTTGCCAATGCCTTGTGCTACACCCCGGCGGGCGGGAAGGTCAACGTGAGCTGCGGCATTGACGCAGGCAGGGTCTGGCTGGAGGTCGCCGACAACGGTCCGGGGATTCCCGCGGACGAGCGCGAACGCGTATTCGACCGTTTCTATCGTCGCAGCGGGCAGAGCCCCAGCGGCAGCGGCCTCGGTCTGGCGATCGTTCGCACCATTGCCCGGCGGCACAAGGCCGAAGTGTGCCTCGACGACACGCCAGGAGGCGGACTCACCGCAAGGATCGCGTTTCCCGGCAGCGCACGACCCACCTGATCGCGCAGGACTTGCGCCGGCATTCGGCGCTGCCGGCGGCAGTTGTTCTTAAGTCAGTCTTAAGTCTTGCCGAGGCATGCTTCTCCAATCGGCGGGCATTTTGCCTGCCCGGAATTTACCCAGGAGAACGCCATGAACTCAAACAAGCTCAAACTGACCGCGGGCGCAGCCGCCGTTGTGGCGGCGCTGACCGGCGCCTACACTCTCGGCCACGCCAACTCCCCCGCGTCGCAGGCCCCTGCGTCGCAAGTCGCTGCTCCCATCACGATGACCCAGCCGGTCGCGGCTGCGGGCGCAGCATTGCCGGACATGAGCGGCATCGTTGCGCGCAACAGCCCGTCGGTGGTCAATATCAGCGTATCCGGCACGCGCAAGGCAGGCTCGCGCGGACCCAAATCGCCCCAGTTTGACGACGATGACTCCATCCCGGACTTCCTCCGCCGCTTCGGCGCTCCGCAGAATCGGGGCGACGCGCCCGCACGCGGTCTGGGATCGGGCTTCATCGTCAGTCCGGATGGCACGATTCTCACCAACGCCCACGTCGTCGACGGCGCCGAGGAAGTCATCGTCAAACTGACCGACAAGCGCGAATTCAAGGCCAAGGTTCTCGGCCTCGATACCGCCAGCGACGTCGCCGTCCTGAAGATCGAAGCGAAGGACCTGCCGGCAGTCCGGATCGGCTCTGCCGCCAACACCCGCGTCGGCGAATGGGTCCTGGCCATCGGTTCGCCCTTCGGCTTCGAGAGCAGTGCCAGCGCCGGCATCGTCTCGGCCTTCTCGCGATCCCTGCCCGATGGCAGCTACGTTCCGTTCATCCAGACCGATGTCGCCGTGAATCCCGGCAATTCGGGCGGGCCGCTGTTCAACATGGCGGGCGAGGTGATCGGCATCAACTCGCAGATCTACTCGCGTAGCGGCGGCTACCAGGGGCTTTCCTTCGCGATACCGATCGAGGTTGCGATGAATGTCGAAAAGCAGATCGTCGCCCACGGCAAGGTTCAGCGCGGCAGGCTCGGCGTCGGCATCCAGGAGGTCAATCAGTCGCTCGCCGACTCCTTCGGTCTCAAGAAACCTGCGGGGGCATTGGTCGGGTCGGTGGAAAAGGACAGTCCCGCGGCGAAGGCCGGCCTCGAGCCGGGCGATGTCATTCTTTCCATCAACGGGAAGGAGATCGCCTCCTCCAACGAGCTGCCGGCGATCGTCTCTTCCATGAAGCCCGGCGAGCAGGCGAAGCTTCAGGTTTGGCGCAAGGGTGAAACCCGCCCGGTGGATGTCGCGGTCGGCACATTCGGCGACGAGAAGCTGGCCAGCAACGATGCCCCCGAAGCTGCCAAGGGTCGCCTGGGTGTCGTTGTCCGTCCGCTGACCCCGGAAGAGCAGCGGCGTTCCGATGTCAGCAACGGCGTCGTCGTCCAGAATGTCGCCGGCGCAGCCGCCAAGGCCGGCATTCAGCCGGGCGACATCGTCATCGCGGTCAACGGCGAGGCGATTTCCAGTACGGAGCAGTTGCGCAGCCTGATCAGCAAGGCCGGAAAACGCATCGCCGTCCTGGTCGACCGCGGCAACGCCAGGATCTTCATTCCCGTCGATCTGGGCTAGACCGGATCGACAAGCGGGGGGGACTGGCGCCTGCTCCAGTCCCCTCCGCCATTCGCTTGCCTCTCGAACGAACCGGTGCCCGAATGTCGGCAGAAAGGTTCATGAATGCCCCGGCCTAGGTTCCAACCGCGACCTTTGCGACGGTCCGGTACGGCTCGAGAAACTCGACCGCACCGTTGAAGATCAGGCCCATGCCCATTGCGGCAACGAAGAACCCGACAATCCGCGTCGCCGCGTCGATGCCCTGTCTGCCAATCTTGCGGAGAATCGGCTCGGCGTAGACAAGGCAAAGATAGGTCACCGCCATGCAGGCGACGATCGCGGCACTGGCCGCAAGAAAGTGCAGCATTTCCCCTGGCGACTGCTTGATCGTCGATGCCATGCTGATCAATGTGGCGATTGCCCCGGGGCCGAACATGATCGGCATCGCGAGCGGAACGAACGCGACATTGGCATTGCCATCTTCCGCCCGCGGCACGATCCCGCCGGATGGCGGCGGATTGAACAGGTCGAATCCAACCCGGGTAAGAATCACCCCGCCGACGACCCGGACCATGCTCAACGGCACATCGAAGAGGCGCAGCAACAGTGTGCCGAAGAGCAGGAAGAAGAAACAGAGCAGCAGGGCATAGAAGCATGCCTGCCGGGCTATCCGACGCTGCTCGGTGTCGGGTTTGCCGTCGATCAGTCCGAGATAGACCGGCAACGCCTCGAACGGATTGATGATCGCCAGAAGCGTCGTAAACAGGCTGATGAAAAGCGTAAGGACGGGATTCACGTTTCTCGCACTCCGATAGTCAGAAAAAGAGCGGGCTAGCGCCGGCCACCGAAACGGCCGCCGAACTTGCCACGACCAATGCGATCATTGCCGCCAAAGCCTCCCCCCGGCGCCCTCAACTCTCAAGTACAACGGCGCTCCAGGCTAGTGTAGCTGTTTGATGAAGACCTCGCGAGATGTTATCAAGCCGAGGCATTTTCGTGGCCGGTGATCGAGTTGGTCGATGGCGAGGGCGACGTCTCTTTCGCTGATGGACACGAAGGATATCTTCTCGGGGACGAACTCGCGAATGAAGCCACCCGTGTTCGCCGTCTGCTCCATCTGCGCTTCCTCCTCAAGCGGACAGTACCACTTGGATCCAACGCAGCGCTGACCGGTCCTTGTGTTGAGCGCCGCCGTGTCGCATCATATGCAAGGCAGGTCGATGTTGGCACAGCTTCGAATGAATGTTCCGGCGGGAACCCAACGAGTCGCCGACAAGGCCACAATATGCGAGAAGGGGACGGTCAATGACAACTGGAACACAGACCCGCGGGTTTCGTTTCCCGATGTTTCAGGGGATTCTTCCGATCGACGGCTCACGGCTGCCCGGAGACATCATTGCCGGGCTGACCCTGGCGGCGCTCGCCATTCCGGAAACGATGGGGTACACGAAGATTGCCGGCGTGCCGGTGATTCTGGGCCTGTATACCATCCTCATCCCGATCACCCTGTTTGCGATCTTCGGATCATCGCGGCACCTGGTCGTCGGTGCCGACTCGGCCACGGCAGCGATCCTCGCGGCCGGC
>CAWEMU010000042.1:0-12979 GCA_963810175.1 uncultured beta proteobacterium | reverse complement strand
GCCATCGACGCCGAGCGCGAAATACGAACCGAGCCGCACGTTCCACGGCCGGCTTTCGTGCATCTGGATCGCCGGCCCGGCCGGGTCGAAGCCGGCTGCCAGCCACAACGCATGGGCGAGCGTGGCGACGACAAACAGCATCGCCACCCGCCACATCCACCCGGGCCGGCGCAGCGGCAGGACGGCAACGGCAAGCGCCCCCTGCACCGGCAGGAAGACCAGAACCTTCAGCACGGCCCGGCCCCTCCTCCGCAGGCTGTCGCCATCGTTATTTTCATGCCGCGATTATGCCAGTCCCGCGGCCATTCCGACCGGGCACGCGGTTCGCTGCCCGCCGCCGGCGGTCAGTGGTAAACGATGCGGACGTTGCCGGCCTGCAGCCAGTCGTCGAGCGCTTCCAGCAGCGAGTCGTCGAGGCGCACGCGCAGGCTGTCGCCGAGCACCAGTTCGCATTCGGCATCGGCATTGCGGTAGCGGATGCGCACCTGCGCCGCGCCAGGCGCGAAGGGGCCGAGCAGGCTCTTCAGCCGGCGCGCATCGGAGGCGTCGTTCATGCGCAGCAGCAGGTGCTTCGCGTAGCGGGCACGCGCCTCGCCGGCCGTCATCAGCCGGTCGGCGATGATGCGCAGCCCGCCGGAGAACTCGTCGTGGTTGATCTTGCCCTCGACGACGAGCACCGCGTCAACCTCGATCTTGTTCCGTTCTGCCTCGTAGAGCTCGTTGAACACCGCCACCTCGACCGCCGCCGTGCCGTCGTCGAGCTGCACGTAGAGCATCTTGCCGCGCCGCGTCATCTGCGGGCGGACGCCGACGACGACGCCGGCCAGCACCGACAGTTCCCGGGACGCTTCGAGCGCAGCCAGCGGGCGGCGGACGAAATGGGCGAGGTCGGCCTTGCAGGCGTTGTAGGGATGGCCGGAGAAATAGAAGCCGAGCGCCGCCTTCTCCTCCATCAGCCGTGTCCGCTCGTCCCACGGCTTGACCGTAACATACTGCGGCGCATGCTCCTCGGCCGCCGGGCCGACATCGAACAGGCTGCTCTGCATCGCGTTGCGCTCGACCTGCTCGGCGAAATCCATGGCGATGCCGACCGAGGCGAGCAAGCGGTGGCGATCCGGGGCGCCACCCGTCTCAACCGCCAGTGCGATGTTGTCGAAGGCGCCGGCCTTGATCAGCGCCTCGATGGCGCGGCGGTTGACCAGGCGCTTGTCGCAGCGCTGGCAGAAATCGAAGAGGTCGCGGAACGGCCCACCACTCTCGCGCGCCCGCAGCATCACGGTCACCGCCTGCTCGCCGGTGCCCTTGACCGCGCCGAGGCCGTAGCGGATCGTGCTGCGGTCAACCGGCTCGAAACGGTAATTCGAGGCATTGATGTCCGGCCCGAGCACCCTGACGCCGTTCTTCAGCGTGTCGTCGTGGAAGATCTTGACCGCATCGGTGTTGTCCATGTCCGAGGACAGCGTCGCCGCCATGAACGCCGCGCAGTGGTGAGCCTTGAGCCAGGCGGTGTGGTAGGTGATGACGGCGTAGGCGGCGGTGTGCGACTTGTTGAAGCCGTACTCGGCGAACTTGGTCATCAAGTCGAAGAGCTGTTCGGCGAGTGCCGGGTTGTAGCCCTTTTCCCTGGCGCCGGCGGCGATCGTTGCGCGGTGCTTGGCCATCTCCTCGGGCTTCTTCTTGCCCATCGCCCGGCGCAGCATGTCGGCCCCGCCCAGCGTGTAGCCGCCGATGACCTGCGAGATCTGCATGACCTGTTCCTGGTACACGATGACGCCGTAGGTCGGCGACAGGCAGGCGGTCAGGTCGGGGTGGAAATAGTCGATCTTCTGTTGGCCCTTCTTGCGCAGGATGAAGTCGTAAACCATCCCGGAGCCGAGCGGGCCCGGCCGGTAGAGCGCGAGCACGGCGATGATGTCTTCGAAGCGGTCGGGGCCCAGCTTCTTGAGCAGCTTCTTCATGCCCTCCGATTCGACCTGGAAGATCGCCGTCGTGTTGGCGTCCTTGAGGATCTGGTAGGCGGCGGGGTCGGTGAAGCCGAGCGACATCAGGTCGAGCTTCTCGCCGGTCATGCGGCGGATGTACTCGACGGCCAGCTCGATGGTCGTCAGGTTGCGCAGGCCGAGGAAGTCGAACTTGACCAGCCCGGCCTTTTCGACGTCGTCCTTGTCGAACTGCGAGACGGGCGAGGCATCGGCGCCGGTCGCCTGGTAGATCGGGCAGAAGTCGGTGATCCGGCCCGGCGCGATCAGTACGCCGCCAGCGTGCATGCCGACATTCCGGGTGAGGTCTTCAAGCCTGGCGGCGAGGTCGAAGAGCTCGCGGATCGATTCGCCATCGCGTTCGTCGCGCATCATTTCCTTGAGCGCCGGCTCCTGCTCCAGTGCTTCGGCGAGCGACACCGGCTTGTTCTGGACGACCGGGATCAGCTTGGAGATGCGGTCGCACAGCGAATACGGCATGTCGAAGACGCGGCCGACGTCGCGGATCACCGCCTTCGACGACAGCGTGCCGAAGGTGACGATCTGCGAAACTGCCTGCGACCCGTAGCGCTGGCGCACGTATTCGATGACGCGCCAGCGGTTGTCCTGGCAGAAATCGATGTCGAAGTCGGGCATCGATACCCGCTCCGGATTCAGGAAGCGCTCGAACAGCAGCGCGTAGGCGAGCGGGTCGAGGTCGGTGATGCCCAGCGAATAGGCGACCAGCGAGCCGGCGCCGGAACCCCGGCCGGGGCCGACCGGCACGCCGTTGTTCTTGGCCCAGTTGATGAAGTCGGCGACGATCAGGAAGTAACCGGGGTAACCCATCTGGATGATGGTTTCGCACTCGAATTGCAGTCGCTCGTCGTACTCGGGCCGGCGCCGCGCGCGTTCGCCGGCGTCGGGGAACAACTGCAGCAGGCGCCGTTCGAGACCCTCCCGCGCCTGCGCAACGAGGAACTCGGCGAGCGTCATGCCGTCCGGCGTCGGGAAGTCGGGCAGGAAGTTCTGGCCCAGCGTCAGCTCGAGATTGCAGCGCCGGGCGATCTCCAGCGAATTTTCCAACGCTTCCGGCAGATCGGCGAAGGCGTCGGCCATCTCGGCCTGCGTCCGGAAATACTGCTGTTCGGTGTAGGCCTTCGGCCGCCGCTGGTCGCTCAGGCTGTAGCCTTCGGCGATGCAGACGCGCGCCTCATGGGCGCGGAAGTCGTCACGGCCCATGAACTGGATCGGGTGGGTCGCCACCAGCGGCAGGCCCAGTTCGCCGGCGAGGTCGGCGGTCTGGCCGACGACGGCCTCCTGCTGCGGCTGGCCGTAGCGCTGCACCTCCAGGTAAAAGGCGCCGGGGAAGATGGCCTCCCACGCCTTCGCCCGCGCGGCGGCCTGTTCGACGTTGCCGTTGACCAGCGCCTCGCCGACGTCGCCGAGATGCGCGCCGGACAGCGCGATCAGGCCGTCGGCGCCGATTTCGCCAAACCACTCGCGGCGAATCTCGGCGCGGTCGCGCCGCCCCTCGGCCAGGTAGGCGCGCGTCAGCAGTTCGCACAACTGCCGGTAGCCGGCCCGGTTGCGCGCCAACAGCAGCAGGCGGCAGGGATCGTCCGGCATTTCCGCATTGGCGATCCAGACGTCGGCCCCGGCGATCGGCTTGATCCCCTTGCCGCGCGCCGCCGTATAGAACTTGACGAGGCCGAACAGGTTGCCGAGATCGGTCACCGCCAGCGCCGGCATGCCATCGCCGGCGGCCTGCCGGACGGCATCCGAAACGCGGACGATGCCATCGGTGACGGAATACTCGGAATGCAGGCGGAGGTGGACGCAGCGCGGGGGAGTCATGGCCGTGATTTTACCGCGCCCGCACCGCGCGCCCCGCCGGGCGATTACATTTTGTCGGGCCATCGGCTAGATTATCGGTTTGCCCATCACCGACCGGAGAACCGCGATGACCACCGAAGAACCCCTCGTCCTGCGCAGCGACAGCGCCGACGGCCTGACCACACTGACGCTGAACCGTCCGAGCCAGTTCAATTCGCTTTCCAAGGACATGTTGACCGCAATCCAGGCCGAACTCGACGCCATCGCCGCTTCCGAGTCCGTCCGCGTCGTCGTCATCGCCGGCGCCGGCAAGGCCTTCTGCGCCGGGCACGACCTTAAGGAAATGCGCGCCAACCCCGACAAGGGTTGGATGCAGGCGCTGTTCAAGCAGTGCGGCAAGCTGATGTTGACCATCACGCAGATGCCGCAGCCGGTGATTGCCCGCGTGCATGGCATCGCCACCGCCGCCGGCTGCCAGCTCGTGTCGATGTGCGACCTGGCGGTGGCGGCCGACGTCGCCAGGTTCGCCGTTTCCGGCATCAACGTCGGCCTCTTCTGCTCGACCCCGGCCGTAGGCCTCGCCCGTAACCTCGGGCGCAAGGCGGCCCTCGAGATGCTGCTCACCGGCGAGTTCATCGACGCCATGGAAGCCAGAAGCAAGGGCCTGGTCAACCGCGTCGTCCCGGCCGACGCGCTCGACGCCGAAATCGAGCGGCTGGCCGGCTCCATCCTCGCCAAGAGCACCGTCGCAGTGCGCATCGGCAAGGGCATGTTCTACGAGCAACTGGAAATGAGCCTCGCCGATGCCTACGACTACGCTAGCGAGGTGATGGCCTGCAACATGATGAGCGACGACGCCGGCGAAGGCATCGACGCCTTCATGCAGAAGCGGAAGCCGGAATACAGGGGGCGCTGACCGCAATCTGCCGGCCCGCGGCCATCAGGACAGCGGCGGCAGGTCGAAGAGCAGGACTTCCGTTTCCTCGGCGGCCGTGAATTCTAGGCGCATCTCGGCGGCGATCTTGGCCGCGTCGCCAGTGGCCAGCTCCTGGCCGTTCAGGGCAAGTCAACCGCGGACGACGTGGGCGTAGCCGAGACGTCCGGGCACCAGGTCGTAGTCCAGCGCTTCGCCCGGCGCCAGCAGCGTCGCCCACAGGCGCGCGTCCTGGCCGATGGTCGTGCTGCCGTCGGCACCGTCGGGCGAGGCGACCAGGCGCCAGCCGCCGCGCAGTTCGGCCTCGGACAACGGCTGCTGCTCGTAGCTGGCGCGCGTGCCGCGTTGCGCCGGCTCGATCCATATCTGCAGGAGGTGTGTGCCGGCGTCCGGCGACGGATTGAACTCGCTGTGCAGGATGCCCTTGCCGGCACTCATGCGCTGCACCTCGCCGCGCCGGATCACGCCGCCATTGCCGAGGCTGTCCTTGTGCTCGAGGCTGCCGTCGAGAATGTACGTGACGATCTCCATGTCGCTATGCCCGTGCATGCCGAAGCCGGCGCCCGGCGCGACGCGGTCCTCGTTGATCACGCGCAGCACTCCCCAGCCCATGTGGGCCGGATCGTGGTATTCGGCGAAGGAGAAACTGTGGCGCGCCTGCAGCCAGCCGTGATCGGCGTAGCCGCGGTCGGCGGAGAATCTCGGGATGATCATCGCAACTCCTTGTGAAATGCTCGTATGGCTTCGGCCGCATGATATGCGTAGAGTTCAGCCTTGAAGAGCGAATTGTTTTGGACACAACGTTCAGTATTTTTCACATGAAAATATCCCTCGACGCCCTGCAGGTTCTCGACGCCATCGAACGCCACGGCAGCTTCACCGCCGCGGCCGCCGCGCTGCATCGCGTGCCTTCCGCCCTGTCGCACGCGGTGGCCAAACTCGAAAGCGACCTCGGCCTCACGCTGTTCATCCGCGAAGGCCGCCGCGCCACACTGACGCCGGCTGGCCGCACCCTGCTCGAAGACGGCCGCGACCTGCTGCGCGCCGCCGGCGAACTGGAACGCCGCGTCCAGCGCATCGCTACCGGCTGGGAGGCGGAACTGCGCATCGCCCTCGACATGATCCTGCCTGCCGAGCGACTGCTGCCCCTGATCGGGCGCTACCAAGCCGCCGAGCACGGCACGCGGATCCGCCTCTCCTACGAGGTGCTCGGCGGCAGCTGGGATGCCCTGGTCACCGGCCGGGCCGACCTGGTCATCGGCGCCCCCGGCGACCTGCCCGCGCGCAGCGGCATCTCGACCCGCACGTTGAAGCACGACGCCCGCCTCCTCTTCATGGTTGCGCCGATCCACCCGCTGGCCGGCCACGACGGCCCGATCCCCGCCACCGAACTGAGCCGCCACCGCGCCGTCGCGATCGCCGACACCTCGCGCGAACTCGTCGCCCGCAACGCCGGCCTGCTCGAGGGCCAGGACGCGCTGCGCGTGCCGGACATGCAGAGCAAGGCCGCCGCACAGGCCGCCGGCCTCGGCGTCGGCCACCTCCCGCGCTGGCTCGCCGAGCGCGAAGCCGGCGCCGGCCGGCTGGTCGAAAAGCCCCTCGCCGACCCCCGCCCGCCGATGCCCCTGCACGTGGCCTGGCGAACGCGCAACGCCGGCAAGGCACTAGCCTGGTTCTTGGCGGAACTGGAGAAAACCGGCGAAATCGAGGCGTTGACCGCAGGACTATGAACTGGCGCTTTTCGGTTAAACCGGCCCGTCATCCTCTCTCCACAACGGACTTTCGAGGGGCTGCTCCACTCCGAAACCAGCCAGATGATCTACTTCAGCACCTCGGCCGAAGCGGCCAGTGGCGCCGCTCAGTTGAGTGGCCGGTGTTGCGCCTGGTTGCTGACGTTGAGGCGGGATGCCACCTGAAAGGCCGCTTCCTTGACCGGCGAATGCGTGCTCTGTGCCCCGATCGGCCTGATGATGTTCGCAAGTGCGATGGCAGCGTTATGGTCTCTATGCTGACGGTCGACTATTCTGACTATTAACCCGGCCCAATAATAGACGACATATGCTATGATTTGCGGATGGACAAGGTTGATGCGCGCAAGCTGACGGCGGAAGGACGCAAGTTGCTGAGGCAGATGGTGATCCGTCTGCGCAAGCAGTCGGGGATGAATGCGGCAGCGCTCGCTGCTGCCGCTGGCGTTCATCCGACGACCATCAAGACCTGGTTGGCGCGAGCCAGACGAGAAGGTGAGGAGTCGTTGGGCGAGAAGCCGCGCGGTCGGCCGCTGGGCACGTTGCGCAAGTTGAAGATGGCTGACGAGATGTGGCTGCGCGACCAGATCATTGGCAGCAATCCGCAGCAGATGAAACTGCCGTTTGCGCTGTGGAGCCGTCCGGCGATCAAGGCCTTGGTCAAGGCGCAGTTTGGCCTCGACATGCAGGACCGCCTGATCGGCAAATACCTCAAGCGCTGGGGTTTTACCCCACAACGCCCGGTCAAGCGCGCACTGGAGCAACGCCCGGAGGATGTGGCGCGTTGGCTTGAGGCAACGTATCCACAGGTCAAAGCCCGTGCCGAGAGCGAAGGTGCGGTGATTTACTGGGGCGATGAGACGGCCGTCAAGGAAGATGCGCACTGGGTACGGGGCTATGCCCCGAAAGGTCAAACGCCGGTGCTCACCGTCCCCGCGCGCTGGCAAAGCCTGTCGATGATCTCGGCGATTTCACCGCGCGGCGAAGTGCAGTTCCAGATTGTCGAGGGCAGCATCAACAGCGAGCGTTTCATCGCCTTCCTGGCCACCCTGGTTTAACGGGGCACCCCGGAAAATCTTTCTCGTTGTCGACAACCTGCGCGTCCATCATGCCAGGGTGGTTCGCGAATGGTTGGCCGACAAGGCCCACCAGATAGAATTGGTCTATCTGCCGCCCTACGCGCCGGAATCGAATCCTGACGAGTATCTGAACCGGGATTTCAAAACCGCCTTGCGCTGCGGCCCGGTCAGCTCAAACAAGGCCACCCTGCTCGACAAGGCGCTGCTGTTCATGAATGGCTTGACCCGGTTACCGGAAAAAGTACGGGCCTATTTCAGGCACCCCGCCGCGCTCTACGCGGCGTCGTGAAATATTGGGCCGGGTTAATAATAGTCCCAAGCTCGGTCTGAACCGTCATTTAAGGCTTGCTACTTGGACGACCGCTCGACTAGACGTTGCTGCCCCTCTGTCGATCAGAACGAGTGAGAGATTAGCAGCCGCATTTCCCAGATGCTCAGGTCGTTGACGCCGACGGTTTGATTGGCAACGTCAAATGAAGCCATCGTTGATTGGCCGATCAGGGAGCGAACACCTCCCCGCAGGACACCTCCCCAAGGGCTGCTATCGGCGTAAGTCAGGTTTACGGTCAAATGCTGACCGGAGTTTGGCCTGGCGTATTCGTAATAGATACCTGCCTCGATGAAGGGCATGACCAGCCGGTTGTTTCCAAAATCAAAGGTGCGATTGAATTCAACCGAGCTTTGCACCACACCATAATTGAAGCCCTCGTTGCGCATGTTGATGGTCAAGGGCGTATTCAGGATGCTGCCTTTCAGCTGATAGGCATCACCCTCGTTATATGTGTGTGATAACTGAGCTTTCGGGCGGACAACGGCAGAGCCAAGGGCATACTGTCCCTCTGTCTGCAGATTGAGCGAATACTGATTGGCATCCGAGGTGCCGCTCAAGCTGACCAATTGTGTATCGATCGTCTGCTTTCCAAGACTGATCGCTCCATAAAGCAGCCAGTTCTGAGAGAGGCTATAGGAAATATACGGGCCGATCGTATAACTGGTCGAGTCGGTCTGCATCGTGTCACCAAAGCTGTTGCTAGTGCCGCGCGACACAAATAGTTGCAGGCCGGCCACCAGATCGTCGTTCAGCACGCGATCAAGACCCATCGACAACGAGCTTGTATGGCCGTGCGTATCCATGCCATCTCGGGTATCTCGTAAACGTGAGGCGCTACCATCTATCCAGATGTTCCATTCGCTTTTTGCGACCAGTTCCCGTCCTGCGGTTAACGGCAACTCCCCTGGCTGCATTTGCGGCGTAGGGGCGTAGCAGTCTGACAGTTGTCCAGCTTGGCTGGGATCATCAGGACGGTGCCCGCGACACGGCTGAGCAGGGGTTAGGGGCGCAGCAATTACCCCCGTTATTTTGCCAACGCCTGTTGTTGGTGTCTCAGGCAGCGTGCCGATTGGTGGTTCGACAGTACCAGGCTGGCTTGGTATGGTCGGGACAGTAGGGGTCAGCGTCTCCGGCGGTAGCGTACCAATCGGTGGCGTGACGTCACCCGGCAGGTTCGGCTTGCCCGGCATGGTCGGGGTCAGCGTCTCCGGCGGCAACGTGCCAATCGGCGGGGTAACACCAACCGGCAGGTTGGGTTTGGTCGGGACCGTCGGGGTCAGCGTCCCAGGGGTTAGCGTGCCAATCGGCGGCGTGACGCCACCAGGGAGATCTGGCAAAACCGGGACAGTTGGCGCGATGGGAATTGGTGGGCGATAGGACGGCGGGCGTGTGGGCACGGGCGGGAAAACAAACCCATTTTTCTGATTTTGCGTATCCAGCAAACAATTGTCGCCGCTGGTATATAGCTTGTGGGTACCGCCATTGCCATTTGATACAACCGGGGATGCCGACAAACGCAGTCCCTTTCCATTCTTGCTCCAGGCGTCCACCGTTTGATTGCCTTGGGCTGCATCGAGCCTGAACGCTCCCGCAGAAGTCGAGGATAACCAGACAGAGCGATTTCCTTCGGCGGATGTTCCGAGATATCTCAATTGCCCGCTGCCGTCGCACTGTGCTGCGTAACACAGGGCAGGAAGGGCGGACAAAGCCAATGCACCGGCAATACGATTAACCATTTGATTTGACATCTTTTTTAATACAGGCGGCGACATGGATTTCTTGCGACAGCTTACGATTAAACGAGTACTTTCAGCACCGTCTTCAGGACCGTTTTCAGCGGCAAGTCCAGCGCCGCCACAATCACCATTGGCAGGACTGCCGCGCCAACCAAGGGTAGCAGGGAGCCCATGGTTAGCGGCACCGGACGAATTTTGCCGATCAACTCATACGGTGCCGCAGTGTCGGCAATGGGGCCAAGTTCCGGGGCGTCGAGAATGGGGTCATTCGCCACTTGCTTGCCGTCGATCCAGCGCTCCCGAACCAGTCGGCCATGGCGCCCGATCAGGTCGCCGTAATCGAGCAGGCCCTGCTTCTTCGTCTTCAGCATCAAGCCGAGGAAGGAGATGAATGGCGCGAGAAAAATCAGCGGCACGACCACGACGAAGGCAATGATCTCGACGCGCAGGGAGCCGATGGCGACGTCGTGATAGACGACCTGATGCGCCCAACCGGAGGCAAAGACCGAGGAAATGCCCAGCACCACAGGCGCGAACATGATGGGAATCCGCGCCATGAACCCCAGGCCTGCGCAACGATCCGGATGCGTCGGCACCATTGATAGCTCCAGGCCGGCAATCCGCTTGAACAGAATGAACAGGAGCGCCAGCCGCCACAACCAGGCCAGCAGCAGGGTCAGGAAAATGGTTCGCCCGACGTAGAGATACCACCAGACACCGAGCCCCATTCCGGCACCATCCGCCTGTCCCTTTGCCCAGGACAGTTCATGCGGCACTTCGCTGGGTCTTGAAAGGAGGAAAAATGAGGCAAGTACGGCGAAGATGGCGATCCACGGCAGCACCGAATCGCGCAGCCGGGCGATGTCGCCGAGAATTGAACGCAGGCGATCAAGTTGGCCGGGCGGGACGACGCCAGAGCTGACAAGGCGTGGCAGCAAGGCGGTCAATGTGCTCTGCATCATGCCCTCGGCGATGATGAACAGCGGTACGCCGAGCAACAATCGGGCATTGATGCCGAAGTGGGCCAGCAGCGGCTCGTCCCCCTCAAGCGGCAGCAAAAAGCCATTTGCCCAGGCCCAGATGGCGATCGGCAACCATGCCAGAAGAGACCAGAACAGGGCGCGTCGGGCAACGCCAAGTCCTTGTGCTGGAATCAGTCCGATCTTGCGCTGAAAGCGGAACAGCAGGTCGCCACGGACCAGCGAGACGGCCCATTGCTTGTCATTTGCCTCAAGGGACGGATTGCTCATGGGTTCATCCTTGCTATCTGGTTCCGTTTGGCCCGCATCTCTCAGACGGTGCCACTTACTTCTTCAGTTCGACCTTGACCTGATTGATCTTGCCGCTGAAGGCAAACGGTTGACGCTCGTCATAGACCAGCGACACCGTCGAGCCGAGATCGACGCCGACATCAAACGATTCGCTGGCCGTGAACGCGGCCGGCACGGTACGAGCGACCCGGGTTTTTGCCACTTCCTTGCCGTTGACCGCAACAGTCACGATCGCAGGCGCCATCGGCTTCGCGCTCTCCAGTTGGGTATCGACGATGATCTGGTGCTTGCCGGCCGGAATCACGCCCGATTCGGCCTTGTAGTTCTCGATGATCATCATGTTGTACTCATAGATCAGCTTGCCCTTGTCCATGTAAAACACCAGGCCGCCACCGGCACCGCCCAGCGCATAGAGCACGCCACTGGCGTTATCGCCGAATTCGGCATCGATGACCACACGATTGCTCTGGCGACCGAGGCCGGGTGCGGTGAATTCCGGCATGCGGCGCGTCTGGTCGCTGAAAGTCCAGCTCGTATAGGGCGAAGCCAGGCGGTCTTCCGGGTGAATGCGCAACCAGGTGCCGGCGCCGATTGGCCAGGCCTTGTTTTCCCTGGCCTGCTTGTCGAATTCCTTCTTCAGTTCGGCCAGCTTTTTCGGGTTTTTGTCGGCCAGATCACGCGCCTGCGAGAAGTCGTCGTTCAGGTTGTAGAGCTCCCACGGGTCCTTGTCCGCATCCCATTTGGCCATGCCAGCACTGGAGCCGGCAGCATCCCACGGAACAAACGGCCCGAACGCGGCGGCGAACCAGCCATCCTTGTAGATGCCACGGCTACCGCTGTTCTCGAAATACTGCACCTTCTTCCGGGTCGGTGCCTTCGCATCATTCAGGGTGTAAGCCATGCTGATACCATCGAACTGATCCTGCTTGTAGCCATTGACGACCTTGGGTGGCTTGATGCCGATCAGCTCGTACAGCGTCGGGGCAATGTCATTGACGTGGTGGAACTGCGCACGCGCTACGCTGTCCGGCTTGACCTTCGCCGGCCAGGAAATCGCCATCGGCGAACGCGTGCCGCCAAAGTGCGCGGCGACCAGCTTGGTGGATTTGAGCGGCGTGTTGCCCGCCCAGGCCCAGCCGGCGTGGTACATGTTGTCGGTCTTGTGGCTGCCGATGGCATCCAGCCCGCCGATCTTGTTCAAGGCCGCAATCTGCTGATCAACGGTATTCGGGATATTGTTCTGCGCCAGCAATTCGCTGATCGAACCGCGCTGGCCTTCGGCGCTCGCCCCGTTGTCACCGAAGATGTACATGATGATGGTGTTGTCGCGCTTGCCGAGGCGCTCCACTTCGTCGATGACACGACCGACCTGGGCGTCGGTATGTTCGACGAAGCCGGCGAAGGTTTCCATCAGGCGCAACTGGAATGGGCGCTCCGACTCCGGAATGCTGTCCCAGGCCGGCATCGACTCGACGCGCTTGGTCAGCTCGGTCGCCTGCGGCACCCAGCCGATTTCCTTCTGCCGCTTGAGAATGCGCTCGCGCATCGCCTCGTAGCCATCATCGAACTTGCCCTTGTACTTGGCCGTCCAGGCCGGCGCCACATGGTGCGGACCATGCGCGCCACCGGTGGCGAAGTAGATGAAGAACGGTTTGTCGGGCGTGTACGATTGGTGCTTCTTCAGCCAGCCGATGGCGTGGTCGGCCAGGTCCTCGGTCAGGTGATAGCCCGGCGTGTTGGGTGGCTCGATGATGTTGGTGTTTTCCACCAGGCGCGGTTCCCACTGGCTGGTTTCGCCCGCCAGGAAGCCGTAGAAATACTCGAAGCCGTAACCGGTCGGCCACTTGTCGAAAGGCCCCATCGCCGTCGTCTGGTCGGCGGGCGTGTTGTGCCATTTGCCGAAAGCCGCCGTCTTGTAACCGTAGTCCTTCAACACCTCGGCGATCGTCGCGGAAGTCTTCGGGATGACACCTGTGTAACCATCCCAATCCACCGCGCGTTCGGCGATGGTCCCGCTGCCGACGCGATGATGATTGCGCCCGGTGAGCAGTGCGGCCCGGGTCGGCGAGCAGATCGAGGTATTGTG
>CAWEMU010000041.1:0-38433 GCA_963810175.1 uncultured beta proteobacterium | reverse complement strand
GCCAACGTCGTGATCATCTGCGGAAGCTATATGGCAATGCTGCGCGGGCACCTCCAGACATGGATAGTCCGCCCCGGGATGGCAACCTACGCGGCGCTGGTCATCTACCTGGTTGCGTATTCCGGCGAAGAGCACAGCCATGCCCTGTGGTTCTTCTCGTTCCCCATGGTTGCGGTCATGCTCCTGCCGCCACGGGAGGGCGTTGTCTGGTCGGCCCTGAGCATCGCCATCGCCACCGCCATCATGCTCCTGGGCGGCCCCGAGACCGGGACCAGCGCCTACTCCGGGGTCTTCGCCGCCCGCTTCGCGATCACCGCCATCCTGATTACCGGCGGCATGTTCTGGTCGGAAGTCGCACTGCGTCGCTATCAGGAAGAAACGAGCGCGCAGAGGAGCGCCATCGAGGCCGAAAGCGCCCGCCTGAAAGCGGAGATCGCGCGGCGCGTCTCGCTCGAGGTCAACTTGCGCGTTCTGGCGTCCACCGACCCCTTGACCGGTCTCATCAACCGGCGCGGCTTCATGGACCGCTTCTCGCACGAACTGCTGCGCAGCCGGCGCCACGGCCCGGCGCCGACATTGCTGATTCTCGACATCGATCACTTCAAGAAGATCAACGACAAGCATGGCCACCCGGCGGGAGATGCCGTACTTGCACACCTCGCGCATCTGCTCAAGAGCAGCCTGCGCAACGTGGACATCGTCGGCCGCATCGGCGGCGAGGAATTTGCGGTCGTGCTGGTCGAAACCAATGCCGAAACGGGGCAACCGGTCATCGATCGCCTGCTCGACCGGATTCGGGAAACCACTGTCATCCTGGCGGACGGAACGCCGCTGCATTTCACCGCCAGCATCGGCAGTACCGAAATCCTCTGGGGCGACACCATCGACACGGCGATCCAGCGTGCCGACGAAGCGCTGTACACAGCCAAGAATGGTGGCCGCAACCGCCACTGCCAGCGCTAGGACAGCGGCTTACAGGGTAACCTGCGCACCCAGTTCGACAACCCGGTTGCAGGGAATCCGGAAGAAGGCTGTCGGCGAACCGGCATTGCGGTACATGGCGACGAAGATCCGCTCCCGCCAGAAGGCCATCTCCGAATGAAACCTCGGCAACAGCGTTTCGCGCCCGATGAAGTAAGTGGTGTCGAGCGCGTTGAACTCGAGGCCGGAATTCGCGCACTGCGCCAGCGCCAGCGGAATGTCCGGCTCATCCTTGAAACCGAAGTGAACACTCACGCTCCAGAAGTTGTCGCGCAGGTTCCTGACCTTGACGCGGCCGCTTTCCGGCACCCGGGGAGCATCCGAGAACTGGGCGGCGACGACAACCACCCGTTCGTGCAGTACCTTGTTGTGCATCAGGTTGTGCAACAGCGCATGCGGCACGGCCCGGACATCGGCGTTCAGGAAGACCGACGTACCGGCAACCCTGGTCGGCATCGACGCCGCAAGGGATTCGAGAAACATCGAAAGCTCGAGGCGCTCGCTCTTGATGCGCGCAGAGTGCAGCAGTCGCCCCTCTTTCCAGGTCGCCATGGTAATGAAGATGGCGATGCCCACAACCGGCGGGAGCCAGCCGCCCAGGGAAACATTGAGAATGTTCGCCGCGAGGAAGGCCAGTTCGATCGCCAGGAAACTGCCGAACAGCCCGCCGGCCCTGCCCCATCCCCAGTGGCGGGCGGTGACCACGGCAGCGAGCAGCGAGGTGATCATCATTTCGCCGCTCACGACAATTCCGTAGGGCGCAGCGAGATTGTCGGAGTTCCCGAAGCCGAGGACGAGAATCGTCACTGCCAGCAACAACCCCCAATTCACCGCTGGCAGATAGAATTGCCCCTTGTCCGCGGTGCGCTGAACTTCCATGCGCGGCATGAAGCCAAGCATCATCGCCTGGCGGGTCACCGAGGCCGCGGCGGAAATGACCGCCTGCGAGGCAATCGCGGAAGCGGCCATGGCCAGAGCGATCAGCGGGTAGAGCGCCCAGCCGGGTGCCGAAAGGAAGAAGGGATTCCTGGCCGCCGCCGCGTCGCCCAGCATCAGCGCACCCTGGCCAAAGTAGTTGAGCGCGAGTGCCGGCAGGACGAGAAGGAACCACGCGCGGTGGACAGGGTTGTGGCCGAATTGACCCATCCCGGCATAAAGCGCTTCAGCGCCGGCGACGGCGAGCACGACACCGCCCAGCGCAACCAGGGCCAGCAACCCGTGATCGACCAGGAACCCGACGGCGTGCACCGGATTCAACGCCATCAGGATTGCCCGGGTGCGCGACGATACCGTTTACGCCAAGCAGCGCCAGGGCGGCGAACCAGAGCAGCATCACCGGCCCGAAGAACCGGTCGACCACGGCCGTGCCGTGGCGCTGGACGTAGAACAGGAAGAACAGCACCGCCAGCGTGACCGGGATCACGACGGGTTCGAGCCCCGGGGATGCAACCTGCAGTCCCTCGACGGCGGCGAGAACCGAAATCGCCGGCGTGACCATCCCGCTGGCGAAGAACATCGCCGCGCCGACGATGCCGATGACCACGATCGTCCTCGCCTCCTTCGGCTTGCTGTGGACGACGCGCAGCGCCAGCGTTATCAGCGCCATGATGCCGCCCTCGCCGGAATTGTTGACGCGCATCATGAAGGTCGCGTACTTGACCGAAACGACGATGATCAGCGCCCAGAAAAACAATGACAGGCTGCCGAGGATGTTCGCCTCGATGACCGGAATCGCGTGATTTCCGGTAAAGACCACCTTCAGCGCATAGAGCGGGGCCGTGCCGATGTTGCCGAAAACAACGCCCAGTGCAGCCAGCGCCAGCACGGCCATCTGCTTGCCTGCTGCATTCCCGGAGTCGAAGTCACTGCTGCTCATCAATCTCCCCCTGAATCAACTGCGCCCGGACTACCACCGGAATCCGGACCCGCCGCGCGGCACCAGGTTCCGCCTGGAAATCCTGTGCGAGCGAACGGAAATGCGACGAACCCATGGCCTTGCCATTCCAGCCCGGCCCCCTCAAGGGCAACAGAACGATTGTACCCGCTCGCCTCGCTCCACGTCATCATTCCCGCGGTCGCCAGCAATTGAGAAACCGGGACTGACGGCGTCCTCGACCACTTGCTCGGTCTGGCTCTGGTTGCGACGCCACGGACGGGCAGACCTGATCATGTCGCGACCAACGCCTTCGCGAAACCGAGCTATCGGCCGGCGGAAAATCATCCGGAAAGAGATCGCTCAGGCGCCGAAAATCCTCTTCGCGGTTGACGTCCCACAAAGGGGCAAACTCGCTCCAGCGCCAGCCGATTTCCGCCAGGCGTTCGCGGGTCTGGACCATCACCTTTCCGCTGCCCCAGTCGATGTCGGTGAACACCCGCCGCGACGGATGGCGCATGCCGATCAGCACATAGCCGCCGTCCTCGGCGGGAATCACCGCCGCATCATTTCGATCCAGACTGACGGCGGCCTGCCTCAGCAGTCCGGGGGTCAGCACCGGACAATCGCTCCCGACAACAAGCAC
This sequence comes from uncultured beta proteobacterium, assembly GCA_963810175.1. Taxonomy (GTDB): domain Bacteria; phylum Pseudomonadota; class Gammaproteobacteria; order Burkholderiales; family Rhodocyclaceae; genus Azonexus. The sequence goes on along the minus strand of CAWEMU010000041.1, from coordinate 34,933 downwards.
CCCTGCCGGCGCCGGCGAACCGGCAACGGCAGCATGCATCCTCGCTCCCAGGTCGCCGTTCGCTTGCCGGCGCAGGACGACCTGCCCGCGACCGCAACAAGCGGAGAATTCAGGATGGTCGACATCCGGCGCGCACCACAACGTCACCGGTCCGACGTCGGCCGCCAGCGCAATCGCCAAAGTGCGCCGCAGCAGCCATACCTGCAGTGCGGCAGCGCCTTCGGCCCCGAGATGAGGAATCAGTCGCGTCTTGGCGAGACCGGGCACCGGCGCCTTGGCCAGGATCGCCAGGCCGATCCGGGTCCCGCGCTCAGCGTTCATCGGGAACATGGCCATACTCGCGGGCGAGATCGGCCGGGCTGGCGCCGAAATGGAAACGCAGGCGCAGCCGCCACATCATCAGGATGGTGCGCAGCAGGCCATTCCGCTCCCAGCGCCTTCCGGACGTCGTCACCTTGTCGCTGAAGCAGGCCGGCCAGGCGAGTGCGCGCAACTCGCGCGACAGGACGATGTCCTCCATCAGCGCAATGTCCGGAAAGCCGCCGATGCGCCGGAACGCCTCGCGCGTGACAAAGATGGCCTGATCGCCGGTCGCGATCCCGGTCAGGCGCGAGCGCCAGTTCATCATCAGGGCGACCAGCCCCAGACCACGCAGCGACCCGTCGATCCTCACGTCGAAGCGTCCCCATGTCGCCCCGTTTGCCACGGCGTCGCCGACAAGCGTCAATGCCGCGGCAGGCAGGCAGGTATCGGCGTGCAGGAACAGGAATGCATCACCCCGCGCCATCGCCGCCCCGGCGTTCATCTGCCGGCCGCGCCCGCGGTCTGCCGACATGATCCGGTCAGCCAGCCCACTGGCCAGAAGCTGCGTATCGTCCACGCTGCCGCCGTTGACGACGATGATTTCGGCACCCGTCCGGCGAAAATCCTGAAGCCTTTCAAGCAACCGCACGATGCCGCGGGCTTCGTTCAACACCGGGATGATGATCGAGATGCCGCGACCGCTCATCGGACTCCCCGCCTCATGATCCCGGATCGGCGGCGCCCGGCCCGGCCATGAGAAGGCGCGCTTCACTCATTTCCGGTCACCGCACAATCTTCTTCGTGCGCGACAAAGCGGAAATCGGCGAAGCCGGCGTGAGCTTTTTCACCGGTATTGTCGGTGTCCGAAGCGACGGCCAGCCCGCCCAACTGGCCGCCGGCATCGCCAAAGGCGCGCCGGAAGTCCTTCAGGACATTGCGCCGCTCGTGAACCCACGCGCCAGCCCTGGCGGCACCGGAACGCAGTACCAGCATGCGGGCGCGGTCGGTGTAGGCGTTGTCCTGCAAGGTGCCGACGGGGTGGCGGTTGTCCCAGACGTAATTGAGTGCCGCATCGGGCACCTGATCGCCGTAGATCGAGCGCGCCAGAGCCAGCTTGGCACGGGTGCCCAGGCCCAACTGTTCCGGCGGCACGGAAAATGTCAGATAGACCCGGGCAGCGTAGTCGTCACCGGATTTCGTGGTCATGTCGGCACTTGCCACAGGGGCGTCGATGCGCCATTGCCAACACAAAATCGGCGTTTTTTTCAGGTCAACCGCAACAGGGCGTCCCAACAGGGCCATGCTCTTGTCGGCATGCGCCTCGATGGCGACTACCCCATCCCAGCGCCGCAGGGCGTAACGGGTAGGCGGATGCTTCTCGCTCAGACGTTCGACTTTCCACGGCGCGGGAATGGACGTGTCGCCTTCGCTGAACCGACCGACCCAGACCGGTTCGGCCGATGCGCCGGGTGACGCGCCAAGCACGAGGATCAGCCCGAGAAATCTTGAAAGCGACATCCGGCTCACCCCCGACGCCAAGTGTGGAAACGCTCGACCCACGCCAGCAGGCGTTCCGGCGCATGCGCCTTCTTCCAGTTGCCGGCCACGTACTTGTTGGCCTCGGCCAGGGTCGGGTAGATGTGGATGGTACCGAGGATCCGGTTCAGGCCGATGCCCTGCTTCATCGCCAGCACAAATTCGGCGATCAGGTCACCGGCATGCTCGCCGGCGATGGTGACACCGAGGATCCTGTCCTTGCCGGGCACCGTCAGCACCTTGATCAGGCCGTGCGCTTCGCCGTCGGCGATGGCGCGGTCGAGATCGTCGATGCCGTAGGTCGTCACTTCGCAGGGAATGCCTTTTTCCCTCGCCTCGAGTTCGTTCAGGCCAACGCGGGCAACTTCGGGTTCGACGAAGGTGGCCCAGGGGATCACCGAGTAATCGGCCTTGAATTTTCGCAGCGGGTCGAAAAGCGCGTTGACCGCGGCATACCAGGCCTGATGCGCTGCGGTATGGGTGAACTGGAAAGGGCCGGCGACGTCACCGGCGGCGTAGATGTTCGGGTAGCTGGTCTGCAGGAATTCGTTGGTGTCGACGGTGCGGCCGGTCGAAATCCCCAGTTCCTCGAGGCCGAATCCCGTCAGGTTGGCGGCACGGCCGACGGCGACCAGCACGGCATCGAAGGGAATGCGGACATCCTGTCCCTGATTTTCGGCGATCAGGATCTTCTCGCCGTTCTCGATGACGAATCGCACGGCGCGGTGATTGACCAGCACGGCGATGCCCTCGCCGCGGAAACGCTGCGCGACCATTTCCGATATCTCGGGATCCTCGCGCATCATGATGCGCGGCGCCATTTCCACCTGCGTCACCCGGGCGCCAAAGCGGGCAAAGGCCTGGGTGAGTTCGCAGCCGATCGGGCCGCCACCGAGGACGATCAGCCGCCTCGGCAGTCTCGCGCAGTTCCCAGACGTTGTCCGACGTCAGGTAGCCGACTTCCTCGATGCCCGGGATCGGCGGAACGAAGGGGCGGGCGCCGGTGGCGATGACGATGCTGCGCGTCGTCAGCCGCTGCGTATCGCCATCGGCGCGGGTTACTTCGACTTCCCACGGCGAGACGATCCTGGCCGAGCCGTGCACGACATCGACGCCGAGGCCGCTGTAGCGCTCGGCCGAGTCGTGCGGCTCGATCGTCCTGATCACCGTCTGCACCCGTTCCATGACGGCGGCGAAGTCGAAGTCGGCGCGCGCCGAGGCGATGCCGAACTCCTTCGAGCGCGCCATGTGCGACAGCAGCCTGGCCGAGCGGATCAGCGCCTTCGACGGGACGCAGCCGGTATTGAGGCAGTCACCGCCCAGCTTGTGCCTTTCGACCAGCGTCACCCTGGCCTTGACGGCGGCTCCGATGTACGCAGTCACCAGCCCGGCGCTGCCGCCGCCGATGACGACGATATTGCGGTCGAAGCGCGCCGGTTTCTTCCATTTGGCGTATACCCTGTTCCGGCGGACCACCTCGACGATCCGGCGGGCGATCAGTGGAAAGATGCCGAGCAGGACAAACGATCCCAGCAGCGCCGGCGACAGGATCCCGGAGAGCGATTCGAGCTTGCCCAATTGCGTGCCGGCATTGACGTAGACCACCGTGCCGGCCAGCATGCCGATCTGGCTGACCCAATAGAAGGTCCGTGCCTTCATGCCGGTTAGACCGAACAGCAGATTGATCAGGAAGAAGGGGAAGACCGGCACCAGACGCAGGGTGAACAGGTAGAAGGCGCCTTCGCGACGGACCCCGTCATCGATGGCCGTCAGGCGCTGCCCAAAGCGATTCTCCACCCAGTCCCGGAGCAGAAAGCGCGACATCAGGAAGGCCAGCGTGGCGCCGATGGTCAACGCGAAGGACACGATCACCGTTCCCCACAGCAACCCGAACACCGCGCCGCCGGCCAGCGTCAGCAAGGCGGCGCCAGGCAGCGACAGCGCCGTCGCCGCCACATAGACGAGAAAATAGATGGCGACGCTCAACAGCGGTTGCCCCGCCTGAAAGCCCTGGATGGCGGCCTGCTGTTCCTTGAGCGTCCCGAGATTGAGGTACTGCCCGAGATCGAAGGCAAAGAACGCGGCAATGGCCACGCCTGCGGTTAAAGCCAACGCCAGCTTGCGATATTGCATGAAGTCCTTCCCGATAAAGCCACCAGGGATTGATCGAACCCCTGCACATTCATTAGTCGGCGGGGCTGCCCGATTCCTTACAACCGGGCGTCGATTTCGCCATCTGTTCGGGCACCGCGGAAACATTGCATGGTCTCGAAAGTCCCGGCCCCTTGTCGTTTGGTGTGTCCAAGACCTCCGAGTTCAGCGGCGGCCAACTTCTGATGCGGGAGATCTTCAGCGCTGTCAGCTATCGGACTGCATACGGCCTTGAGGTCACTGGCGTTCTGCACCACCAACGGCCACTATGAATCGTTCAGCGGCCGTAGGCAAGGAACTCGATCCGAATGTCCGCTTCAAGTTTCAGCCTGTAGGCGCGCCGTGCCCACAAGAAACGTTCGGCCTGCAGACCGGGATCATGGATATCGCAGCCGCCGCACGTGCGGAACGGCTCAAGACGCACAGACCGAGCGCAATCAACTGTTCGGAAAAACCGAAACGACAACTCATCTTTCCTCGACCAAACTTACCCGGCAACTTCGGTACGATAAGGTCTCGACCAACTAACCAGGAGGCTATAGACGATGAAAGTGACGACTTCGATCCAGCGTGGTGCCAAGTATCTATACGTCAAGTTCGGTGAGGTTGTAACCGCGATCGAGCAAGTGGCCGTCGTCAAGGGACTGCCCATGTGGGAAGTCGAGCGCCAATTGGCGTCCGGGCTCAGGAAGCGATTGATCGTTTCTGCCCGCTCACTGATGCCCATTCAACCAGCCGCCGCCTGCGCCTAGCAGGCCCCCGCAGTCAAACCATACTCACGCCCCTAAAGAAGACATCGCCGATGCGAGCCGAAGACCAGAAAGCCATTCTTGCCATCGCCCTTCACGCCGCCTTCGCGGATGGCGCGAAGGACGACCGCGAGCGCGAGGAGGTCCGGCGCATTGCCGAGTCGCTTGCCTCGGCTTCCCCGGCGATCGACCTGCGAGCGCTCTATCAGGATGTGCTGTTGAAACGCTTCGGCCTCGACCAGGCGGTCGCTGCCCTGAGTGACGATGCCCTTCGTCACTATGCCTACGAGATGGCGCTTTGCGTTTGCGAGGCCGACGGCCGGACGACGGACGCCGAGCGTCGCTTCCTCGACCAGCTCAAGGCGGGCCTCGGTCTCGGCAATGAGCAGGCGCGCGAGATCGAGCGCGAGGTTGATCCCTTTGTTGCGGCTACCGCCACCGGCACCGTCACCGCTTCCGACGCCGGCAGCGACAATGCGGAGCTCGATCAGTCGATTCTCAACTACGCCCTGCTCAACGGCGCGCTCGAACTGTTGCCACAGTCCTGGGCGTCGATGGCGATCATTCCGCTGCAGATCAAGATGGTGTATGGCATCGGACAGGCGCATGGGGTCGCGCTCGACCAGGGGCATGTCAAGGAATTCATCGCCGCCGCCGGCGTCGGCCTGACGTCGCAGTATCTCGAACAGTTCGGGCGCAAGCTGCTCGGTGGCCTGCTCGGCAAGGTGGCCGGAAAGACGGCGGGCAAAATCGGTCGCGCCGCCACCGGCATGGCGTTTTCCTTCGCGACGACCTACGCCCTGGGTCATCTCGCCAAGCGCTACTACGCCGGCGGGCGGCAGATGAACGGCGACGTCCTGCGCGAGACCTATCAATCGCTGCTCGGCCCGGCCCGGGAATTGCAGACACGCTATCTCCCGCAAATCGAGCAAAAGGCCGCGACGCTCGACGCCGGCCAGGTCATGGCGATGATTCGCGGCCGGCAAGGGAGTCCGGCATGACTGACGCCACCGCCAGCTTCGCCACCGGCCCGATGTGGGCCGGCTTCATCGCTTTTGTGTTGGCCATGCTGGCGCTCGACCTGTTCGTCTTCGGCGGCCGCAAGTCGCACAAGGTGTCCGTCAAGGAAGCGACCGCCTGGGTGGCCGTCTGGGTCAGCCTGGCACTCGCTTTCGCCGGCCTGCTCTGGTGGTATCTGAACGATACCCAGGGCGCCGAGGTGGCGCGGACGAAAACGCTGGAATTCCTCGCCGGCTACCTGATCGAACAGTCGCTGTCGGTCGACAACATGTTCGTCTTCGTCATGATCTTCAGCTACTTCGCCGTGCCGCCCGAGTTGCAGCGCCGCGTGCTGCTCTATGGCGTGCTCGGGGCAATCGTCATGCGCGCGGGGATGATCCTCGCCGGCGTCTGGCTGGTGGCGCAGTTCGCCTGGATCCTCTATGTCTTCGGCGCCTTCCTGGTCATCACCGGCATCAAGATGCTGATCTTCGCCGAGGCCGAGCCGGACCTCGAAAAGAACCCGCTCCTGCGCTGGCTTCGCGGCCATCTGCGCATCACGCCCGAATTCCACGGCGAGCGCTTCTTCGTCCGGCAGAACGGTCTCCTCTGGGCGACGCCGATGTTCCTGGTGCTGGTGCTGATCGAGGCCAGCGACCTAGTGTTCGCAGTCGACAGCATCCCGGCGATCTTCGCGGTGACCACCGACCCCTTCATCGTGTTCACCTCCAACATCTTCGCCATCATGGGCCTGCGGGCGCTCTACTTCCTGCTGGCCGACATGGCGGATCGCTTCCATCTGCTCAAGTACGGTTTGGCCATCGTGCTCGTCTTCATCGGCGGCAAGATGCTCGCCATGCCCTGGTTCCATATGCCGATCCAGTGGTCGCTGTCCATCGTCGGCAGCATCATTCTGCTGTCGGTCGTGGCCAGTCTTGCTCTGTCGAAACCCCGATCCGCCAGCGCCGGAGAACAAGCATGAACCCCGCTCAAGTTGCTCCGGCACTCGCCGGCAGCGAACGCGATGGCGATGGCCGCCTGGTCAAGCTCATCTACGACAGCACCCCGCCGCTCAAGGCGCCAGACGTCAATCCCTGGTTGGTCGCGGTGGATGGCTCGGACAACGCCCTGCGCGCCGTCGCCCACGTTGCCGGCCAGGCTCCCGAGATGAACGCCTGTGCCCTGCATCTGGTTCATGTGCAACCCTGGCTGTCCAAGGAAGCCGCCGGGGCGGAGCTTGCGCATCGTGCGCTGGAAGCCACCGCGCAGGCGCGAGCCCTGCTCGACACCAAGGGGTTGCCGTGGCGCCTGCACGTGGCGATGGGCGACCCGGCCGAGCGCATCCTTGAAGAGGCCGTCCGGCTGAACGCCATCGGCATCGTCATCGGCAACCGCGGCCTCAACACCGTCGAAAGCCTGCTGCTCGTGTCCGTGGCCCACAAGGTCATGCACCTCGCCCGCTTGCCCGTGATGGTGGTGCCGTGAGGGATGGGGCCCCCGGCTTACTCAGCGTGCCGGCTGATGCCGCCCCTTCAGCGTCGGCTTTTTTTCTTCACAACCCCAAAGGAGACTGAAATGAACCTGAACCAAACCCCCGACCAGGCGATTGCCCTGCCGCAAGGCGGTGTCGAGTCCGTCCTCGCCACCAACAAGGTGATCCGCAACACCTACCTGCTGCTATCGATGACGCTGGCCTTCTCCGCCGTCACCGCCGCCGCGTCGGTGGCGCTGAAACTGCCGCATCCGGGCATCATCCTGACCCTGATCGGCTTTTTCGGCCTGCTGTTCGCCGTGCATAAACTCAAGGACAGCGGCTGGGGCATCCTCGCCGTGTTCGCCATGACCGGCTTCATGGGCTACACGCTGGGGCCTGTCATCACTCGCTATCTCGGCCTGCCCAACGGCGGCGAGATCGTCATGCAGGCGATGGGCGCCACGGCCGCGATCTTCGTCGGACTGTCGGCCTACGCGCTGACCACGAAGAAGGACTTCAGCTTCATGGGCGGTTTCCTGATGGTCGGGATCCTGCTCGCCTTCCTCGCTGGCCTGGCCGCGATCTTCTTCGAGATCCCCGCGCTCTCACTGACCGTCTCGGCCGCGTTCGTGCTGCTGATGTCAGGGTTGATCCTCTATGAAACGAGCAACATCATCCACGGTGGCGAAACCAACTATGTGCTGGCCACCGTGACGCTGTTCGTCTCGATCTTCAACCTCTTCACCAGCCTGCTGCAGTTGCTGGGCTTCATGGGCGGGGACGATTGAGGACGATGTTTGCCGTGATCCAACGCCTGCGGGCGCTGGCGCCCAGCCGCGAGCAACTCGAGGCAAACCCCTGGTTGCGCCGGCTGGCGCCTTACCTCGCCGACCCGAAACTGTGGCACTGGTCGCGCCGCGGTGTAGCGCTGGGCGTGGCGATCGGCCTGTTCATCGGTTTCCTGATCCCCGTCGCCCAGATACTGCTTGCCGCCGCGGCGGCGGTCGTCCTGCGCGCCAACGTGCCGATCGCCGCCGCCGGCACGCTGGTGACCAACCCGCTGACCGTGCCGCCCATCTACTACGCCGCCTATCACCTGGGCGCCTGGGCGACCGGAAGCTCCGCCACGGCGGCGGTCTCGTGGGCCGATCCCGTCAGCATCCTGGGAAGCCTCGGCTCGATCGGCCTGCCGCTGTTCACCGGCCTGGCGATCACGGCAAGCTTCGCGGCCGCCGCCAGTTACCTGCTTATCTCCCGGGCCTGGATCTGGCACGTCGCCGCGAAGCGGCGCGGGGCGCGTCCATGAAACTGTTTTCGCCGCTCTATCGCCGGGCCATGGTCTGGGCCCGGCATCGGCATGCGCCCTGGTATCTGGGCGGAATGAGTTTCGTCGAATCCTCGTTCTTCCCGGTGCCGCCGGACGTGATGCTCGCGCCCATGTGCCTGGCACAGCCGCACCGGGCATGGCATCTGGCGCTGCTGACGACACTCACTTCCGTGGCTGGCGGACTGCTGGGTTATGCCATCGGCTACTTTGCCATCGATGCCTTGCTGCCCTGGCTGCAGGAGAGTCGCTACTGGCCAGCCTATCAAACAGCGGTGGAATGGTTCGGACAATGGGGCTTCTGGGCTGTGTTCATCGCCGGGTTCTCGCCGATTCCCTACAAGGTGTTCACCATCGCGGCCGGCGCCCTGTCCATGGCCCTGCTGCCCTTTACCATTGCTTCGCTGATCGGGCGCGGCGCGCGCTTCTTCTTGGTCGCTGCCCTGATGGCCTGGGGTGGCGCAAGGATGGAAGCGGCACTGCATCGCCATGTGGATCGCCTGGGCTGGGCGACCGTCGCGGCGCTGGCCGTCGGCCTGCTGGCCTTGCGCTGATCGGACCGTGACGTCAGGATGACACCATGAAACTTGACAGCCAGAATGGATGGCGTGATCGGTCCCGGGCTCTTATCGTCTTGCTTGTCCAAGACATCGGATATGGACGGCGGCCAACTTCCGACGCAGGAGACCTTCGGGGCCGTCAGCTGTCGGACTGCAGTTCGGCCTTATGCGGAGTTCCCCATGAGGCCGGACTCCCGGCGATTACTGGTACATGTTGACCGGCAGCGGTATTTTCCGAGCGCCGGCCCGGTCAAGGCAAGACCTGTCTTTTGGGAAGGGTTGGATGGCGGGCCTGATTTCCGGATAGCATTTTGAACACTCCGCCGAGCCATGTGCGCGGCGCAGTTGTCGAAGAAGGTCCGGAAACCCAATACATGCAAGCAGCAACAGCCCCTGTACCGAGAGATATCATGCTGATCGGCGACGGACAAAGCCATCTCGGCGTGTTTCACATGTTCGCCACGAAGCAGATTCCCGGCGCGCACCATGGCCATGACGAAATGGTCGGCATCGCCCGCAGGTCGCGCAAGGCGCTGTGCCGCAACCGGCCTCCGGTGGCCCATGATGACTCGTCGATCAATACCGGTTCGACGCCGCAACCGGCGGGCGTTGCCGGAGCCGCCTGGCATGCCGTGCCGGTCAAGCCGATACGCCGCTTCAGCGAGCGCTGGCTGGCGTCGCGAACGGACGCTGCCATGAATTTCGAACAATTCGTCCTGAGCCCACGAAACGGCCATCCGGCTGGGCTTCTTTTTCGGCATCTTCGCGGTGATGGCGCTGTGGGAGCTGGCTGGCGCCGCGGCGCGCGCTCACCGTCTCCAAGGCCCTGCGCTGGAGCAGCAACCTCGGCCTGGTGGTGCTCAACACCGCTCTGCTGCGCCTGATCTTTCCGCTGGCCGGCGGTGGGCATGGCGGCTTTCGGCGCGGCCAACGGCTGGGGCCTGCTCAACCACTTTGCCGGTGCCGTTCTGGCTGGCCGTCCCGCTGGCCGTGATCGCCATGGATTTCGTCATCTGGCTGCAGCACGTCATGGTCCATGCGGTGCCGGCCCTGTGGCGCCTGCACCGGGTACATCACGCCGACCTGGACTACGACCTGACCACCGGGGCGCGCTTCCACCCGCTCGAGATCGTGCTGTCGATGCTGATCAAGTTCGCCACCATCGTGGTGCTGGGCCCGCCGGTGGTGGCCGTGGTGATCTTCGAGGTCCTGCTGAACGGCATGGCCATGTTCAACCACGGCAACGTCCGCCTGCCCGCCGGCGCTGGACCGGGTGCTGCGCTGGTTCTTCGTCACGCCGGACATGCACCGGGTGCATCACTCGGTCGAGGACGACGAGACCAACTCCAATTTCGGCTTCAACCTCCGCTGGTGGGACCGCCTGTTCGGCACCTATCGCGACCAGCCGCGCGCCGGCCAGCTCGGCATGACGATCGGCATCCGCGATCATCGGGAACCGCGCGAAGTGGCGCGTCTCGACGGCATGCTGCTGTTACCCTTCCGCGGGCAGATCAACGACTACGCGATCAATCGGCGCAGCTACCCCGACCAGAGCGGGACCGTCAGGAAACAGGCGGCAGGGCGGCAGGCGGCTGCCCGGCCATGCCGCTACTTCTTCTCGCCCCAGATCGCGGCCACCCGCGCATCGCGGCCGCAAACGGTGCGGTAATAGCCGTAACGCAGCGGGTTCTTCTTGTAATAGTCCTGATGGTATTCCTCGGCGCGCCAGAAGGTGGTGGCGGGAGCCAGTTCCGTGTGGATGCTCTTGAACCGCCCGCTCGCCAGCAGTGCATCACGGCTCGCTTCGGCGACTTTGCGCTCGGCTTCGTTCTGCCAGTAGATGCCGCTGCGGTAGGCCGTCCCGGTGTCGCAGAACTGGCGATCCTTCACCGTGGGGTCGATATGGCGCCAGAAGTATTCGACGAGTTGCCCGTAGCTGATCTTCTCCGGGTCGTAGTGGACCTTGACGGCTTCGGCATGCCCGGTGTTTCCATGGCTCACGCTTCCGTAGCTCGGGTTCTCCGTCCAGCCGGCGGTGTAGCCGGATTCGACCTCAAACACGCCGGGCAGCTTTTCGAAGTCCTGTTCCACGCACCAGAAGCAGCCGCCGGCAAATATCGCCGTGGCCCCGGGGCCGGCGTATGAGGGCGTCGATTCCATCTGCTGCGACTGGGCATGGACCGTGACCGCCAGAACGGCAACGCCTGCGGTCAACGGCAGAAAACGGCCAATTTTCATGTCCGCAGTTCCGGCAAGGCGGCGCCCTGAACCACAAAGCCGAGGGCGACCCCGTTGTTGCAGTAACGCTTGCCCGTCGGTTTCGGGCCATCGTTGAAGACGTGCCCCTGGTGTCCGCCACAGCGCGAGCAATGGTATTCGGTGCGCGGATAGATCAGCTTGAAATCGGTCGAGGTGCCCACGGCGCCGGCGATCGGCTGCCAGAAACTCGGCCAGCCGGTGCCGCTTTCGTACTTGTGCGCGCTGTCGAACAGCGGTTGGTTGCAGGCAGCACAGATGTAGGTGCCGGCCCGCTTCTCATCATTCAACGGGCTGCTGCCGGCACGCTCGGTGCCTTCCTCGAAGAGCACCTTGTAGGCCTCGGGCGAGACCAGCTTGCGCCATTCATCGCGGGATTTGATCAGCGGGAAACTGCTCGCGGCGCCACCAGCGCCGAAGGGCAAGGCGCTGGCAGCCAGCAGCCCGGTCATGCGGAAGATCCAGTTGCGACGGTTCATCATTTTTCTCCTTTGCTCTGCTCAGCGCACTGTGCGGCGGGCCCGGTATCGTCGTACTCCTGATACTTGGTCGTCCGAACCACGGTATTTCCTTACAAGAATATCGACTCCGGCGAGCATCAGGCAGGCGCCAGGCGGAGGGTTCCAGCATTCGTGCATGCGCGCGGCCGTCGATCGGCCCCTGCCCAATCATGCGTCGCCGACGCTTGCACCTCGCGCTTGCACCGATGGCGGCGGCAGGATGCCGATCACGCGGGAGCTGATCTCACCGTCGCTGAATCCGGACGCTGGAAATGTCTGCTCACAGCATGGCCAAGCCGGTCTTTCGGCGCCTCGCCCGGTCAGCCGTCCGGTCGCCAGCGCGCCGCCGCAACTGCTGCCCTGACCGGCCGTACAGCCGTAGCAGTGATCGGCGACCCGGATCTGGCGCCCGTGCAGGTCTGCGTCGAGGAGGTCGGAAAGGTAAACCGGCCTTGCCGCCTTGCTTCCCCCAAGTTGCAGTCCAAGCATCTGGTTGAAATCGCAATCGAACACCTGGCCCTGCCAACTGACGGAAAGCAGTGTCCTGCACATCACGCCATCGAGGTTTTCGGGTTTCGCAGCCCTCCTCAACAACTGCATGTAGTCACCAAATTCGTTGCGTGACAACAACTGGCTGCCAAAGCGCTGGATCGGCATGTTGGCGAGGACATACAACTGGTTGAAGACGATGCCATGGCGGCTTGCCAGTTGTTCCTTGTAGGCCTGCTCCAGTTGCATCTGGTCAGGCGGCAGGCTGGGGCCGAGCGGGTTATAGACCAAGTTCAGGACGCGGCCGCTTTCCGGCAGGCCGTAGCCCAGAGAATTCAAGCGGCGCAGACCGTCGAGACTGGCCTGGAAAACCCCTTCGCCGCGCTGCTTGTTGACGTTTTCCTCGAGATAGCAGGGCAGCGATGCCGTGATCTCGACATCACTGTCGGCCAGAAAGGCCGCCAGCGTCTCGTAGCCCGGTTCGCTCAGGATCGTCAGGTTGCAGCGGTCGATGACCCGCAGCCCCATCGCCCTGGCAGCGACGACGAGACGCCGGAAGTTCGGATTCATCTCCGGGGCGCCGCCGGTCAGGTCGAGCGTGTGGATGCCGCGCCTGCGGGCAAACGCCAGCAGCGTTTCCATCGTCTCCCAGCTCATTTCCTCGGTGCGCCTGGGGCTGGCCGCGACATGACAATGGAAGCACGACTGGTTGCAGCGGTAGCCGAGGTTGGCCTGGAGCGTTTCCGGTTTTCCGCGCGCGATCGCCGGGAAATCGGTCCTGACCAGCAGTGGGAAGGTATCAAGCATTGTCGTTCTCGTGGAAAGCCTTATCCCTTAGTCGCCCCAGCGCGGGATTCGTTACAACTCGCGCAAGAAATTGTTTGTCGCGGCAGGCTTGAACAAGAAAAAGTCCCCGGCAGCGTTCCGGCTGCCGGGGACTTGCCTGCAACGGATGCCAGGTATATTTCAGAACGGTATGTCGTCGCCCAAGTCATCGAATGCCGGCTTCGGCTTGTTCTTGGCGGGCGATGGCGCATAGTCGGCCGGCTCGCTGTCGTAGCCGCCTGACGAAGCCGGCGCGCCCATGCCCTGACGCGAGCCGAGCATTCTCATTTCGTCACCGCGAATCTCGGTGGTGTAACGTTCCTGGCCTTCCTTGTCGGTCCACTTGCGGGTGCGGATGCTCCCCTCGACATAGACCTGCGAGCCCTTCTTCAGGTACTGCCCGGCGATTTCCGCCAGCTTGCCGAAGAACGAGATGCGATGCCATTCGGTCGCCTCCTTCTTCTCGCCGGTGGCCTTGTCCTTCCAGGTCTCGCTGGTCGCGACAGTGATGTTGCAGAGCGCCTCGCCGCTTGCCGTGTAGCGAACTTCGGGATCCTTGCCAAGATTCCCGATGATGATTGCCTTGTTGACCGATGCCATGCCCGTGCCTCCTAGATAGATTGAGTCGCGACGGCAGCCTCGCGCCGTCGCGGAAAATTCATTGACCCTGCCACCATCAGCCAGAGCAGCCCCAGTCCGGCACAGGCAGCGAAAACAGCATTATCGCCGAAATTCTGCGCGATATATCCGCCCGCCGCACCGCCGACGAAAAGCCCCAACGCCTGTGTCGTGTTGTAAACGCCCAGCGCCGCGCCCTTGGCGGCCGCCGGCGCGGTGCGCGAGACCAGCGACGGCAGCGAGGCTTCGAGAACATTGAAGCCGACAAAGAAAAGCAGCAACCACAAGGCCAGCGTCCACAAGCCCTGACCGAAGACCAGCAAGCCGAGCTGAACGACGACCAGCAATGCAACGGAGCCACGGAAAACCAGCGGCATCCGGTCCTTGCGTTCGGCGGCGATGATCGCCGGAACCATGATGACGAACGAGGCCAGCACGGCGGGCAGATAGACTTTCCAGTGTTCGGTCGCGGTCAGGCCGCCATGATCGACCAGCGCGTGCGGCAAGACGACGAACATCGCCATCTGCATCATGTGCAGCACGAAGATACCGACGTTGAGCCGCAACAGGTCGGGGTCGCGGATAACCCGGCGCAAGGGCAGCTTGTCATGGCCGTGGCGTGGCGGCGCCGGGGGCACGACCTTGAGCAGCAGCACGATCGCCAGCACGGCGAGAACACCGGTCAGGACGAACAGCCCGCCCATCCCGATCCAGCCGTAAAGTACCGGGGCGCCGACCAGAGACAGTGCGAAGACGAGTCCGATCGACGAGCCGATCATCGCCATCACCTTGGTGCGCTGCTCCTCGCGGGTGAGATCGGCAGCCAGTGCGGTGACTGCCGCCGAAATCGCGCCCGCCCCCTGCAGCACGCGGCCGGCGATGATCCAGTTCATGTCCGGGGCCCAGGCGGCGACGAAACTGCCGAAGGCGAAGATCAGCAAACCAGTGACGATAACCAGCTTGCGCCCCCAGAGGTCGGAGGCGATGCCGTAGGGAATCTGGAAGACTGCCTGGGTCAGGCCGTAGGCGCCCAGCGCAAAGCCGACCAGTGCCAGGTTGTCGCCGCCGGGAAGCGTTTCCGCGTAAACCGAGAAGACCGGCAGGATGAGAAACAGCCCCAGCATGCGCAGGCCGAAGATGGCCGCCAGTGACGCACCGGCACGGCGTTCTTGCGGACTCATCCGGTCAGCGGCGGGAATCGACATCGGGAGAAAGCCTTTGGTGCAATGCAGCGAAAGGGGAAATAGTAGCAGGTTTGTCGATTTTCCCCGCGCGGCCCGTCGCCTTGGCGGACTATCGGAAGGCCCTGGCGGGGGCGCCCGCGCTAGAATGCCGGGTAGCCACCATGATCAGGTTATCGCATGCGCCTGCTCCCCCCGCTTCTCCTGGCCTTCGTCGCCGGTTGCGCCACCGTCGTCGGCACGCTGCAGCTCGACGAGCGTTTCGGCCAGCCCGATCCGGCGCGCTTCGACCACCCGCCCGCCGCGGTCGGCGGCACCCCGGATTACCAGCAGGACGTCCGCCCGCTGCTCGACCAGCGCTGCGTGACGTGCCATTCGTGCTATGACGCCCCGTGCCAGCTCAACCTCGCCAGCTATGCGGGCATCACGCGCGGCGCCAATCCGGCCCAGGTTTACGCCAACCGGCTGCTCGCCGACCCGCCGACCCGCCTCGGCTTCGATGCCCGCAGCAATGCCGAGTGGCGCCGGAAAGGCTTCTTCCCGGTGCTCAACGAACGGGCGCAGACGCCGGAGGCCAACCGCGAGGGCGGCGTGATGTACCGCCTGCTCGCCCTCAAGCAGGAGCATCCCGGGCCGGACGGCGGGCGCCTGAACAGCCGCGACATCGACCTCTCGCTCGAGCGCGAGCAGATCTGCGTCACCCCCGAGGCGGCGGACCATTACGCCCGCAAGCACCCGGAGCGCGGCATGCCCTTCGCCCTGCCGCCGCTGACGCCGACCGAGCACCAGACGCTGGCGCGCTGGCTCGAGGGCGGCGCGCCCTACACGCCACCGCCGGCGCTGCCACCCGACGGCGCTCGCCCGCGTCGCCGACTGGGAACGCTTCCTGAACGGCGACAGCGCCAGGGAACAGCTGGTCGCGCGCTACATCTACGAGCACTGGTACGCCGGGCACCTGTATTTCGCCGAGGCGCCCGGCCGCCACTTCGAGCTGGTGCGCAGCCGCACGCCGCCCGGCCAGGCGATCGACGTGATCGCCACCCGCCGCCCGTTCGACGACCCCGGCGCCCCGCGCGTCTGGTACCGCCTGCGCCCGCTCGAATCGACGCCGGTGGCCAAGACCTTCATGCCGCTCAAGCTCGACCCGGCGCGCATGGAGCGCCTGCGCGGCTGGTTCCTGAAGCCCGCCTACCGGGTCGCCGCCCTGCCCGGCTATGACCCGGAGCAGGCGTCCAATCCTTTCGCGACCTTCCGCGACCTGCCGGTCGACTCGCGCTACCGCTTCATGCTCGACGATGCCCAGTTCATCATGCAGGGCTTCATGAAGGGGCCGGTCTGCCGTGGCCAGGTTGCGCTCAACGTGATCCAGGACCAGTTCTGGGTCGTCTTCCGCGCGCCGAACAGCACCGAGTCGAAGCTTGTCGCGCGCATGCTCGACACCGATGCACCCAACCTGCAACTGCCCGCCGCCCACCGGAGCAATGTCGGCCTGCTCGCCTGGCGCGACTACGCCAAGCTGGAAGCCAGACACCTGCAGACCAAGAGCCGGACGCTGGCGCTGGTCGACGCCCGCCATCTGCCGACCGTCGAACATCTGTGGGACGGCGACGGTCGCAACCCGACTGCCGGCCTCACCGTGTTCCGTCATTTCGACAGCGCCTCGGTTGTCCGCGGCCTGGTCGGCGAGCAGCCGCAGACCGCTATCGTCTTCGGCTACCCGCTGTTCGAGCGCATGCACTACCTGCTGCTCGCCGGCTTCGACATCTACGGCAACATCGGCCACCAGCTCACGACCCGTCTCTACATGGATTTCCTGCGCATGGAAGGCGAGCTCGATTTCCTCGCCCTGCTGCCGATCAAGGACCGCCAGGCAGTACTCGACCACTGGTACCGCGGTCGCAGCGAGCCGCAGACCCGCTATCTCGCCGATGCCAACGCCTATTTCCCGCGCGCAGAGCGGGATGCGCTACCGCAGCGACGACACGCTCGGCGAACTGTACGCAGCGGTGCGCGCCCGCGTCGCGCCGGTTCGCGCGCCGGCGCTCGACTGGAAAGGCGACCTCGGGCTGGACGCCGCCGAAATCGGGCAACTCAAGCGCCTGTCGGCGATCCGCGGCATCCCGGCTTCGCAGATGCCCGAACTGAGCATCCTGCTGCTGCAGCGCCCCGACGGGAAGATCTCGGCGTCTCGCTGGTGCGCAACAGCGCCCACAGCAACGTCGCGCAGATCTTCGACGAGGATGCGCGCCGCCTGCCCGGCGAAGACACGCTGCTGGCGATCGACGGCATCGCCGGCGCCTATCCCGAACGCGCTGTTCGCGGTTGACCCGGAAAAACTGCCCGATTTCGTCGCTGCCGTCGGCAGCCTGCCAATGCCGACGACCTCACCGGGCTCACCGACCGCTTCGGCGTGCGCCGCAGCGACCGCCGCTTCTGGCCGCTGAGCGACGCGCTGCATGCCGAATGGCGGCGCGCTCACCGGGCGAGGCGGCGGTGCTCGACTACAGCCGCCTCGAGAACAACTGATCAGCCTTCTTTCGCGGCCCGCGCTTCCTTGCGCAGCGAAGCCCACACCGAGGCGCCGATGATGACCGCGACCACGGCCAGCGAGAAGCCGACCGGAATCTTGTAGATGTCGATCAGCAGCATCTTGACGCCGATGAACATGAGGACGATGGCGAGGCCGTACTTGAGCAGCGAGAAGCGGTCGGCAACACCGGCGAGCAGGAAGTACATCGCGCGCAGGCCGAGGATGGCGAAGATGTTGGAAGTCAGCACGATGAACGGGTCGGTGGTGATCGCGAAGATGGCCGGGATCGAATCGACCGCGAAGATCAGGTCGGAAACCTCGACCAGCACCAGCGCCAGGAAAAGCGGGGTGGCGTAGCGCACGCCGTTCTTCCACGTGAAGAAACGCTCGCCGTCGAACTCGGTGCTGATGTTCATGTGGCCGCGCAGCCACTTGACCAGCTTGTTGTTCTCGAGATCGGGCTTTTCGTCGGCGAACCAGTACATCTTGACGCCGGTGATCAGCAGGAAGGCGCCGAAGATATAGAGAATCCAGTGGAACTGGGTGATCAGCCAGGCGCCGGCGAAGATCATGATCGTGCGCATGACGATGGCGCCGAGCACGCCGTAGAGCAGCACGCGCTTTCTGCAACTCGGCCGGCACGGCGAAGAAACTGAAGAGCATCAGCCAGATGAAGACGTTATCGACCGCCAGCGCCTTCTCGATCAGGTAGCCAGTGACGAATTCCAGCGCCTTGGTGTTGGCAACCTCCCGCCCCAGGGTCCCGTCGAGATGCCACCACAGGCCGCCGGCAAAGGCGAGCGACAGGCTGATCCAGATGACCGACCAGGTGGCGGCCTCCCTGAAGCTGACGCGGCGCTCCTTGCCGCCGCCGACGACGAAGAGGTCGATGGCCAGCATGACCACGACGATGGCCGCGAACCCGGCCCACAGACCCAGACTGCCTACGGTTTCCATACAAATCCTTTCGCGCATTCCAGAAAGCAAACGGCCCGCGCCGCAATGAACGAGAGCCGTGGAATGCCAAAGGAGCCTCGCCATCGCGGCAAAGGTCTTGCTCGCAGCGCTGATTTGCTGCCCGGGTGCCGGAAGCCGAAGCTTCGTGGTGACGACACACCGGTCGGGAGCTACTCCCCCTTGGGATGGGATCGACTCTATTAAACCCGATCGGATTTGTCAACTTTTTGCCCGATCAGCGTGCTCTTCGGGCCGAAGAGCCATGGCGCGGCATAGCTTCCCGGCGCCGCGAAGGGCCTGATCGGGCCGGATGCTATAATCGGCCCCCTTTCGTGCGCCCCAGCCCAACCCGGTGATCTTTACCCTCGGCATCAACCATCACTCCGCGCCGCTCGCCATTCGCGAGCGCGTGGCGTTCCATGCCGAGAAGCTGCATCAGGCGCTGGCCGACCTGACGCACAGCGGGCGGGTCAGGGAGGCGGCAATCCTGTCGACCTGCAACCGCACCGAGATTTACTGCGCGGCCGAGACGCCCGAGGCGGTCGTCGACTGGCTGACGCGATACCACCGCGTCGAGCGCGGCGAGATCGCGCCCTACCTCTACCTGCACGATCAGCCGGAAGCGGTCCGCCATGCCTTCCGGGTCGCCAGCGGGCTCGATTCGATGGTCATCGGCGAGCCGCAGATCCTCGGCCAGATGAAGGAAGCGGTTCGCGTCGCCGAAGAGAGCGGCACGCTCGGCACGCAACTGCACAAGCTGTTCCAGCGTTCCTTCTCGGTGGCCAAGGAAGTGCGCAGCACGACAGCGATCGGCGCCAACATCGTCTCGATGGCGGCCGCCGGCGTCCATCTCGCCGAGCGCATTTTCGAATCGCTGGCGACGCAGCGCATCCTGTTCATCGGCGCCGGCGAAATGATCGAACTGTGTGCCGCCCACTTCTGCGCCAAACAGCCGAAACTGGTCACCATCGCCAACCGCACCGTCGAGCGCGGCCGCGCGCTGGCCGAGCGCTTCAACGGCACGGCCATCCGCCTCGACGAACTGGGCGAGCACATCGCGCAGCACGACATCGTCGTTTCCTGCACCGCCTCCCCCCTGCCGATCATCGGCCTGGGGATGGTCGAACGGGCGGTCAAGGCGCGCCGGCACCGGCCAATGTTCATGGTCGACCTCGCCGTGCCGCGCGACATCGAGGAAGAGATCGGCGAACTCGACGATGTCTTCCTCTATACCGTTGACGATCTGGCCAACGTCGTCGAGAGCGGCCTCGAGTCGCGGCAGGCGGCCGTGGTCGAGGCCGAGACGATCATCACCAGCCGCGTGCGGGATTTCCTCGGCTGGCTGGAAGCGCGCGACACGGTGCCGGTCATCCGCTCGCTGCGCGATTCCGCCGAGCGCATGCGCCGCCACGAGATCGAGCATGCGCTGAAGCTGCTGGCCCGCGGCGAAGCGCCGGAAAAGGTCATCGAGCAACTGTCGCAGCGGCTCATCAACAAGGTCCTGCATGCCCCGACGCAGACGCTCAATTTCGCCGAAGGCGCTGATCGCGCGGACCTGCAGACCTTGACCGCGCGTCTTTTTCACCTCCATTCCGGCGAGTAGCGCCCGCCCCGGGCGCCCTCGCACACACCATCATGAAACCCTCGATCCGCCAGAAACTTGACCTGCTGGTTGACCGCATCGACGAGATCGACCGCATGCTGTCGGCCCCGGACACGGCCAGCGACATGGACCAGTTCCGCCGGCTAGCGCGCGAGCGCGCCGAACTGGAGCCGATCATCGTCCAGTTCAACGCCTTTCGCCAGGCCGAGAACGACATCGCCGAAGCCGAGGCGATGCGCGCCGATCCTGAAATGCGCGACTTCGCCGACGAGGAAATCGCCGCCGCCACGGCGCGCCTGCCGGCGCTGGAACTCGGGCTGCAGACGCTGCTGCTGCCGCGCGACCCCGACGATGACCGCAGCGTCATCCTCGAAATCCGCGCCGGCACCGGGGGCGATGAATCGGCGCTGTTCGCCGGCGACCTCTTCCGCATGTATTCGCGCTATGCCGAGCGCCAGCGCTGGCAGGTCGAGGTCATCTCGGCCAGCGAATCGGATCTTGGCGGCTATCGCGAAATCATCTGCCGCATCGTCGGTGCCGGCGCCTATTCGCGCCTGAAATTCGAGTCCGGCGCGCATCGCGTGCAGCGCGTCCCGGAGACCGAAACCCAGGGCCGCATCCATACCTCGGCGTGCACCGTGGCGGCCATGCCGGAAGCCGACGAGGTTGACGAGGTCACCCTCAACCCGGCCGATTTGCGCATCGACACCTTCCGTGCCTCGGGAGCCGGCGGCCAGCACATCAACAAGACCGATTCGGCCGTGCGCATCACGCACATCCCGTCCGGCATCGTTGCCGAATGTCAGGATGGCCGTTCGCAGCACGCCAACCGCGCTTCCGCGATGCGCGTTCTGGCCGCCCGCATCAAGGACATCCAGGTGCGCGCCCAGCAGAGCCACATCGCCAGTACGCGCAAGCGCCTGATCGGCTCGGGCGACCGTTCCGAGCGCATCCGCACCTACAACTTCCCGCAGGGACGGATCACCGACCACCGTATCAACCTGACGCTCTACAAGATCGCCACGATCATCGAAGGCGACATGGACGAACTTCTCGACGCGCTGGCCGCCGAGCATCAGGCCGACTTGCTGGCGGAACTCGGCGAGCAGCAATGACGCTTTTCGAGGCGTTGACCGCGGCAAGGCAGAAGATCGACCGGCTTGATGCCCGCCTGCTGCTGCAACATGCCACCGGCTGTTCGCACAGCGACCTGCTGGCTCGGCCGGAAACGCCGGTCGCCACGGCGGCCGGCCAACGGTTCATGGCCTGGGTCGAGCGCCGGGCAGCCGGCGAACCGCTGGCCTATCTGGTCGGCGAGGCCGAATTCCGTGGCCGCGTCTTTCAGGTTTCGCCGGCCGTGTTGATTCCGCGGCCGGAAACCGAAGTCCTGATCGACCTCGCGCTCGAGAGACTGCACGGCCTGGCGGCGCCGCGGGTACTTGATCTCGGCACCGGCTCGGGCATCGTCGCCATCTCGCTGGCGCTGGAATGCCCGGCGGCGGCCGTTGTCGCGGTCGACCTCTCGGCCGGGGCACTTTCCGTTGCGCGCAGCAATGCCGGCCGGCTCGGGGCGCCGGTCGATTTTCGTCAGGGCGACTGGTTCGCGCCGGTGGCCGGGGAATCGTTCGACCTGATTGTCGCCAACCCGCCCTACGTGGCTGCCGGCGACCCGCATCTGACCCGCGACGGTCTGCCTTTCGAGCCGCAGCTGGCGCTGAGCGACGGCGCCGACGGGCTGACCTGCATCCGCCGCATCGTCGGCGGCGCGCCCGGCCATCTGAAGCCCGGCGGTTGGCTGCTCTTCGAGCACGGCCATGATCAGGGCGCGGCCAGCCGGAACTTATTGACCGCCGCCGGGCTCCAAGGCGCTGCAACTTTTTTCGACCTGGCCGGCAGCGACCGGGTCAGTACCGCTTATCTTCAATCTGGAGCAACTATGTCCGACGTTCAGCAACGCATCCACTCGACCGTCACCAACAACCCGGTCGTTCTCTACATGAAAGGCGACGCGCGTTTTCCGCAATGCGGATTTTCGGCAACTTCGGTGCAGATCCTCAAGGCCTGCGGGGTCAGCGACCTCGTCACGGTCAACGTGCTGGCCGACGAGGAAATCCGCAACGGCATCAAGGAGTACGCCAACTGGCCGACGATTCCGCAGCTCTACATCAACGGCGAATTCATCGGCGGCTGCGACATCATGAAGGAGATGTACCAGTCGGGCGAACTGCAGCAATTGCTGGAAGCCGTCGCCCAGGCCTGATCCAGCGGTTGCATCCTGGCCCCGGACCTGCCGGGTCGCCTCAGGCCATGATATTCACGCCGCCATCGACATACACCGTGCTGCCGGTCAGGCGGCGGGCGTAGGGGGTGGCGAGGAAGGCGCAGGTGAAACCGACGTCCATGATGTCGACCAGTTCGCCGAGCGGCGCCCGGTGCGCCGCCTCGTTGAGCAAGAGATCGAAGTCCTTGAGTCCCGAGGCGGCCCGCGTCTTGAGCGGCCCCGGCGAGATGGCGTGGACGCGGATGCCCTGCGGTCCCAGTTCGTAAGCCAGGTAGCGGCAGGAGGCTTCGAGCGCCGCCTTGACCGGCCCCATCACGTTGTAGTTCGGCGCCACCTCGTTGGCGCCGTGGTAGCTCATCGCAAACATCGCCCCGCCCTGGTCCATCAGCGGCGCGGCCAGCCTGGCCATGCGGATGAAGGAGTGGCAGGAGATATCCATTGCCTTGGCGAAGCCGGCCGCCGAGCAATCGAGCAAGCCACCCTGCAGGTCCTCCTTGGGCGCGAAGGCGATCGAATGAACGAGGATGTCGAGGCGACCCCATTTCCGGGTGATTTCCTCGAACAGCGCCTCGAGTTGGCCGGGCTGGCTGACATCGAGGGGCATGAAGATCGGCGCCTCAAGTTCCGTCGCGAGCGGTTCGACGTACTGTCGCGACTTTTCGTTGAGGTAGGTGATCGCCAGGTCGGCCTGCAGTTGGTGAAACGCCTTGGCGCATCCGTAGGCGATGGAATACTCGTTGGCGATGCCGACGACCAGCGCCTTCTTGCCCTTGAGCGGCGGACTGGGGATTTCAATGGCCATGATGTCTTGCTCCTTGCTAGGCTGGGTTGAGGAGGCGCCGGGTATGGCGGGCGATCATCAGTTCTTCATTGGTCGGAATCACCCAGGCCGCAACCCGGCTGTCCGCCGTGCTCAGGCGTGGACCGCCAGCCGCGTTGGCGGCGGGATCGAGTTCCACCCCGAGCCAGGCGGCGGCGCGGCAGACCCGTTCCCGAATCTCGGCGGAATGCTCGCCGATGCCGGCGGTGAACACCAGCGCGTCGAGTCCGCCCAGCGCGGCGGCTAGCGAACCCAGTTCCCGACCGATGCGGTAAACGAACAATTCCACCGCAAATTTCGCCCTTGGTTCGTCGGAAGCGAGCAGGGTGCGCATGTCGCTCGATACGCCCGAGACTCCGAGCAGCCCCGACTGCTGGTAGAGCAGTTTCTCGATGGCGCGGGCATCCATCTTCAGCTCGTCCATCAGATAGAGAACCACGCCGGGATCGAGATTGCCGCTGCGGGTGCCCATCGGCAGCCCGTCGACGGCGGTGAAGCCCATGGTGCTGGCGACGCTCCGGCCGCCGTGGATTGCGCAGAGGCTGGCGCCGTTGCCCAGGTGCAGCACGATGGTGCGTCCCTGCCGCCGCGCGCGGGTCGAACTTGGGGCAGGACCGAGGCGATGTATTCATAGGAAAGGCCGTGGAAACCGTAGCGGCGAACGCCGCGGTCGGTGATCTCGGACGGCAGGGCGAAGGCCTGGGCCACCTCGGGCTGGTTGCGATGAAAGGCGGTATCGAAGCAAGCCACCTGCGGCAGTTCCGGCTGGTTGGCCAGCAGCAGGCGGATCGGCTTGAGGTTATGCGGCTGGTGCAACGGTGCCAGCGGGATGAATTGCTCCAGGTGTCCGACGATCTCGGCAGTCAGCCGCACCGGCGCAGCGTAGTCGAGGCCGCCGTGCACCACCCGATGGCCGACGGCGGCCAGCCGGTGTTCCCCGAGTTGCTCGCGCAGGAAGCCGGCCAGATAGGCGATGGCGCCATCGTGACCAAGTGCTTCACCGGCCGCCCACTGCCGTTCGCCGACCACGGCGCCCGCCGCATCCTTGGCCTTGAAGCGGGGCGCCGTGTATAGGCCCTCGAGTTGTCCGCCGAGGAACAGGTCCAGCGCCGCGCCCCGTTCCAGGAAGACCGAGAACTTGATGCTCGAGGAACCCGCGTTGAGAACCAGGATCGCGTCGCTCATCAGCCCACCGCCTTGCTGGCGCTCTCCCGCCGCGCCTGGGCGACCAGGGCCGCCACCGCGCAGGAGGCCAGCCGGGTCATCACCGAATCGGCGCGGCTGGTGAGGATGATCGGCACCCGGGCGCCGAGCACGATGCCGGCGGCATCGGCGTCGGCCATGAAGGTCAGGCTCTTGGCCAGCATGTTGCCGGCTTCCAGATCCGGCACCACCAGGATGTCGGCCATCCCCGCCACCGGCGAGTCGATATTCTTGATCTGGGCCGCCGCGAGATCGATGGCGTTGTCCAGCGCCAGCGGACCGTCCAGGATGCCGCCGGTGATCTGCTTGCGGTCGGCCATCTTGCACAGGGCGGCGGCCTCGACCGTGGACGGCACCTTGGGGTTGACCGTCTCCATGGCGGAGAGGATCGCCACTTTCGGTTGTTCGAGGCCCAGTGCGTGAGCGAGGTCGATGGCGTTCTGGACGATGTGGACCTTGTCTTCCAGCGTCGGGAAGATGTTGATCGCCGCATCGGTGACGATGATCGCCCGGTCCAGGTTCGGCACGTCCATGATGAAGGCGTGGCTGATGCGCCGCTCGGTGCGCAGGCCGGTCGCGCTGCGCACCACCGCGCCCATCAGTTCGTCGGTGTGCAGGCTGCCCTTCATCAGCATCTCGGCCTTGCCTTCGCGCGCCAGTTGCACCGCCATGTCGGCAGCGGCGTGGCTGTGGGGGACATCGACGATCTCGTAGCCGGAGATGTCGAGCTGGAAC
The DNA here is from genome assembly GCA_963810175.1 of uncultured beta proteobacterium. Classification (GTDB taxonomy): domain Bacteria; phylum Pseudomonadota; class Gammaproteobacteria; order Burkholderiales; family Rhodocyclaceae; genus Azonexus. The sequence goes on along the minus strand of CAWEMU010000041.1, from coordinate 9,839 downwards.
TGCGCCGCCACGGCTTCGATCCTCGCCCGTGGCCCGACCAGGATCGGCTGCAGGATGCCCAGTTCAGCCGCTTCGACCGCGCCCTTGAGCGAGCTCTCGTCGCAGGGATGGGCGACGGCGGTCGGGACCGGCGTCAGGGCCTTGCAGCGGGCGATCAGTCTTTTGTATTTCTCGTGCTTGCGTTCCATCGCTTGTTCCTCGTATCGATGCCTATGCGCCGGCCTTGCCTGAACCCGCCGCCCCTGGTTCGGCAGCGGCGAACAGTTTTTCAATCCGCGCCAGCCGCTCGGCGCGTTCACCGCTGGCTTCGCCGATGGAGGACACGACCTCACGGATTTTCGCCGAGCGCCTCCGCCCGAGCGGCCGCGTCGGCGGGCAACATCTTCGGAATCGCGGCCAGCGCGCCGTCGCGGTCGAGCAGCAGGCCAAAGAACTGCTCGCGCAGCATTTGCTTGAACTCCGCCAGCGTCAGGCCGTCATTGTTCGGCGCGTATCTGGCGCAGCATTGCAAAGGCCCGCTCGTCCACCCCCGGTCCCGCCATGCCGATGTAGACCAGGCTGCGAATGGCCGCCTCGCGCAAGCCACCCTCGGCAAGGCGCGCCTTGAGTTCGGCGATGCGCTGCTGGATGAAGGCGATCCGCTCCGGTTCGATGCCGGGATGCCGGCGCGGGGGTTCATCCGAGGCGCGTATTCCGACCAGTGCCTGCAACAGCGGCGAGCTGTAGAGACCGAGAAAAATCTGCTCCATGGTGCGATCGCGCAAATCGCGATAGCCGTCGAGGGCGGCGATGATCCCGTCCGAGATCATGGCCTGCAACTGGAGCATCGGATTGTCGGGTGAAGCCGGCCGGCGCTGCTCGCGCACCTGCTCGGCGAGCAGGGCGATTTGCTGCATCAGCGGGTTGCGGTCCGAGAATAGTTCGTAGGGCAGTTCGGCAGGATTCAGCTTGGGCAGCCATTCGGCGGTCTGGTTGTTGGCAAGAGCCTGGACAAAGGGCTGGAACAGCGTGCGATAGAGGCCGAGATTGATCTCGGACACCCGCCGCGCGGCGGCGAAGCGGCGTTCGTTCTCGGGGTCGGGCTGAACGATGGCCCGGACGTCGTCCAGGGTGCGCGGCTCGAAGCGCACGATCCAGTCGCCGCCGACCAGATCGGCATTGACGGCGCCGGCCTTGGGGGTCATCACCGCCTCGTACAGCCCTGGCGGCAGAACGTCGATCAGATCGATGTTGGACTCGAACTCCTGGTGCTCCTTCCTGGCTACTCCGCCCCCGACGAAGATGCCGAGATGGCCGATGCTTTCGTGGATGGCGTAGACGATGGTCTGGCCACAGGCACGGAGGTCGTCGTCCTTGCCGTAGAGATCGACGATCCAGCCGAGCGCCTGTTGCGGCGGCGTGATGTTGTCGCCCTTGGAGCAGAAGCAGAGGATCGGCGAGCGAATATTGCGCAGGTCGATGCGCACGCCGTCGCTGGTGACGATTTCGGCGGTGGCCAGCCGGTTGCCGACGAACAGCTGGTCGACGATCCACTGCATCTCCTCGGCGTTGAGATTGACGTGACCGCCCCACCACTTCTCGAACTCGAGAAAGCGCTGCCCCTCGGTGTCAACCCTCTTCCACAGGTCGTAATTCTTGGTCCACAGCGTATTGGCGGGATTGAGATTCTCGAAGTTTTCGACCAGATGGGCGCCGTCGAACTTGCCGCCGCCGAGATCGCTGGTGAGGGCGGTGATCCAACTGCCACCGGCGAGGCCGCCGGTGTAGCGCATCGGGTTCTCACCCTCGACCCCGGCCCAGTAGGACAGCGGCGAACCGGGAATGATGAGCGGCCCGAACAGTTCCGGCCGGGTCGCAGCGACCATCATCACCGCCCAGCCGGCCTGGCAGTTGCCGATCACGCAGGGCTTGCCCTCGGCTTGCGGGTGGAGTTCGATGACCTTCTCCAGAAACACGGCCTCCGACGCGCATGATGTCTTCGATGGTCTGGCCCGGCATCGGCTCCGGCGTGAAGCCGACGAAGTAGGAGGGATGGCCGGCGCGCATCGCCATGCCGAGTTCGCTGTCGGCCTTGAAGCCGCCGATCCCGGGTCCGTGTCCGGCGCGCGGGTCGACCACGACGAACGGGCGTTTCTTCGGGTCGATCACCACGCCTTGCGGCGGCTTGACTCGCACCAGCAGGTAATTGGCCGGCCGCTCGAAGGTCCGCCCGTCCAGCACCAGTTCCGCGTCGAAACTGAGCACGTTCGGCACCTCCTTCGCCTTCTGCGCGTAGTACTGGTCGCTCCGCTGGCGCAGGACATCCCAGAACAGGATGGTGCGCTGCCAGCCGTCGATCCAGTAATCGACAACCTGTTGGCCAAGAACGGGAATGGCTTGCTTGACCGGCGAAGGGGAAACGGGATTGGGATGGGTCGGTCATCGGTGAACCTCTTCAGTAATCCAGAAAGTCGGGACGGCTCTCCCGACTGAGCGCGCTTCGTTTTTCCAGTAGATCTGCCGCTTTACGCGACATTTCGCGCTGAAGTTCCCTTGGCTACCCGTCGTCCAGAGAGTGCTTGTGATCCTACCAGTTTTTCTGGCATTGCGCTCGGTCAGACCATTTCGCAGGTCAGACCATTTCGCTTGCGCCTGGCTTCCGCGATCCCCGGGGCGGCAGCCGACTTCGCAGCGACTCCCTCGAAGTGACCGCCATCAGATGCATCGCTGGATGCGGACGGATGTCGCGACGGCAATCCTGCCAGGTGGCGGCCGCTCGGCAGGACGCGCCTATTTTGGCGCGGTGAATTCTTCGTAGGCGCGCACCGCTTCGGCGGCATACATCAGGGCCGGCCCGCCGCCCATATAGACGCAGACGCCCAGCGTTTCCATCAGCTGTTCGCGGGTGACGCCGAGGCGAATCAGCGCCTTGACGTGAAAGCCGATGCAACCGTCACAGTGTTGCGCGACGCCGATCGCCAGTGCCAGCAATTCCTTGTCCAGTTCGCTGAGCGCGCCGCCCTTCATCGCCCCGTTGTGCATGGCGCTGAAGCCCTGCATGGTGTCGGGAATTTCCTTGCGCAGGATGCCCATGGCTTTGGTCAGATCGGAAGTGATGGTGACGAACGATTTGCTGGGCATGGTCAATTCCCGATATATAAGCGATTGGCTATCTTACTTGCCGGGAGCATGGTTGGCAATCAGGCGCACATCCGGCGCACGTCACTTGGGCGTCAACGATCCGATGTTCGTTCTTCGTTCTTTACCTGGAAGTTCCGGGTATCGGGTAACCCCGCTTGTCAGCCGGATGCCCGGGTGTCGATAGCACCCCAATCCATGCGAATTTCCGACAGCTACTTGCGCCCCAACGGCGTGACAGACCTCACCCCCTTGCGCCAGGTAGCAGGTGGAACCGATTCCCATTGCGCGAATGCCCTGACGAATGCGTTGCTTCCCGAATAGCCGAGCAAGGTGGCAATCGCCGGAATGCTGCTCCCTGTGTCACGTAGCAGCTGACACGCCAACTGGTGCCTGGCGGTGCGGTGCAGTTCGCGGAAGCTGGTTCCGGCCTCCCGGAGTCGCCGGTTAAGAGTCCTCGGATGGAGGCCTAGCTGGCTGGCGACCTCCTGAAGGGAACAGCGCCGCGATCCCAAGGAGGTGAACCAGTTGCTGGTTAACCTGCGCGACGAGATCGTCGCTGCTGAAGTCCTTCATGAGTTGGACGTATTGCTCGAAGTAAGTTCTCAAGCCCGGGTCGGCTGTCTGCACCTTCTCGGAAAGCCACGACGCACTGAATATCATTGCAGTCTGCTCGGCACCGAACAGCAGAGGAGCCCTGAAGAAACGCCGATACACTTCGATGTTGTCCAGCCTTCCCGCGTCGGAAGCGCACTTCGTTCGGCAACCACCCGGACCCGCACAAGGTACGCATGATGTTCCACAAACCCGCCATCGCACCGTCGTCGATCTGCTCCCATCCTTCCGCGTATGGGTACAGTGTTTCGAAAACGAAGATAGCCTGCCGGCCGGCTACTTCCAGATAGGGTGCCGCTGCGCGATTGTGAAACCGCAGGTTTGCGGCAAGTTCGCTGAGAGCCGTCCGTGCGTCAGGCGCATTGCGCACCATGAAACCGATGGCCCCAAGTGAGGAAGCATCGATACGCTGCCCCAACAGAAGACCGAAATGGCGACAACCCGTTTCGCGTGCACAATCCGCCAGAATCGCCCCCCTGACTTCAGCTGCGATCGTGTTTTCAGGGTCGGAAAAGGTGCTTTCGGCAAATCCGAACTTCTGCCAAACACGTTCTGGTGGTACGCCGAACTCTCGCAACAGGTCCCGCAGCGGGAGAAACGGCCCGACACGAACCATTCCGTTTCGCGGCGGCGGATACCAATAAGGGTAGGGGGCGGTCGTCATGTCACGAACCGGTTGCGATGTCGAAACGAGTGTAACAATTGTCGTCTTGTGTGTATGGAATTAACGGGGCTAGGAGTAGGATAACAAACCATAGGAAGCGCAAGCTGCTTGCCTGGGCCGTCGCTTCAAGACGACAGCGATGCCGGCTCCGGCTTGCCGGCTTTCGGCCAGCGGCCTATGATGGAAGCGATGGCGCCGCGGCCAGGCATATCATTTATTCAAGGAGAGCACGATGGGCAAGAAGAAGGCAGGGAAGAAGCAGGCAACTCCGGTTGGCGAGAAGCTCGGCGCCAGGGCATACGAAAAGGAACTCGCGAAGCTGCACGTCGAACTGGTGAAGCTGCAGGAATGGGTCGTCGCCAAGGGCCTCAAGGTCTGCGTCGTCTTCGAAGGGCGCGACGGCGCCGGCAAGGGCGGCACCATCAAGGCGATCACCGAGCGCGTCAGCCCGCGCGTCTTCCGGGTCGTCGCCCTGCCGACGCCGACCGAGCGCGAAAAGACCCAGATGTATGTGCAGCGCTACATGCCGCATTTCCCGGCCGCCGGCGAAATCGTCATCTTCGACCGCAGCTGGTACAACCGCGCCGGCGTCGAGCGGGTCATGGGTTTCTGCAGCGACGATCAGGCCAGCGCTTCCTCGAATGTCGTGCCCGCTTTCGAGAAGCTGATGATCGAATCCGGCATCATCCTGCTCAAGTACTGGCTCGAAGTCAGTCCCGAAGAGCAGACGCGGCGCCTCGAGCAGCGCATCGACGACGGCCGCAAGATCTGGAAGCTGTCGCCGATGGACCTCAAGTCGTACAGCCGCTGGTACGACTACTCGCGGGCGCGCGACGAGATGTTCGAGAAGACCGACACGCCGTGGGCGCCCTGGTTCGTCGGCAAGTCGAACGACAAGAAGCGGGTCCGCCTGAACATCATCACGCACCTGCTGAGCAAGATTCCCTACGAGGAAATCAAGCGCGGCAAGATCGAACTGCCCAAGCGCCAGGCGCCCGGCAAGTACAAGGAACCCGACTATCCGTACAAGGTCGTGCCGGAGAAGTTCTGAGCGGCCAAGGGCGCGCGCGTGGCGGAGAATCCGTTGAGACGGGCGGGGGCTTGATCAGGAACTTGTAAGCGGAGGGGCAAGGCATGGGCATTCTCGATTGGTTCAAGCACCGGGCTGGCCATTTCGATACCGATCGGGTATCCGAGGAGATGGTTCGATGGGCTGTCGACAAGGCCATCGCGCTGACCAACCCGCGGCTGAAACTCCTGCCGAACTGTCACAAGCGCCTGGCGCCCTCGGTCGAGACAACGATCAGGTTCCTGCAGGGACTGGTCAAGTTGCTTCCGGCCGTCCGGCGCATGTTGACCGAGACCTGGTCTGCCGATGCAGCCTTGCGCGCGTTTTTTGTCTCGCCGTCGGACATGAAGGACGTACTCGCCCGCGCGGACGGATTGCGCACGCTGTTCGAGAAATTTCCTGAACTCGATGAGGCTTATCTGGTTCTCGGAATGGCGTTCACCGAACAGCGCGTCTTCGGTCTGGGGCTGCAAGGGGATGTGGTCCAGCGTGACGTGGCGCAGATGACGGTGAACTTTTCCGATCACAAGACGCGACTGTGTGGCCCCGATGAAGCGGTCTTGCGCCGCGTCATCGGTGTCGAGATTTTCGAATATCTCATCTCACGTGCCTTGTCGGGGATTGGCGCAGAACGCAGCGAGCGTCAGGAACTGCAGGCAAACCGGTCGCTGATCCGGGCACGCCTCCGGTTGCTGCAGCAACACGGTCCGGGCCTGGGGTCGATGTTGGGCGAGGCGCCGGCGGAAGCCAGTCAGCAGGCCCGACTCGAGGCGGAACTGCTCGATAACGAGCGGCAACTGGAGACGATGGGCGGCGGCGAGGCACTGCTGGAAAGCGAACTCGAAACGCTCAAGAGCGTACTCGACAACCCGCAGGATTACCTGTCGATCGAGCCGAGACGCATTCGCCTGAGCTCGATGAATGTGGTACTCGACGAAACGCGCACCGAATCGGGAGCCGAAGTCGATTTTGCCGTAATCGAACTGAAAGGCCCGATGCCACAGCGGAGAGCCTTTATCATTGGGCGCCTCGCGCGAACCGAACTGCCACCGCCAAAATCGATGAATTACCACGACGCCATGCGCTACCTGTGAACCATTGGCTGATGACTACCCTGCTTTCTCGGGTCGCCGTACGCGCGATGCAGCTTACCGCTTCCAACATGCCGGCTTCCGCCTGACCAGGATGCCGCTTCAAGGGCACAACGACCACCGACGGCTTTCTGCCGGCGGGATCATTTTCTGGTCAGGAGAGCAGTACCATGACGCATAAAGCTGGTGCGACAGGCGCCGCAGGTAGTGGCACGGGGGGCTTGCGCCTCGACATCGTCGCCGGGCTGACGGCGGCGGCCGTGGTCCTGCCCAAGGCGATGGCCTATGCAACCGTAGCCGGGCTGCCGGTGGCCGTCGGCCTTTACACCGCCTTCGTGCCGATGGTCATCTATGCCCTGCTCGGCTCGTCGCGGGTACTCAATGTCAGTTCGACGACGACGCTGGCCATCCTGGCGGGAACCCAGCTCGGACTGGTGGTGCCCGATGGCGACCCGACCCTGTTGGTGACCGCCGGTGCCACGCTGGCCGCGCTGGTTGGCGTGATCCTGATCCTGGCCGGCGTGCTGCGCCTGGGTTTCGTCGCCAATTTCATCTCGACGCCGGTGCTGACCGGCTTCAAGGCCGGCATCGGCCTGGTCATCGTCCTCGACCAGGTGCCGAAACTGCTCGGCATCCACATTCACAAGGAAGGTTTCCTGCGGGACATCCTGAGCATTGCGCAGCAACTGCCGGAGACCTCGCTTGTCACGCTGGCCGTCGCGGCTGCGACGCTGATCGTGCTGATCGGCATGGAATGGCGCTGGCCGCATTCGCCGGCGCCCCTGGTTGCCGTCGGCGGCGGCATCGCGGCAGTCTGGCTGTTTGGCCTGCCGGCCCTGGGCGTGTCGACCGTGGGTCTCATCCCGCAGGGGTTGCCGTCGCTGACGCTGCCCGACATCGACCTGGTCCAGCAACTCTTGCCCGGCGCGCTGGGCATTGCGCTGATGAGCTTCACCGAGTCGATCGCCGCCGGGCGCGCTTTCGCCGGACGCGATGACCCGCCGGTCAATGCCAACCGCGAGTTGCTCGCCTCGGGGGCGGCCAATCTCGGTGGCGCATTGCTCGGCGCCATGCCGGCCGGCGGCGGTACCTCGCAGACGGCCGTGGTGCGAGCGGCCGGCGGACGCACGCAGAAGGCCTCGCTGGTCACCGCCGGGGTGGCGGCGGCGACGATGCTGCTGCTGGCGCCGGTGCTCGGCCTGCTGCCGCACGCGACGCTGGCGGCGGTGGTCATCGTCTACTCGGTCGGGCTGATCCAGCCGGCCGAGTTCGCCGCGATCCGCAAGGTGCGGACAATGGAGTTCCGCTGGGCGCTCATCGCCGGCATCGGGGTGCTGGCGTTGGGCACCCTGCAGGGCATCGTCGTGGCGATCATCGTCTCGCTGATCGGCCTGGCAAGCCAGGAGGCGCGCCCGCAACTACATGTGATCGGACGCAAGCGGGGTGCCGACGTGCTGCGTCCGCTGTCGCCCGAGCATCCGGACGACGAAACCTTTCCCGGCCTGCTGATCGTCCGTCCCGAGGGGCGCATCTTCTTCGTCAACGCGCAACTGGTCGCCGAGGGCATCAGCGCGCTGGTTGACGAGCACAAGCCGCGGGTGCTCGTCCTCGACATGAGCCGGGTGCCGGATATCGAGTATTCGGCGCTACAGGCGCTGATCGAGGGCGAGCGGCGGGCAACCGAGCGCGGCGCGACACTCTGGCTCGCCGGGCTCAACCCCGGCGTGCTCGAGGTCGTGCGAAACTGTGGCCTGGCCGACCGCCTGGGAAGGGAACGCCTGCTGTTCAATGACCGCGTGGCGATCGAACGCTACCTGGCGCTGCCGCCGGCCGGATCGTGACGGTCGCGGCCGGCGTGCGCCGGGCGGAGGTGCCGATGCCTCGTCAGAAGACTTCCTTGACGCGATCCACTTCATGCACCGGTTCGATGTACTTGCCCGCCGCCTGGCGCTTGGGCAGGTGGACCTTTTCGCGCGGTGCCTCCTTGTAGGGGATGCGCGCCAGGAGGTCGGTGATGATGTTGAGGCGGGCGCGCTTCTTGTCGTTCGAGTCGGCCACGGTCCACGGCGCCCAGTGGGTATGCGTGAACTTGAACATGTCGTCGCGCGCCCGCGAGTAGTCGAACCAGCGCGAATACGACTTGAGGTCCAACGGCGTCTTCGATGGCGCGTGGCTGGTGCAGAACTTCGAGAACCTCAATCCGGCCAACACCTTCTGGCAGAAGTACTACAACCTGTTCGCCAAGATCGACAGCGAGCCGTCGCGCTTCCTCGAGTTCGAGCGCTGGTGGGGCGGGTTCTACCTGCTGAACCGCGAGGAAATCGAGTGGATCACGCAGAACCTGTTCGTGGGCAACAAGCTGTGGACCGGCGGCATCCGTTCGAATGCCGGCCGCTATCTCGACCTGCGCGAGATCCGGGCGCCGATCATCCTGTTTGCCTCGATGGGCGACAACATCACGCCGCCGGAACAGGCTTTCAACTGGGTCGCCGACATCTACGGCTCGACCGAGGAGATCAAGGCGCGCGGCCAGGTCATCGTCGGCCTGCTGCACAAGGATGTCGGCCATCTCGGCATCTTCGTCTCGGGTGCCGTCGCGCGGAAGGAGCACGCGCAGATCCCTGGCGGCAGGTGGAGAAGATGGGCTCGGAATTCATCGTCGCCTCGCTCGACTATTACCGCGACGTCCGCAATGCGCTGAGCGAGGCGTCCTTCTTCGAGCTCTACGGCAACATGTTCGCCTTGCGCGCGTACGAGACCGACATGCAGCGCGAGCTGCCCGCCGTCGAGCCGCGGCAACTGCCCGAGGTCAGGGCGGCGCTGGGCGAGATCGGCAAGGGCGGCTTTGCCGAGGCGGCAGCGCGCATCGGCTTCATCCTGCAAAGGAAGGGCGAGCCACTGCCGCTATTACGGCTCGAGATGCGCGCCGATCTGGCGAGGAAGCACCGCGCCCTGCTGCCGGCCGGTACGCCGGACCAGCTCAGGCGCATCCGGGGCGTCCAGGAACTCATCGTCCGCTTCGAACCGGAGCAGGCACTGGCGACGCTGCCGGCCCTGCTCGCCGACCCGGCGGATCGTGCCAGGATGCTTGCGCTGGTCGACGCTGTCGTGGCGGATGTTGCCGCCAGCGGCCAGGAAACGACCGCCGGGCAGGCGCTGGCGCTGGAACGCGTGCGCGCCGTCCTGGCTGTCCCGGAGGGCGCCGGCGGCTAGTTGCGGTCGCCCCCCGCAATGCGGGCAAATTGCCACCGAACGGTGTGGATTCGAACAAGGAGAAGAGAAT
>CAWEMU010000040.1:0-34856 GCA_963810175.1 uncultured beta proteobacterium | reverse complement strand
GAGCAGACGGCGAGGTAGTCCAAGATTTGATTGTTTGGGCGACTGCTGTTCTGCCGAAACCAGACGGAACTCTGACCGCAGCAATGCGTGGGGTGCCAGCACCCCGAAGTAACGATGCCGATGCCGGCGCGGCGGACCTTGGCCTCCACTTCGTCGAGCAAGTTCTGGTCGGGGGCACGGCTTTCGTGAAACGTCGCGGTTCCCGAGGCGTCGGCCTCGAAAACGCCCTCGATGGCGATCGGCGCGCGTCAAGGTCGTTGTCGTCTCGGTCATGCAGCCAATGTTTAAGTATCTAGACCAGGCAAATGCGTCTTTATGATGGAGTCGCGTTCGGGATTGAGCGTCACGGCGCCGATGGGCGCCCAGTTTCGGGTATCGCCGGACCAGCGTGCCGTGTTGAGTTGACGAGTCCCCAATTACTCTTGTACGGCCGATGGAGAAGAGAGACACTCCACGGTGCCGTTCAATTTTCTAACTTCAACTGAATGCAGAATCTTCTCGCTCAAGCGGATGAAGGCTGCCCGCCAGCGTGTCCTGCTGCGGCCACCGAGTGCGGGTGATCTTCACGCGCAATGTCCCAAGGATCCAGATTGCATCGTAAGCTGCGCGGTAACCGGCACCAATCGCGGAGTCGCACGTGACGCGTGTCCTGTGCCGTCTCACGCCCGCCTGCCTGTCGGCCCTCTTGTTTGCCGCCGGCGGTGGCTGGGCGGACACGGGCGCGGAGGTGGTGGTGGACGTGGATTCAGCCAAGCGGGAGATGCGTGTGCTGCGCGGGGACAAGGTCCTTGCGGTGTTCAACCCAGTTTCGGTCGGTCGCTGGGGGATCACCGAGGAGAAGCGGCACGGTGACGGCAAGACGCCACTCGGCGATTATCGAATCGCGTGGATGAAGTCCAGTGGGGACTTTGGGCCCTTCATCGGTTTCAACTACCCCTCCCTCGCACGCGCCAAGAAGGGTTTGGCAGCGGGCGAAATCAGCCAAGCGGAGTTTGATGCCATTCAAGAAGCGCATGCCGAAGGGCGTGTCCCACCGCAGAACACCAGGCTCGGGGGGTTCATCGGCATTCATGGCTTGGGTCGCGCCGACCCCGAAATTCACCGCGACCTCAACTGGACCAAAGGCTGCGTCGCCGTGACCAATGCGCAGATGAGCCAGATTATGGGTTTGCTTGGGAAGGGTGCACTAGTTAGAATACATTAGAGTGATGCGTTTTTGCCCACTCGTGGCACCGTGAAGGTGTCGTTAACTCATTTATTCTCGGAGAAAAGAGTTATGACGAAGATTACTGCTCCCGCAGTGTTTGCCCTTAGCCTTGCTTTGCTTGGCGGCTGCGCCACCACGAAAGACCTCGAGGCCGTGCGTGCGATCGCCGACAAGGCCACCGCCGACGCTTCGGCCGCCAAGGCTAGCGCCGACAAAGCGGCTGCCGCGGCGGCGACGGCGCAGGCCAAGGCCGATGCCGCCAAGTCTGCAGCCGATTCTGCCAATGCGTGCTGCCAGGACACGCAAACGAAGATCGACCGCATGTTCAAGAAGTCGATGTACAAGTAAAGCTTAAGGCCCTTGTCCGTGAGGGGAAGGGTTGATACGGCCAAGTATCCGTCATTTCATTGAAAGGGCGTGATACCGCGGCAGCCGACTCGCTGCTGCAGGATCTCGGAGGAACTCGCCGCGACCAGCCGTCAGTGAGGTGCTGCCGGGTGGGATTCTCAAAGCGTGGCTCGACCGGCTCGCGCGAGTGATCGGCACGGGCAGTCCGGATCTCTCGATGACCGCAATCCTTACTGCAGCTTCATCCAATGCGAGATTTGGTCGGGCGGCAAGCTTTAGAGTGATCTCGTCGAAGGTCGCGGAAATCATTTCCTCGATCGGGCGGGCATCCTCCTCAAGCGGCGGGTGCGCTTCGAGATAGTGAGCGTCCGGTTCCCAGCCCAGTTTGATCGGCCGATTGATGAGTCGCACCGGGGTGCCCACCGGCGCAAGCTGAAACAGCGCCTCGACGTGCTCTGGCAGCAGCCGCATGCACCCGTGAGTGACGCGCATGCCGACGCCAAACTCCTTGTCCGTGCCGTGGATCAGGTATCCCGGAATGCCGAGTCGAAGCGCGTAGGCCCCCAGTGGATTGTCCGGACCCGGTGGCACGAAGTGCGGCAGTATGTCGCCGTCGGCCGCGTGCTCGGCGCGGATCGAGGCCGGCGGTGTCCACGAAGGATTCTTCTGCTTGCCGGTGATCTTCGTCAGACCGAGCGGCGTCTTCCAGTCCATCCGGCCGACGGAGATCGGAACGGTGATGACTTCGGCCGGGCGTTTTTCTTTGCCGGCTCCGGGAAGTAGTAGAGCCTGTATTCCGGCAGATTGATCACGATGCCCCTGCGCGCGCCCTCTGGCAGAAGCCTGTGACCGGGGATGATGACTTCGCTGCCCGGTTTCGGCAGCCAGCGGTCCACACCGGGATTGGCGTTCACGACTTCCTCCTGGCCGATGCCCTGTTCGCGGGCGATGTTGACCAGCGTCTCTTCCTCGCGCACCGTGACGGCACGGATGCTGCCGACGAGGTCCGACCCCGGTTTCGGGATCTCGTATCGTTCCAGCGGCGCCGGTTCGCCATCGGCGGCCGTAACGACGCCCGTGAACAGCAAGCCGCCTAACAGGACGACTACAGGACGAAATCAAAAAGGGACAGACCACGATTTCCTTTCGGCCGGTTCGGCATGCAGCCAACTCGGATCGAGATCGGCGCCATTCGGCCAGGTGAGCGCGCCGAGTTCCACACGAACCTGGGCAAAGAAATCGGGGTCACGCAGCGGGCCGTAGATGCCCCGATTCCTCGCTGCCTTGATTGCCGAGCAATCGACGGTTCATTTACGCCCATCCCGGAAGCTGACAGCCAGCCGGTAATCAGACAGGACCGTTACTGCCAGAATCCGCCAAGGCGCAGCGGGAATTACTCCAGCGGCTGTATCTTCTTGGGCTGTTGTCTGGCTTGGCATAGATTCCAGTCCTCCATGAGTTCCTGACGATGTTCGATGGCCCATTCGATCGTCAGGTTCAACGCCCGTCTGGGCAGGTGGCCGACGATGACATCCAGTGTCCGGATGTCGATTGAGCTTCGTATTCGCCTTAAGGATAGGACAATTTATGCTTTATTGCCACCGACTGGAACAGCCCTGAAAGCCACAAGACGCGGACGGGTTATGCTTTTTTCTAGGTCAGGTTTTGGCTAACGGCACATTCCGCCATTGTGCGCTGCTGGCCGAAACCGGCAGCGCCAAGCCCATATGGATAGCGCCCTGAACAAACTGAACGAAGACGGCGACCGGCTGCGTCTTGCCTGCAATGCCCGGCGCCGGGAAGACATCACCGAGTAGATCGAGTTCATCCTGCTGTCGGCGTTGATGTTGCCGGAAGAGCCAGCGGGGCCGGGGAGAAGAGCAGGATGAGATGCCCGCCGAGCGAGCATCAGTCTGTCCCGAGGCGGACCGCATCAGCCCAGCAGTTGGGCGTTTCGTAAAGGCGAATGCGCTCGAGTTGCAGGTGATTCCCGTAGGTGTCGCGGTAGACGGCGTTCAAGCGGTCAAAAGCGATGCGTGCCAGGTTTTCCGCCGTCGGCACGCGGTCAAGGAGGGCTGTCTTGTGGCCGGGCAGCGAGGCCAGGAAATCGACGATGGCGGCATCGCCGGAATAGGCCAGGAAGGCGTGATCCCATGCGTCAACCAGATGTTCCCGCGCCAATTGCTTGACCTGCGAGAAGTCCATGACCATGCCGTTGGCCGCGTCGCCGGCCTTGTCGATGATCTTTCCCGAGAGCGTGATCTCGATGACGTAGCGGTGGCCGTGCAGGTGCCGGCACTGGCTGCGGTGATCGGGGATGCGGTGGCCCGCGTCGAATTCGAGGCGGCGGGTAATCAACATGGCGGATTCGTCTCTTGAGTGGTCGCGGATTATACAATGGACCCATGCTGACGATCGAAGACCACCGGCGTGACAGTGCCGGGCTGCGCTACGTGTATCCCGTGGTTTCCCGCCGCGCCGGTGGCGTCTCGGTGGGCATCAACCTCAATGTCAACAATGCCTGCAACTGGGCCTGCGTCTATTGCCAGGTCGAGAACCTGACCCGCGGCGGGCCGCCGGCGATCGATCTCGAACTTTTCGAGCGGGAACTGTCGGGTTTTCTTGATGATGCGTTGATGGGCGATTTCATGGTGCGCGAGGTTCCCGCCGAGGACCGTCGCCTGGTGGACGTGGCGTTTTCCGGGAACGGCGAACCGACCAGTGCCGCCGATTTTCCCGAAGTGGTCCTGCTGGTAAAGCGCGCCCTGGAGCGGCACGGGCTGGCCGGCAAGCTGCCGGTACGCCTGATCACCAATGGCAGCCTGTTGCATCGCCGGACGGTACAGGATGGCATTCGCACGTTAGGCGAACTGGGCGGTGAAGTCTGGTTCAAGCTCGATCGCGGCACGCCTGCCGAAGTCGAGGCGATCAACGGCGTCCCGATGGATGCGCAGCGGATTCGCCGCGATCTGGCGCAATGCGCGACGCTGGCCACGACCTGGGTCCAGACCTGCTGGTTCGCCCTGGATGGCGCAGCGCCGGACGCCGTCGCCCGGGCAGCCTATTGCGACCAGCTCGAAGCGGTCGCGCCCGGTCTTGCGGGCATCCACCTTTACGGACTGGCGCGGCCGTCGCTGCAGCCATCCGCTCCGCGCTTGCAACGCCTGGCAGCGGATGATCTCGAGAATTTCGCCGCCGAAATCCGAAAAAAAACAGGCCTTCGGGTTCTCGTCTCCCCGTGATACCTGCTTTTCCACCCAAGGTGACTTCCTTCAAGCGCGGTCGAACGGCTCTTGCAGGCCAGTTTTCAGGCGGCCTTCTTGCCCTTGCCGTGCGCCGACTTTTTCAGTGACTTGTACATCTCGGGTTCCTTGGTCTTCAGGTACTCGATGACTTCCCAGTCGTCCCGCGTGATTGACGCGATATCGACTCCCTCGACGTGCACCAGACGCAACAGTTCGCGCACCGGTTTCGGCATGTTGCGGCCGCTTTCGTAGCGGGAACCACCGCTCTGGGTCACGCCAAGCGTCGACCAGAATTGTTGCTGATTGAGCCCGAGCCTGCGACGAATTTCCCGGGCGTCGATTGTCTCCGGGGTTTTTGCGTTTGCCATCATTCAATCTCCATTTCGTCAGCGTTCCCGAAATACCCAAGCATCCTGACGATCTATGCCTAAGGTCATATGGCCGATTATATTGGCCGATATGACATCTGACAAGTGCCAATGCCATAAAGTTTCCGCGCATAGTGCCGGGGAACTCAGGAAAAACCAGCATCCTGATTTCCCGTGGTGAGGGAAATCGCCGTTGCCGGTCCTTTCCCAAACCTGCCGGATGCACTAACATCGTGGTTCGACAATCCAAACTTCCCGGAGAAACGCCATGCAGGTCAGAGAGATCATCAATCTCAAGGGCGGCACCCTGTTTACCGCAACGCCCAAGCAGTTGCTCGGAGAGGCCATCGACGCCATGGCGGAATTCGATGTCGGTTCGCTGGTCGTCATGGAGTCCGGCAAGATGGCCGGCATGCTGACTTTCCGCGAGGTTCTGCAGGCGCTGAAGGCGCATGATTCATGCCCGGTTGGCGTGACGGTCGGCGATGTCATGGTCCGGAACCCGGTCACCGCCGTTCCCGACATGGAGGTCGATGACCTGCGCCGCCTGATGATCGAAAAGCATTCGCGCTATTTGCCGGTCATGGATGGCGATACGCTGATGGGCGTCATCTCCTTCCTCGATGTCGCCAAGGCCGTGCTCGAGGAGCAGAGCTTCGAGAACAAGATGCTCAAGAACTACATCAAGAACTGGCCGGACGAGTCGCAGATCTGACTGCGCGCCGATCCGGCAAGAGAAAAGGCGGCCCCGGCCGCCTTTTTGCGTTTCCGGCTAACGACTGTCCCAGCCATAGCGCTTGGAGCGCTGCCAGCGAACATCTGCCTGCTGGCGGGGTTTCGTGGCCGGCTGTCCCGTCTTGCCGCGAACCGGCGGCCCGGGCGGCTGATTGGCTGCGGTTGACGTCCTGGAAGGGGTCTTTTTGCTCGTCATGGTAAACTCCTGATTCCATTTTAGACCGACCCCTCCCATGTCCGGCAACACATTCGGTACCCTGTTCACTGTCACTTCCTTCGGCGAGTCGCACGGCCCGGCAATCGGCTGCGTCGTCGATGGCTGTCCTCCCGGACTGGACTTGTGCGCCGCCGACATCCAGGGCGAACTCGATCGCCGCAAGCCGGGCACGTCCCGGCATGTCACGCAGCGCCGCGAGCCGGATGCCGTCGAGATCCTCTCCGGCGTCTTCGAGGGCAGGACAACCGGCACGCCGATTGCCTTGCTGATCCGCAACCAGGACCAGCGCAGCAAGGATTACGGCAATATCGCCGACACCTTCCGGCCCGGCCACGCCGACTACACCTATACGCAGAAGTATGGTTTCCGCGACCATCGTGGCGGCGGCCGTTCCTCGGCGCGCGAGACCGCGGTTCGCGTGGCGGCCGGGGCGATTGCCCGCAAGTGGCTGCGCGAGCGCTACGGCATCGGCATCCGCGGCTGGATGAGCGCCCTGGGACCGATCGAGATTCCGTTCGTTGCGGCTCGACGACATCGACGGCAATGCCTTCTTCGCGCCCAATGCGCCGCTCGTGCCGCAACTGGAGGCCTACATGGACGGCTTGCGCAAGTCGCTGGATTCGGTCGGAGCCAGGATCACAGTCATGGCGACCGGCGTTCCGCCGGGCTGGGGCGAGCCGGTCTATGATCGTCTGGATGCCGAGATCGCCTACGCAATGATGGGCATCAATGCCGTCAAGGGCGTCGAGATCGGCGCCGGCTTCGCCTCGGTCGCGCAGCGCGGCAGCGAGCACGGCGACGAAATGACACCTCGGGGCTTCGTCAGCAACCACGCCGGAGGGATTCTCGGCGGCATATCGACCGGTCAGGATATCGTCGTCAGCATGGCCATCAAGCCCACCTCGTCGATTGCCCAGCCTCGGCGCTCGATCGACGTTAACGGCAATGCAATCGAGGTGGCCACCGAAGGCCGGCACGATCCCTGTGTCGGCATCCGCGCGACGCCAATTGCCGAAGCCATGCTGGCGCTCGTGCTGATCGACCACGCCCTGCGCCATCGGGCGCAGTGTGCTGATGTCGTGGTCAGCACGCCGCGCATTCCGGGAAAAATCGCGTAAAATCCGAAAATTTGCCGCTGCTCAAGGCGGAAAAGCCGCAAAGGGAGACCAACATGCAAGTCGAACACCACGACCTTCACCACGAATTTCCTGAAATGAACGATGCGATCGATGCGCTGAAGACAGGCAATGCGCATTTCGCCAAGCTTTATCATAGCTACCATCGCCTTACCGGCAAGGTCGAGGACCTTGAAGAGCATGACATGCCGGTCGCGGATTTCACGCTCGAGGACATGAAGAAGCAGCGCGTCAGGCTCAAGGACGAGTTGTACCACCTGCTGCTGGCCTTCCGTGCCGGCCAGAAGTCGGTCAGCGCCTGATAGCGCCTCTGCCGGCGGGTGCATCCGGTAAGATTGCCGGATGCATGCTCTGCCTTATTGGCGCCTCTCGGGCTATTACTTCTTCTACTTTGCCTTCATCGGCGCGTTTTCGCCCTATTTCGGGCTCTATCTTCAATCCCTGAGTTTTTCCGCCTGGGACATCGGCCTGCTGATGTCCCAGATGCAGCTCATGCGCCTGTTCGGCCCCTATCTCTGGGGCTGGCTGGCCGATCGCTTCGGGCGGCGCATGGCGATCATCCGTTTCGCGGCACTGGCCGGGCTGGCCGGATTCACCGCTTTCTTCTGGCTCGACCGGCTGGGCGGAATGCTGGTCGCGATGGCGGTTCTCGCCTTCTTCTGGAGCGCCGCGCTGCCCTTGGTCGAGACACTGACCTTCGACCACCTGCGCGAGGAGCGCGGACGCTACAGCCGCATCCGGCTGTGGGGGTCGGTCGGCTTCATCGTTGCCGTGCTGGGTACCGGCGCCGTGCTCGATGTGCTGCCGCTCAACGGCGTGCTCTGGGTGTGCTGGGGAATCCTGGCCGGCATCGTCTTGCTCGCCGCAGTCGTGCCCGATGCGCCCGCCGTGCCGCATTTCCACGACAGTCTGGCGGTCCGCGACATCCTTCGCCAGCCGCGTGTGCGGGCGCTGCTCGCCGCCTGTTTCGCCATGTCGGCAGCGCATGGCGCGCTCTATGTCTTCTATTCCATCCACCTCGCTGATCACGGTTACAGCAAGGCCGAGGTCGGCGCCTTGTGGTCGCTCGGCGTGCTGGCGGAGATTGTCGTCTTCATGCTGATGGCACGGCTGACCCGGCGCTATTCGCTGCGCGTTCTGTTGCTGGCCAGCTTCGCCGCCGCCGTGTTGCGCTTCCTGCTGATCGGCTGGGGCGTGGAGTCGCTGGCGGTCATGGTCCTGGCCCAGGTGATGCATGGCCTGACCTTCGGCGCCTACCACGCATCGTCAATCGCCGCGATCAACCTGTGGTTTCCCGGTCGCGCGCAGGGGCGGGGACAGGCGCTCTATTCGAGCGTCTCTTTCGGCGCCGGTGGCCTGCTCGGCGGGCTGATCAGCGGCTGGACCTGGGATGGCATCGGCGCCGGCTGGACCTACACGCTGGCGTCGGTCTTCGCCGTTGGCGGCTTCGCGCTGGTCTGGCGCTGGGTGCGCGAGGATGCTGCGGTCGACGCCCCCGGCGGGGCAAAAACCGCCGATCCTGTGCCATAATTCATCGCTTTACGGCCCAATCGAAGCGTTTCATGGCGAAGACCCTTTACGACAAGCTCTGGGAAAACCATGTCGTTCATGAGGAGGCGGACGGCACGGCGCTCCTCTACATCGACCGCCATCTTGTGCACGAGGTGACCAGTCCGCAGGCTTTCGTCCGCGAAGTCGGCACCCTGGCGTATTTCCCTTTCAAGGATCCGCGACAAGGGATCGTCCATGTCGTCGGCCCGGAAAACGGCGCGACGCTGCCGGGAATGACCGTCGTCTGCGGCGATTCCCATACTTCGACGCACGGAGCCTTCGCCTGCCTGGCGCACGGCATCGGGACGTCGGAAGTCGAGCACGTGCTGGCCACGCAATGCCTGCTGCAGAAGAAATCGAAGACCATGCTGATCGCTGTCGACGGCAGGCTGGGCAAGGGCGTGACCGCCAAGGATGTGGCGCTGGCCATCATTGGCACCATCGGCACCGCCGGCGGCAACGGCTACGCGATCGAATTCGGCGGCAGTGCCATTCGCGGCCTGAGCATGGAAGGGCGCATGACCCTGTGCAACATGGCCATCGAAGGCGGTGCGCGCATGGGCTTTGTCGCGGTCGACGACAAAACGATCGATTATCTGAAAGGCCGTCCGTTTCTCGCCCAAGGGTGAGATCTGGGAGCGCGCCGTGGCCTACTGGCGCACCCTGCATTCCGATGCCGGCGCGCAGTTCGACCGCGTGGTCACGCTGAAGGCGGAGCCATCCGTCCGCAGGTGACCTGGGGTACTTCGCCGGAGATGGTCGTCGCCATCGATGCCGCGGTTCCGGATCCGGCCAGGCAGACCGATCCGGTCAGGCGCGAAGGCATGGAGCGCGCCCTGCAGTACATGGGCCTGAATCCGAACACGCCGATCAGCCAGATTGCCATCGACAAGGTGTTCATCGGCTCATGCACCAATTCGCGGATCGAGGACCTGCGCGAGGCGGCTTCGGTCCTCAAGGGGCGCCATGTCGCAGCCAGTATCAAGCTCGCACTGGCAGTGCCGGGGTCCGGTCTGGTCAAGCGCCAGGCTGAAGCGGAAGGGCTGGACAAGGTGTTTGTTGCCGCCGGTTTCGAGTGGCGCGAACCGGGCTGTTCGATGTGTCTGGCGATGAATGCCGACCGCCTGGAGCCGGGCGAGCGCTGCGCGTCAACGTCCAACCGCAATTTCGAGGGCCGCCAGGGGCCGGGCGGTCGCACGCATCTGGTGAGCCCGGCGATGGCCGCGGCGGCGGCGATTGCCGGCCGCTTCGCCGATGTCCGCGACATCCTGTAGGCGATGGTGGGACTGCGTTCGTTGCCGATCGGGTTGCTGGCCGTGGCGCTTGTCGCCTGCAACACCGCCCAGGGGATCAAGAAGGACGTCGCGATTGGCGCCGAGAAGACCGGCGAAGCCCTGCAAAAAAGTGGCGAGGCGGTCGGCAGCGCGTTGAACAAGACGGGTGACGCCGTCGGCGGTGCCCTCAAGAAGAGCGGCGAAGCTGTGCAGAAGAAGGTGGAATAATGGAAAAGTTCATTCGTCTGGAAGGTCTGGTCGCCCCGCTCGACCGCAACAACGTCGATACCGACGCGATCATCCCGAAGCAGTTCCTGAAGTCGATCAAGCGCTCCGGCTTCGGCCCGAATGCCTTCGATGAATGGCGCTACATGGACGTCGGCCAGCCCGGCCAGGACAATTCCGGCCGGCCGAAGAACCCGAATTTCGTGCTCAACCAGGCGCGCTACCAGGGTGCCGAGGTGCTGCTGACCCGTGCCAATTTCGGTTGTGGCAGTTCGCGCGAACATGCGCCTTGGGCGCTGCTCGACTTCGGATTCAAGGCGATCATCGCCGAGTCGTTCGCCGATATCTTTTTCAACAATTGCTACAAGAACGGCATCGTGCCCATCGTCCTGCCGGCCAGCGAGGTCGAGGCGCTGTTCCAGCAGGTCGAGGCGACGCCCGGCTACAAGCTGGTGGTCGATCTTCCGGCGCAGGCTGTCATTCGCCCGGATGGCTACGGTATACCTTTCCATATCGATGCCTTCCGCAAGGAGTGCCTGCTCAACGGCTGGGACGACATCGGCCTGACCCTGCGCCATGCCGCGAAGATCAGGGAATTCGAGGAAAAACGGCGTATCGACCAGCCCTGGTTGTTCGCGTAACAAGGAGACGACATGAAAATTTGTGTTCTGCCGGGTGACGGCATCGGTCCTGAAATCACTGCCGAGGCAGTGCGTGTGCTCAACGCCCTCGATCTCAAGTTCGAGATGGAGGAGGCGCTGCTTGGCGGTTCTGCGGTCGACGCGACTGGCGAGCCGTATCCGGAAGCGACCCGGAAGCTGGCGCGAGCGGCCGACGCCGTGCTGCTCGGTGCGGTCGGTGGCCCGCAGTGGGACAGCCTGCCGCGCGAACAGCGGCCGGAGCGCGGCCTGCTCGGCATTCGCAAGGATCTGAACCTGTTCGCCAACCTGCGCCCGGCGATCCTCTACCCGGAACTGGCCAACGCCTCGACGCTCAAGCCGGAAGTGGTCGCCGGGCTGGACATCCTGATCGTTCGCGAACTGACCGGCGACATCTACTTCGGCCAGCCGCGCGGCGTGCGCGAGGAGAACGGCGAGCGCGTCGGCTTCAACACCATGGTGTACAGCGAGTCGGAAATCCGCCGCATCGGTCATGTCGCCTTCCAGGCCGCGCAGAAGCGCAACCGGAAGCTGTGCTCGGTCGACAAGATGAATGTGCTCGAATGCACCCAGCTCTGGCGCGATGTGATGATCGAGGTGAGCAAGGACTACCCGGATGTCGAACTCAGCCACATGCTGGTCGACAATGCCGCGATGCAACTGGTCAAGGCGCCGAAGCAGTTCGACGTGATGGTCACCGGCAACATGTTCGGCGACATCCTCTCCGACGAGGCATCGATGCTGACCGGCTCGATCGGCATGCTGCCGTCCGCCTCGCTCGACGAAAAGAACAAGGGCCTCTACGAGCCGTCACACGGTTCGGCGCCGGATATCGCCGGCAAGGGCGTCGCCAATCCGCTGGCCACCATCCTGTCGGTAGCGATGATGTTGCGCTATACCTTCGGCCTCGAAGAGCAGGCACTGCGCGTCGAAAACGCGGTCAAAGCGGTTCTGGCGCAAGGTTATCGTACCGGCTGACATCTACGAGCGCGGCACCAACAAGGTCGGCACGAAGGAAATGGGCGACGCCGTGCTGGCGGCGCTGGCGTAAACCGAACGACGGGTTCGGACGTTAAACAAAGATTCATTCGGAGAGAGTCATGAAGAAGGTTGGTCTGGTCGGTTGGCGTGGCATGGTCGGTTCCGTGCTGATGCAGCGCATGGTCGAAGAGGGCGATTTCGCCCATATCGATCCGGTGTATTTCTCGACGTCCGCCGCCGGCGGCAAGGCGCCGGTGTTCGGCGGCAAGGAAGCCTCCCTGCCGCTGCAGGACGCTGCCGCGGTCGACGCGCTGAAGCAGTGTGAAATCATCATCACCTGCCAGGGCGGTGACTACACCAAGGAAGTCTTCCCCAAGCTGCGGGCCGCCGGCTGGAATGGCCACTGGATCGATGCCGCGTCGGCACTGCGCATGGCTGACGACGCGGTGATCATCCTCGACCCGGTCAACATGAACGTGATCAAGGATTCGCTGGCCAAGGGCGGCAGGAACTGGATCGGCGGCAACTGCACGGTTTCGCTGATGCTGATGGGCCTCGGCGGCCTGTTCCAGAACGACCTGATCGAGTGGGCAACGTCCATGACCTATCAGGCGGCTTCCGGTGCCGGCGCCCAGAACATGCGCGAGCTGATCGCGCAGATGGGCGCCATCCATTCGTCGGTGGCCGACCTGCTGGCTGATCCGGCTTCGGCGATTCTCGACATCGATCGCAAGGTCGCCGAGACGATCCGTTCGGATGCCTTCCCGAAGAAGAACTTCCGCAACACGCCGCTCGCCGGTTCGCTGATCCCCTGGATCGATGTGCCGGTTGACGGCGGTCAGTCCAAGGAAGAGTGGAAGGGCGGCGCCGAGTGCAACAAGATCCTCGGCCGTCCGGCCTTCCGTACCCCGGGCTCGATCCCCATCGACGGCCTGTGCGTGCGCATCGGCGCCATGCGCTGCCACAGCCAGGCGCTGACCATCAAGCTGAAGAAGGATGTGCCGCTCGATGAAATCAGCGACATGCTGGCCAAGGCCAACCCGTGGGCCAAGGTCGTGCCGAACGATCGCGAGATCTCCGAGCGCGAACTGACCCCGGCTGCCGTGACCGGCACGCTGACCGTGCCGGTCGGCCGTCTGCACAAGATGGCGATGGGTCCGGAGTATCTGGCGGCCTTTACCTGCGGCGACCAGTTGCTGTGGGGCGCCGCCGAGCCGCTGCGCCGCATGCTGCGCATCCTGCTCGACGCCTGATCAGGCTGCTTCAAGATGTGACCGGGGCCGCGGCCCCGGTTTTTTATGTTGGAAATATACCAAAAGCTGCTGTTTAGAACCGGGATTAGCTTGATTTGCTAAGTACATGATGTTAATTTGAAAGTCCATATTTTGACGCTCAGGGTGGTGGCGTGACCGATACAATCCGGACAAACTTCAAGAGACGTGCCGCGGCAGTCGCTGTGGCTTCCTGTCTTTCATTCGCACCGTGGTTGGCGGAAGCCGCCAGCCTCGGCAAGATCACCGTTCTCTCCGGCCTGGGGCAGCCATTGCGTGCCGAGATCGAGATCAGTGCGTCGCGCGCCGAACTGGCTGGGATGACAGCCAGGCTTGCTGATCAAAAGGCGTTCCGCGCGGCGGGCATCGACTATTCCTCGACCCTGCACGATCTGCGATTTGCCATAGGGAAGCGCAGCAATGGCTCCCCGGTGATCAAGGTGAGTTCCGGAAACCCGGTGAATGAGCCGTTCCTGGACTTTCTCGTCGAACTCAATTGGCCATCCGGGCCTGTCGTTCGCGAATATACCTTCCTTCTCGATCCACCGGAGGTGGCGGCGAGAGCCGCCGGACGCCCGGCAACCGCGGATGCGCGAGTGGTCGATACGGTTCGCGGCAGCGCTGCGGCACCGGCGGCCGGAGCCGTTCCGGAGGCGGCCAGGTCCACCCCGGCGCCACGAGCCGTGGCGGAGCCGAAGAAGACTGACGAGTCAGGGTCGCGAGTCGTCCAGCCGGGTGACACGCTGCGCAAGATCGCCGGCGAAACGAAATACGAGGATGTGTCGCTGGAGCAGATGCTGGTCGGCCTGTTCAAGAAGAATCCGGCAGCGTTTTCCGGCGACAACATGAACCGGCTGAAGGCGGGAGCCATACTGAATATTCCGGACCGGGCCACCGTCGCCGCAGAGCCCAAGGCTGACGCAAGGAAGTTCTACGAGGCGCAGGCACAGGACTGGAACAGTTACCGCCAGAAGTTGGCCTCGCTGGCCGCCAAGGGGCAGCCTGCGCAGGAGGCGGCGGCCCAGACTGCTGCCGGCAAGATCGCCGCCAGCGTTGCCGAGAAGCCGTCGGCCGTTGACCAGGCCAAGGACCAGGTCAAGGTTTCCAGTACCGAAATGGCCTCCAAGGGTGTCGCCGGCGGCAAGGCGTCGGCGGCGGTCGAAGCCGATCTGATAGCCAAGGACAGGTCACTCAAGGAGGCGCAGGAAAGGCTGGCGCTGCTCGAGAAGAATGTCAGCGAACTGCAGAAACTCGTGGACATGAAGACCCAGCAGTTGGCAGAACTGCAGGAGAGAGCTTCCGGCAAGAGGGAAGAGGCGAAGCCGGCGGCACCTGTCGAACCGCCAAAGGCGGCTGAGCCTGCGCCCGCGGCTCCGGCTGTCGAGGCGCCGAAGCCTCCCGCTGTCGAGGCGCCGAAGCCGGCAGAACCACCCAAGGCGGCGGAAGAAGCGAAGCCGGCCGAGCCGCCAAAGGCAGCCGAAGTCAAGCCCCAGGAGCCACCCGCCAAGCCGGCGGTGGCGCCGGCGCCCGGATTCCTGGAGCAGTTCGACGCACTGCCACTGATCGGTGGCGGCGGCATTCTCGCACTGCTGGCCGGTTATTTCCTGCTCCGGCGGCGACGCAGCGAGCCCGAGCCTGAATTCACTGCTGCGGTTCCGGGCCCATCGAGTCTCGGGCCGAATTCCGTGTTCCGGATGACCGGCGGCCAGAGCGTCGATACCGGTAACGTGCCGCTGGAAACGCGCGATTTCAGCATGACCGGTCCGGGCACGATCGATACCGACGAAGTTGACCCGGTTGCCGAAGCCGATGTTTACATGGCCTACGGCCGGGATGCGCAGGCTGAGGAGATACTGATCGAGGCCTTGCGCAAGGATCCGCACCGGACCGCCATCCACGCCAAGTTGCTTGAGATCTACGCCAATCGCAAGAGCGTCAAGCAATTCGATACGCTGGCCAGCGAGCTATATGCGCAGACCGGCGGCATCGGGCCTGAATGGGAAAAGGTGGCAACCCTGGGGGCTGCGCTCGACCCCGAGAATCCTTTGTATGCCGCAGGCAGAGACGCTGCTCCGGCCGAAGCGGGTGCAGCGCCTGTCACGGCACCGTCCTTCTCCGAAACACAATCCACCGTGCTGCTTCCCGGAACGCTTGGCGTGATGGCGGCTGGACTGGGTGGGTTGGCCGCGGCGGCTCCGGAAGTGTCCGCCCCGGAAGATGCTGATGCCCTTGGCGCCGTTGCCGCGGGGGCTGCTGGAGAGGATGATCATGTCTTGACGAACGTTACCGGCGATCTCGGCGCACTCGATTTCGAACTGGGCGAGACCGAGCAGATAGCGGCGTTCGCTGCGCCCGCTGCGGAACCGGTGGCCGACATTCCCCTGCCGCAACTGGAATCGCTGGACTTCGATCTCGAGTCATTGCCGCAGGAGTCTCTCTCCGAAACGGAGGTGAATCCGAATTTTGCCCCGACCGAAACCTTGGTGATGGGTGCCGGTGCTGCCGCAGACGATCTTTCGGAAACCTTCACCGGACTCGAAACGCAGGCAGACTTCTCGGCGAGCGCGATCGAGGCCGGTACCGGACTCCTTGATTTCGACCTGAGTGACGCTACTGCCGATACCGAGACCATCGTTCACCCGTCCGCCCTGCATGATGGCTCGAGTGGTGACATGGGTGGTGATACTGTCGTCAATCCGATGGACATCCAGGAGTCCGGCAGGGACGCTCTTTCGGTTGTCGATGGAACTGCCGGCATGTCTGTTGACTTCGCTGCTGAAGATGCCGAGTTCGACATCAACCTGAGCGAGTCGGTCTTCCTCGGACGGCCGATGCCGGTTCCCGAGTTCGACCTGACCTCGATCAATCTTGATCTGACCGCGAATCCTGCCGAGGAAACCGAGGTCGTCGGCCTGGCGGAGGGTTTGGACAGCGGCAAGTCTGTTGGTGATCAGGGGGCCGAGGATGTGGCTACCAAGCTCGCACTGGCCAAGGCGTATGAGGAAATGGGCGATCACGATCAGGCGCGCGAACTGCTCGAGGAAGTGATTGCCGAAGGAGGGGGTGATCTGGGCGAACAGGCTCGACAGATCCTCGGTCGCCTGAACGGTTAGAATCCCGCTTTGCGAACCGCGCATGGCCCCCGCGTGGGGCCATGCGCATTCTTGGGGAACCGGATCCTTGCATCCTGCTGCAGCCTTGCTGGTCTGCCTGACTGCGATTGTCGTCATCCAGTTCCTTGGCTGGCCGGGGCTCGCGCTGGTGTTTCCTGTTCTGCTGTTGGCGAGGCGAAAATCGATCCCCGGCTGGTGGCACTTGCTGCGGCGCATGCGCTGGCTGTTGTTGAGCGTCTGGCTGATACTTGCCTATGGCGCGTCCGGCGACGCTGTTTTCGATGTCACGTGGATGCCCACCCACGAGGGCGTCCGGGATGCGACCCTGCATGTCGCGCGGCTCGGTCTGATGCTGGGTTGCCTGGCGTGGCTGCTCGCCTTTCTCGGGAATCATGGACTGCTGGTGGCGTTGCAGTCCATGCTCCATCCATTGTCGCGACTCGGCCTGGCCAGCGAGCGGTTCGTCGTGCGTCTGTCGCTGGTGATGCAGAATCTGCAGGTCAAGTTGCCGAAGGGTGCGTGGCGCAACATGATGGACGGGAGTGGCGGCGATTGGGGTGGCCCGGAAACCCTCAAGTTCGAGGCGCCAGCCTGGAGCGCAAACGATTCTTTCATCTGCCTCGCCGTCCTGGCGTTTTCATGTCTGGCGATTTCATTGGGGTGAGCGGGTGGCGGTGACGAGGATTGCCCTTGGCGTTGAGTATTGCGGAACTCCGTTTCACGGCTGGCAAAGTCAGGCGGGAGGCCAGACCGTGCAGGATGTTCTGGAATCAGCGCTGCGCGAGATCGCCGGCGAGCCGGTCGGGGCCATCTGCGCAGGGCGTACCGATGCGGGCGTCCATGCGACGCATCAGGTTGTTCATTTCGAGACTGCGATCGACCGGCCACTCTCGGCGTGGGTGCGCGGTGTCAATTCGCATCTGCCCGATGCGGTCGCGGTGCGCTGGGCGCGGCCGGTTGCTGATGAGTTCCATGCCCGTTTCAGCGCGCGCGGCCGGCGCTACCGCTATCTGCTGCTCAACCGGCCGCAGCGGCCCGGCTTGTGGCAAGGGCGGGTTGGCTGGTTTCACCTGCCGCTGGATTTTGCGGTGATGCGCGAGGCGGCGCAGCGACTGATCGGCGAGCATGATTTTTCGGCGTTCCGGGCAGCCGGCTGCCAGGCGAAGACGCCGGTAAAGACCTTATGGCGGGCCGACCTGCGGCAGAGCGGCAGTCTGCTCGTGTTCGATTTCGAGGCCAGCGCCTTCCTGCATCACATGGTGCGCAACTTCGTCGGGACGCTGGTCTACATCGGCAAGGGCGCGCAGGCGCCGGGCTGGATCGGCGAGTTGCTGCTGGCCAGGGACCGCAAGCAGGCAGCGCCGACCTTTTCGCCGGATGGCCTCTATTTTCGCGGCCCGGTTTACGAGCCGCACTGGGGTTTGCCCGATGCGGCCGACGATCTTCTCGATGGAGTGTTCGCTTGAAAACGCGTGTCAAGATCTGCGGGCTGACCCGCGAGGAGGATGTCGATGCGGCGGTGGCGGCCGGCGCCGACGCCATCGGCTTTGTCTTCCATCCGCCGAGCCCGCGTTTTGTGACGCCGCAACGGGCGGCAGAACTGGCGCGCCGAATTCCCCCCTTCGTCGCTGTCGTCGGCCTGTTCGTAAATGCCACGCCGGAAACCGTGCTGGCGGCCTGCGATAGCCTCCCCATCAGCATCCTGCAGTTTCACGGCGATGAGGATGCGGCTTTCTGCCGCCAGTTCGCCCGTCCCTATCTGCGCGCGGCGCGGGTCAGACCGGGGCTCGATCTGTTAGAATTCGCCCGCGCGTTTCCCGATGCCCGGGGTCTGTTGCTGGATGCCTTTGTCGAGGGTTACGGCGGTGGCGGCCAGGTCTTCGACTGGTCGCTGATCCCGCCGGAATTGCCCGGCTTTCTGGTGCTTTCCGGCGGGTTGACCGCAGCCAACGTCGGCGAGGCCATCGAACGTGTGCGACCGGTTGCGGTCGATGTCTCTTCCGGTGTCGAAACGGGCAAAGGCATCAAGGACCACTTGAAGATCGCTGCCTTCGTGGCGGCTGTGCGGAAAGCTGATGAATCACTATAACTTCCCCGACGCCAAGGGGCATTTCGGCCCCTACGGTGGTATTTTCGTCGCCGAGACGCTGTTCGCGGCGCTCGATGAACTGCAAGGCCGCCTATGCCGAAGCGCAGGCGATCCGGCATTTCGCGCCGAGTACGAATACGATCTGAAACATTTCGTTGGCCGCCCGTCGCCGGTTTACCATGCCAGACGCTGGTCCGAGATGCTCGGTGGCGCGCAGATCTACCTGAAGCGCGAGGATCTGAACCATACCGGCGCCCACAAGGTGAACAACTGCATCGGTCAGGCCATGCTCGCCCGGCGCATGGGCAAGCCGCGTGTCATCGCCGAAACCGGCGCCGGCCAGCATGGCGTGGCGACGGCGACGGTGGCCGCCCGCTACGGCATGGAATGCGTGGTTTACATGGGCAGCGAGGACATCAGGCGCCAGGCAGCCAATGTCTACCGCATGAAGCTGCTCGGCGCCACCGTGGTGCCGGTGGAAAGCGGTTCGAAGACGCTCAAGGATGCGCTCAACGAGGCGATGCGCGATTGGGTCACCAACATTCACAACACCTTCTACATCATCGGCACGGTGGCCGGTCCGCACCCGTATCCGATGCTGGTCCGCGATTTCCAGAAGGTCATCGGCGAGGAATGCCTCTGGCAGATGCCGGAAATGACCGGGCGCCAGCCGGATGCGGTGATCGCCTGCGTCGGCGGCGGTTCGAACGCAATGGGCATCTTCTATCCTTACATCGATTTGCCGGAGGTGCGCCTGATCGGCGTCGAGGCGGCTGGCGAAGGCGTTGAAACCGGTCGCCACGCGGCGTCGCTGACCGCCGGCGTGCCGGGGGTGCTGCATGGCAACCGCACCTATCTGCTGCAGAACGAGGATGGCCAGATCATCGAGACGCATTCGGTGTCGGCCGGCCTCGACTACCCCGGTGTCGGTCCCGAGCACGCCTGGCTGAAGGATATCGGGCGCGCCGAGTATGTGCTGATCAAGGATGGCGAGGCGCTCGACGCCTTTCACACGCTGTGCCGGATCGAGGGCATCATCCCGGCGCTGGAATCCAGCCACGCCCTGGCTTACGCGGCCAAGCTGGCGCCGACCATGGGCAATGACAAAATACTGCTGGTCAACCTCTCCGGCCGGGGTGACAAGGACATGCACACCGTCGCGGAAAAATCGGGGATCGTATTCTGATGTCGCGCATCAAATCCGCTTTCGATCGTCTCGCTGCCGAAGGCCGCAAGGCGCTGATTCCCTTCATTACCGCCGGCGACCCCGATGCGGCGTTGACCGTGCCGCTGATGCATGCCCTGGTAGAAGCCGGCGCCGACGTCATCGAACTTGGCGTGCCATTTTCAGACCCGATGGCCGATGGCCCGACCATCCAGCGCGCTTCCGAGCGCGCCTTGGCCGGGGGCATGAGCCTGAGGAAGGTGCTCGAACTGGTCGTTGCCTTCCGTGCCACCGACACGAATACGCCGGTCGTCCTGATGGGTTATGCCAACCCGATCGAGGCGATGGGTCTGGAGCGGTTTGCTGCCGCTGCCGCGCACGCTGGCGTCGATGGCGTGCTGGTTGTCGATTACCCGCCGGAAGAGGCGGCGGCATTCGGCGCCACGATCAAGGCGCAGGGCATGGATCCCATTTTCCTGCTGGCGCCGACGTTGACCGCGGCACGCATCGAGCAGGTCGCGTCAGTGGCGAGCGGTTACGTTTATTACGTCTCGCTGGCCGGGGTGACCGGTTCCGGAGCGCTGAATATCGAGGCGGTGGCCGAGCGTCTGCCGCTGATCCGGGAGAAGACCGGCCTGCCGGTCGGGGTCGGTTTCGGTATCCGTGACGCGGTGACCGCCGCGCGCATCGCCCGGATCGCCGATGCCGTGGTGGTCGGCAGCCGGATCATCGAAGAGATCGAGAAATCGACGGCGGAAACGGCCTGCGCCAATGTAAGAACACTGGTGGCGGAAATTCGCCGTGGTGTCGACGAGGTGAACAAATGAGCTGGCTGACCAAACTCCTGCCCCCCAAGATCAAACGTGAACAAGGCGTGCAGCGCCGCGGCGCGTTGCCCGAAGGCCTGTGGAGCAAGTGCCCGTCGTGCGAGGCCGTGCTCTACGCCACCGACCTGGAAAAGAATCTTCAGGTCTGTCCCAAGTGCGGTCACCACAACCGCCTGAATTCCAGGCAACGCCTCGATCTGCTGCTCGATGCCGAAGGGCGCAGCGAAATCGGCGCCGAGGTCGTTCCGGTCGACACGCTGAAATTCAAGGATTCCAAGCGCTATCCGGACCGCCTGATGGAAGCCAGCCAGGCAACCGGTGAGAGCGACTCGCTGGTCTGCATGCAGGGGGCCATCAAGACCATGCCTGTCGTTGCCGCCGCCTTCGAATTCGACTTCATGGGCGGGTCGATGGGCTCGGTGCTCGGGGAACGCTTCGTGCGCGGCGTGAACGCCGCGGTCGAGCAGAGAATGCCGTTCATCTGCATCTCCGCTTCGGGCGGCGCCCGCATGCAGGAAGGTCTGTTCTCGCTGATGCAGATGGCCAAGACGACGGCGGCGCTGACCCGGCTTGCCCAGGCAGGGCAGCCGTTCATTTCCATCCTGACCGATCCGACCATGGGTGGCGTCTCCGCCTCCTTTGCCTTCGTCGGCGATGTCGTGATCGCCGAACCGAAGGCGCTGATCGGCTTCGCCGGCCCGCGCGTCATCGAGCAGACGGTGCGCGAGACGCTGCCGGAAGGCTTCCAGCGTTCCGAATTCCTGCTCGAGAAGGGCGCCATCGACATGATCGTTGACCGTCGCCAGTTGCGCGACCAGGTTGCCCGCGTCCTGGCTCTGCTGCAGAAATTGCCTGCCGCCGCTTGAAAAGTCTGGCAGACTGGCTGGTCGACCTCGAAGGCCTCCACCCCAAAGGGCAGGCGGGAATTGAGCTGGGCCTCGAGCGCATCCGTCAGGTCAAGGAGGTGCTGGGCCAGAGCCAGCACTGTCCGGTGATCGTGGTCGGCGGCACCAACGGCAAGGGTTCGACCTGTGCCTTTCTGGAATCGATGATCGCTCATGCCGGCTACAGGGTTGGCTGTTACACCTCACCGCACCTGCTGGCCTACAACGAGCGTGTGCGCGTGAATGGCCAGGAGGCGAGCGACGCGGCGCTGTGCGCTGCCTTTGCCCGTGTCGAGGCGGCGAGACGAGATGCCGGCAATGTCGCGCTGACCTATTTCGAGTTCGGGACGCTGGCTGCGTGGGAAGTCTTTGCTGCCGCCGGGGTCGAGGCAGCAATCCTCGAAGTCGGCCTCGGTGGCCGGCTTGATGCGGTCAACGCCTACGAACCGGATGTTTCCGTCGTCACCACCATTGCGCTCGATCATACCGAGTGGCTGGGACCGGACCGCGCGAGCATCGGTTTCGAGAAGGCCGGCATCTACCGGGCCGGCAAGCCGGCCTTGTGCGCCGATGCCAACCCGCCGCAGAGCCTCATCGATCATGCGCTGTCCATCGGCGCCGACCTGCGTCTGATCGGGCGCGCCTTCGGTTTCGAGCGTGACCCGGAGGATCGCCGGCAATGGCGCTGGTGGTGCAGATCCGGCGACAAGCTGGTCAAGCGCTCCCTGGCCTATCCCGGCCTGCGCGGCGTGACCCAGCTCCGCAACGCCGCGGTCGCCCTGGCGGCCCTGGATGCTCTGGGCGATCGACTGCCGGTAACCATGCAGGCGATCCGCCCGGGATTGATCGCAACCGAGCTGCCAGGGCGCTTTCAGGTGATCCCGGGCAAGCCGGCGATCGTCCTCGACGTCGGTCACAACCCGCAGGCGATCGGAGTTCTCGCCGACAATCTCTCGAGCATGGGCTTCTTCGACCGCACCCATGCGGTGGTCGGCATGCTCGGCGACAAGGATATCAGGAGCGCGCTCGAGCCGCTCAAGGACAAGGTCGATTTCTGGCACGCGGCGACGCTGGGCGGGCCGCGCGGGACTCCGGCGGAATTGCTGGCAGGGATAATCGGCGCTGCCCGCCTGGGCGGCCAGATCGTCTGCCACGACTCGCCGCGTGTCGCCATGCAGGCGGCCAAGGGACAAGCCGCCGAAAGTGATAGAATCCTAGTTTTTGGATCCTTCTTAACGGTGGCCGGAGCGCTCGAAGCGCTGCGTGCGAAGCCCTAGTCATGGAAGACAACGACGCTCAGTCTCAACTCAGGAAGGTCGCCCGCCGCCGGCTGGTCGGCGCGGTGGTCTTTGCCTCGGTGGTTGCCGTGGTTCTGCCCATGGTGATGGACCACGAGCCGCGGCAGGCGGTCCAGGATGTTGAAATCCGCATACCGGGGCAGGACGAAAAGCCGTTTGCGCCAAAGTTCGCCGTGACCCCGGTGGACAAGCCCGCAGCGAAGCCGGCCGAGCAGGCTGCCGAGGGCAAGTCGCCGACGCCTGCCGAGAAGGGTTCTGGCGAAACTGTGGCGGTGAAGCCCGGCGTCAAGCCGTCCGAGGCCGCCAAGGACAAGCCCGAAGAGAAGACCGCCGGGAGTCCGCCGGAAAAGGCACCGGAAAAAGCGCCGGCGAAGACCGAGAAGCCGGCTCCGAAGCCGGAAAAGGCTCCGGAAAAAGCGCCGGAAAAGCCCGCCCCCAAGCCGGAGAAGTCTTCCGAAAAGGCCCCGGAGAAACCTGCGGGCATGGAATCGTCGGCGGAAGCCAGGCGGGCGGCGGCCATTCTTGCCGGTCAGACGGCGACACCTGCGGCGGCGCCGGCAAAGACGGGCGAATTCGTGATCATGATCGGCGCCTTTGCCAATGAGGACAACGTCAAGACTGTCCGGAGCAAGCTCTCCGAGAAAGGCGTCAAGTCCTACGTCGAGCCGCTCGATACGCCGGGAGGCAAGAAGACCCGAGTGCGGGCAGGGCCGTTCGCCAGCCGCGAAGCGGCCGAGCAGGCGCTCGAAAGAATGAAGCAGGTAGGCGTTTCGGGCGTGATCTCAGGCAAGTGATGGCAGTTTTCGACTATGTGGTGATCGGTATCGTGGCCATGTCTCTGGTGCTTGGATTGTGGCGGGGCGTGGTAAGTGAAATGATGGCTCTGGCTGCCTGGGTGCTGGCCTTCATGGCCGCGCTGGAATTCGGGGCGCAGAGCGGGCAACTGGTATTTGGCGGGATCGCCGATCCGGCAGTGCGCGCCCTTGCCGGGTGTGCACTGGTCTTCGTCGGGGTGCTGGTGGCCATGTCGCTGGTGCGCCTGGCGGTACGCAGCATGGTCAAGGCATTGGGCCTGAGTCTCTCGGATCGCCTGTTGGGCATGTTTTTCGGCCTGGCGCGTGGCGTTCTGGTGGTCATGATCCTGGTCGCAGTCGGTGGCATGACCGCGGCGCCGCAGCAGATCTGGTGGAAGCAGGCGACGCTGGCGGCACCGCTGCAAACGGCCGTGCTGGCAGCGAGGCCCTGGATGCCGGACGATCTGGCAAAGCGAATTCGGTTCAGTTAGGCGGATAGGACTATGTGCGGGATTCTTGGTGTGGTGGCGACATCGCCGGTCAACCAACTGCTCTACGATGGCCTGATGGTGCTGCAGCATCGCGGCCAGGATGCAGCCGGCATCGCCACGGCGGAGGGCAACACGTTCAACCTGCACAAGGGGCCGGGGCTGGTCCGTGACGTCTTCCGGACCCGCAACATGCGCGCCTTGCCCGGCAACTGGGGGATCGGCCATGTCCGTTATCCGACCGCCGGCTCAGCCTACAACTTCGCCGAGGCGCAACCCTTCTACGTCAATTCGCCATTCGGCATCGTGCTTGGCCACAATGGCAACCTGACCAATGCCGAACAGCTGAAGGGCGAGATGTTCCGTCTCGACCGCCGCCATATCAACACCAACTCCGATTCGGAAGTCCTGCTCAATGTTCTGGCGCACGAACTGCAGTCGTCGGCGCATGGCTACGAACTCGATGTCGAAAGCATCTTCCAGGCCGTCGCCGGCGTTCATCGCCGCTGCCGTGGCGCTTATGCGGTGGTTGCGCTGATCGCCGGCTACGGCCTGCTCGCCTTCCGCGATCCTTACGGCATCCGCCCCCTGGTCTATGGCAAGAACGAGACGGAAACCGGCACGGAATACCTGGTCGCTTCCGAGTCGGTGGCGCTCGACACCCTGGGATTCGAGATAGTTCGCGACATCGAACCGGGTGAGGCGGTGTTCATCGATCTCAACCACCAGTTCCACAGCCTGCAGTGTGCGCAGCAGCCGACCTACTCGCCGTGCATTTTCGAGTACGTCTATCTGGCGCGGCCCGATTCGGTCATCGACGGGGTCTCGGTATACGAAGCGCGGCTGGCGATGGGCGAACTGCTTGCCGAGAAGGTCAAGAACTACATCCCGGTTGACGAGATCGACGTCGTCATCCCGATTCCCGACTCGAGTCGCCCGTCCGCCATGCAACTGGCGCAGACGCTGGGCATCCCGTTCCGCGAAGGTTTCGTCAAGAATCGCTACGTCGGCCGTACCTTCATCATGCCGGGGCAGGCGATGCGCAAGAAGTCGGTGCGCCAGAAGCTCAATACCGTTGGCCAGGAGTTCAAGGGCAAGCGTGTGCTGCTCGTCGATGATTCCATCGTGCGCGGCACGACCAGTCGCGAAATCGTCGAGATGGCCCGGGCGGCAGGCGCGGTGAAGGTTTATTTCGCCTCGGCGGCGCCGCCGGTGCGCTTCCCCAACGTCTATGGCATCGACATGCCGACGCGTGCCGAGCTGATCGCCACCGGTCGCACCGGCGACGGCATCGCCCGCGAGATCGGCGCCGACGCGCTGGTTTATCAGGATATCGCGGCGCTCAAGCTGTCGGTGACCAGCATTCGCTCGGACCTGACCGAATTCGATGCCTCCTGTTTCGACGGTTGCTATATCACCGGCGATATTGACGAACACTACCTTGATGCCGTCGAAGGCAATCGCGGCAAGAAGTCGGGCGACCACGAAGACGACGGTGATGGCGACGGCGACGGCGACGGCCAGTCCGCCCAGCAACTCGTTCTGCAACTGGCATCGGCAGGCCGGGACTGATGCCAGACGCACCGAACTACCGGCCGGCAACACTGGCCGTTCGCGCCGGCCAGGAACGCAGCCAGTTCGGCGAGCATTCCGAGGCGCTGTACCTGACGTCCAGCTTCGTCTTCAAGAATGCGGCGCAGGCGGCCAGGCGTTTTTCCGGCGAGGAGGAGGGCAACGTCTATGCCCGTTTCTCGAATCCGACCGTCACCATGTTCGAGAAACGTCTGGCGGCGCTCGAAGGAGCCGAGGACTGCGTCGCCACGGCGAGCGGCATGTCGGCGATCATGGCCACCGTGCTGGCCCTTCTCAAGAACGGCGACCATATCGTCGCCTCGAACGGTCTGTTTGGCGCAACCGTGCAATTGTTTTCGAACATCATGCCGCGCACCGGCATTACGACGACTTTCGTGCCGCAGACCGACCCCCAGGCCTGGGCGGCAGCAATTCAGCCGGAGACCAGGCTGTTCTTCCTCGAAACGCCGTCCAACCCGCTGACGGAAATCGCCGATATCCGGGCGTTGACCGCGACAGCGCACGCCAGGGGCGTCCTGGTCGCGGTCGACAACTGTTTCTGTACCCCGATCCTGCAAAAACCGCTCGAACTCGGCGCCGATCTCGTCATCCATTCGGCAACCAAGTTTCTCGACGGTCAGGGCAGGGTGCTTGGCGGCGCGGTGTGCGGCGCGCGGACGCTGACCGAGGAAGTCTTCAAGTTCCTGCGCACTGCCGGGCCCACCCTCTCGGCGTTCAACGCCTGGGTGCTTATCAAGGGTCTGGAGACGCTGAGGATCCGCATCGAGGCGCAGTCGGCCGGCGCGCTGCAACTGGCCCAATGGCTGGAAGGACATCCGAAGGTGGCGCGCGTCTTCTATCCCGGCCTGCCATCGCATCCCCAGCACGAACTGGCCAAGACCCAGCAGAAAGGCGGCGGCGCCATCGTTTCCTTCGAGGTCAAGGGGGGCCGCGAACAAGCCTGGCAGGTCGTCGATAACTGCCGCCTGCTTTCCATTACCGCCAATCTCGGCGACACCAAGACCACCATCACCCATCCCGCCTCCACCACGCATGGCCGCATCACTCCCGAAGCCCGGGCCGCGGCCGGCATCAGCGAAGGCCTGCTGCGCATTGCAGTCGGCCTCGAAGCGGTGGAAGACCTGCAGGCCGACCTCGACCGGGGTCTGGCCCTCATCTGATTCATTCGCGGAGCCCGGCCTGGCCGGGACTTCGCACGGAGTTTCCATGCAATTCACCGATCTCGGCCTCAAGGCCGAACTCCTGCGCGCCGTCAGCGAACAGGGCTACGACATCCCGACGCCCATCCAGCAGAAGGCCATCCCCGCCGTCATGGCCGGCCACGACCTGATGGCCACGGCGCAGACCGGCACCGGCAAGACCGCCGGCTTCACGCTGCCCATCCTGCACCGCCTGGCCAGCACTCCCAATACCCGCACCTCCAGGCGTCCGCGGGTGCTGGTCCTGGCGCCGACCCGCGAACTGGCCATCCAGGTCGAGGACAGCGTATGCACCTACGGCAAGCACCTGCCGATCAACTCGCTGGCCGTCTTCGGCGGCGTCGGCATCAATCCGCAGATTGCCGGTCTGCGGCGTGGTGTCGACATCCTGGTCGCCACGCCGGGGCGCCTGCTCGACCACGTCCAGCAACGCACGGTCGATCTTTCAGCGATCGAGATCCTCG
This sequence comes from uncultured beta proteobacterium, assembly GCA_963810175.1. Lineage (GTDB taxonomy): Bacteria > Pseudomonadota > Gammaproteobacteria > Burkholderiales > Rhodocyclaceae > Azonexus. The sequence goes on along the minus strand of CAWEMU010000040.1, from coordinate 7,725 downwards.
TTCTCGACGAAGCCGACCGCATGCTCGACATGGGCTTCATCCGCGACATCCGCAGGATCATCGCGCTGCTGCCGAAACAGCGGCAGAACCTGATGTTCTCCGCCACCTTCTCGCCGGACATCCGCGAGCTGGCCGGCGGGCTGCTGCACAACCCGGTGTCGATCGATGTCGCCCCGCGCAACACGCCCGCCGAACTCGTGACGCAGCGCGTCATCGAAACCAACCGTGAGCAGAAGAAAGACCTGCTCTGCCACCTGTTCGAAACGCGCGGCCTCAACCAGGTGCTGGTCTTCGCGCGCACCAAGCACGGCGCCGATGCGCTGGCGAAGACACTCGACAAGGCCGGCATCAAGTCGGCGGCGTTGCACGGCAACAAGTCGCAGGGCGCACGGACGCGGGCGCTCACCGATTTCAAGGAAGGCAAGGTGGTCGCGCTGGTCGCCACCGACATCGCGGCGCGCGGGCTGGACATCGACGCGCTGCCCTACGTCATCAATTTCGAGTTGCCGAACATCGCCGAAGACTACGTGCACCGCATCGGCCGCACCGGCCGCGCCGGCATCGAAGGCGAGGCGATCTCGCTGGTCTGCCACGACGAGCGCGCCTTCCTGCGCGACATCGAAAAACTGATCAAGCGCGATCTCGAGCGCGTGGTGGTTCCCGGTTTCGAGCCTTCCGCCCACGCCGCGCCGCGCCCGGTCCCCCCGCCGCGCCCGCCGCGCAACCCGCAGATACCGGGCAAGATGCCGAACCGGAATTCGTCCCAAAAAGCGGGTGGACCGCAACTGCATCGCAGCGGTGGCCGGCACCGGTAGAGGAGTCTTTCTGGGGAACTTGGGATGATGGTTGTTTGAAAACGGGCGGGGGAGTTGTCCGGATTCGGCCAGGAGCTGCCGCTCGGGTTTTTTCTCGATTGCGGTCATTGATTTTCAGGTCGCCCGGAAGCCGTCATGCATTTAATCTGCGCGTGACATGGTCGAAGCACATACCGACGCCACCGCATTCAAACATATCGAAGCCGGCCTCTGGCTGATCGAAAACGGCCTGGACCTTACATCCCACTTATGGTCAGAGGGCACCGCCTCGGCTAGGCGGTATCATTCAACTCTCCTGAAATCGTCAAGCGACTTCTCGAAAAAGGATGCGACCCCAACGCCTTGAAAAAACGAAGTCGGCGAGACTGTTTGCGACAACAATGATCGCCTCCAGTACAATCAAAAAAGTGCGAGATTTCACGAAATTTCGGTGTCAGGGACTTCTTGCTGGTTCTGGTCAAGCTGAGAGTGGCGACCAGAGTCTGAATAGCGAGTGGCCGACAAATCGTTGCCGATTGAATAAAGGAAGAAAATGTATCCCAGGATGTCGCGGCAAGTGCCGGCGCGAAGGTGATTGGATTGAACGTCTTGTCGCTTTGACCGTCGTATGGCGATCGAACGGGAACCCGATTCCGGCCTCTACGGTCACGCTGACGCGCTCGATGCGCTGAACTCGAGCGTCCCGCTCGACGAAAAGCTCGCCGCGATCCACGAGGCCCTGTACGCGCAACTGGATTTCGTGGACCGAATCTCGGTCGCGGCGTATGACCGCGCGACCGACCTGCTCAAGACGTTCCTCGCCAGTTCCCCTGGGCGCAATGACCTAGTGCGCCACGAGGCGCGCCTCGTGGAATTGCCGTCGCTTGCGGAAATCCTGCGGACCGGCCGACCGCGCGTGGTCAACGATCTCGGCATTTTCCACAACGGGCGCCACGTTCATACCAGGATCCTCGAGGACGAGGGGTACCGCTCCAGCTATACGGTTCCGATGTACCTCGACGGCTCCTTCTGGGGATTCATCTTCTTCAACTCCCGCACCTCGGGCCAGTTTTCCGCATCGGCGCTGCGCGTGCTCGACGTGCACGCTCATCTGGTCTCGGCAGTCGTGACCGCAGAGATGCTCGCAGTCCGGGTGCTTGCCGCCGCGGTCAAGACGGCGCACGACATGGTTCACTACCGCGATCCGGAGACCGGCGCGCACATCGACCGCATGTCCCGCTACGCGCGCCTGATCGCACAGCATCTTGCCGCGACCGGCGCCGCCTCCATCGACGATGCCACGATCGAGCGCATATTCGAGTTCGCTCCCTTGCATGACATCGGCAAGCTCGCAGTGCCTGATCGCATCCTGCTAAAGGCCGGTCTGCTGTCGGATGCGGAGCGCGAGGAGATGAAGCAGCACACGGTGCGCGGCCTGGAAATGATCGAGGCGATCGCCCACAACTTCGGCCTGGAACACCTCGACGGCCTCGACCTGCTGCGCCACATTGCGGAGTCGCATCACGAAAACATGGACGGCAGCGGTTATCCGCACGGACTGCATGACGGCGAAATCCCGCTCGAGGCGCGCATCGTCGCCGTCGCGGACGTCTTCGACGCCCTTTCCAGCAAGCGTCCGTACAAGGCTTCGTGGTCCAACCACGAAGCTTTCGCGTGGCTGCGCAGGATGGCAAGGTCCAAGTTCGACGAAGACTGCGTCGAGGCTCTGGTCTTCAACGCGAAAAAGGTGGAGGAAATCCAGGCGCAGTTCCGAGACGCCGACAAGGAACCCGCCGTCCGGCGAGGCAGGTTGATACCAAAGTCCGGAGAGCGGGATAAGCCGCGCCGTTGTCAGCCGGATTCGCGCTGTGCATCCCTGAATCGCAGTTGCAGAACCGCAAAAAGAACATCCAAGAAAAGACCGGCCGAAGAGCCGAGGCAAACGCGAGGGGCACTTTGTCCTTGCATCCGGATACGCGGATTGAAACCGAAGAACTGCTCCGGTAGCTTGCCAGCCTGTGTGGGGTGCAGCGCGTGCCTTTCGACGCACGCGTCGTGCTGCTGTAGTTCCTGCCTCCCCACAACGTGGCGGCCCTGGTGAATGCCGCGGCCGCGCTCGGCCTACGCGTTTCGCGGCGCGCTATGAATTCGAGATACTTTTGGTCAAAATGGCGATAGCTTTCGTTGCCGGGACGGCGTCTTTAGACTGGGAAGAGACATACGGGCTTGATCGCTGACGGAGCATTCCTGAATCGCGGTGATCGGTCAGCCTTCTACATAGCGGTCATTGGCGATCTTCACACAACCGGCCAGGAAGGGACATCGGGGAATCAAATACGACGTGGAGCGAACGGCCGGTACCTGATAAGAAACAGCCAGTCAATCTCCAGTCCGGCTAATATCAGTGCGTTGCAGTCTCCTGCACTTGGCACCATTCCCGATTCACTGCGAGCTGGATTTCTTCCTTGGCCTATTGTTCTTTATCCCGCGCGTTGGTTTGAATCCCAACGTCGGCAGGATTCAGACGTGGATGGGTTTCCTCACCCAAAATGGCCAGTCCCAGCCCTGACAGCCCCATAGAAGCTGCCACAAACCAGAACGCACCCTCTGTCGATTGTGTTGATGCCGCTACCAGCCCCAGTCCCAGCGCACCGACGCCATAGCCTAGGTCGCGCCAGAAGCGGTAGGTGCCAATTGCCGATGCCCGCCAGTGCGGTGCTGAAATGTCAGCAATTGCGGCCGATAGATTTGGATACAACATGGCCATGCCCAAGCCCGACACCGCAGCACTCATCGACCACCATGCTGAACCGTCACCCAACACCATCAAGGCTACCCCTGTGCCGCAAATCCACATGCCGGCGACGTTGAGTTTGTGGCGTCCCCAATGGTCGGATAGCCGGCCCGAAACGAGTTGCATCCCGCCCCAGGTGAAGCCATAGACGCCGATAATCCAGCCAATACCGGGCAGGCTGACGCCCTTGGAGAACAGAAACACCGGATAGAAAACCCAAATCAGCGCATCGACAAACTTTTCCACCAGACCGGCCTGACAAATCGCGAAGAACCGGCGGTCACGCCATGTCACTAAAGAAAAGACCTCTCCAGTCGTCGGCTTGGCTGAAACACTGAGCGGATAACGCGGATGCAGCGTTGCCCCACTGGCAGCCGCCATGGGTTTCTCTTTTCTTGCCCACGGCAAGGTGTCTTCGACGAACAGCGCTGTGAGCAAGGTTGCAGAACCGATTACTACGAGGCCAAAATAGAGCAATCCGATTCGCGGCCCCAACTCGGCAGCCAGATACCCGGTGACGATACCGGCAATAGCCACACCGACATACCCTGAAAATTCGTTGAAACCGATGGTCAGTCCGCGTTGATCAGGGCGGGTAAGGTCAAGTTTGGCGGTTTGTGTCATTGACCAAGTGAAGCCCTGATTGATCCCCAGCAACAAGGTGGCAGCAACAATCCATGACCACGACGGGGCGAAATAGATCAGGATCGGAATCGGGATTGCTGTTACCCAGCCGAGCAACAGTACGCGTCGTCGGCCCCAGGATTCCGCAAGCCTGCCGGCAACGAAGTTCAGCGCCCCCTTGACCACCCCAAATCCAACCACGAATGCCACCAGGAGCGTAAAGCTGCCACGCGGTACGCCGAATTCGCTTTCAGCCAATGCGGGCACGACAATTCGCATCATGCCGATGGTCATTCCAACCAGCAACACCTGCAAGAGTTGATGCAGAAACTGCCCAAGATTGACCCGGATACCGTACTGGATGCTCTCGGCGGCGCTCATGCCGCGCCAAGGTTGAATGCTACCCATTGTTCAATTTCAGCCGGCTTGGGTGGGATTTCTTTGGTCAGCGCATCAACGAATGCCTCCCGTTCCATCGCCAAGAGAGGATTCCAGCGTTTCTCAAAGGCCAGGGTGGACATCGGCTTGCCAGAGATTCCGGCACCACAAGCGCTGCCCGAGGTATGCCCAGGATAGAGTTCTACAGTGTCAGGCAGGGCGAGAATGCGTTCGTGCAAACTGTCGAACAGTACCGATGCCATTTCACGCTCCTGCCCGGCCAAATCCGGGCGACCAATGGCTCCTACAAACATCGAATCGCCCGTCAGCACGAACCAAGGCTCTTCGCCACGCCGTCGGTCGGTGACTACGAGGCAAACACTGTCCGGGGTGTGGCCGGGGGTATGCAAGACCTTGATCATGACGTTGCCAACGGCAATATGCTGTTCGTCGCGCAGCGCCTCAAAGGGGAAATTCACCCGGCCAGCATTGCTTTCATGAAGGCAGTACAAAGCGCCGGTCTTCTCGGCCAGCGCACGGGCACCGGAGTAGTGATCCGCATGCACGTGCGTATCGAACACGTGGGTAATGCGTACATCCTGCTTCCTGGCTTCTTCAATAAACCAGCCCTCATCGCCGAGTACCGGATCGACGGCAACGCCAACATGGCAGCTACCGCAACCAAAGAAATAGGAAAGGGTGGCCTCGGCGGCCATCAGTTGGCGAAAGAACATGGGGTTTTCCTAGTTGTGTGCTTCAGAACACCAGAACCTTGTCGGCGCAGGCCGTCCACTCGGTGAGTTGAGCCAATGTGCTGCGCTTGGCCCCCTCGACCAAGTCAGTTTCGGCAAGGCCGCGCGCATCCATGCAGGTGCCGCAGACGCCAATCTCGGCATTCTTCCGCGCGACGATCACCAACATGTCGCCAGCGTTGTAGTAACCCTGGGGCACTTTCTGTCCGCTGCGGGCACAGGCGGCGGCATCGCCCATGAGAAATACGCGCACTGTTTCAGCTTCGTTCTTGGCGAGCGATGTGGCTAAACGCAATGCGTTGTAGCTACGTTCGGTGCCATAGGGGGCGTCGTTGAGTATGAATAAGGTGCTGGTCACTCGGCATACCTCCGGTCTGATTAATAATCTAACAATCGTTAGATTATTATCGAGCACGGAGTTTTGAGTGTCAATCACCGCTCGCCAGTCGGCGCCCGCTCATTGACAGCAACCGAACCAACACCTAGATTTTGCGTATGGACAATTCTCGACAGATTAAGGATTTGCTCTACGAACAGGTCGCTCGTATCGGGAAGGCAGCGAGCAGCCCGAAACGGCTGGAGTTGATTGAATTGCTGTGCCAGGGTGAGAAGACGGTAGAGAGGCTGGCCAGAGAAGCTTCAATCAGCATGAAGCTCGCCAGCGCTCATCTGCGCGAACTGCGCTCCGCCCATTTGGTGGAGACAGAGAAGCAAGGCAAGAACGTTGTCTATCGGATTGCGAACCGCGCCGTTTCTGAATTCTGGGTCTCGATCCGCTCGCTTGCAGAGGATCGGCTTGTCGAACTGCAAATGGCGCTGGCGCAACTGACCAGCCACCCAAAGGAACTGACGCCACAGGATCGCGATTCGTTGGTCAATCTGGCGAAGAAGGGCGATGTGGTGGTGCTCGATGTCCGCCCGTCATCTGAGTACGAAGCGGCACATCTTCCCTATGCGCAGTCGATGCCGATTGATGAATTGAAGTTGCGTCTGGCAGAGTTGCCACAGGGAAAATCAATCGTTGCCTATTGTCGTGGCCCTTATTGCTTGATGGCGGTCGATGCGGTGAGGTTGCTCAAGCAGCACGGGTTCGATGCCGTTCACTTGCCGGAGGGGGTTGCGGAATGGGGATTGACGCCCGTGCGCGCAGTGGCCGGCTAACTGTCGTTTTGTTGTGCCAAGGCTGACCACATGACCTGGAAGCAAGGCATTTCCCAACCCGGTGTTCCTGCCGCACTCGGCGCTGCCTTGTTGTTTGGCGCAGGAACACCGCTGGCGAAATGGCTGCTCGATGCCATGAGTCCGTGGTTACTGGCGGGATTCCTCTACCTCGGCTCGGGGGTTGGGCTGACACTGTATCGCCGCCTGTTCCGCGCGCCGACCGTGCGTCTGCCTTGGAATGAAGTGCCTTGGTTTGCCGGATCGATACTGGCGGGCGGCATCATCGCACCGGTGCTGCTCATGATCGGCCTGACCGGGATGCCAGCGTCAGGTGCTTCCCTCCTGCTGAATGCCGAGAGCGTATTCACCGCTGTCCTCGCGTGGTTTGCCTTCAAGGAGAACTTCGACCGACGCATCGCGCTGGGCATGGGGGCCATCGTCGCAGGTGCGGTCGTTCTGAGTTGGCCGGGTGATGCACGATTCGCAGGCTTGTGGCCGACGCTGGCTATCCTTGGCGCGTGTTTCGCTTGGGGAATCGACAACAACCTTACCCGCAAGGTTTCGCTTACCGATGCAACCTGGATCGCCTCGATGAAAGGGATGGTGTCCGGTGCCGTAAATCTGATCCTTGCTTTCTCGCTTGGCGCTTCCATTCCAAGATTTCCCAATCTGGCAGGTGCGATGGTGGTGGGGTTTCTTGCCTATGGCGTGAGTTTGACTTTATTCGTTGTTGGCTTGCGTCATCTTGGGACTGCACGCACAGGTGCATACTTCTCGGTCGCGCCGTTCTTCGGTGCCTTGCTGGCCTTGCTAATGGGAGAGCCGATAACGATGCCTCTACTCGTGGCCGGTGCCTTGATGGCTATAGGCATCTGGTTGCATCTGACTGAACATCATGAACACGAACATGCCCACGAAGCACAGATGCACGATCATGAACACATTCATGATGAGCACCACCAGCACAAACATGAGAGTCCCGTAGCCAGCGGCACAAAACACCGCCATGTACATTGGCATCAACCGTTGATGCACAAACATCCGCACTTTCCAGACGCGCACCACCGGCAGCACAACCATTGACGTTGTTGCCAATCGGTTCGTGCAGACCAGTTGCGGTGTCTCAGGCTATGTCCGGTGCTCGACCTTAAGCGGCCAGGTGACTTCCAGATGGCATCAGGCGGTTTAGGGTCGCTATGGAGAGATTTACATAGCGACCCCT
>CAWEMU010000039.1:0-40264 GCA_963810175.1 uncultured beta proteobacterium | reverse complement strand
GTTTTCCTCACTGAGGATGGCGTTGATGTTTTTCGAGGTGCTGTCCAGCTTGGCCAGTACGGAGGTCAATACATTCTCAAGGCGCGCGCTGAGCGAGGGTTTGGTCTGGATCACCGGATAGTCGCTGCCCGGCTTGGCACGAAGCGGCGCCGCATCGCGCGTGCCGCCGCTGAGTTCGACATAGGCGATGCCGGTGAGTCCCTGGGTCTTCAGGATCGCTACCGTGTCATCCTTGATCGGCGTGCCGCGCTCGATCGCGAAAAGCAGTTTCACCCGCTCCGGGTTGTCTGCATCGATCCGGATTTCCCGCACTTTTCCGACGTTGACCCCGTTGAACTTGACCGGGGCGTTCAGATTGAGTCCGGCGACCGATTCCTCCTCGATCGCCAGATAGAGGTCGTATTTCTTCTGGAAGGCGCCACCCGAAGCCAGCCAGAGTGCGCCAGCGATCAGCACGGCACCGAGCAGCGAGAACGAAAGCCCCGACCAGCGCATAGTTCACTTTGGTTTCGATGATGATCTCCCGGTTTTTTCATTGTCTTGCCCTGCGGCTTGCTGTTGTTCCTGCGCCGCCCGCCCGCGCGGGCCGTCGAAGAATTTCCGGATGGCGGGGTTTTCCATGGCCGAGAGTTCGAGCATCGAGCCGACGCCTTGCACCTTGCCGTCGGCAAGAACGGCGACGCGGTCGGCAACCTGCCACAGCAGGTCCAGGTCATGCGTGATCATGACAATGGTCAGGCCGAACAAGTCGCTCAGTTTGCGTATCAGTTCATCGACTTCGCCGGCACTCTCGGGATCGAGCCCGGCAGTCGGTTCGTCGAGAAAAAGCAGTTCGGGGTCGAGCGACAGCGCGCGGGCAAGGGAAGCACGTTTCAACATGCCGCCACTGAGTTCGGTCGGATACTGTGCGCCGACCTCTGGCGCCAGGCCGGTCATCGCCAGCTTCCAGTCGGCAATCTCATCGATCAGCCGGTCGCCAAGGTCGGTATGCTCGCGCAGCGGCAAGCCGACATTTTCCTTGACCGTCAGCGAACCGAACAAGCCGCCATGCTGGAACATGACGCCCCAGCGCTGGCGCAGGGCAAGCGCCTCATCGTCTCCGAGCTTGTCGAGGTCCACGCCGAGCACCCGGATCGTGCCGGAGTCCGGGCGTTGCAGCAGGATCATCTGGCGCAGCAAGGTCGATTTTCCGGAGCCGCTGCCACCGATCAACGCGAATATTTCCGCCCGGCGCACCTCGAGATCGAGTTCTTCATGCACGACATGCTCGCCATAGCGCGTCGATACCTTGCTGATCTCGATCACCGGCGTGTCGTCTTGCATGTCAGAGGTCCAGCGCACTGAAGGCGACCGAGAAGAGCGCGTCGGCAACGATCACCAGGAAAGTCGACTGAACGACGCTGAGCGTGGTCTGGCGGCCGACGCTGTCGGGACCGCCTTTGGTACGAAATCCCTGGAAACAGCCCACCGTGGCGATGATCACCGCGAATACCGGCGCCTTGCAGATGCCGATCAGGTAGGCGGTGACGCTGACCGCCTTGACGAAGCGCTCGAAAAACTCGCTGAAGCCGACATCCAGTTGGGCGCGCGCCATGATCATGCCGCCGAAGACGCCCAGCACGTCGGCAAACACCGTCAGCAGCGGCAATACGACGATCAGCGCAAGGATCTTCGGCAGGACCAGGAGTTCCAGCGGGGCGATGCCGATGGTACGCATGGCGTCGATTTCTTCGGTCACCGCCATGGTGCCGATCTGGGCGGCGTAGGCTGAACCCGACCGACCGGCGATGATGATCGCCGTCATCAAGGGAGCGAATTCGCGCAGCATGGACAAGCCGACGAGATCGGCGACGAAGATGTTGGCGCCGTACTGCCTCAACTGATCCGCACCCTGATAGGCGACCACGATGCCGAGCAGGAACGACAGCAGCCCGACGATCGGCAACGCATCGAAACCGGCGCTGCGGATGTTGTACAAGATGGGACGCCATCTGATGCGTGCCGGGTGGGCAAGGCTTCCGGCCAGTGCAACCGTGTATTCGCCAACGAAGCCGAGCATCGCGATCCCCTGCTCAACGGACGCTTCAGCGCTCCGGCCAACGGCTTCAAGCCGCGACGGCGGGGCGGGCGGGGCGGCGGTATCCGGGGGATTCGCCACATGCCGTCCTACGGCTTCAAACAGATTGGCGAACGCCTGGGCGCAGATCGCGCACCTGGACGGTCGCACCCTCGGCACGCAGCCTTGCCAGAAACTTCTGCAGAACCCACGCACCGGCGGTATCGAGCGCCTCGATCGATGCGCCGTTGACGACCAGCTGTGATTGCTCTGCTCCGGACAACGCATCAAGTTGCTGCACGACTGCGCCGAGCCCGCGCCCGGTCCACGCACCGGACAACGCGAGTGTCTGGGGCGTCGGTTGAGTCAATGCAGCGGGGGTGATCGGCAGGGTATTCATACGCGGATTTGAGCGTAGACCAGATACGCCAACCGTTCTGTGCGCCAGCGTACCGAGCTTCCTCGGCGGGGCAGGCATGGACTTCGGCAAACTTTTCGGGCTGGTGACGTCAAGGCAGGCGTGCCGGGCGCCGTTCCCTGCATCTTATGTTCGCTAGCGAACAGACGGCTGCCATGAATACGTGCAATCTATATCAGGCATCGAGGCAAATGCCAAGGCAAATCGTCTTTGCCTTGCTCAATTGGCCCGTTGCCGTGATCTGGCCGTTACCGGATGACGTTGGACACAGCCCGCGCTGCGAACTGCGTCGGCCAAAAGCCGGGGAACTTGAACAAAGAAGAGGTGTTCCATGCTTTATACGATCGCTGTTGTTCTGCTCATACTGTGGGTTCTCGGACTCGTGTCCTCCTACACGCTGGGCGGTTTCATCCACATTCTCCTGGTCTTTGCCGTCGTCATGATCCTGGTCAACCTGATCAGCGGGCGGCGTGGGTTGTAGGGTCTTGCTGGAATTGCCGGCGCCATGATCCGCATCGAGTTGCAGATTGACTTGAACTACGAGATCGACGGGGGTGGCGCCGACTTCGTGTTCAACATCCATGCGGTGAACACGCCGCACCAGGCCGTTTCCGGCGAACGCCTGACCCTGAGCCAGCCCATCCCGCAACGGATGCATACGGATCCGGTCACCGGCAATCGCTATCTTTACGTCCGCGCAGACCCAGGCGAGTTGAAGCTGTCCTACTCGGCCACGGTTGATCTCGTGCACCATTTTGCCGACCCCGCACAGATCGCCGAAGTACCAGTACGGGAGGTTCCCCCGGAAGTGATGGGCTATATCTATCCCAGCCGCTATTGCCAGTCGGACCGTCTCATCAGGCTGGCGACCAGGAATTTCGGCGGACTCGGCCAGGGGTACAGCCGGGTTCTGGCCATTCGCGACTGGGTTAATCGGCATGTCGCGTTCACACCCAACAGTTCGAACTCGAATACCTCTGCGGTCGATACGCTCATCGAGGAAGTCGGGGTATGCCGTGACTTCGCCCACCTGATGATTGCGCTATGCCGCGCCGTCAACATTCCGGCGCGCTTCGCAACCGGCACCGACTACGGCGCCGACCCGGCGCTCGGCCCGCCCGACTTCCAGGCTTATGTCGAGGTCTACCTTGGTCACCGCTGGTATATCTTCGATCCGTCCGGCACCGGCATCCCGATGGGCTTCGTGCGCTTCGGCACCGGACGCGATGCCGCCGACGTGGCATTTGCCACCATTTTTGGCGGCGTCAGGGCGCACGCCGCAGTGATTCGAGCCTTGGCCACTGAAGACCACGACGGCGCTTTGGTGCTCCCGCACCATTGCCTGGAAGCGCTGTCGACCGACAGCGGCGCTGGGGTCTGCGTAACGGGCCTGATGCAATCCCGGATACGCCTTGTTGTTTCAGGCATCCTTCCTAACCGGGGCGCGGTGGCATTCAGGAGAACCGCCTATGTGCGCCATCAGACAGAGAAAACCTGTGCGGAAACAGATGATGTCGTCAGGTGTTCGCTCTACCCCTCCTCTCGGACGCCTTCAGCACTTCGCCCGGAGCGGCCAGTCCGCCTTGGGCATCTTTTTGTAGCCGGCGCACTGGATACCCGGGAACAGATATTCCGCCGCTGGTCCACAATCCCCGCGTTTCCTCGATGCCCAATGCCTGGGCTCTAAAGCAGCCGCTGCAACAATCTGGCGCCCCACTCCTTTATGCGCAGCATCAGGGCTCGCTGTTCCCAGCTCTCCAGCGTGATGCGTTCCGATCCTTCGAGGTCGCGGGCAATCATGGCCTTCATTTGCTGGGCGAAGTCATGGCCCAGGACGACGGCATTGACCTCATCGTTGTCGAGGAAGCTGCGCCAGTCGAGATTGGTCGAACCGACGCACGACCAGACGCCATCAATGAGTGCTGTCTTGGAGTGGAGCAGCGCCCCACGTCGCTCGTAAATCCTGACGCCGCCTTTGAGCAGCGCGGAATAATGCGAGCGGCCGGCATGAAAGACGACTTCCGAGTCGGAATGGCCGGGCAGGATCATCGTCACATCGACGCCACGCCCGGCCGCATCGATCAGCGCCTTGAGCAACTGGGGATCGGGCACGAAGTAGGCGTTGGTCAGGTGTATCTGTCGCTCGGCGTTGCCGATCGCCGAGATCAGCGTCAGGTAGATCAGGCTGTACGGGTCGTCAGGCGTACTGCCGATCGCCCGCACGATATCCTTGCCTTGCGCGGTAAACTCGGGAAAATAGTCCTTTTTGGTCAGCGGCTTGCCACGCTGTTTTTCCCAGGTTTCGATAAACAGCTTTTGCAATTCACCTACCGCTGGGCCTTCGATCTGCAGGTCGGTATCCCGCCAGGGGACCTTTGTTTCCGCAGGCTTGCGGTTGCGCCGGGCAGCCGAGCCGGACGAGTAGACACTGCTGATGTTGATGCCGCCAATGAAGGCTATCCGTCCGTCGACCACCAGCAATTTTCGGTGATCGCGGTTGTTGATCTGCCATGACTCCTTGGCCGCGAGCGGGTTGATCGGGTTGAACTCGAGGATGTTGACGCCGCCTTCGTGCAAGCGGTCGAAGAAGGCCTTCGGCGTATTGATGCCGCCGAAGCTGTCATAGATCAGATTGACCTGAACGCCACGCCGCTGCTGGGCCAGCAACAGATCCGCGAACTGGCGCCCGATTTCATCGTCCTCGATGATGTAGGACTCCAGGTTGATATGGTCGCGGGCGGCGCGGATCGCGGCAAACATCGCGCCGTAGGTGGCTGCCCCATCCTGCAACAGGACGACCTTGTTGCCCATGATCAGCGGACTGCCGACGATGGCCTGTTCCAGCGCAATCTGCTTGTCGAGAATATCGATGTCGCCGGACTTGCTTTTCAGATCGGCGACGACCGCAGCGTTCTTTTGCGCCGAGAGGGGTCCGCTCGCATTCTCGAACCTGGCCGCCTGCCCGGCATTCTGATCGATGAGCGCATCGGTATCGGGCAGCGCAGCGCAACCTGCCGCAAGGAACAGGAAGGCTGCCAACCCCGCAATCAGTTCATGAATGCGAACTGCCATGATTCACCCGCAATACGAAGCAGCACCGCAGAACCGGCGGCGAAGACCGGAATCCCGCCGCCCTCATGCCTTGCCGATCGGGCGTTACACGATGCTCAGCGCGCCGGCGCCGGTGGAATGACGACAACGGTGTCGCCGCCAGTCTTGCCTGGCTCACCCGTCGCCCCGGTTCCGCCGGTGGATCCGGTGGCAGCCCGTAGCGCCCGTAGCGCCGGCTGACCCGGTCAACCCGGTTGACCCGCTCGATCCGGTCAATCCACCCGCTCCGGTGGCGCCGGTCGGTCCGGCAGGACCCGGAACGGGGACAGTGACGACAGTCGGTGTCACGACCGTCGGCTTCTCGCATGCGCTTGTTGCCAGCGCAACCAGCACCGCTGCAAAGATGATCGAATATTTCATCTGAATTCCTCTTGGCTCATTATCGAACTCCGCTGAAATTGGCGATCCTTCGACCACCGGGAGCTACGATGTGAAGGTTACGCCGCGAGTCCCCTGGAGTCCGTTCGCTGGCGCACAGAGAACCGCGGCACGGCAGGCCGGAGCCACGACGCCTGTTGTTTGTCCCCGCTGCAGGACACCAATACCCTTTGCCCCGCCCTCAACCGCTGACTATCCCGTCGATCACGTGGATGGTCTTGTCGCAGCGGGATGCCAGGGCCGGGTTATGGGTCACGAACAGCACGGTCGTCCCTTGATCACGATTGAAGCGACGCAGCAGCGCGAACACCTCGTCGGCGCTTTTTGTATCGAGGTTGCCGGTCGGCTCGTCGGCCAGGACCAGTGCCGGGTCCATTGCCAGCGCGCGCGCCACGGCCACCCGCTGTTGCTGGCCGCCGCTCAGATTGCCTGCCAGGTTATCCTGCCAGGCAGTCAGGCCGACATCGCCGATCAGCGCGGCGGCATGTTCGCGCATCGCCTTGTTGGCAAATCCGGCGGCGCCGAGCATCGGCATCATCACGTTCTCGAGGGCACTGAAAGCGGTGATCAGGTGGTGATACTGGAACACGAAGCCGATGTTGTGGCCGCGCAGGCGCGTCAGCGCGCGGTCGTCGAGGGTCGTGGTTTCCTCGCCGCAGACCGCCAGCGTGCCGGATGTTGGCCGGTCGAGCAGACCCACGAGGTTGAGCAAGGTGCTCTTCCCCGAACCCGACGGCCCCATGACGGCGCAGAACTCGCCCTTGTCCAGCGTCAGGTCGATGCCGTGCAGGACCTCGGTCTCGATCGGCGTGCCGACGTTGAACGCCTTGCGCACAGCCCTCATTTCGACCACCACGCGGCCCACATCCGGCGTCGCATCGGCAGGTATCGGGAAACGCTGCGATTCAGCCATGGATTGCCACCACGGGATCGAGACGTGCCGCCCGCAGGGCGGGCGCGAACGCGGCACCGAGGCCGGTCAGCGTGGCCAGCAACAGCGCCGTGATGAACAACGCGGAATCGAAGACCAGCGGAAACAACGGTGTGCCATCCGCGTTGATTTCGAAGTGCTGCCAGGACAGCAGGGCCAGCAAGCCGATGGCGCTGCCGACCAGGGCCCCCGCGAGTCCGAGCAGCCCCCCTTGCAACAGGAACACACGGAGAATCTGCCCGCGGGAAATCCCCATGGCCCGGAGGATGCCGATCTCCCGGGATTTCTGGACGACGACCACGACCAGGACGCTGGCGATGCCGAAGGCCACGGACAGGCCGACGAAAAAGCGGATGGCGGTATTGGCGGCCTTCTGGGCACTGACGGCGGTGAAGAACTCGGCACTGCTCTTGATCCAGCTGTCGGCTTCGACTCCGGTGGCCGCGGTGATGCGCCGGGCGATGACTTCGGCCGCATAGACATCGCCGACCGTGACCTCGAGGCTGGTCACGCCGCCGGGCAGCCCCAGCAGGCTCTGCGCGGTGTGCAGGGCAACGAAGGTGCTGCGCTGGTTGGCGTTCTTGTTGCCGAGATCGAAGATGCCGAGGACGGTCAGCGCGCTGGCCGCGCCACTGGCGGTCGTTACCCGCAACTTGTCGCCGATGTCGACCCCGAGGTCGCTGGCCATTTCGGTGCCGATGAGGATGTCGGTCGCCTTCAACTGCGCATTTCCACGGACGATCTTCTGATCGATGTTGACGATGCGGTAAAACGACGCCGGCTCGATACCGGCAACCGAAATGGCGCGACTCGCGCTGCCGCGAACTGCCAGGGCCGACCCGCCGGCCACCGACGAGACGGCGGTCACCTCGGGCATCGCCCGGATCTGTGTCGCCACCGCCTGCCATTGGTCGATGGACTTGAGGCGCTGGAGGGGCGGCTGGATGATGGCGCCTTCGATCGCCCCGGCCGCCGCCGTGGAATCGACGCGCAGCGGCCGCGCAGCCTCTTTCGGCGGCAGCAACTGGATATGCGCCTGGGCGGACATCACGCGGCGAATGAAATTTGCCTGCAACCCCGTCATCAACGCCGACATGAACACGATCACGGCGACCCCGATCGCCACACCGGTGATGATGAACAGCGTCTGCAGCCGGCCCTCGCGCAGAAACCGGATCGCCACGATCCACTCGAAGGGAAGCCAGGCGCTGAACATCGTCCGGCTTCGCTCAGCGGGCCACTGTTGTTGCCGCACGCACGCGCGCACCGGCCGCAATTGCCAGCGAGGCGGGAATCACGGCGTCACCCTCGCTCAGGCCTTCAAGCACCTCGGCATAGCCGCCGCTGCGCAAGCCGAGGCGCACCGGACGGCGCACACTGCGGCCATCTTCCAGAAGCAACACCCAGGCGGCCCCGCCCTCGCCGTCATGCACGGCACTCGCCGGAATCAGCATGGCATTCGGACGCCGCGCCACGGCGATGTCGACGGACACCGTCATGTCCTGCCGCAATTCCGCCGGCGGCGACGGCACGTCGAGCTTGACCTGTACCGCGCCGGTCAGGGCATTGATGCCCGGGTTGATGTAGGCGAGGTCGGCTGCAAAGCGCATCTGGGGATAGGCATCCGGGGAGACCAGCGCGTTCTGGCCAATCGTCAGGAGGCGAAGATTCTTCTCGTCGATCTCGACCACCAGTTGCGTGCGCCCGACCGGCGAAAGGGTCATCAGCACCTTTCCCGCCTGCACCACGTCGCCGACCTCGATGTTGCGTCCGATCAGCGTGCCGCTCACCGGCGCGCGGATGACCGCATAGTCCGCCCGGGCGCCGGCCAGATCGGCGCTGGCCCGGGCCTCGGCCACGGCGGCATCGGCAAGCGCGTAATCGCTGCCCGCCGGGCGGGCTGTCTCAAGTTGCCTTTGCGTCGACTTCACCTGAGCATCGGCAACCGCCACTGCCCGGTCGAACTCCTCGAGCGCCGCCCTGCTGATGAAGCCCCTCTGCGCCAGTTCCTGGTTGCGATGGAGCAATGAGCGCGCGTTGGCGAGATTTGCCTCTGCCTCGCGCAACGCCTGCTCGGCGACCGGAACCTGGACTTCGCGCATCTGCCGCCGGCGCCCCTGTGCCTGGGCAACGGCCATATCGGCCTGGCGCTCGGCAGCATCGAGTTCGGCGGCCTCCAGCTCGACCAGGATATCGCCGACCTTGACGCTCTGCCCCTCGTTCACAGGGACGCGCACGACGGTCCCGGTGATCTGTGAGCCGATCTCGACGCGATGAGCGGTCTCGACACGGCCACTGGCGACCACCGACTGGACGAAGTCCCGGCGGACGACCGTCTCGACGGCAACGGCCGTGCCGCGCCACCAGCGCACAGCCGAGGCAGCAAGCAGCACTGCGGCGAGAAGTGCGACCACGAGCTTCCAGCGGGACATGCGGAGCGGCGATGTTTCGGTCATTTCCCTTGCCCGGGCAAAACAGACATTTCGAATCGATATAGATCGCCCCGACCCAGACCTTTCACGAGCAGCAACTTGCGCGCCGAAGCATTCAGAAAGTCGGTGGGGTTGTCTGGATCTCCGGATGGTTACAGTCCTGCCCTGGTCTTTACGGTTTCAGCGAAGTCCGAAAAATGACAGGAGGAAAAGAATGACGACTACCAGGCCAATGATGTAGATGATGTTGTTCATATGACTAGCTCCGGATGGGTTGAGCGAACCAATCACCTCGTCGGGGCGATTCAGCGGTCACCAGTTGCCACATTAGCCATCGTTCGCGAGGTGCTCGGTACGGTAGCGCACACAACCGGCAAGTCATCACAGGCAGGGATGGCCATGGCGGCAAGACCGGCAATCGGGACCAGACGCTAGCTCTTGAAGCGATAGTCGTCCGCTGAATAGAGCTTCCAGGATTCATCGCCTGCCAGTTCCAGCACCTGCGGGTGATATTTCAGGATCGATGGCCGATGGCCGACGCTGACCATCGTCGCGCCGCTCGCCGCCAGTTCCTTGTAGAGATTGTCCTCGTTGGCAATGTCCAGGGCGCTGGTCGCTTCATCGAGGATGACGTAGCGCGGCGCGGCGATCAGCACACGGGCGAAAGCCACACGCTGTTGCTCGCCCACGGACAGCACCTTGGCCCAGTCCAGTTCGGCGTCGAGGCCGCCGAAACGGCTGGCCAGGTCGGGCAGGTTGACGCGCTCAAGCAAGGCCTGGAGTTCTTCATCCGATATTTTCATGTCGAGGTGCGGATACAGCAACTGGCTGCGCAAACTGCTCAGCAGCATGTAGGGGCGCTGCGGCAAGAACAGCATCTCCCCGGCTTCCGGCCGGATGATGCGACCACTTCCGCTGCGCCAAAGCCCGGCGATGGCGCGCAACAGCGAACTTTTCCCGCAGCCGCTGGCGCCGACGATCAGCACGCCCTCGCCGGGATTGATTTCCAGCGAGAGGCCGCTGATCAGCGTCCGCGCATGGTTCGGCGTTTGCAAGGTCAGATTTTCAATTGCTAGCCGGGAATTCTGGGCCAACTCGATCAGATGCCCGGGCCGTTTCGGTCCACGGTCTTTTCCGGTCAAAAACTTCGCGAAGCTGTCGAGACGATCGATTCCGGCGGCAAAGCGACTGAAATTCTCGAAGTTATCGACGATCACTGTCAGCGCGACCAGAATCGCTGCAAAGGCACCTGCCGCCTGTACCGCCCGCCCGACCTCCAGATCGCCCGCGAGCACCTGCCCGGCGATGATCACGTAGGGCAAGATGATGGTCATCAAACTGTAGCTGTACTGGAAGAGATTCAGATTCAGTTGAACCCGGATCAGCTTGCTGAAATTGCTGAAAGCCGCATTGAAATACTCGCCAATCTGCAATGACTCCTGAGCCTCGCCACGATAGAAGGCAATGGCTTCTGCATTCTCGCGGATGCGCACCAGGCTGAAGCGAAAATCGGCTTCGCGCCTGAGTTGGTAAAAGTTGAGGCCGATCAGAATCTTGCCGAAGACCAGGGCGGTAATCGCCGTACCGGCGATTGCGTAAATCAGCAGAAATACGACGAGCGCTTTGGAAATTGACCAGAGAACACCACTGAACGCTATCAGTTGCAGCACGGCACCAATCAGGATCAGCAAGAAGAAAAGGGATTTCTGGGTAAAGGTATTGATGTCTTCGGCAATCCGCTGATCCGGATTGTCGATATCGGGGTTGGCGTTCAGCTCGTAATAGGCACGCTTGCTGAAGTAGCTGGCGAGAAAATCCCGTGTCAGCCAGCGCCGCCAGTGAAGGCCCAACTTGTCCCGGACGTAGTAGTAAAAAGCGTAGATCGGCACTGCCACTACCAGGGCGGCCAGGCACTGGAAGATGGATGTCCAGAACCGGCCCGCATCCTTGGCCGCCAGCGCCGAGGTAAACTCGCCGGTCAGGGCGTTGAACAGCACGGCGAACCCCGTTTGCCCCAGCAGCAACAGGACCAGAAGGACCAGCAGGCCTCTGGCTTGCAATTTCTCATCGCGGAACCAGTAGGGTGCCGCGAGGCCCCTGAAGTGCTGCCATAGCCGGAAATTGAAACGGGTCATTGGCATCTGCCGGCACACAATTCAGTGGCTAGTCCAATGAAGGCGTCACTTCCCATTGCCCACAAAGGAGGCCTTGGCGGGATTTCCGGAGGTGCCGGCGCGGATGCGCTTGTTCTGCCAAACACCGTCAAGTTGCACAGCGATCTGATAAGTCCCTGGTGGCAGCTTGAGGTAAAGCAGAGGACCCTCGCTGACACCGGAATAAAGCTCCCGACCGTTGAGCTTGGACACCGTAAACGGAATGTCGGCCAGATAGCTGCCCTGGCGGTTGCTGAACATCAGATGCACGTTATAGGCCGGCGCCGCCTTGCGCATTTCGTCGCGCGCTTCGTCACTGACTCCACCGCTTATCCACGGGATCTGTTCTTGCGGCGCGCTGGTCAGGTCTTGCCTGGCCGCTTGACCGGCCGTCTCGGCCCACACCGGCGCCCAGCAAGTGGCGACAACCAGCGCCAGCAACCCACCCCGCAGGGTCTTAACGATTGTTGCCATGTTTGCGCCCCTCGTTGTCATCATGGTGACCGGAATTACGTTCCTGGTAACGTGGCGCATATTGCTTGTTGTACCAGCTGTCCTTCACAAAGTAAACCCGCTGGTTGCAGGCCCTGTAGGCACCGCAGTGCTTGTCCCAGTTCCTTGCGTGTCCTGGCGGGACGCGCAGGTACATCGGCGGGGTGTCATAGGCGACACGCGGTTGGCGATAGATGACTTGGGGCGGCGGATATCCGCCGATGTCGAGTTGGCCGTAGAAGCCGGGTTGGCCGATACTGACCGACACGCCAACGTCGGCAGCCTGGGTCGGGATAGACGCCACAGCCAACAATACGGCGAGCGAAAGCATTTTCATGTTGAATTTCCTTCGTGCATTGCAGCGACTATTTCTTCTCGCCCTTGGCGGTATCCTGGATGTTTTCGCCGGCCTTCTCGATCTTCTGGCCGACTGTTGCGGCTGCCTTGTCAACTTCCTTGCCAGCCTTTTCGACCGGGCCTTCCTTCTTCTCGCATCCGTACACGCCGACAAACAACGCGCTTATCAGCACGGCGACACCGAGGGTCTTTCCGGGTTTGATCATTTCCATCTCCTTGCAAAAAAATGTTCTGGAGTCGAAGAAAAAGCAACGGCGATCCCCGGCCTGGCTGGCCCGAGCATCGCGGTTGACCATCGTTCAACCTTACTTGCTCACTTCGTGGCCAATGACTCCGCCGACGACAGCACCGCCGATGGTTCCGGCGGCGCTGCCACCGGTCAGGACGGCACCGCCGACAGCACCGGCACCAGCACCGATGACGGTGTTCTCGCCCTGCGACATGCCGGCACAAGCGCCCAGACCGAGCACCATGGCTGCGGCAAGGGCAAGGAGTGCGGTTCTCTGCATTGATTTCATGGGATTACCTCTTTCTCGATCATCTTGTTTCAGGGCCCGGCCATTCCTGGCCGGGCGGAACCTGCTACTTGCCGAACTGGGCTTTCGCCTGAATCAGGCAGTTGTCCTTGGCCGCACCGGAAAAGGTGTCGCACTTTTCCTTCGCCACCGCGTACTGCGCGTCGGTCTTGTCGACCGCGGCGTCCTTGCGGGCATCGGCGCTCTTCTGGCTGGCATCGCTGCGCGCCTCGGAAGTCTTCTCGTTAGCCGTCGCATTGGCATCGGAAGTCTTCATCTGAGCCTTGGCATCGGCTATCGCGGTGGTTTGCGCCGCCTTGGCTTCCTTGACGCAGACATCCTTGGCATTACCGGCCAGGTCGTCGCACTTTTCCTTGGCGACACCATAATCAGCGTCCGCCTTGGCGACGCGCGCCTGGTAGCGGTTCTTCGACGTCGGCTGGTAGCTGGCCTCGAGTTCCGCGGCGGCAACCTTCTCCTTGCCCATGGCTTCAGCCTTGCAGATATCGCCGGCATTGCCGGACAGGGAGCTGCAGGCAGCCTTGTCTGTCTTGTACGTGGCGGAGATCTTGTCCTTGCCGGCCTTGTAATCCGCCTTTGACATGCCTTCGGCCATGGCGCCGGCGCTGAAAGCGAGGGTGACCGCGAGTGCGATCGCATTGATGTTGAGCTTGTTCATTTTCATTCCTCGATGTTGATCCTGTCGCCGCAACACGGCATCCGGATTTCTTCGCCGGAAGCGCGCAACGCTAGGTACACGCATCTTCCTTTCGGTGCGGAAATCGCACTTCCATTGGCTCCGATGGATTCAGCTTAAGGAGGAAGTCTTCCGCTCTCTGTCCCCTGGCGCACATAGGCACGTATTCGCCATTCGATGGCCAACGACATCATCGTGGCGCACAGGAACTGGCACGACTGCTCGATTGGCTCAGGCACTTACCCCGAACAAGGCCCCGATACCCGCTGTAACAGCCATCGCCAAGGCCCCCCAGAAGCCAACCCGCAGGGTGGCGGCAAGCACGGGAGCGCCACCCGCGGCAGCGGCCAGCGAACCAAGCAACGCCAGAAAAAGGAGTGCGCTACCCGCCACTGCCCAGACCAGGTTTGATCCCGGCACCAGCAACACGACCAGGAGAGGCAGCGCCGCGCCAACCGAAAATGTTGCCGCAGAGGCCAGCGCCGCTTGCAGCGGTCTTGCGGTTGACGTATCGGAAATGCCCAATTCCTCTCGCGCATGCGTCCCCAGCGCGTCGTGCGCCATCAGTTGCTTGGCGACCACTGCGGCAACTTCATGCGAGACGCCACGCGCGACATAAATCGCCGTCATCTCTGCAAGTTCATGCTGGGGATCGCTGGCCAGTTCGCGCCTTTCGCGATCCAGATCGGCACGTTCCGTGTCGGACTGGGAACTGACCGAAACGTACTCGCCGGCCGCCATCGATGACGCGCCGGCGACCAGTCCGGCGACGCCGGCAATCATGATGGTCTTGGCATCCGCGCCGGCGGCGGCAACACCAAGGACGAGACTGGCGGTGGAAACGATCCCGTCATTGGCACCCAGCACCGCCGCTCGAAGCCAGCCGATGCGATCAGTCCGGTGAGTTTCAGCGTGTCTGGTCGGCAATTTGGCTGGCATTTGAGCAAGTCCGGAACTGAAGCAATGGGAGCCACTGGCATTTGGGAAACAACGACCGACTGCGGCTCGTCATTCGGGGCCGCTTTGATTCAAGCCTGCGCCTTGGCGATCCATATGACGGAATAAAGGCAACCGCGCAGGGCTGCCTTCCCTGGCACTGCCAAGGTTCCGGGCAGTGCCATATGAGCGCGGCTCACATCGAGCCGCGATTCAGACCGTCTTCAGACGGTCAGCCCTTCAACTGAGACTTGAAGTAATTGTACGAATGGGTAAATGCGTCGCGGATTTTCTCCATTTCGGCAACCATCGCCTCCCACTTGTCCTCGCCACTGGCTTTCAACTCCTCAAGCTTGGCGACAGCGAGTTTGGATTGATCACGCAGCTTGCCCATTTCTTCCTTGTACTTGTCGCGCGCCTCCTCCTTCGCCTCCTTTGCCTTCGCTTCCAGTTCGTCCATCTTTGCATTCAACTCATCGAGTTGGAGTTTCATTTTTGCAACGTATTCGTCTCTTTTAGACATGGCAGTCATTCCTTGTTGTTGAAAACCGGTTGGGCCAAGCTTGGCCTGACAATCAGGTGCAGCCATTTCAAGCGTCCCTGCATTCGAATCCAGAATAGCCAAGGCGTGACACGAGGTCTGTTCGCCAACACACATATGGGGATATCCGAAAAACTCGTATCCATGGGCAGCCAGAACCAGCGGCCGCTCCCAGTCTTGGGAGTCATCCATCCTGATGCTGTTGATCGTCCGCTTTGGCGGTAGTGTGCCAGTTCCAGCACGCCTGTGTTTGCGTTGAACTGGACGCTGATCCATCGCATCGATGAGATCAGCCCACTTCATGGCTGGGACTCTGCAAATTTGGCGCTCGCCAGCGTTCGCATCATTGTCTCGGTAACCGGGCACGATGAAACCATGCCCGAACACGTTGCCCGGTACTTCGACATGGAAGCTTTTGCCCGCGATCTTTTCTTGGGTGACTACTACATGGCCGATGGCGGCCATGTGTTCGCCAGCATCTGACGAAAGGGCTGAGATTGAGCCGATGAAGAAAGACGGGGAGAAATCCCGGCCCGTATTGCTTCCAAAAGCCCATAAGGGGCGTCCAGGAACAATAAGTAAGGATTTTGTTTTGATGGGTCTTTAGATGGGCAAAACAAATAAGCGCCTCGAAAGGCGCTTATTTTCTTATTACTTGGCGGAGACGGAGGGATTCGAACCCTCGATACAGGTTTATGCCCGTATGCTCCCTTAGCAGGGGAGTGCCTTCGACCTCTCGGCCACGTCTCCGGATCCAGACTTCAACGAAGGCGCGGATGATATAACCTCCGCGCCCGGCGGTCAAATTTGTTGATCGAGGCCGAACGTGCGGTGCAGCACCCGGACGGCCAGTTCCAGATACTTTTCGTCGAGGACGACGGATATCTTGATTTCGGAAGTCGAGATCATCTTGATGTTTATGCCCTCGTCAGCGAGGGCCCTGAACATCTGGCTGGCGACCCCCGGATGCGAGCGCATGCCGACTCCCACCGCGGAAACCTTGCATATCTTGTTGTCGCCGGCGATTTCGCGCGCGCCAAGCTTGACCTTGACGTCTTCCAGGATGGCAGTCGCCTTGGCGAACTCGCCGCGATTGACGGTGAAGGACAGATCGGTCATGCCGTCGTGGCCGACGTTCTGGATAATCATGTTGACATCGATGTTGGCGTCGGCAATGGCGCCAAGGATCTGGTAGGCGATGCCCGGCTTGTCGGGAACCCCCAGCATGGTCAGCTTTGCTTCATCGCGGTTGAAGGCGATGCCGGAGATGATTGGTTGTTCCATGTTCTTGTCTTCCTCAACAGTGATCAGCGTGCCTTCCCCTTCGTCCTGGAAGCTGGAAAGAACGCGCAATTTGACCTTGTACTTGCCGGCAAATTCGACCGAGCGGATCTGCAGCACCTTGGAGCCGAGGCTGGCCATTTCCAGCATTTCCTCGAAGGTGATGGTATCCAGCTTGCGAGCTTCCGGCACGACGCGGGGATCGGTCGTGTAGACGCCATCGACGTCGGTGTAGATCTGGCACTCGTCGGCTTTCAGCGCTGCGGCCATGGCGACGGCAGAGGTGTCGGAGCCGCCACGCCCCAAAGTCGTGATGTTGCCGTCCGCATCGACACCCTGGAAGCCGGCGACGACGATGACGTTGCCGGCATCGAGGTCGCGACGCATGTTGGCCTCATCGATCGCCAGAATGCGTGCCTTGGTAAAGGTAGCGTCGGTCAGCACCTTGACCTGGCCGCCGGTGTAGCTTCTGGCCTGGCAGCCGATGTCCTTGAGCGCCATCGCCAGCAGACCGATGGTGACCTGCTCGCCGGTGGACATCACCATGTCCAGTTCGCGCGGATCCGGGTTGGCCTGCACTTCCTTGGCCAGCGCGATCAGTCTGTTGGTTTCTCCGCTCATCGCTGAAACCACGACCACCACCTGGTGACCCTGAGCCTGGAACCTGGCAACACGCTGGGCGACATTCCTGATGCGCTCGGAATTGCCCACCGAGGTGCCGCCATATTTTTGAACGATCAACGCCATGAATTCATCCGGTTAAACGTTGGAAACGCGAAAAAGAGGGCAGAATTCTACCTCACCCCGCCCTGATTTCCGAAGACAAACAGCGTCTAGAGATCGGCCAGTACGCGCAGATGGGCGCCGACGCTGCGCGCCAGCGAGGTCATCACGTAGCCACCCTCGAGCATGGAAACGATCCGCTTGTCGGAAAATTCCGCTGCCAGCTTCATCAGTTCCTCGGTGCACCAGGCGTAATCCTTCTCGAGCAGCCTGAGGCCGCCCATGTCGTCTTCGTAGTGCCCGTCGAAACCGGCCGAGATGAAGATCATCTGCGGCTTGAACTCCCTCAGACGCGGCATCCAGACCTGCATGACCGCATCGCGGAACTCCTCGCCGCCGCTGCCCGCCGCCAGCGGCACATTGCACATGTTGGCTGCCGGCTTGTCGGTACCGCTATAGGGATAGAAGGGGTGCTGGAAGATGCTGCACATCAGCACGCGATTGTCGCCGGCGAAGCAGTCTTCCGTGCCGTTGCCATGATGGACATCGAAATCGATGATCGCCACGCGCTCCAGGCCATGCGCTGCAAGGGCATGACGGGCGGCGACGGCGATGTTGTTGAAGAAGCAGAAGCCCATCGGGTTGGTGCGCTCGGCATGGTGTCCGGGCGGACGGACGGCGCAGAAGGCGTTTTCACACTCGTCGCTCATGACCAGGTTTACCGCATGACAACCGGCACCCGCAGCGCGCAGGGCAGCCTGCCACGTGTGCGGGTTCATCGCGGTGTCCGGGTCGAGATGAACTACGCCGTGCGTCGGGGAGGCACGCTTGATGCGTTCGAGGTGCGACGCCGGATGTACGCGCAGCAACTGCTCGAAGGTGGCGAGCGGGGCGTCGTGGTAGTTGAAATAGGCATCGACTCCCTGAGCGATCAGGTGATCGTTGATGGCGGTAAGACGCTGCGGACATTCCGGGTGATATGTGCCCATGTCGTGCAACAGGCAGTCGCGATGGGTGATGAAGGCAGTGGTCGTCACTTGTTCTCTCTCTGCGGACCGGCGCACCAGGAAGGAGCACGGCAAAATGCGATTATCGACCCAATCAGCACACCGCTTCAAGCATTAGAATGCACTGCAACACCATTTTCCGGAAACACCCGATGTTCGCTGTCACTGTCCCGACGCTCGCCACCAGGCCGCGCCCGCTCGACCCGGTTCTCGCGGCAGCCGGCCGCATCATCCTCGGCAAGGATCGCGAGATCCGTCAGGCCATCGCCTGCCTCCTGGCTGGCGGCCACCTGCTGATCGAGGATCTGCCCGGTGTCGGCAAGACGACGCTGGCCCACGCGCTGGCGCGACTGCTCGGTCTCGCCTTCTCGCGCATCCAGTTCACCAGCGACCTGCTGCCCGCCGACATTACCGGAGTTTCAATCTACGAACGCCAGCGCGGCGAGTTCCGCTTCCTGCCCGGCCCGGTGTTTTCGCAGCTGGTCCTGGCCGACGAGATCAACCGCGCCACCCCGAAAACACAGAGCGCCCTGCTCGAGGCCATGGAAGAGCGTCAGGTCACGGTCGAAGGCGAAACCCGCCCGCTGCCCGAACCTTTCTTCGTCATCGCGACCCAGAACCCGTCGCACCAGATCGGCACCTTTCCGCTACCCGAGTCGCAACTGGACCGCTTCCTGATGCGCATCGAACTCGGCTACCCCGACCGCAATGCCGAGCGCGCCCTGCTGACGGCGGGCGGCCAGCGCGCTCTGGCCGATCAACTGGCGCCGATGATCGCCGCGCGCGACCTGCCCTCCCTCCAGCGTGAGGTCTCCACGGTGCATGCCGCCGAGCCGCTGATCGACTACGTCCAGGCGCTGGTCGAGGCGAGCCGCCGCGACCCGGCCTTCCAGCATGGCCTCTCGCCGCGGGCGGGCCTCGCCCTGCTGGCAGCGGCACGCGCCTGGGCCTGGCTGGACGGACGCGACATGGTGCTGCCTGACGACATTCAGGCGGTTCTGCCGGCAGTCGCCCGCCATCGTCTGCGCGCGACGCAGGGAACCGCAATGGCCAAGGCCGAGGACATCTCGGCGCTGATCCGCGCGGTGCCGATTCCCTGAAACCGTGGGCATCGTCGCCGACCTCAAGCGCCGGCTTTTTCGCTGGCAGAGCGACGGGACCGCGCCGCTGCGTCTTGCGCAGCGCCGCATCTTCATCCTGCCTACCCGCGCCGGTCTGCTCTTCGCCGCAGCCTTGCTGGCGATGCTCACCGGCGCCATCAATTACAACCTGGCATTGGGCCATGCCCTCGTCTTCCTGCTGGCCGGCCTGGCGCTCGTCGGCATGGTGCACGCCTTTCGCAACCTGCACGGACTGGTCATCGCGCCCGGGCGCTGCGACCCGGTATTTGCCGGCGAGGTCGCCCACTTTCCGCTCTACCTGGCGAGCGAGCGCAGTGCGCCGCGCTTGGCGCTCGAACTGCGCGCCGGCGACGAATCCCGAAGTGTCGCCACTGCCGTCGCCGCGCGCGGCCTGAGCGAAGTCGCCGTGCCGGTTGCGTCGGTGCGCCGCGGCTGGCTGGATCTGCCGCGCACCCGTCTGGCCACGACCTACCCGCTCGGACTGTTCGTCGCCTGGAGCTATCTGCAACCGGAGATGCGTTGCCTCGTGTACCCGCAACCGCTGGCCACGCCATTGCCGCCACAGCAGCCGGCAACACGGAGCGGCAATCACCACGGCGACGGCGGGCAGGAGGACTTTTCCGGTTTCCGTGAGCGCCAACCAGCCGACTCGCCGCGTCACGTCGCCTGGAAAGCCAGCGCCCGCGATGCCGGACAGCGTCCGTTACTGGTCAAGCAGTTCGCCGGCGGCGCGCAGACCGAACTGCAACTCGACTGGTCGCTGACGCCGGAGGCGGCCGCGCCCGAGGCGCGCATTGCCACCCTTGCCGGCTGGGTAATGGCGGCCGCAGCGGAGGACGCCTGTTACGGCCTGCGTCTGCCGGGGCAGGAAATCGCGCCGGACAGCGGCGATCTGCACCGCCATCGCTGCCTCGAAGCACTGGCGCTTTTTCCGGCATGAGCACACGCCCGAGCGAAGCGCTCGACCGCGGCGCCACGCCCTGGCTTTTTGCCGCGGCACTGGCCACCACTCTGCCGCACGCCGAGCATCAGCCACTCTGGTTGAGCGCGCTGGCTGCCGCCCTCTTTGCCTGGGGCGGCTGGCTGTGGTGGCGCAACGAGCGCCTGCCCGGACGCTGGGTGCTCGGGTTGGCGGTCGCCGTGGCCTGCGGCGGCGTCCTGTTCGAGTTCCGCACCTTGTTCGGTCGCGATGCCGGCGTTGCTCTGCTGGTCGTCTTCATGGCCCTGAAACTGCTCGAACTGCGCAGCCGGCGCGACGCGACGGTGGTCGTCACGCTCGGCTACTTCCTGCTGCTGACCCATTACTTCTACTCGCAGAGCATCCCCACCGGGGTTTGGCTGCTGGCGGCGATGACGCTGCTCACGGCGACGCTGATCCGCCTGCATGGCGGCCCGTCGTGCAGCACCGGCGCCACGCTGCGCTACGCGGGTCTGCTGACGCTGCAGGCGATTCCCCTTCATGCTCGTCCTCTACCTCCTGTTTCCGAGGGTTGCCGGGCCGCTCTGGGGCCTGCCGCAGGACGCCCACAGCGGCCGCAGCGGATTGTCCGACCAGATGAGCCCGGGCACTATCGCCAACCTCGCGCTAAGCGGCGAGATCGCCTTCCGCGTGCGTTTCGCCGAAGCGCCGCCACAGCGCGACAAACTCTACTGGCGCGGACCCGTTCTCGAAAACTTCGACGGCCTCACCTGGAAGCCGCAGATCGGCCGCAGTCGCCCGCCGCAGATCGAGCCGCTGTCGCCGCCCATCGCCTACGAGACCACCCTCGAACCGCAGCAGCAACGCTGGCTGCTGGCACTCGACGCGCCCGGCCCCCTGGGGCCGGAATTTGCCCTTTCCAGTACGTTGACCGCAACCAGCCGCGAACCGCTGAGCCAGCGCCAGCGTTTTGCCCTGACGGCAACGCTGGACTACCGCTTCAACGCCGATGAGGAAGCCATTGCGCTGCGGCGCAACCTGACGCTGCCGCCCGAGGGCAATCCGCGCGCCCGCGCCCTGGCCGAGTCCTGGAAAGCGGCTGACCCGGATCCCGCCCGACTGGTACGCAAGGCAATGAGCCTCTTTTCCGACGAAAAGTTCTTCTACACGCTGCAACCGCCATTGCTCGGCGAGCAACCGGTCGATGACTTCCTCTTCGTGACCCGGCGGGGATTCTGCGAGCACTATGCCTCGGCCTTCGTCTTCCTGATGCGCGCCGCCGGCGTGCCCGCCCGAGTCGTCACCGGCTATCAGGGTGGCGAGGCGAATCCGGTCAACGGTTTCGTCGTCGTCCGCCAGTCCGATGCCCACGCCTGGGCCGAGGTCTGGCTCGCCGGGCGCGGCTGGACGCGCGTCGACCCGACCGCCGCCGTTTCGCCGGCCCGCGTCGAGGACGGCATTGCCGCCGCGATGCCGGCCGGCGAGCCGCTGCCGGCGCTGATCCAGTTGCGCAGCGACTGGCTGCGCACCCTGCTGTTCCGCTGGGAGGCGGTCAACAATGCGTGGAACCAGTACATCCTCGGCTACAACCCGCAGCGCCAGCGCGAACTGCTCGCCCGCCTCGGCATGCCCGATGCCGACTGGCGCAAACTGGCCGCGGCACTGGCGATCATCTGCGGCGTCCTCCTGCTCGCGATCACCGCGTGGACCCTTTACCAGCGACCGCGTCTCGACCCCGCCGCCCGGCTTTGGCAAAAAGCCTTGCGCCGACTGGCGCGAAGCAAGGTAGACTGCCCACCCTGGGAAACCCCGCTGGCCCTCCTCCGGCGCGTCGAACACGAGCTTCCGGCGTTCGCGCCGGCGTTCAGGGAGGTTGTCTTTGCCTACCTGCGGGCACGTTACAGCGGAATTCCCGACGACCTGACCACACTGCGCGGCGCCCTCGCGCGCCTGCCCTGACGGAGAACGACTTGAAACACACCCTCGGCGCCCTGCTGCTCGCCGCCTGCGCCTGCCTCGGCAACGCCGCGCTCGGCGGCGACGAGTTTCGCCAGCGACCCGGCCGTCATCGAATTTGCGCGCGACCTCGAACAGCGGCACGGCTTCAGCGCCGACGAACTGCTGCTGCAGTTCGCCCAGATCCGGCCCAACGAAAAGGTGCTGCAACTGATCAGGCCACCAGTGTCACCGCTCCAGCGTTCCTGGGAACGCTACCGGCCGCGTTTCCTGACCGAGCGCCGGATCAATGGCGGCGTCCGCTTCTGGCAGGAAAACCGCCTGAGCCTGGCCCGGGCGAGCGCCCTCTACGGCGTGCCGCCCGAGATCATCGTCGCCATCATCGGGGTCGAAACCGAATACGGCGCCAACACCGGAAGTTTCCGGGTGCTCGAGGCATTGGCCACGTTGGCCTTCCACTACCCGCGCCGCGCCGACTTCTTCCGTACCGAACTCGAACAGTTCCTGCTGCTGGCGCGCGAGAATGGCATGGATCCGGTCAACGTGCGCGGCTCGTTCGCCGGTGCCATGGGCATACCGCAGTTCATGCCGGGAAGCCAGCGGCGTTATGCCGTGGACTTCGACGGCGACCAGAAAATCGACCTTTCCGGCAGCATCGACGACGCCATCGGCAGCGTCGGGCGTTTTCTCGAGCAGCACGGCTGGGAGGCCGGCCAGCCGATCGCCGTTCCCGCCCGCACGCGCGGCGAGCCGGATCGCAGCCTGATCGAAGCCGGCATCCAGCCGACGTTGCTCGTCGCCGATCTGGCGCAGCAGGGAATCAGCGCCGATGCCAACCCGCAGGCCACGGTGACGCTGGTCGATCTCGTCTCCCCCGGCCGGCCGACCGAGTACTGGCTCGGCTACAACAATTTCTACGTGATCACGCGCTACAACCGTTCCAGCTTCTACGCCATGTCGGTGTTCCAGCTGGCCGAGGCAATCCGCGCGCGCATGCCGCACCCGCAGGGGTAATCGGTCCGCGCCTGGTTACAGCAACGAGTCGCGGGTGACGCCGCCGCGTTTGATGATCGAGCGCAGGCGATCGAGCGCCTCGGCCTGGATCTGACGCACCCGTTCCCGCGTCAACCCGAGGTCGACCGCCAGGGCTTCGAGCGTCACGACATCGGCGCCGTTCAGCCCATAGCGCCGTTCGATTACCTGCCGCTGACGTTCCGTAAGCTGCGCCAGCCAGTCGTCGAGCAGGGCGCCCATCTCACGGAACTGCAGCAGCGCTTCCGGATTGACCGCCGCTTCGTCGGCGATCGCGTCACCCAGACTATGGCTGGGATCGATTTCCAGCGGCGCATCGAGCGAGGCGATGTGTTCGTTGAGGTGCAGGATGCGCCGGACATCGGCCACCGGCCGGTCGATCAGCGCCGCCACCCGCTCGACCGAAGTCTCGCGGGTCGCCGCCGACTCGAGGTGACGGATGGCCCGCAGAACGAGGTTGATGTCCTTGACCACATGCACCGGCAGCCGGATGGTGCGCGACTGGTTCATGATCGCGCGCTCGATGGTCTGGCGGATCCACCAGGTCGCATAGGTCGAAAAGCGGAAACCGCGCTCGGGATCGAACTTTTCCAGCGCGTGGATGAGGCCGAGATTGCCCTCCTCCACCAGGTCGAGGAGCGGGATGCCGCGGTTCAGATAATGCTTGGCGATATTCACAACCAGACGCAGGTTGTGTTCGATCATTTTCTGGCGCGCCGCGAAATCGCCGGCGCTCACCAGACGCGTCGTCGCCAGTTCGTCGGCAGGCGTCAGCAACGGCTTGGCGCCGATCTCGTTCAGGTAGAGCTGAGTGACGTCCTCGAGGAGTTCCAGTTCGGGGCTGACGGGTTCAGGTTCGGGGAGCAGTCCCGCGTCAGCCTCGACTGACGCCAGCTCAGCGTCTTCCGGATCGTCAGCCGCCCAGGCGGTCATCGCTTCGGCAGGAAGGCCACGGGATCGGTCGGCTTGCCCTGCTTGCGAATCTCGAAATGGAGCTTGACGATCTCGCTGTCGGTGTTGCCCATTTCCGCAACCTTCTGGCCGCGCGTGACTTGCTGGCCCTCGGCGACCAGGATCTTGCGGTTGTGCGCATAGGCCGAGAGGAAAGTTGCGTTGTGCTTGACGATCAGGAGCTGGCCGAAGCCACGAATCCCGGTCCCGACATAGACGACCTTGCCATCGGCGGCCGCCACGACGGGATCGCCGGCCTTGCCTCCGAAATCGATACCCTTGTTGCCCGAATCACTGAAGGACGAGATGACCTTGCCCGACGACGGCCACTGCCATGCCACGTCGTCAGGACCCGCAGCAGCCGGTTCCGGCCTGGGTTCGGCTTTGGGTTCAGGTTTTGCCTCTGGCTGTACCTCGGGTTTGGGCTCAGGTTTCGGGTTGACCGCGACAACCGGCGGTTTCGCGACTGTCTCCCCGGGACGGTTGAGCCGTGCATACGCCTCATCGGAATAGGGTTCCTTGCCGCCGCGTGGCTCACGTTTCAGGCCATCTCCGGCTACTGGCGATGGCGTACCGGGGGTGACTTTGCCCGGCGCATCCAGCGGCCGGGACTCGACAACCGGCGTCGTAACCACCGGCTGCGCCACCACTGCCTCACCCGCGGTCACTGGCGTGGCGCCCGGCGGCGCCACGCGCAGGACCTGCCCTTCCTTGATCAAGTCGGGATTGGTTATGTTGTTCCAGGCAACAACATCCTTGTAATCCTGACCATGCTCGAGGGCAATGCGGTAAAGCGTGTCGCCCTTCCTGACCGTGTAATACCCGGGACCCCCAACCGACGGAGCGGCCGGTCTTGCCACGGACGAGGTCGAGCGGTCAACGGCCGGGGCCGGCGGTTGTGACTTGCAACCGGCCATCACGAGGGCGATGGCCAAAGGGGCGAGGACTCTAATCATTGCGTTCCTGCGAGAAGTGGGACAAAGCGAACGGGATCAAGCCGGGTTTCGACAAATCCGTCGGCAGTCCGTTCGATGAAGGAAAGATACTGCTCGGTCGTACCGACAGGCAAGACCATTCGCCCGCCGGCTGCCAGTTGTTCGAGCAGGGCCGGCGGCACCTCGCGGCCTGCGGCGGCGACGATGATGCTGTCGAACGGGGCTGCCTCGGGCATCCCGAGCTGGCCATCCGCGTGCTTGAGGCGGACATTGAACTGCTTGAGGTGACGCATGTTGGCCTTGGCCCTTTCCAGAAGTGCCCCCAGGCGCTCGATCGCGTATACCTCGGTCGTCAGTTGCGCCAGGACCGCCGCCTGATAACCGCAGCCGGCGCCGACTTCGAGTGTCTTGCCCAGCGACGTCCGCCCGTTGAGCAGCAGTTC
This sequence comes from uncultured beta proteobacterium, assembly GCA_963810175.1. Taxonomy (GTDB): domain Bacteria; phylum Pseudomonadota; class Gammaproteobacteria; order Burkholderiales; family Rhodocyclaceae; genus Azonexus. The sequence continues at coordinate 14,879 of CAWEMU010000039.1, read as the reverse complement.
GATCATCCGCGCGACCACGAAAGGCTGTGAAATCGTCTGCCCCATACCGAGGGGCAGCGCAGTGTCTTCATAGGCGCGCGACGCCAGTGCCTCCTCGACAAAGACATGGCGCGGAACCGCCGCCATCGCCCGCAGGACGGCCGCGTTGCGAATACCCATCTCGCGCAGGCGCTCGATCATGCGCGCGCGCGTCCGCTGCGAGGTCATCCCGATTCCGTGCAGGGCGTTGGCGTTCATCGCAGCCAGTTCGCAATAGCCTGCAACTGCGCCGTATGCGTCAGATCGACCTGAAGCGGGGTGATGGAAACACAGCCGCGTTCGATCGCGTTGAAGTCGGTCCCCGGTCCGGCCTCGGCGGCCGCTCCGGCAGCGCCGACCCAATAGACCGTATCGTTCCGCGGCGAGCGCATCCTGACAACCGGCTCCGCCTTGTGGCGCCTGCCAAGACGGGTCACTTCGGTGCCACACAGGTCGCCATAGGGGATATCGGGAACATTGACGTTCAGCAGCACCGGCTCGCGAATCGGATCGCAGAAAAAACGCTCCACCAATTCCCGCGCGATACGCCCGGCAGTATCGAAATGATTACCCTCGAAACTGGTCAGGGAAAGTGCAATCGACGGAATACCCAGCAGAAACCCTTCGGTCGCCGCGGCAACGGTTCCCGAATAAATCGTGTCGTCACCCATATTGGCACCGTGATTAATGCCGGAAACGATAATATCGGGCATGTAATCGAGCATTCCGGTAACCGCCAGATGGACGCAATCCGTCGGCGTGCCATTAACGAAATAAGAACCCGTTTGCGGCCTGTTTCAAGAAAACCGGCCGATCCAGCGTCAATGAATTGCTGGCGCCGCTGCGATTCTGCTCCGGAGCAACGACAACGATTTCGCCCAGGCCGTCGAGCGCCTCGGCCAGCGCCAGAATGCCGGGCGCAAAATAACCGTCGTCATTGCTCAGGAGAATTCGCATTTCAGACCATCAGGGCATCAAGCTTGCCGCCTGCGGCCAGCCATTCGGCAACCCATTTCGGCTGACGGCCGCGACCGGTCCATTCCAGCGCGGCGTTATTCGGATGACGGTATTTGACCTTCACTTTTCCGGTCGGCCCCTTGGCTTTAACTTCCTTGCCAAGGAGATCTTCGAGCGCATAGCCGCGCGCTTTAACAAAAGCCCGCGCTTCATTCAGAATCTTTACCTTATCCTGAGCCTCGCGGCGCTTCAATTCGGCAGGAATCTGTTGTTGCAGGTCACGCAACTCGACAACGGTCAGGGCAGACAAATCCATGATTACCTCCTAGATGAGAAATGGTGGAAACAATCTAATTTGTCCTTATAAATTTATCAACCGTTAAATTAAAAAACCGGCCTAAGCCGGTTATTTAATTGGTCGGGGCGGCGGGATTCGAACTCGCGACCCCTTGCACCCCATGCAAGTGCGCTACCAGGCTGCGCTACGCCCCGACAAGCAGCGGATTATAACCGAAAACCCGAGGAATCAAAGGCGCAGCATCTCGATAACATGCTGCAATTCGGCCCGCAGACCGCCTGCGGAAGCTGCTTCGGCCGAAGCCTCGACCGCGCCCCGAGAGTCCCCATGAACGGCAACAGCTTCGCTCGCGTTCCCCTCATCGAGCCGGTTGCGCGCCCCGCTGATCGTGAAACCCTGGCTGTAGAGAAGTTCGCGGATGCGCCGGACCAGCAGGACTTCATGATGCTGGTAGTAGCGCCGGTTGCCGCGCCGCTTGACCGGCTTGAGCTGACTGAATTCCTGCTCCCAGTAGCGCAGGACATGCGGCTTGACCCCGCACAGTTCGCTGACCTCGCCAATCGTGAAATAGCGCTTGGCCGGAATCGGTGGCAATTCCTCGCCACCCGAGGGCTTATGCCGCTGTTCCATCGCTGGCGAGCTCGACATCGGACTTCAGTTTCTGGCTGGCGTGAAAGGTCACCACGCGGCGGGCGGTAATGGGGATTTCCTCGCCGGTCTTGGGATTGCGCCCCGGACGCTGTGGCTTGTCGCGCAACTGGAAATTGCCGAAGCCGGAAAGCTTGACGCCATCCCCGGTTTCCAGGGCATTGCGGATCTCCTCGAAGAAGGCCTCGACCATATCCTTGGCCTCACGCTTGTTGAGGCCAACCTTTTCGAACAACAGATCGGCGAGTTCCGCTTTGGTCAGTGTCATCTTGTGATTTCCGTCAGGAACGCAGTTGCGCGGCGAATGCCTGCTCCAGACAGGACACCAGTTGCTGCACCGCCAATTCGACTTCCGCATCTTGCAAAGTACGTTGAGTATCTTGCATAACTATCCGGAAAGCAAGACTTTTCTTGTTTTCTGGCACACCCTTTCCGGCGTACAGATCGAACAATTGGACGTCCTGAACGAGCGGCGGCAACTTGTCTCTCAGGCCATCCTTCAGGGTCTGCAACGCCAGATCCCGATCGACGACGATGGCGAGATCACGGATCACCGGCGGGAATTTCGAGACCTCGGCGTAAGCCGGAACACGTGTCGCCATTACGACAGCGAAATCGACTTCGAAAACCACCGGCGCCATGGGCAGGTCGTACTTTTGCACCCATTCCGGATGCAACTCGCCGATGCAGCCGATGTCGATGCCATCGCGCAGCACTCTGGCCGCCCGGCCCGGATGCAGGGCCGGATGCGTCAGCTTCTCGAAGCGCAATGCGGCCGGCGCCAGCAATGCCTCGAGGTCCCCCTTGACGTCGTAGAAGTCGACCTTGCGCGCGCCGCTGCCCCAGCCTTCCGGCAACGCCCCACCGTAAGCCAGGCCCGCCAGTTTCCACGGCTGGTGAAAGCCTTCGACGGGAAAGCCCCTCGGCTACGCGGTGGAAAGTGCGACCGGTTTCGAACAGCCGGACCCGGCCCTGCTTGCGCCTGAGGTTGGTCACCAGATTCGAAATCAGGCCGCCCAGAAGGGTCGACCGCATCACGGCCATCTGGCTGGCAATCGGGTTGGCCAGGCGGATCAGATCGGCGTTGGCCGCGAAGTCCAGTTCCCAGGCCTCTTCGACGAAGGCGAAATTGACCACTTCCTGATAGCCGCGGTCGACCAGCAACTGGCGGACACGCGCCTGCGGACGCTGCCCTTCCGGCTGCGCCAGCATCGCCAGCGGGCCTCGTGGCACGGGAGCGGGAATGTTGTCGTAACCGTGCAGGCGGGCGATCTCTTCGATCAGGTCCTCCTCGATTTCGATGTCGAAGCGCCAGGTCGGCGGCTGGACCAGAAAATCGTCGCCATCGCGGGTGAACGGCAACCCGAGCCCGGAAAACAGTCGGGCGATCTCCGCCGCCGGCAATGGCACGCCAAGCACTCTTGCCGCGCGTGCGGTACGCAGGCGCACCGGGTTGCGTGCCGGCATCTCGGCCCGCGCCTCGACCACCGGCCCGGCTGCGCCGCCGCAGATGTCGATAATCAGGCGGGTAGCCCGCTCGATGGCCGAGCGGGTGCCACCGAAATCGACGCCACGCTCGAAACGGTGCGAGGCGTCGGAGCCGAAACCGTAGCGGCGGGCACGCCCGGCGATCGCCTTCGGCGCAAAGAAGGCTGATTCGAGGAAGAGTTCGCTCGTATCCAGCGTGATCCCGCTGTCTTCGCCGCCCATGATGCCGGCCATCGCCAGCGGCTTGGCGTCGTCGGCAATCATCAGGATGTCGGCCGTCGATGGCGATGGTCTGCCCGTTGAGCAGCAGCAGGCTCTCGCCGGGCAGCGCCATGCGGGCATGCACCGTTCCATTGAGCCGGGTGTTGTCGAAGGCGTGCAACGGCTGGCCCAGTTCGAGCATCACGTAATTGGTGACGTTGACCAGCGCCGAGATGGCGCGGATGCCGCTGCGCTCGAGGCGCCGCTTCATCCAGTCCGGCGTTGGCGCCCTGGCATCGACGCCCTTGAGGACGCGGCCGAGATAGAGCGGACAGGCAGCCGGCGCATCGAGAGCGACGGCACGTTGATCGGCGATGGTGGCCGCAACGTCGGGAACCTGCGGCAGCGTGGCCGGGGCGCCGGTTATGGCCGAAACCTCACGGGCGACTCCGGTCAGCGACAGGCAGTCGGCGCGGTTCGGCGTCAGCTTCAGCGTAAACAGGCGGTCGTCAAGATCGAGATACTGACGGATCGACTGCCCGACCGGCGCATCGGCCGGCAGAACCAGGAGGCCCGAGGCGTCTTCGGCGATCCCCAGTTCCCGGGCCGAACAGAGCATGCCCGACGACTCGATGCCGCGCACCCTGGCGACCTTGATCACGAAATCGCCGGGCAGTTGCGCGCCAGGCAAGGCGCACGGCACGCGCTGGCCGACGGCGACGTTCGGCGCGCCGCAGACGATGGTCGCCGGCTCGCCGCGGCCCGTATCGACCCGGCAGACATTCAGGCGGTCGGCATCCGGATGACGCGTCACCTCCAGCACCTGGGCGACGACGACATCGTCGAATTGCGGGGCGACCTGGTCGAGTTCCTCGACCTCGAGGCCGGCCATGGTCAGTTGATGGGCGAGTTCCTCGCTCGACAGTTCGGGATCGACGAGGGTTCTCAGCCAGGATTCGGAGAATTTCATGCGAATTGCCTCAGGAAGCGCAGGTCGCCTTCGAAGAACAGGCGCAGGTCATTGACGCCGTAGCGCAGCATGGTCAGGCGGTCGGGGCCGAAGCCGAAGGCGAAGCCGGTATACCGTTCCGGGTCGATGCCGGCGATGCGCAGGACGTTCGGATGAACCATGCCGCAGCCGGCGATTTCCAGCCAGCGGCCTTCGAGCTTGCCGCTCATGAAGGCGACGTCGATTTCGGCGGAAGGCTCGGTGAACGGGAAGAATGAGGGACGGAAACGGACCTTGAGGTCGTCGCTCTCGAAGAAGCTCTTCAGGAAGTCGGCGATGACGCCCTTGAGGTCGGCGAACGACACCCCCTCCCCGACCCACAACCCTTCGACTTGGTGGAACATCGGCGAATGGGTGGCATCGGAATCGACACGATAGACACGCCCCGGGGCGATGATGCGGATTTCCGGCATTTTCTCCGGTTGACCGCGCCCCGCCGAAAGTGCCCTTGCGGTGTGGCGGGCGACGTGCGCCTGCATGTACCGCGCCTGGATCGGGCTCGTATGGGTCCGCAGCAGCACCTTCTCGGCGAGCGAGCCATCCGGATTCTGCAGGTAAAAAGTATCGTGCATCGAACGCGCCGGGTGATCCTCGGGCGTATTCAAGGCGGTAAAGTTGAAGAAGTCTTCCTCGATTTCGGGGCCATCCGCAACTTCGAAGCCGATCGAACGGAACAGCGATTCGATACGCTCCAGAGTCCGCGTTACCGGGTGCAGACCACCGCGATATTCGGCACGGCCGGGCAAGGTCACATCAAGCGCTTCTTCAGCAAGGCGCGCTTCCAGCGCGGCCTTGCGCATGTCTTCGCGGCGCTCATTGAGGGCCGCCTCGACGGCTTCCTTGACTTGGTTGATTGCGGCGCCGGCGGTCTTCTTCTCCTCCGCCGGCAATTTGCCCAGGCCCTTGAGGAGTTCGGTGATCCGGCCGCTCTTGCCGAGGAAACGGGCCTTGACCTGCTCCAGTTCATCCGGGTCGGAAGTGGCAGCGAACGCCGAGCGCGCTTCGCCAACAATTTGATCGAGATTTTCCATGCATTCCCACCAACAAAAAAGGAGGCTTGCGCCTCCTTTTCCAATTGTGCTTTCGCTCAGGCGCCGAGCTGTGCCTTGGCCTGGCTGGCCAGCGCAGCAAAAGCCGGCTGATCGAAGACCGCCAGATCGGCCAGCACCTTGCGGTTGACCTCGATATTGGCCTTCTTGAGACCGTTCATCAGGGTGCTGTACTTCATGCCCAACTCGCGGGCGGCGGCATTGATACGGGCGATCCACAGGGAACGGAACTGGCGCTTGCGCTGACGACGGTCACGGTACTGATACTGACCGGCCTTCATCACCGCCTGCTTGGCGACGCGATAGACATTGTTGCGGCGACCGCGGTAACCCTTGGCCTGCGCAAGGACCTTCTTGTGACGGGCATGGGCCGTTACGCCACGCTTTACTCTGGACATTCTCTGCCTCCTTACGCGTAGGGGATCATGGCGCGAACGACGGCTGCGTCGCGCGGGCTGACAACGACCGAACCCCGCAGATGGCGTTTAACCTTGGTGGTCTTCTTGGTCAAAATGTGGCGCTTGAACGCCTGGCCGCGCTTGATGCTGCCATCCGCGCGGACCGAAAAGCGCTTCTTGGCGCCGCTCTTGGTCTTCATCTTGGGCATTTCCTGCTCCTAATGACATGCCGTCAGGTGGTTCCCGGCGGGAACGCTTCGATTACCCGAAAGCACTTGTATTTGACTGCCTGTTGCTACTTCTTCTTGGCCGGCCCGATGACCATGATCATCTGACGACCTTCCATCTTCGGCATCTGCTCGACCTGCCCGACGGCGTCGAGATCCGCCTTGATTCTTTCCAGCTGGCGCATGCCGAATTCCTGGTGCGCCATTTCGCGACCCCGGAAGCGCAGGGTCACCTTGACCTTGTCCTCCTCTTCCAGGAACCGCATCATGTTCCTGAGCTTGATCTGGTAGTCGTTCTCGTCAGTACCGGGGCGCAGCTTGACCTCCTTGACCTGCACCTGCTTCTGCTTCTGCTTGGCCTCATGGGCACGCTTCTGTTCCTGGTACTTGAACTTGCCGTAGTCCATGACACGACACACCGGCGGGCTGGCCGTCGGAGCGATCTCGACCAGATCGACCCCGGCGTCCTCTGCTATCTGCAGTGCGGCCCGGATACTCATGACCCCGAGCTGTTCCCCTTCCACCCCCTGGAGACGAATCTCCGGCGCCGTAATTTCTTCGTTCAGGCGATGTGCCTTGTTCTGAGCTATGGTGTAACCCCCGAAAACAACAATAATTAAGCCGTGCCACTGCGCGCGGCAACTTCATTTCGAAGTCGCCCGATCAGATCATCGACGGACATCTGTCCGAGATCCTGACCTCCGCGAGTACGCACGGCCACCATTCCATCCGCCTTTTCCCTGTCCCCCACTACTAGCTGGTAAGGCATCCGGTTCAAGCTATGTTCGCGGATTTTATAGGTTATCTTCTCGTTGCGCAAATCCGACTCGGCCCGAAAGCCCGCCTGGTGTAGCTTTCGCGCGACTTCGGCGGCGTAATCCGCCTGCTTTTCGGAAATATTGAGGACGACAGCCTGCACTGGCGCCAGCCAGAGCGGCAAGGCGCCCGCGAAATTCTCGATGAGGATGCCGATGAAGCGCTCCAGCGACCCGAGGATCGCCCGGTGCAGCATGACCGGCGTCCGTCGCTCGTCGTTGCCGGCCACATACTCGGCGCCGAGCAGGCCGGGCATCGAGAAATCGACCTGCATCGTGCCGCATTGCCAGGAACGGCCGATCGCATCCTTGATGTGGAACTCGATCTTGGGACCGTAGAACGCGCCCTCGCCCGGCAATTCGCTCCACTCCAGACCCGATGCCCGCAAGCCGCCGCGCAGCGCCTCCTCGGACTTGTCCCAGACTTCGTCGGACCCGACGCGGCCTTCGGGACGCAACGCCAGCTTGACCACGACGTCGTGGAAGCCGAAATCGGCGTAGACTTTCCGGACCAGTTCGTTGAAGGCCGTCACCTCGGACTCGATCTGCTCTTCGGTGCAGAAGATGTGGCCGTCGTCCTGGACGAAGCCGCGCACGCGCATCAGTCCGTGCAGCGCGCCGGCCGGCTCGTTGCGGTGGCAGGAGCCGAATTCGCCGTAGCGCAGCGGCAGTTCGCGGTACGAGCGCAGGTCGGCGTTGAAGACCTGGATGTGGCCAGGACAGTTCATCGGCTTGACCGCGTAATCGCGGTTTTCCGACGAGGTCGTGAACATGTTGTCCTTGTAGTGCTCCCAGTGGCCGGATTTCTCCCACAACGTCCTGTCGAGGATCTGCGGGCAGCGCACTTCCTGGTAGCCGTTGTCGCGATAGACGGCGCGCATGTACTGCTCGATTTCCTGCCATACGGCCCAGCCCTTGGGGTGCCAGAAAACCAGACCCGGCGCCTCGTCCTGCATGTGGAACAGGTCGAACTGCTTGCCGAGGCGACGGTGGTCGCGCTTCTCGGCCTCTTCCAGCATGTGCAGGTAGGCGTCGAGATCTTCCTTCTTCGCCCAGGCCGTGCCGTAGATGCGCTGCAACTGCTCGTTGCGATGGTCGCCGCGCCAGTAGGCACCGGCCACCTTCATCAGCTTGAAGACCTTCAGCTTGCCCGTGGTCGGCACGTGCGGGCCGCGGCAAAGGTCGATGAAATCGCCTTCGCGGTACAGCGAAACCTGCTGGTCGGCCGGAATGGCGGCAATCAGCTCAGCCTTGTACTTCTCCCCCTGATCGAGAAAGAACCTGACGGCGTCGTCGCGCTCCCACACCTCGCGGCTGACCGGAATGTCTCGCTTCGCCAGTTCGCCCATGCGCTCCTCGATGGCTTGCAGGTCTTCCGGCGTGAACGGCCGCTTGTAGGCGAAATCGTAGTAGAAGCCGTTTTCGATGACCGGGCCGATGGTGACCTGCGCCTCGGGAAACAACTCCTTCACCGCGTAGGCCAGCAGGTGGGCGGTCGAATGGCGGATGATCTCGAGGCCTTCGGCGTCGCGCTCGGTGACGATGGCGAGATCGGCATCCTGGTCGATCAAGTACGACGTATCGACCAGCCGGCCGTTGACCTTGCCCGCCAGTGCCGCGCGGGCGAGGCCGGCGCCGATGCTGGCGGCGACCTCGGCGATCGTCACCACCTTTTCAAAGGAACGAATGGAACCGTCGGGCAGTTTGATATCAGGCATGGCAGGCCTCAAGGCAAAAAAAAAGCGCGGGGCGAGCCGCACTTTTCTGGTCGAACGAAGGCTGACTCGATTAAGGTTTCTGAACCGCGCGGCAAGTTCGGAAAGCGATCATTTCAGCTCCGTCAGGAATTTGGTAGGCGGTATTGGAATCGAACCAACGACCTCCACGATGTCAACGTGGCGCTCTAACCAACTGAGCTAACCGCCTGAAGAGACGCGCATTATAAGGGTGTCGGTAGGCAAGTCAAGCAATTTGCCGGAAAACCGCCATCCCGCCGGCGAGACCCGTCAGTCCGAAAACCCGGCGGTGAGCGCGGCGATCATGCAGCCATGGTCGAGAACGCCGGCGCTCTCGCGGATGCTGTGCATCGCCCACATCGGCGAACCGACATCGACGCTCGCCACGCCGAGCCCGGCCGCGATGATCGGGCCGATGGTGCTGCCGCAACCGAGGTCGCTGCGGTGGGCGTACTGCTGCCAGGGAACGCCGGCCTTCTCGCACAGCCTGATGAAACGCGCGGCGCTCTCGGCGCCGGTGCTGTAGCGCTGGTTGGCATTGGTTTTGATGACCGGACCGCCGTTGACCGCAACCCGATGCGCCGGTTCGTAGGCGGCCGGGAAGTTCGGATGGTAAGCATGCGCCATGTCGGCGCTGATGAAGAAACTGTTCGCCAGCGCGCAGCGGAAGCCCTCGTCGTCAAGGCCGGAATTGGCCGCGATCCGCCGCAGGACGTCGGCAATGAAACTGCCGCCGGCGCCGATCGCGCTCTCGCTGCCCACCTCTTCATGGTCGAAAAGGGCGCAGACATTGGTCGTCGCCGGGCTTTCGGCCCCAAGAAGCGCGGTTAACCCGGCATGGCACGAGGCCAGATTGTCAAGCTGGCTGTCGGCGACGAATTCCTGCTCCATGCCCCAGAACGACCCGGGCTGCGTATCGCAGATGGCGAGTTCCCAGCTCAGGATGGCGTCAGGCGCAGCCGCGATCTGCTTCACCAGCAAGGTGCGGAACAGTCCATCGTCAGCCGCGCCATCCCCGCCAAGACCGAGCAGCAGCGGAAGTTCGGTCTGCTTGTTGAACTTCAGGCCATTCTCGTTGACCTCGCGGTTCATGTGGATCGCCAGGTTGGGCAAGCGGAGCAGCGGCTCGGCGAAATGCACGAGGCGCATCGCGATGCCATCGCCATCGCGCACGGCAACGCGGCCGGCCAGGCTCAGGTCACGGTCGGCGAAGGTCGCCAGGAGTGGCCCGCCATAGACCTCGACCCCGACCCTGAGCAAGCCGTCCCCGACCTGCAGCGCCTTCGGCTTGATGCGCAGGCCGGGCGAATCGGTGTGCGCGCCGACCAGCCGGAAACCGCACGTGTCGAGGTTGCCACTGCCAATCACGAAGGCAACGATCGACGCACCGCCGCGAATGACGAAGTAGCGCCCGCCGGCCGCAAGTTGCCAGCGTTCATCCTCGCGCAGGGCAACGAACCCGGCGTGCAGCAGGCGGTCGGCAGTCGTCTGCACCGCATGCCACGGACTGGGGCTGGCGTCGATGAAGTTCAGGAGGTCGCGGGCCAGTTCCCGTGAATGCGCGGATATTTCCATGGTCGTCGGTGCCTCGGGTGCGATGGCCGAAAGATACCAAAGCTCGCGCGACCGCGTGCATGAATCGCAGTAAGATGTTCCGGTTTTCCAGGAGGTGCAATGAACGAGGGCTGGATCGTGCTGGGCATTTGCCTGGCGTTCGTGGTGGGTGTGGCGCTGCCCCTGATCAGCAAGCGTGACGCTGACAAGACTCCCCTGCCGCGGCGCGAGGAAACGCTGCGCGACTGGCGCAACGAGAAATGAGCGAAGGCAGCCGAATGGAAGCGCGCATCACCGAACTCGAAATCAAGATCAGCTATGCCGAAGACATGGTCGACGAGCTGAATCGCACGGTTTACAGACAGCAGCAACAGATCGATCGGCTGCTCACCCAGGTCGAGACGTTGCGCGACCAGGTGCAGGCAGCCGCCCCCGCCGAGCAGCGCAGCCTGCGCGACGAACTCCCGCCGCATTACTGAACCCGTGCCTGGCCGCCCGGTTACCGTTCTCTACCATGCCGACTGCCCGGACGGCTTCGGCGCGGCCTATGCCGCCTGGCTGCGCTTCGGCGCCAGCGCCTGCTACCGCGCCTTGCATCACGGTCAACCCTGGAAAATGGCCGAAATTGCCGGACACGAGGTCTTCATCCTCGACTTTTCGTTTGCTCCCGACGTCCTCGAGGCAATTGCCAGGATCGCCGGGCCGGTCGTCCAGATCGACCATCACGCCTCGGCGCGCCAGCCGTGGGCCGACCGGCTGGGCCGGAGCCCTGACGGAACCGAGATCTTCCGCCACCCCGCCCTGCCGCTGACGGTCATTTTCGACCTTGGCAAGTCGGGCGTTCGCCTGGCCTGGGAGCATTTCCATCCGGATCGCCCCGTCCCGCTCGTGCTGCGCCATGTCGAGGACGTCGACCTGTGGCGCTTCGCACTCCCGGGCTCGCGCCCGATCGCCCGCGCCCTGCGCCTGCTGCCGGACGATTTTGCGGCGTGGGACGATCTCGTGCGCCAGGCGGACGCGGCCGACGCCCCGCGCTACGAGGCCTTGCTGGCCGACGGCGCAGCGATCGAGCGCTTCTTCCAGACAGAGATCGCAAGGCTGGCGCAAGGCAGCCTGGTCATGCCCGCCCGCCTGCGCGGCGAGCCCGTGGATCTGTTGCAGGCGCAGCGCCACGGGCTGCCCACGGTGAACGATGGCGACCGCGCCTGGCGCGCCGTCAGCGGCCTCGCCGTCAACGCGAATGCGCTGTTCGCCTCGGAACTCGGCAACCGTCTGGCCGAGCGAAGCGGCAGCTTCGGCCTCGTCTGGGAACTTGCTGCCGGAGGCGACGTGAAGGTTTCGCTGCGTGCTGCCGGAAAGGTCGATGTGGCCGCAATTGCCGCCGGCTACGGCGGCGGCGGACACCCGAATGCGGCTGGATTCAGGATGGCACTCACCCGCTTCGCGAGCGAGATCCTTGGCGCAATGACATTATAAACCAGTTTAACTATATTACGTAATATTCTGATTATTATAAAATAATTGGTGCCCAGGAAGGGACTCGAACCCCCACACCTTGCGGCGGCAGGACCTAAACCTGCTGCGTTTACCAATTTCGCCACCTGGGCAAGCGGGCGGATTTTACCACCGCGGATGACTTCACCCTATACTTCGCGGCCGATGCCCGTCGATCACTACGAGAACTTTCCCGTTGCCTCCTTCCTCGTTCCCCGGCACCTGCGCCGGCCGATCGAGGCGATCTACCGTTTCGCCCGCAGCGCCGACGACATTGCCGACGAAGGCGATGCCTCGCCCGCAGAGCGGCTCGCCGGGCTGAACGCCTATCAGGCGGAGCTGGATCGCATCGCCGCCGGCACGGTGCCGCAAACGCCGCTGTTCGTCGCACTCGCCGGGGAAATTCGCCAGCACGCCCTGCCGCTCCAGCTTTTTCGCGACCTGCTCGACGCCTTCGCGCAGGATGTCGTCAAGAAGCGCTACGCCGATTTCCCGGAACTGCTCGACTACTGCCGCCGCTCGGCCAATCCGGTCGGCCGCCTGGTGCTGCATCTGTGCGGACGCGCCGGGGCGGAGCAGCTCGAGCAATCCGACTGCATCTGCTCGGCGCTGCAGCTGATCAATTTCTGGCAGGATGTTGCGGTTGACTGGCAAAAGGAGCGCATTTACATCCCGCAGGCCGATCTGCCGCGTTTCCGGATCAGCGAAGACGACATCGCGGCCGGGCGCTGGTCGGCCAACTGGGCGGCACTGATGGACTTCCAGATCGACCGGGCGCGCGAGCTGATGCTGCGCGGCGCGCCGCTTGTCCATGCCCTGCCCGGCCGCATCGGCTGGGAGATCCGCCTGACCGTCCAGGGCGGACTGCGCATCCTCGAACGCCTGCGCCGCGTGCGCGGCAACGTCTTCCAGCGCCGCCCGACGCTCGGGAAATGGGACTGGCTGGTTGTGGCCGGGCGTTCCCTTACAATGTGAACGATGAATCCCGACCATTACTGCCAGGAAAAGTGCGCCGCCAGCGGCTCCTCGTTCTACTACAGCTTCCTGTTCCTGCCCGCCGAGCGCCGGCGCGCCATCATGGCCCTCTACGCCTTCTGCCGCGAAGTCGATGACGTCGTCGACGAATGCCAGGATGTGTCGCTGGCCTCGACCAAGCTCGCCTGGTGGCGCCAGGAAATCGGGCGCGTCGCCGAGGGCCAGCCGCAGCACCCGGTCGGGCTGGCTCTGAAAGCCGCCAGCGCGCGGTTCAACCTGCCCGGCGAACAACTGCTGGAAATCATCGACGGCATGGAGATGGACCTCCAGCAGACGCGCTACCTCGATTTCAAAGGGCTCTCGCTCTACTGCTACCGCGTCGCCAGCGTCGTCGGCCTGCTCGCCGCCGAGATTTTCGGCGCTCGCGACCGCCAGACGCAGAAATACGCCCACGACCTCGGCATGGCCTTCCAGCTCACCAACATCATCCGCGACATCGGCGAGGATGCGCGACGTGGCCGCATCTACATTCCGATGGATGAGCTCAAGCAATTCGACGTGCCGGCCGCCGACATCCTGAACGCCCGCTACTCGGACAATTTCACGGCGCTGATGCACTTCCAGACCGAGCGCGCCGAGAAATACTACGCGCAGGCAATAGCCCAGTTGCCGGCCGTCGACCGCAGGAGCCAGCGCCCCGGCCTGATCATGGCGGCGATCTACCGCACCCTGCTCGACGAGATCAGGCACGACAACTTCCAGGTCCTGCACCAGCGCATCGCGCTGACCCCGGTGCGCAAGCTCTGGATCGCCTGGAAAACCTGGGCCTTCGCATGAAGGTTGCCGTCATCGGCGGCGGCTGGGCGGGACTCGCCGCCGCTGTCGAACTGACGGCGGCCGGCGTCGCCACCACCGTTTTTGAAGCCGGCCGCGTTCCCGGCGGCCGCGCCCGGTCAATTACCGTCGACGGCCGCAGGCTCGACAACGGCCAGCACATCCTGCTCGGCGCCTACCGCGAAATACTCGAGGTGATGCGCCGCATCGGCGCCGACCCGGAGCAACTGTTCGAGCGTCGCCCGCTGCAGGTCGTCGATGATGCCGGCTTTCGCATGGCCTTGCCGAAATGGCCGGCGCCGCTCAACGTCGCCTGGGCCCTGCTGACCGCGCATGGCGTCGGCTGGCGCGAAAAGGTCGCCACCGCCCGCTGGATGCAAGGCGTCAAGGCGAGCGGCTTCCGGCTGGCCGCCGATACGACGGTCGCCGAATGGCTCGATGGCGCAGGCCAGACCGGCGAACTGCGTCGCCACCTCTGGGAACCGCTCTGCCTCGCCGCCCTCAACATTCCCGCCGGGCGCGCCTCCGCCCAGGTTTTCGCCAACGTCCTGCGCGACAGCCTGGGCAGCCCGCGCCGGGAAGACACCGACCTCCTGCTGCCGCGCGTCGATCTTGGCCGCCTGCTGCCCGAGCCGGCCAGCAATTGGCTCGCCGAACACGGCGCGACGCTGCGCTTCTCCACACGGATCGATGCGCTCGAAACCGCCCCCGATCATGTCGCGGTCGCCGGTGAGCGCTTCGCCGCGGTGATCATCGCCATCGCCCCGCAACATGCCGGCAAGCTGTGGCCAGAAATGACTGCGAACTACGACTACGAGCCGATTGCCACGGTCTACCTGCAATTCGGGCCGCAATCTCGCCTACCCTTCCCGCTCTTCAAGCAGACCGGAAAATACGGCCAATGGGCGGTTGACCGCGGCGACGGCCTGATCGGCTGCGTCCTCAGCGGCCACGGCGACTGGGAGGCCCTGGCTGACGAGGAACTCGCCGCAACGCTGCAGGCCGAACTGCCCGCATCCGGCCCGGCGACCTGGCACAGGGTGATCCGCGAGAAGCGTGCCACCTTTTCCTGCCAGCCGGGTATCCCCCGCCCGGCCTGCGTCACCTCACATCCGCGCGTCCTGCTCGCCGGCGACTACACCTGGGCCGACTACCCGGCAACGCTCGAAGGCGCGGTG
>CAWEMU010000038.1:0-34045 GCA_963810175.1 uncultured beta proteobacterium | reverse complement strand
CCAGCACCTTCTGGAAGCGGCGCTCGAGCGCGGCATCCTTTTCGATGTACTTGCGGTACTCATCGAGCGTCGTCGCGCCAATGCAGTGCAGTTCGCCGCGCGCCAGCGCCGGCTTGAGCATGTTGCCGGCGTCGATGGCGCCCTCGGCCTTGCCGGCGCCGACCATGGTGTGCAGTTCGTCGATGAACAGGATGATGCGGCCCTCGTCCTGCGAGACCTCCTTGAGCACGGCCTTGAGGCGCTCCTCGAACTCGCCGCGATACTTGGCCCCGGCGAGCAGCCCGGCCATGTCGAGCACCAGCACCTTCTTGCCTTTCAGCGTATCCGGGACCTCGTCATTGACGATGCGCTGCGCCAGGCCCTCGACGATCGCCGTCTTGCCGACGCCCGGCTCGCCGATCAGGACCGGGTTGTTCTTGGTGCGCCGCTGCAGGATCTGCATCGCCCGGCGGATTTCGTCGTCGCGACCGATCACCGGGTCGAGCTTGCCCTGGGCGGCGCGTTCGGTGAGGTCGATACAGTACTTGGCGAGTGCCTGGCGCTGGCCCTCGGCCTCCTGCGAATCGACGCCCTGGCCGCCGCGCACCGCCATGACCGCCGCCTCCAGCGCCTTGCGCTGCAGGCCATGCTGCTTGGCGAGACGGCCGGTTTCGCCCTTGTCGTCGGTGAGCGCCAGCAGGAACATCTCGCTGGCGATGAACTGGTCGCCGCGCTTCTGGGCTTCCTTGTCGGTCATGTTGAGCAGGTTTGCCAGGTCGCGGCCGATCGAGACGTCGCCGGCGTGCCCTGAAACCTGCGGCAGACGCTTGATGGCACCTTCCAGATCCTTGCGCAGGCCAGGGAGATTGACGCCGGCGCGGGAAAGCAGCGAAGCCGTGCTGCCGTCCTCCTGGTTGACCAGGGCGAGCAGCAGGTGCTGGGGTTCGATGAACTGCTGGTCGCCGCCGACCGCCAGGCTCTGGGCATCGGCCAGCGCCTGCTGAAACTTGGTGGTGAATTTTTCGATTCGCATGGCTGTCTCCCATCTCAATTTATTCGATGCTTTGTAGATGCGGACAAGCCGACGAATTTCAACTCCCGTCCGGGTCAGAAATCGGCCATGACCTGCCTGTCAGGTTTTCTCGGGCTACGTCAGCAACATACTGTCAGCAGCCGCACACGACAGACAGCTTACAGGTTGCCCAATTCATTGCCCGTCAGAATGCGGAATGTCACTACCTTGACGGCCGGGGATCCGCCTATGCCGGGTCCTCGGCTGGCGCGCTTGGCTTTGATATGCTGACAACTGGGTTGCGCCCGAGCGAAGGAAACCCAGAAAGTCGATGCCCCTGTATTCGCACGTCTGGTAGATGCTCAGCAGTGTCAGGTAGTCGGCTATGCCCCGCTCGTTTGTTCGTCCGTCGATGTCATCGCGCATTCCCCTACCGAACGCTTTGACGGCGTGCTCGGCATTGTTGTTGTTCCATGGAACGTTGTCGTGATCCAGGAAGGTGAACAGCTTCCCGCGATGTTTCTTGAACCGCGTCTGAAGCTTTCGAGTCACGCGGTTTCATATCTACCCGCCACGATGGTTTCAAAGAATCCGTCCACGTCCGGGATGTGCTTCTTCAAGTGATGTCTCTTCAGCCCGAATCGGTTCACCGTCGCGACGATCGCCGTCAGCAGCCCGGTGAACTCGCGGGCGAACCCTCTCAGCTCAAGGTTGAAGGGCTCTTTCAGCAACGCATCGTTCAAGTCCCGCGTCAGATGGATCAGACATTTTTGCTGCGGGCACGCGATCGAGTCGTAGGCCGCATAGAAATCCGAGACCAGAACCCCCTTGAAGCCGGAGAGAAAATCGGTGGCGAGCTTGGCCTCGCGGGTCGCGGACCATAGATAGACGACTTCCTCCATGTTTGTGAACACCCAGAGATACCAATCCCGGCCGTTCACGCTCACATGCGTTTCGTCCGCATGGATGAGGGATCCCGATGTCAGCGATGAGCGAATCTCCTCGAAGGCGCCCCGGTAGAGTTCGGCGGCGCGGCTCTTCATGGCCCCGATGGTCGTCTGGTTCAGCGGCAGCCCGAAGAACTGCCGGATTATCTTCGCGAGCTGGAACTGCGCGATGTGCAGGCCGATCAAGCTGTGGATGACATAAGCGAACAGCTGTGGCCCGTGGCGCAGCCTCGGGCAAAGCCGGGCGTCCGAGGCGAACGTAGCCCCGCACTTGTCGCACTTGTAGTGATCCACGATGTACTTGACCACCCACCGCTTCACGCCACCGGAGGTGAAGCGCAAGTCATGGACGGTCCGCTCGTGCCGGCCGTTTATGGAAAAACATGCCGCACCGCAGCCCGGGCAAGTCGGCGGCCGCGATGCCGAGATGACCTTGTTTGTAGAAGCGGCGGGACGTTTATCCTCTCCCTGCGCCTCGCGATGGCCTTGATGCGCTTGTTGGTTCGGACATAAACCCTATCCCGCTGGTAATCCCAGTAGGCGCATTTCGTGATTTTGGCCAGCTCGGGGAAAGCAAACTCCTTCTTGCCATATGAATATGGCCACGAGGTGTCCTTGAGCAGGTCAGCCTGAACCGCTGACCCAGCATTTTCAATGAGCGCTGTTATTGCATCTGCCACGCGCTCCAAGGCCGCGCAGTCGTCGCCGTTGTAGACGATCAGCTCGCTTTTTAGGCGCTCGTCCCCCGAAAGCTCCCATCGCCGCCTAAGCAGCAGGCTCTTCAATCCAGACGGACTTTCTGTCACCAACGGAAGCCCAGATGACGCGCCACTTCCTTGAGCCCGTTCGAGCGGGTCGGAAAGAAGATGTGAGGGCGCATCACCGCGAGCACGTTAATGGCGCCGGCCGCGACCCCGCGGATTGAGAATCCGTTCTCCATCGCGTGGCCGTGCCGGCTCTGCATCGCTTTCAGGAAGGCGGTCTCGTAGCCGCCGTAATGCAGGAGGAGGGGATTGTAGAGGAGCTGGACATGAGGCTCAGCAGCTCGCGCCAAATCGCTGCCTCGTCGTCCTTGCCGTCCGCCCAGAACGAATATTGGCGTGACGAGTCGCCGGAAACGACTTTTGCACCAATGAGGTAATACATCCCCTCTTCTGGAACGCCTTCAACATCGAGATAGACAAGCGTTCCATCGAGTTTGAAATCGGGTGAACCGACCATGTAGGTCGTCTTGTCGCAAAGCGCGCGGGCCTTTAGCGCGTATGGATACTTGCCAGTTTTCGCGCCGCCACGAGCCCTACGCCGGCGTGGCCGGAATGAACGGGCAAGCTGGGTGACCGTGAAAATGCCCCGTTCCCGCATCTTGGCGGCCTCCCTCGGCGCAATCACCTTGAGGAGGCTGATGTCGTCCTCCCTGACGGCCCTCTCCAAGCACTCGCACTCGAACTTACATTCCTGGCAGTGCCCGTTCAAGGTGAAGTCCGGAGCGGTCTTACCCTCAATCATCGACCGAAGCTCATCGAGCAATACTGCGACCCTTTCCACCAGGGCGCCCAGCTTGATTCGCGCCACCGAACGCTGGCGGCCGTAACCAGTTTTCCCATGGCCGGGATCTGGCCGGCCAGTTTTCCGATGACCAAAGCATCGTAGGCCAGCAGCATCTTTTGGTTGGGGCGAATCGATTCGTTCGGGAATATTCTTACGGGGATCAGGCCGCCGCCTGTCGCCTTCGAATTCCACGCGAGGTTCTCAATGAGCGGGGGGCTTGATGACAATTCATCGCTTTTCAAGTCAGCCCCTGCAATCCAATGGGATTGACGGATCTGCGGGCTGTCGATTGTCAGCTGGTCAATCAATTGCTTGCCAGCGCCCTCAGGCAGGAGCGTCCGGATGAATTGTTGGTATTCATTGAAGAGGTCATGTTGCCAGACGCATATCCTGTCTGCTGGCAATCCGGCGAGGAGTCGTCAATGTGTAGCCGGGCCTTGGTCTTGCAGGAAAGAAACGCTTCGAACAGCAGGTTGTGATCATTATCGCGGGTTGAAATCAGCCGAAGTCAAGCGGGCTCAACAAGAACAAGGGACGGCAATAGACTGAGGAATATACAGCGCCGCATTTTGACTGGTCACTGCAGCCGACCGTGTCCAGATCTCGATTTTTCGCAGCGTATGACTGCTATGGGGGAATTCGATACAACGAACGGCAGCGTAGGGGCACTGTTTCCGAATAGCGGCTCCTGGTCCTTGGCGTGTGCTCAGTTGGCGAAAACGCCGCCATTTTGCCGACGGTCAGGCTACTGGGGTGAATGTCGGGTATGAAGCGCGCATTTTGTGCAGATCTATGTCGGCTCCCGCTGCATTGCCATCGTAGCGCATGAAAAACTCATCTGTCTCTTCAGGGTCGTCTCCCGTCACTCAAGCGATATGGTCGGCGATTTGGCACCGGCTTGGCGACTAAGGTTGAGGTTCCGCAGTCTGCCAGCGCGCCGCAGCGCTGTCGTCGGTTTCACGCGCATCGACCCAGCGCGCGCCTTCCGCCGTGACTTCACGTTTCCAGAACGGCGCCCTGGTCTTCAGGTAATCCATGATGAACTCGCAGGCGGCGAAGGCTTCGCCGCGATGCGCGCTGGTCACGGCGACCAGCACGATCTGGTCGCACGGCTTGAGCGGGCCGACGCGGTGGATGACCAGCGTGGCGTAGATGTCCCAGCGCGCTTTCGCCTCGGCGACGATGTCCGCGAGCGCCTTTTCGGTCATGCCCGGATAGTGTTCGAGGGTCATTTCCGCGACGCCGGTCCCGTGACTGAAATCGCGCACCAGCCCGACGAAGCTGGCCAGCGCGCCGACCCGGGCATCGCCGGCGCTGAGCGCGGTCAACTCGGCCCCAAGGTCGAAATCCGCCTGCTGAACGCGGACGGTCACGGTCAACCTCCCGTGACCGGCGGAAAGAAGGCGATCTCGTCACCGTCGCCGACCGCCGCGTCCGGACCCGCCATGTCCTGATTGACCGCGCAACGCAGGTTCTTCGCACCGGCCAGCGCTTCCCGACCGTGGCCGGTCAGCCAGTCGCGCAGGCCGCCGGCGGTAGTCACCCCGGGCGGCAGTTCCAGCGTCTCGCCGCCCGTGCCGAGCGCCTCCCTGAGGCCGGCGAAATAGAGAACCTTGACGCTCACGTCAGCAATTCCGCGAACGGCACGAAGCGCACGCTGTCGCCGCGTTTGACCGCCAGCGCCGGCGGGTTGATGACCAGGCCATCGCCCCAGCACAGCGAGGTGACGACGCCCGAGCCCTGGTTCGGATAGAGGTCGACGCCACCCCGGTCGTTGATCCGGGCGCGCAGGAATTCGGCGCGCACGTCGGGTCGCGGCCAGTCGAAGTCGGCGCGCACGACGAAGGCGCGCGGTGTCACGTCGCTGATGCCCTGCAGGCGCAGGACGAAGGGGCGGACCATGACCATGAAGGTCACCATCGCCGACACCGGATTGCCGGGCAGACCGATGAACCACGCCTTTCCACCATCACGGCGGACTTCGCCGAAGGCCAGCGGCTTGCCCGGCTTGATGGCGATCTTCCACATGTCGAGCTGGCCCTCGGCCTCGACCGCCGCCTTGACGTGATCCTCCTCGCCGACCGAAACGCCACCGCTGGTGATGATCAGGTCGTTGTCGGCCGCCGCGCGGCGCAGGGCGTCACGGGTCGCCGGCAGCTTGTCGGGGACCGTGCCGAGGTCGCGCACCGCGCAGCCCAGGCCCTCGAGCAGCGCGCGCAGCGCGTAGCGGTTCGAGTTGTAGATGGCGCCGGGAGGCAGCGGCTCGCCCGGTTGCACCAGTTCGTCGCCGGTGAAGAAGACGCCGACGCGCACCCGGCGATAGACCGGCAGCTCGGGCAGCCCTGCGCTGGCGGCGAGCGCGATGTCCTGCGGGCGCAGCCTGATCCCGGGCCGGAGAATCTCGGCGCCGGCGGCGATGTCCTCGCCGGCGCGGCGGATGTTTTCCTCGGCGCGCGGCACGTGGTTGATGACCACCCCCCCGTCGCCATGTTCGCAGAGTTCCTGCATGACGACGGCGTCGGCCCCGGCCGGTACCGGCGCGCCGGTGAAGATGCGCGCCGCCGTTCCCGGCCGCAACGCGGTCCCGACCGTGCCGGCGGGAATGCGCTGGCTGACCGGCAGGCAGACCCCGGCGGCGGTCACGTCGGCGCTGCGCACGGCATAGCCGTCCATGCCCGAATTGTCGAGTGGCGGCACTGCCACGGTCAACCGCTGGGCAAGGGCCAAAACGCGCCCGGCGGCGGCGGTCAGCGGCTGCGAGCGGATTTCCGTGACCGGCTGCGCGGCGGCGAGCAGTCTTTCCAGGGCCTGTTCGAAACTCAGCATGGGCGTTCCTGCAATTGAAGGGTGTTCATCACGAAGTCGGCGATGGCGGCGACGTCGTCGAGCGCCAGGCGCGGCAGACTGGCGGCGAGCGCCACATTGCTGGCGACCGCGACGATATCGCTGCGCTCGGGAAACAGCGGCGGCTTGCCGTTTTCCGGGCGATAGACTTCGAGCTTGGGGATCGGTTCCTGCTTGAAGCCTTCGACCAGCACCAGGTCGCAAGGCGCCAGGCGGGCCAGCAGTTCATCCAGCGTCACGTCGGATCCGTCACGCCGCTCGTGCATCAGCGCCCAGCGGTCGTTGCACGAGAGCAGCACCTCGCTCGCCCCGGCTTCGCGATGACGGTAGGAATCCTTGCCCGGGCGGTCGATATCGAAGCCGTGATGCGCGTGCTTGATCACCGAGACCCTGAGGCCGCGCGCGGTGAATTGCGGGATCAGTTTTTCCAGCAGGGTCGTCTTGCCGGAGCCGGAGTAGCCGGCAATGCCGAAAACTTTCATGGCGCGATTCTACCCGTTCAAGAAACGAACACCGGCGCGAAACCGCCGCCCGGCGTGCGGAAATTGGTCGTCTGGCCCTGGTAGAGGCGGGCGGAAACCAGCTGGATGCGCCGGTCGTAGACCAGGCAGCGGATATCCGCCTTCATGCGCTGCTCGCCATTGGCAACCATCACGACATGTTCCGACGGCGGGGCGATTTCCTGCGCGATATAGCCGCCGTGCAGGATCTCCTCGAAGACCCGCCGTGTCAGCTTGCCGCCGCGATACGCCGCGCGACTGCCGAAGCCGGCGGGTGGCTTGAAGAACCAGCGCTTCCTCTCGCTCCAGAAACGCTCGGCCTCCTCCGGGCAGACCGCGACGGTGCGCGGAATGCCGGCCAGCAGGGTGCGCTGCGTTTCTTCGGCGACGCCGAGATCGCGCAGCGCCGCCGCGTCGGACAGCAGCATCAGGTTGCGCTTGTCGGCGTAAAGGGCATGCGCCGGCGGATGCGGCGTCAGGACGACGCCGCCGGCCTCGAAAACAGCCCGCAAATCGGCGTTGACCGTGGCATCCAGCGAGAAATCGGTGAGGCGGTTGTAGACCAGGTCGATCGCCTCGCCGCGGTGCAACAGGCGGTTGCCGTCGCGCACCAGGTCGCGCGGATCGACGATCACGGCGGCGATGCCGTGCTCCTCGAACAGTTCGGCGAAGAGCGCGAATTCCGCCGCGAGAAACTGCTCGCCCGGGTTCTCGTCGACGATGGCGATGCGCCGCAGCGCTGCGTTGCCCCGCTCGCGCCGCCATTCCTCGCGAAACATCGCGACGAACGACTCCATGACCCGGGCACCCTTGGCGGCCCGCCCGTGCGCCGCGAGCAGGTAGGCGTTGATCAGCCCGCCGCCGGCGTTGGTGTTGATCTCGATCAGTTGCGGGCCGGCGTCGGTCAGGTGAAAGTCATAGCCGAGGAAGACGCCGCGCGCGGCGACCGGGCAGCGGGCGATCTGCGGCGCCCAGGCGAGCACGCGCGCGCGCCAGGCCGGCAAGGCGACAACCGACTCGATGGCGGCGATGATCTCGGCCATCGCGTTCACCGTGGCCGCATCGACGGTGATGGCGGCGTCGGCGAAAAGTTGCGGCTGCCCGGCGCGCAGTTTGTCGAAGGTGGACTTCATCGGCCGGCAAGAAAATTGATCACTTCGGAGAGTTCCCTGGTTCGCCGCATCGGCGGCAGACTTTGCCAGACGCGGCGGCCATAGGGCTTCGACAGAAGTCGCGGATCGCAGATCATCAGCACGCCGCGGTCGGTTTCGTCGCGGATCAGCCGGCCGGCGCCCTGCTTGACGTTGATCACGGCGCGCGGCAACTGGTATTCCATGAAGGGATTGCGCCCCTGCTGCCGCATCTGCTCGATGCGCGCCGCGAGCACCGGGTCGTCGGGCGGCGCGAACGGGATCTTGTCGATGACGACCAGCGACAGCGCCTCGCCACGCACGTTGACCCCCTCCCAGAAACTCTGGCTGCCGACCAGCACGGCATTGCCGAGGTGGCGGAAGCGTTGCAGCAGGTCGTTCTTGCTGCCTTCGCCCTGCAGCAGCAGCGGCAGTTCGTGGCCCTCGTCCTCCAGCCGTGCCTTGAGGAGCTCGTGGGTGCGGCGCATGGCGCGCAGGCTGGTGCACAGGAAGAAGGCGCGGCCGCCCGAGGCCAGCAGCGCGGGAAATGCGGCGTCGACGACGGCATCGGTGTACCCGAAGGAATTCGGCTCGGGCATGCCGAGCGGCGCGTAGAGTACCGCCTGCCTTGCGTAATCGAAAGGGCTTTCCCAGCACGCCGTTTCCGGCTCGCCGAGACCGAGTTCGCTGCAGTAGTGCTGGAACCTGCCCTGCACGGCGAGCGTCGCCGAAGTGAAAATCCAGGCGCGCGGATGTCCACCCATCTGTTTCTTGAATATCTCGGCGACGTCGAGCGGCGTCGAGTTCAGTTGCAGCGAGTGGGTATACGCTTCGCCCCAGCGCACGTAGCCTTCGCTGGTCTTCTGCCACTCGGCAATGCGCGCCACCAGGTCGACCGCCCGCTGCCAGCACTTTTCCAGGCCTTCGGCGCGCTGGGCCTGGGTTTCCAGGATGGCGGCGAACTTCGCCACCTCTTCTTCCAGCAGCTTCAGGGCCGGGGCAAATTCGGGCTTTTCGAGCAGTTCGACCGCAGGCGAAGCGTCCGGCATCGATGCCGACCGCCAGCCGCAGATCCCGGGCGACCTTTTCGAGCTGCCGGCCGCCCGTCTGCAGTTCGAGGCAGTCACGGGCATTGGCCAGCCCTTCGGAGCGCGCATCGCGCGCCAGATCGAGAACCTGCGCGGTCGACACGGTGTCGCCGAAGAACAGCGTGGCGACTTCCGGCAACTGGTGCGCCTCGTCGAAAATGACCGTGTTGCAGGCCGGCAGCAATTCGGCCATGCCTTCGTCGCGCAGCATGACGTCGGCAAAGAAGAGGTGATGATTGACCACCACCAGATCGGCGGCCATCGCCTCGCGCCGCGCCTGCATGACGAAGCAGCCCTTGTAGTCGGGGCATTCCTGGCCGAGGCAGTTTTCGCGGGTCGAGGTGGCGTGGTTCCAGACCGGCGAGTTCTCCGGGACGTCCAGGCATTCGGCCTTGTCACCGCTGTGCGTGAGCCTGGCGAAGACCGAGATGCGGCGCGCATCGGCGGCATCCTCGCGGGTCAGGAAGCGGCCATCGGCCAGCGCCCGCTGGAGATGGTAGGGGCAGACGTAGTTGGCGCGCCCCTTGAGCAGCGCGATGCGGACCGGTGCCTTGAGCGCCTCGCGCACCATCGGCAGGTCCTTGTTGAACAACTGGTCCTGCAGGGTCTTGGTGCCGGTCGAACACGATGACCTTGCCGCCCGACTGCAGCGCCGGCACCAGGTAGGCGAAGGTCTTGCCCGTGCCGGTGCCCGCCTCGGCGATGAAGACCGAACAGCCATTGATGGCCGTGGCGATGCGCTCGGCCATGTCGACCTGTTGCGCGCGCACGCGGTAGCCTTTGATGGCCCGCGCCAGCGGGCCGTCGGGAGAGAATGTTTCCTGGAGGGAGGACAAGTGGGGGCGCCTGAAAAGTCCGGGCGAATCTTAGCAGATCGGCCTCCCCGCGATGGCGTATTCCCGCTTCCTGATACCCGTGTCGTCGGCGCAGGATCTGAATCGACCCGGGGTCAGGCGCCACCCCCGCGTTGACACGGGTTGTGGCCAGCCAGATCAGTGGCTGACCGAATGACAGGAGGCTCGATTCTCAGGCGGGAAGGGGGTGCCGCGGGTTGCGCGGCGAGAGGCGGTTAGCGCCCGCCGGCGCCGTGGACAGCTGATCCAGGTCGATAGCCCAGCGCTTCAGCGCCCGCGCGATCAGTGCGGCCTCGCCCCCGGCGAGTTGCCGGTCGGCATGAACGATATCCATCATCGCGCGCAGCGTCTTCTTCCGCAGGAGAGGATCCCGGACTTCGTCGAGCATGCGGTCGATGGTGTCCGCATCGAGGTCGAGCCGATCGGAAGTCATCCGCTGCCCCGTGCGCAGCATGTCGGCGCAGAGGCCGTAGAAGACGTCGTCGAAGCTCCCGGAATCGAGACCGAGGCTGGCGATCGTCCGCTTGTCGTCGAGCTGGTCCAGCTCGCCCGTGTCGATGATTCCATCAGCCAGCAAGGCAAGAACGACCAGGCGAGCCATGGCTTGCGGACTGTCGGAAGGGTAGTGGCGCATGATGTTTCTCCTTTGCAGTGGGCGGTCGAGGCGTGCCGCGCCGCAGTGTGCACAGACAGACCAGACTGTCCGTGAATGGTTCGATCAAACCGGGAATTTGGTTATCCGAGCGACGGATTGAATACCCGGCCAGCGATTTCAGAGGCCCTTGCCGCCGACCATGGCCATGATCTGGCCCGCGTCGAGCGTCTTTGCCTTCTGCTGGATCTGCGGCAGATACTGGCTCTGCAATTGTTTTGCCGGGCCGAGCAGGTTCTGGAAACTGTCCTGCAGCAACTGCGCGCTCATCTGGCGGCCGCCGGCATAGTAGCGCTTCGCGACCTGGCCGAGCGCATAGGTGCTGGCGAAGGAAAAGGCGATGCCGGTGGCCGCGCTGCCCATCCTGCCGACGGTCTTTCCGGCGACCTTGCCGAGCAGGCCGCCGAGCAGCTTGCGACCGAACTGTTCCAGGTATTGCGACGTCAGGCCAACGCCGACAGTGGCGAGAAACTCCCTGATGTGCCCCTGATCGAGTTCGTGGCCATGGGTCTTGCCGATGCGATAGACCATCTTGATCTGCAACGGGATGATGGCGACCGAGGCCCACGACTGCGGCAGCAGTTCAAGGGCGCCATTGAGGATGGCGTAGTTCAGGATGGATTTGTCGAGTTCCGCCTCGTTGACCGCAGCCGTGACCAGCGCGCCGGAGGCGAGTGCCGACGTGGCGGCGCTCGCCGCCAGGCTGTCGGCGTGACGTTCCGCTTCGGCGCTTTGCGCATCGCCGGCGAGGCCGAGCAGGGCCTTCAGCTCGGCGAGGAACTGTTTCTCGCTGCTGCCCTGCACGCCATCGGCGTCGCAGACGCAGACCGCCATTTCATAGGCGAACTGGCGTTGCCCGAGGTCATCGAGCGCCGTGGCGGCATCGGCCAGCGTGATGCGCTTCAAGAGGATATCCTGATAGAGCCTGGGCAGGTCAGGGGCGTCGGCCCCCATGGTTTCGGCGAAACGGCGAATATGCTCGCGTTCGCGGTCGTCGTTGCTGCCATCCGCGAAGGCGGCGAACAGGCTGATTGCAAGAATGGCGTTGTCGGAATTCATGGGGTTTCCTTCGGGAACCGGGCGAAGCGCATTTTCGCGTTGCGCCGCCCGCAACTGTTGGGTCTTAATGTAACGATTTGAATCGTTTCGTGTTTGCCGGACAGTCACGAAAGTTGGACGGATCGGCAAAACAGGGAGCGACGACTGCCGACTGCGGAGGTCACCCGCGCCGGGTTTCTCTGGTGAATAATGCGTTCATCGCAACGAACCGAGACGGGAGACAGAACGATGAAATACGTGCTTGCCCTCGACCAGGGCACCACCAGTTCGCGTGCCATCCTTTTCGATGCCGGGGGCAGGGCGGTGGCGTCGGCACAGCGCGAGCTGACCCAGTATTTTCCGCAGCCGGGCTGGGTCGAACACGATCCCGACGAGATCTGGCGGACGCAGCTTGCCTGCGGGCGCGAGGCGCTGGCCGGAGCCGGCATTGCGCCTGGCGACGTGGCGGCCATCGGCATCACCAACCAGCGCGAGACCACCTTGCTGTGGGAGCGGACCAGCGGCCGTCCGCTCGCACCCGCCATCGTCTGGCAGGACCGGCGCACGGCCGGGCGTTGCGCGGAACTGAAGGCCGCCGGCTACGAGGAGCTGTTCCGCAGCCGGACCGGGCTCGTCCTCGACCCCTACTTTTCCGGGACCAAGCTGGCCTGGCTGCTCGACGCGATTCCCGGGGCGAAACAACGCGCCGAACGCGGCGAGCTGGCCTTCGGCACGATCGATAGCTGGCTGGTGTGGCAACTCACCGGCGGGCGCCGGCATGTCACCGATCCCTCGAATGCATCGCGCTCGCTGCTCTTCGACATTAGCCGCGGCGACTGGGACGACGAACTGCTCGGAGTGCTCGACATTCCGCCCGCGCTGCTGCCCGAGGTGGTTCCCAGCAGCGGGGTGATCGCCACCAGCGATCGCGAACTTTTCGGCGCGGAAATACGCCATCGCCGGGATCGCCGGCGACCAGCAGGCAGCCACCTTCGGCCAGGCCTGTTTCACCCCGGGCATGGCCAAGAACACCTATGGCACCGGCTGCTTCATGCTGATGAACACGGGAGCCGCCGCAACAGCTTCGACCCACGGCCTGCTGACGACGGTTGCGTGGGACACCGGCGGCGGGACTGTTTTCGCCCTCGAGGGCAGCGTCTTCATGGGCGGCGCCATCACCCAGTGGCTGCGCGACGGCCTCGGCATCATCAGGAGCACGGGGGAGATCGAGGCGCTGGCCGGCAGCGTTCCCGACAGTGGCGGTGTCGTCATGGTGCCGGCCTTTTCCGGGCTTGGCGCGCCATGGTGGGATCCCGGCGCGCGCGGCACCTTGCTCGGCATGACCCGCGGCACCAGCCACGCCCACATCGCCCGCGCCGCGCTCGATGCCATCGCCCTGCAAAGTGCCGACCTGGCCGGCGCCATGATTGCCGATTCGGGAATCGCGCTGGCCGAACTGCGCGTCGACGGCGGCGCGGCGCGCAACAACCTGCTGATGCAATTGCAGGCCGATCTGCTCGGGGTGCCCGTCGTGCGCCCCGTGGTTACCGAAACGACGGCGCTGGGCGCCGCCTATCTCGCCGGGATCGGGGTCGGCCTGTGGGCCGACGAGGAGGAAGTCGCCGCGCAATGGCGACTGGAAAGACGCTTCGAACCGGGAATCTCCGCGGCCGAGCGCGCCGAGAGAAGCGACCGCTGGCGTGCCGCAGTCGCGGTGGCGCGCCGCTGGCAGGCCTGACCGGTCAGCAACACGGGTAGCGTGCTTGCGCAACGCATCGTTCGCTTCAGAGCGTGACTTGCTCGCCGGGGTGCGGCAGCCGCACGTCGGGCCAGCCCAGCTGGTCGTGGATCGCCGCCGCGAAATTGGCTGATGCCGCCGCCTCGCCATGGACGACGAAGGTTTGCCGCGGCGGCTTGTGGAAGCCGCGCAGCCAGCCGAGCAGCGCTCCCTGGTCGGCATGCGCCGACAGCCCGCCGACGGTGTAGATACGCGCTCTGACCGGAACCGGTTCGCCGAAGATATGGACCAGCCGCGCCCCGTCGACCAGGCGGCGCCCCAGCGTGCCCGCCGCCTGGAAGCCGGCGATCAGGATGCTGCATTCGCTGCGCGGCAGGTTTTCACGCAGGTGATACTTGATCCGTCCGGCCTCGCACATGCCGCTGGCCGAAATGATCACGGCGCCGCTGCGGATCTCGTTCAGCGCCTTGGAGCGCTCGGCATCGGCGACGAACTCGAGTTTCATCTTCTCCGGATGCGCCTGCTGCCAGGAAATCAGCTCGCGGGTTTCGGGATCGAGCAATTCCGGATGCGCCAGCGTGATCCGCGTTGCCGCATTGGCCATCGGCGAGTTGACATAGACCTTGAGCGGCGAGAGGCGCTTGCGGCGCACCAGGTCGGCCAGCAGGTAGATGATTTCCTGGGTGCGGCCGACGGCAAACGAGGGAATGATCAGGTTGCCATGCGCGGCGCGGGTGCGCTCGAAGGCGGCAACGATTTCATCCTCGGTTTCCGGCAGCGAACGATGCTGGCGGTCGCCGTAGGTGGATTCGATCAGCAGCAGGTCGGCTTCCGGCACGACCTTTTCCGGGTCGCACAGCACCGGGCGGCCGGGCATGCCGAGATCGCCGGAGAAGACCAGCTTGCGCGGGCGCCCCTCGCCGCTGACCGTCACCTCCAGCCAGGCTGAACCGAGAATGTGGCCGGCGTCATGGAAGCAGACCTTGACCGCCTCCGCCGGGGCGAGCGTCTCGTGGTAGGCGACGGGACGCAGCAGCTTGAGCGCCGACAGCGCCTCGGCGACCGTGTACAGCGGGGCCGGGATGCCACGTTCGCTCTTGCCGCGGCGATGGCGGTGGCGCAACTGCCACTCGGTCTCCTTTTCCTGAATGTGCGCGCTGTCCGGCAGCAGCACTTCGAGCAGGGCGATGGTCGCCGGCGTCGCATAGATCGGCCCGCGAAACCCGAGGACGGCGAGGCGCGGCAGCAATCCGGAATGGTCGATATGGGCATGGGTGAGGAGGACGAAATCGATTTCCCGCACGTTGCAGCCGAAATTCAGCGCCCGCAGATTCTTGCTGCGCGCTTCCGGCCCGCCCTGAAACATGCCGCAGTCGACCAGAAAACGGGTTTTTCCGTTTCCACCAGCGTGCATGAACCGGTCACCTCGCCGGCTGCACCGAAAATGCCTAGACGCATCTCGATTCCTCCTCTCCCGCCCAAGCATGAACCTTGCGCATCCGGAAAGCAACGCCCGAACCGGGCAGGCGACTCCCGGCTACTTGCCGAAAACGGTCTGCCACAGCACGTTGACCGCGGCAATGTGCCTGGCGATGCTGTCCCGCTCGACACGGCCCCTGGGGTTGGCGCTGAGGCGCTTGGCATGCTGCAGGCGGCGGTATTCGCGGTAGGCGTCGCCGGCGGCGGTCGCCTGGTCGGCGGGGATCAGGCCAAGCTCGGCGGCGATCCGCAGCAGGGCGATGTTGCCGAGGTTGCCGGTCAGGCGTTGATGGCGATGGGCGTGGCCGAGCACCAGATACTGGACGATGAACTCGACGTCGATGATGCCGCCGGGATCATGCTTGAGGTTGAACTCGCTTTCGCTATTCGAGGCGTGCGCGTCAACCATCTTCCGGCGCATGGCGACGACTTCTTCCCTGAGCTTGGCCAGATCGCGCTGCTGGCAGAGGATCTCGCAGCGGATTTCCTCGAAGCGGGTGCCGACCGCCGGGTCGCCGGCGCAGAAGCGGGCGCGGGTCAGCGCCTGATGTTCCCAGACCCAGGCGTGATTGAGCTGGTAGTCGCGAAAGGAATCGACCGAGACGGCGAGCAGGCCGGAATCGCCGTTTGGACGCAGGCGGAGGTCGGTCTCGAACAGGATGCCGGCCGAGGTCTGGCTCGCCAGCCAGGTGTTGAGGCGCTGGCCGAGGCGGGCGTAGTTCTCCCCGGCCTCCGGGTCGGGATCGTCGTAGAGGTAGACGAGATCGAGGTCGGACGCGTAGCCGAGCTCCTTGCCGCCGAGCTTGCCATAGCCGATGACGGCGAACCTGGGCGTTTCGCAATGGCGGTTTCTGAGCTTGCTCCAGACCAGTGGCAGCGTTTCCTGAACGATGGTGTCGGCCAGCTCGGTCAGGTGGTCGGAGAGCTTCTCGATGGTCTGCAGACCGGCGAGATCCTGGGCCAGCAGGCGGAAGATCTGCGCATGGTGCATTTCGCGCAGGATGTCCATTTCCCGTTCGGTGTCGCCGGCATGGCTGGCCAGGTTGTGCCTGAGATTCTCGCGGAACGCGGCCCAGTCGGTGGCCATGTCGTAGAGGCGCGGATCGAGGAGTTCATCCAGCAGCAGCGGGTGGCGCCCGAGGTAGTCGGCGGCCCATGGCGATGCGCAGACCATGTCGGCGACGCGGCGCAGCGCCATCGGGTACTGCTGCAGCAGTGCCAGGTAGGCGCCGCGGCCGCTGACGGTTTCGACAAAACTCAGGCAGCGGGCGAGCGTCGTGTCGGGGTCGGCAGTCCTTGCGGCCGCCTCGATCAGCCGCGGCCCGATGGCATCGAGGCGCGAACGGTTGGCCGACGCGAGCTGCACGTAGCGGCTGGAGGTGCGCAAGGCGGCGAGGCGGGAAATGGCTTCCCGCGGTTGACGATAGCCGAGTTCGCCGAGCGACTCGATCGCGGTGTCGTCGTCGAGCTGGCCCAGCCAGAGGCCAGTCAAGGGATGTTCGCCGGTTTCCGGATCCGAGAAGATTTCTTCGAACTGGCGGCTGACCTTGTCGCGGTGGTCGTTGAGCACGGCCAGCAGCGCCGGCCAGTCGGGATATCCCATGCTGCGGGCGACGCTCGCGCGGTCGGCGGGACTTGCCGGGAGCATGTGCGTCTGCCGATCCTCGATGTACTGCAGGCGGTGTTCGAGCCGGCGCAGGAAGATGTAGGCGGCGCGCAGTTCGTCCTCGGCGGTGGCGGGGATCAGCTGGCGTTCCGCCAGCAGCGCGAGGACCTGCAGTGTCGGGCGGATCTGCAGCGCCGGGTCGCGTCCGCCGCGAATGAGCTGGAAGACCTGGGCGATGAACTCGATCTCGCGAATCCCGCCGCGCCCGAGCTTGATGTGGTCGGCCATGTCCTTGCGCGCCACCTCGCGGCGAATCTGCGCGTGCAGGTCGCGCATCGCGTTGATGGCGCCGAAATCGAGGTACTTGCGGAAGACGAACGGGCGGGCGATCTTCTGCATTGCTGTCACCCACTCCGGCTGCAGGTTGTCGCCCGCGTTCATGGTGCGCCCCTTGATCCAGGCGTAGCGCTCCCATTCGCGGCCCTGGGTGATGAAGTAGTTTTCCAGTGCATCCAGTGAGCAGACCAGCGGGCCGGAATCGCCATTCGGGCGCAGGCGCATGTCGACGCGGAAGACCTGGCCGTCGCCGGTGATCTCGCCGAGGGCGGCAATCACCCGCTTGCCGAGGCGGGTGAAGAAATCGTAGTTCTCGATGCGCCGCGGCCCGGCGGTGTCGCCTTCGCTGGGGTAGACGAAGATGTAATCGACGTCCGACGAGACGTTCAGTTCGCGTCCGCCCAGCTTGCCCATGCCGATGATCAGCAGGCGTTGCGGCTGGCCGGCCCCGTCGAGCGGCTCGCCATAAGTCGCGGCGAGCTGGCGGTGGTGATGGTCGAGCGCAAAGTTGGTCGTCACGTCGGCGAGCAGGGTCATGCTCTCGACGACTTCGGACAGCGGCGCCAGGCCGCACAGATCACGCAGGGCGATGTGCGCCATCGCGCGCTGGCGCAGGCGGCGCAGCTGCGACTTGAGGGTGTCGTCGTCCGTCGCCGCTGGTTCCAGGGCGGCCAGCAACTGGTCGGCAGAAAGCGGCGCCGTCCAGATGGCTGCCAGTTCGGCGATCAGCCCCGGCCGTGTGCCGAGCAGATTGACAAGATAACGGCTGTGATCGAGGGCGGCTTGCCAGCGTGGGTCGGGAAGGTTGTCCATGATTGCTCGGTCGGCAACTAAGCCGAAAAGGATAGAATGCAATTTTTGATCGACTGTTGATTGTAGTGATCTATCCCACCATCTGGCAAAGTGGTTTCCTGAGTGGCTGATCCGGAAACCCGCACGGCATTGCGCCGGGGTCTCTATCACCGCCTGCGCTGGCTGTGGCCCCTGCTCGATTCGGCCTTGCTGCGCGGCACGCTGCGCCTGGCCTGGTGGACCGTCCTTGTGGCGTGGCTGATCTTTGCCAGCCTGGTTCTCGCGTTGCGCTACGTGGTCCTGCCCAATGTCGGCATGTATCACGGGCAGATCGAGGAGGCGATCAGCCGGGCCGTCGGCCAGCCGGTGACAATCGGCAGCATCGAGGCGCGCTGGCAAAGGCTCAATCCGGACCTGCTGCTCGATAACGTGGTGATATCCGACCGTCAGGGGGCCCCCGCGTTTTCACTGCAGCAGGTCGAAACCGTGTTCTCGTGGTCCAGTCTCTGGCGCGGGCAACTCACGCTGGCGCTGCTGGCCTTCGAGCGGCCGGTGTTGCACGTGCGCCGCGAAACGAGTGGCCGCATCACGGTGGCCGGGATCGATGCCGAGGGTGAGAGCGATCCGGAATTTGCCCAATGGGTGCTTGGCCAGAAGCGCATCCGCATCCGCAATGCGACCGTCCTCTGGGAAGACCGCCTGCGGGGCGCCCCGCCGCTTGTGCTCGAGGATCTGCAGTTCGGCCTCGACAACAAGGGGCGCAACCATCGCTTCGGGCTCTCGGCGGCGCCGCCGTCCGAACTGGCTGCGCGCATCGATGTCCGCGGTGAAATCAGCGGCGACCTCGGCGAGGCGCTCGAACATCTCTCGGGCCGCGTTTTCATTCAACTCGATTTCGCCGATCTCGCGGGCTGGCGGGCCTGGGTCGATTATCCGGTCTACCTGCCGCAGGGGCATGGGGCGTTGCGTCTGTGGGGCGACCTGGCCGGGGGCCAGGGCATGCTGACGGCCGACGTCGCACTCGAGGATCTGCGCGTCCGCCTCGGGCGCAAGGTGCCGGAACTGGCGCTCGACAGCTTGCGCGGCCGCCTGGTCGGGCGTTACCGGGAGGGCGACTGGGCGCTGACCGGGAGCAAGGTCGAGCTGCTGGCTGCGGACGGGACCCGCGTGGCGCCGACCGACTTTCAGGCCGAGTGGAAACAGCAGGGTCCGGGCGGCCGGATCAGCGGTTCCGCCGGGGCCAGCTTTCTCGATTTTGCCGTGCTCGGCAAACTCGCTTCCTATCTGCCGCTCGATCCCCGCAGTCGTGAGCTGCTCGCGCATCACCAGCCGCAGGGCCGGGTATCGGAGTTGCGGGCGAGTTGGAACAGGGTTGGCGATACGCTCGAACGCTATTCGCTGAAAGCCAGTTTCGCCGATCTCGGGTTGCGCGCCGGCGGCTATTTCCCCGGGGCGAAGGGTCTTTCCGGGGTGCTCGAGTTTACCGAGGCCGGCGGGTCGGTCTCCCTGGATTCGAAAAATGCGGGCGTCTCGCTGCCGGCCGTTTTCAGCGAACCCGACATCGCCCTTGATCTGCTGCGAGGCCACGCCAGGTGGAAGGTGACAGGCGACGTGGTTGACGTCAAGCTGGAGAGTCTGCGGTTCGAGAGCGCGGATGCGGCGGGGGCGGCCAGTGGCAGCTATCGCCATACGGGCGAGGGGCCGGGCATGATCGATCTGGCGGCGACGCTGTCGCGGGCCGACGGCCGGGCTGTCTGGCGTTACCTGCCGAAGGTCATTGGCCAGGATGTCCGCGATTGGGTCCGGCGCGGGATCGTCGCCGGCCAGGCTTCCGACGCCAAGCTGGTCCTCAAGGGCAATCTGGCGGATTTCCCATTCCGCGAGCGTGAGCAGGGCGCATTCCAGATCACCGCGAAGGCGGCCGACGTCAAGCTGGACTACGCGCCCGGCTGGCCGGTCATCGAGGGAATCGACGCCGTTCTCAGCTTCGGAGTCGGCATGCGCGTCGTGGCCGAACGCGGCAACCTGCTGGGCGCGCGACTGTCCGACGTCGTTGCCGAGATACCCGATTTCGAGTCATTCGACGAGCGATTGAAGATTCGCGGCGAAGCGCATGGTCCGACCGGCGAATTCCTGCGCTTCATCGACCAGAGCCCGGTCGGCGAGAAAATCGACAATTTCACGCGGGGCATGAAAGCCACCGGAAACGGCAAGCTCGACCTGACGCTCGACATTCCGCTGCGCCGGGTGACGGAATCGAGGGTGAGCGGCGAATTCCAACTGCAGAACAACCAGGTCCACCTGTCCGAAGGCCTGGCGCCGCTGACCCAGGTCAATGGCCGGCTGCTGCTGACCGAAGCCAGCATCTCGTCGCCGGAGATCACTGGCCGGATATTCGGCGGGCCAGTCAGGGCCGGCATCCGGAGCCATGCGGACCGCGTCGCCGTGCAGGTTGGCGGCACCTCGAACGTTACCGAACTGTTCCGGCATTTCGGGCTTCCCGCCGGCGACCGGCTGACCGGCAGCGCGGCGTGGAAGTCGGCCATCGACATCCGCCACCACCAGATCGATCTCGTCATCGACTCGGATCTGGTCGGCGTCAGTTCGCTCCTGCCCGAGCCGCTGGCCAAGGCGGCGGCGTCGCCGCTGGCGCTGCACGTCGAAAAGACGAATGCCGAGGCCGGGCGCGAACAATACCGGGCGACGCTGGGCAATATTGCGCAGGCGGTGGTCATCAAGCGTGCCGACGGCCTGGAACGCGCTGTCGTGGCGATCGGTTCCGGCGAAGCGCGGCTGCCGGACCATGGCGTGGCCGTGCGGATTGCCGTCCCGCGGTTCGACGCCGATGCCTGGAAGGCGCTGGCCGGTGGCGACAACGGCGACCGCAGTGGCATGAACCTGCCGGCTCTCGATGTGGTGTCGATCAGGACACCGCAGTTGCGCCTGTTCGGCCGCGACTTCACGGACGTCGATAGCGAGGTGCGGCCGCGCGACGACGGCTGGCAGATAACGCTCAACATGCAGGAAGTGGCTGGCGACCTGTTCTGGCGAAACGCCGGCAAAGGCTCGCTGGATGGCCGGCTCCGGCGGCTGGTGGTGCGTCCGGCAGCGGAAGGTTCGGACAGTGCCGGCACGACGCTGATCAACAGCCTGCCGGCGATGATCCTCTCGGTAGACGATTTCCGCATCGGCGACCGGGTGTTGGGCCGGCTCGATCTCCGGGCGCGCAACGACAAGGGCGCCTGGCATCTGGAAACCCTGAAGCTGCAGAATCCCGACGGCGCCTTGAACGGCACGGCGGTCTGGCGCGACGACGGGGCGGGCAGGCACCAGACCCGCCTCGACTTCGAACTGACGGCGAGCGATGTCGGCAGGCTGCTCAACCGCCTGGGCTATGTCGATGCCATCCGACGCGGCACGGCCAGACTGGCCGGCAACATGCAATGGAATGGCCCGCTGACCGGCATTCACTATCCGTCGCTGACGGGAGAGATGGCGGTGAGTGCCGAGAACGGCCAGTTCAACAGGCTGGAGCCGGGCGTCGGCCGGCTGCTGGGGCTGATTTCGCTGCAGTCGCTGCCGCGCCGGCTGACCCTCGATTTCCGCGACATTTTCAGCGAAGGCCTGGCGTTCGACAGCATCGAGGGAAGGACGGCGGTGACCGCCGGCGTCATGCGGACGACGGAGCCCTTGCGCATCAGCAGCCCGGCGGCGCAGATCCAGATCGAGGGCGAGGCCGATCTGAAGAACGAAACGCAGAATCTGCAGGTGCTGGTGCGCCCGCAGGTCGGTTCCGTTGCCGCCATCGGCGCTGCGACTCTGGTCAATCCGATCATCGGTGCCGCCGCGCTGGTCGCCAGCACCATCCTGCGGAATCCGCTCGGCCGGCTGTTCAGCTATCGTTATCATGTCACCGGCAGTTGGAGCGACCCCAGGGTCGAGAAGGTCGGCGAATTCGTCGAGGAAGCGCCGCCCGGAGCGGCAGGAGGAGGCAGGCAGTGAGCAAGCAGAATTGCCGCATGGCGGCCATCCAGATGGTTTCCGGCCCACGCGTCGCGGACAACCTGGCCGCAGCCGGCCACCTGATCGCCGATGCCGTGGGCCAGGGTGCGCAACTGGTGGCGCTGCCCGAGTACTTTCCGATCATCGGCGCCGATGGCGACCGCGTGCGTGCGCGCGAGGATTTCGGCGATGGCCCGATCCAGGACTGGCTGGCTGCAACCGCGCGACGCCATGGCGTCTGGATCTTTGCCGGTACCATCCCGTTAACCGCGAGCGTTGCCGACAGGATGCGCAACTCGACGCTGGTGTTCGACCCGGCAGGCAAGTGCGTCGAACGTTATGACAAGGTGCACCTGTTCGGCTTTACCAAGGGCGAGGAAAGCTACGACGAGTCGGCCTTCATCGAGGCCGGCACGGAACTTGTCGCCGTCGATACCCCCTTCGGCCGGGTCGCGCTGTCGATCTGCTACGACCTGCGTTTTCCCGAACTCTATCGTAATCTGGGCAGCGTCAACCTGATCCTGATGCCGGCGGCCTTTACGGAGACCACCGGCCGCGCGCACTGGGAAATCCTGCTGCGGGCACGCGCCATCGAGAACCAATGCTACCTGCTGGCTGTCGGACAGGGCGGCAGGCATGAAAATGGCCGGGTAACGCACGGCAACAGCATGATCGTCGACCCTTGGGGCGAGATTCTCGACCGCAAGATGAAAGGACCGGGCGTCGTCATCGCCGACCTCGACCATGACCGCATCGCCGAAATCCGCGAGAGCCTGCCGGCACTCGCGCACCGCAAACTTTAAGGAAGTGTTCATGACTCAAGACAGCGCCCTGGCGGAAGCCGAATCCCTGCTGCTGACGCCCTTTTCGCTCACCGAGGGCGACCTGTCGCGCACCTTTGGCCAGATCCTGACGCACCAGGTCGATTATGCCGACCTCTATTTCCAGTATTCGCGTTCCGAGGCGTGGAGCCTCGACGAAGGGATCGTCAAGTCGGGAAGTTTCAACATCGACGAGGGGGTCGGCGTGCGCGCCATTTCCGGCGAGAAGACCGCCTTCGCCTACTCCGACGACATCAGTTCGCGGGCGCTCGGCGATGCCGCCAATGCCGTGCGGGCGATTGCCGCTGCCGGGCAGAGCGGCATTTTGCCCGCTTTTCAGGCGTCGACCGCAACCAGGTCGCTGTACGTCCCGCATGATCCCATCGCGTCGCTGCCGGCCGAGGCCAAGGTCAGGCTGCTCGAGCGTCTCGAAGGCTTCGCGCGCGCCCTCGATCCGCGCGTGATCCAGGTCATGGCGTCGCTGGCCGGCGAGTACGAGGTGATCCTGGTGGCCGGTTCCGACGGCCGGCTGGCGGCCGATATCCGGCCGCTGGTGCGCTGCTCGGTGTCGGTCATCGTCGAGGAAGGGGGCAAGCGCGAGCAGGGCGGGGCGGGCGGCGGCGGACGTTTCGACTTCGCCTATTTCGATGATGAGGTGCTGCAGCGCTATGCCAGAGAGGCCGTCCATCAGGCGGTCACCAACCTGCATGCCGATGCGGCGCCGGCTGGCAGGATGACCGTCGTCCTCGGTTCCGGCTGGCCCGGCATCCTGCTCCATGAAGCGGTCGGCCACGGCCTCGAGGGCGACTTCAACCGCAAGGGCAGCTCGACCTTCAGCGGCCGCGTCGGCCAGCGCGTCGCCGCCAAGGGCGTCACCGTCATCGATGACGGCACCATCGCCGACCGCCGTGGCTCGCTGAACATCGACGACGAGGGCAACCCGACCCAGCGTACCGTGCTGATCGAGGACGGCATCCTCAAGGGCTACATGCAGGACAGCCTGAATGCCCGCCTGATGGGCGTCGCGCTGACCGGCAACGGGCGCCGCGAATCCTTCGCCCATCTGCCGCTGCCGCGCATGACCAACACCATGATGCTGGCCGGCGAGCATGATCCGCAGGAAATCATCGCCTCGGTCAAGAAAGGCATCTACGCCGCCAATTTCGGCGGCGGCCAGGTCGATATCACCAGCGGCAAGTTCGTCTTCTCGATGAGCGAGGCCTACCTGATCGAGGACGGCAAGGTGACGCGGCCGATCAAGGGGGCGACACTGATCGGCAACGGCCCGGACGCGATGACCCGCGTCTCGATGATCGGCAACGACCTGCAACTCGACCCCGGCGTCGGCACCTGCGGCAAGGATGGCCAGAGCGTCCCGGTCGGCGTCGGCCAGCCGACCCTGCGCATCGATGGACTAACGGTCGGGGGTACGGCATAATGCCTAGTCATTTGTGGGGAGGCATTCATGCGTGCATGGATCATGTTGTTGGGGGGCATCGCATTCGCCGGTGCGGCGTTTGCCCAGAACGCCCAGCAGGATAAGCTCAAGGCCATTCAGGCTGATCCGGCAGCGCTGAAGACGGCGATCGACGGCGGGCGCAAGGTGTCGTCGTTCTGCGTCAATTGCCATGGCGACGACGGGATCAGCAAGACTCCCGAAGTGCCCAACCTCGGTGGCCAGAATCCGGCCTACCTGCTCGAACAGATCCGCAAGTTCGGCAACGGCGAGCGCGTCAACCCGTTCATGCAGGGCCTCATCAAGGTGCTCAAGGAGGAGGAACGGATCAACATCGCGTTGTTCTACGGCAGCTTCAATGTGCCGCCCGGGAAGGCCGATGCTTCCCAGGTGGCGCGCGGCAAGGAACTGTTCGCCAAGCTGTGCGTCCGCTGCCATGGCGAACAGGCGCGCGGCGACGCAACGATCGCGCGCCTTGCCGGCCAGCAGGTGCCCTATCTGCAGACCTCGATCATGCGCTACCGCGACAATACCGGCGTCCGCAACAATCAGCTGATGTCGATCGCCACGGCCACATTGAAGAACGATGACGTCAAGGCAGTCGCCAACTACCTGACGCAGTTGCCCTGACTCGGGGCGGCATTTTCTGCATGCCGGTCGGCAAAATTGACCGATGTCATGGTTACATCCGGTGCCCGCGGTTAGGTTCACCCTTCGGGGATAACGCACTGGAGGAACCATGAAAGCCCTTTTCGGACTGCTGCTCGCTCTCGTCCTGAGCATTCCGGGCGGTGAAGCGCTGGCGCAGATCACTGATCTCAATTCGGCGATCAACAAGGCGGGTCGTCAGCGCATGCTCTCGCAGCGTATGGCCAAGGCCTATTTCCAGATTGGGCAGCAGGTCGAGGTCGACCGCAGCAAGAAGGTTCTCGACGCTTCGGTGGCGCTGTTCGACCGCCAGTTGGTCGAGTTGAAGAATTTCGCCCCGACCCCCGAGATCAAGGACAATTACGTCAAGCTCGAGAAGTCCTGGCTGGAATACAAGGATCTTCTGGTCGGCGCCCCGCCTTCCCCGGACAACGGGCGCAAGGTTCTCGACCTCTCCGAACAGGTGCTTTCGCTCGCGCACCAGGGGACGGTCCAACTCGAGAAACAGTCATCCTCATCGGCGGGTCGTCTGGTCAATGTTTCGGGCCGCCAGCGCATGTTGTCGCAGCGCATGGCCAAGTTCTACCAGGCGATTGCCTGGGGCGTCGGCAACGAAAAGAGTCCCGGCGAACTCGAAAAATCCCGCAAGGAGTTCGCGGCGGCCCATCAGGAACTCGCCGCATCGCCGTCCAATACCCAGCAGATCAAGGAAAGCCTCGATCTCGTCCAGCAGCAGTGGATCTTCTTCGAGAGCGCGCTGAACCAGAAGCCCGGTCCCGACAAGCGCCCGCAGACAGCGGTGGCGACGACGAGCGAACGCATCCTCGCGGAAATGGAAACAGTCGTCGGGCTGTACGAAAAACTCAAGTAGCCGCCCGGATCCGCTCATCAGGCCTTCTCATGAAACGGACCCTGGCCTTGGCCTGAGCGTACCGGCCTGATTGAAGGTCTCCGGCGAGTGTTCTCACCAGCGGCCTTCGAACGACCGGACCGGTTCGCCTGGACTGCCTGAACCTACTTCAGCTTCTCGATACCGAGCATCCTGAGCACGCTGCTTTCATAGAACGGTTCGGAAGTTCCCTTCTTCATCTTGCGGATGAAGTATTTCTCGAAGCCGATCTTGGCCAGATGGACCCACTTGCCTTCGGAGAACCAGTTCACATTGCGCGGCGGAATTTGCGGCATGGCCACGAAGACGACGCCGCTCTCACCGAAATCCGCGAGACAAACGGCGTTCCAGGTGGCCTCGCGATCCGCGGGAATTTTCGAGAGATCCGCGTGGATGTTATGCACTGTCGCAGTGACCATGGATTCGATCATGTAACCCGTCTTTGGCGTACCGACCGGAATCGGTGTCGGCTCCACAGGCGGTATGGCAACACAGACGCCGACCGCGAAGATGTTCTTGTACTTCTGGTTGCGCTGATGCTTGTCTACCGTGATGAAGCCCCGCGGGTTGGTCAGTCCTTCAATGCCGTACACCGCATCCACACCCTTGAAGGCCGGCAGCATCATGCTGTAGTTGAACGGCAGTTCGTGCTGTCTCTTTTCGGCGCCCATGTCGTCGTGCTCGGTGACGTACATCTTTCCCGCTTCGACCTTGGTGACCTTGGCATTGCAGATCCACTTGATATGCTTGTCGCGCATGCCCGACTCGAGGATGCCCTTGGAGTCACCGACGCCGCCGAGGCCGAGGTGACCGATGTAGGGCTCGGAGGTAACGAAGGTCATCGGCACCTTGTTGCGGATCTTGCGGCGACGCAGATCGGTTTCCATGATGAAGGCGTATTCATAGGCAGGGCCGAAGCATGACGCGCCCTGTACCGCCCCGACGACTATCGGGCCGGGGTCGCTGCAGAATTGCTCCCATTCCTCATGCGATTTCATCGCGTGATCGACATGGCAGACAGAGTAGGTGTGACCGCCGTGCGGGCCCAGCCCCTCCACTTCATCGAACGCAAGCTTGGGCCCGGTGGCGATCACCAGATAGTCGTAAGCGACGGTATTCCCGTCATTGAGTTCGAGCTGGTTCAGGTCGGGGTGAACCCGTTTCACGCCGGTGGAAATGAAGTCGATGCCCTTGCGTTCAAGATAGGTGCGGACCGGGAATTCGATCTGCTTGCGGTCGCGCCACTTGACCGCAACCCACGGATTCGAAGGTACGAAGTGAAAGTTCTCGCTGTTCGAGATGACCGTTACCTTGTGCTGCTTGTCCAACTTCTCGCGCATCTCGTAAGCTGCCGGCATGCCGCCGATTCCCGCCCCCATGATTACGATGTGTGCCATGTCCTGCCCCTCCTGATTTGTCTGGCGAGTCTCCATTGCCTTTTGCAAAAGACGCAATGGGCCGCGCACTTTTGCGAGAGCCACCATTAGGCGCAATCGTCGCCGCGCTTGTCTATAACCACATCGGGTGGGGGGAATATAACCCTCTTGGTCCGGGGGACTCTTCGCGAATCCCGCCTTGACATTGGGCGCAGCGGGGCGCCCCGCGGCCGGGCGTTGGCTTCTTGGCGACAGCCGAGAGTGAAAATCTATTGGCGCCTGATCTCAGGAACGCGACGTCGGGTCATCACTGTCTGCGCCACCTTCCTTGGCGAACAATACGGCCGCCTTGACCCGTGACGACAAATTGAGCTTGGTGAGAATGTGTCGCACATGCTGCTTCACGGTGTCGTAGCTGATCGACAGATGTTGCGCGATGACCTTGTTGCTTTCGCCGCGCGCCAGCAACTGGATGATCTCGCGCTCCCTTTCGGTCAGAAGCTTGAGCGAATTCCTGGGCTCCTGGCCGGGTTGCGTCCCACGCAACAGGTCGATCATTTTCACCGTCATGGCGGGGGCAACAACCAGTTCGCCTGCTGCCACGCGACGAATCGAGTCCACCACATCGTCGGGAGCCATGTCCTTGAGCAGATAGCCGCGCACCCCGGCACGGATGGCATCTGCCAGATCGGTCTCCGAATCGCTCATCGTCAACATGACAGCGGGAATGGTAATGCCCTCACTGCGCAGTTGGGTTAGCAGCGAGATCCCATCCATCGGCTTCATGCGAAGATCAACGACCAGCAGATCCGGCTTGGCCAGACAGATGATGCGCAACTCGTCGATGTTGTCGGTAGCGCCGAGAACATCGAAGTCATAGCAGTTGGCCAGCAGTTCGCTCAGGCCTCGCCGGCACAGCGACTGGTCGTCAACCAGAACCACCTTCAATTTGTCACTCACTTGCCGTTCTCCAGTCGGACGACGGTTCCGGGAAGAACAATTGCACTTGCGTCCCGGGGCCTGCCGAGCTTTCCACCGTAATTTCGCCGCCTATGCGGTGCGCTCGTTCGCGC
Organism: uncultured beta proteobacterium; assembly: GCA_963810175.1. Classification (GTDB taxonomy): domain Bacteria; phylum Pseudomonadota; class Gammaproteobacteria; order Burkholderiales; family Rhodocyclaceae; genus Azonexus. The sequence goes on along the minus strand of CAWEMU010000038.1, from coordinate 6,237 downwards.
ATGATCATGATGCCGTAATGCCCCTCGACCGGGGTGAAAGTCTGTGCGCCAATCCCATTATCCTCGATGGTGAATACGTAGTAACCGAATCTCGCGTCAACGAACAGGCGCGCATTCGTCGCGCCTGAATGCCGGGCGATATTGGTCAGCGCCTCACGCACGATGTTATAGACCTGAATCTCGTATGCGACCGGCAAGGCGAGATCGGCCAGGCGATTCTGGTAGTCGAGCGCGATGCCGCTGCGCTCGCGAAACTGTGCGGCAAGATCCCCGAGTGAAGCCAGCAATCCTCCGGGACTCAGCTCCGAGCGAAAATCGGCGATCAGTTCGCGGGCATCCTTCTGACCGGTCGCAAGCGCCTCGTCGATCTCTCGTGCGTATTTGGTGGCCATCAATTCGTTGCCCGTGCGGATCATTTCCAGCAGCAGGCTGATTCGCATCCGTGCGAAAGTCAGCGTCTGGGCGAGCGAATCGTGGATATCGTTGGCAATTACCCGGCGTTCTGCCAGCAGTTCCATACGGTGTGACTCACGGTTGATGCGCGTGAATTCGATGGTCGCACCCATCATCTCGGCAAAGGAAGCGACCATATTCATTACGCGGCTAGCCGCTTGACGCGGAGCGTCGAAGAAGAGAGTCAGAATTCCGAGCGGGACGCCGGGCTGATTGGGCGACTCGAGCGGCGCCGCGACCAACGACTGAAAGCGGCAACTGGAGTAACGGCAGTTCTGCCGCGAGGCGCAACCGCTGATGTCCGACGTGCGGACAATCTGGCCGAGAGTCGCATTATCGCTGGCCTCGCATTCCAGTTCGACGAAACTCTCGGCTTCTTCCTGCAGTTCGGCCGACAGGGCTGCCGAGCTGATGATCTGCAGGGTATGCCCAAAGGGGGAGAGCAGCCGCACTACTGCGGCAGTCGCATGCGTCGTGGCGATCACGTTCTCCAGGAATGTGATCAGCAAGGCCCTGAGCTCACCCGCCTGCGGAGCACCCACCTCGTGCATCACGCACGCATCGACTCCCCCGTCCTTGCCTGGCGGAGCGAAGGCAGGCTCATGCGCCCAGAAGAACCCTTCCGGGGTCGCTTGCGAGCTGGAAATTGCTATTGTGCGCTTCAATCTGACCGCTTTTCTCCAGGAAAATAAATTCAGACTACGGCGAATCTCCAAAAATATCAACATCCTAGGTCATTGGGAAAATGACTCATACCCATCAGGGTTATGGCCATCCCCACCCGATGTGGCTATAGACACCCGGAGCGCGGATTGCGCCTAATAACGGGGCTCGCAAAAAGCACGCGCGGCGGCACTGTTCGGCAGATACTAGACGCGGCGCCCAACTTCAGACAAGACAAAGCCATGCCCCCACCGCTACATGACCCAATTGCAGCGCCTCTGCCTGATGCGAAGGTCGAGATCAAGACGACGACCTGCTACATGTGCGCGTGCCGCTGCGGCATCCGCGTGCACCTGCGCGATGGCGAAGTGCGCTACATCGAAGGGAATCCCGACCACCCGCTGAACAAGGGCGTGATCTGCGCCAAGGGTGGTTCAGGCATCATGAAGCAGTACTCCCCGGCACGCCTGACCAAGCCGCTGCGGCGCAAGGCCGGCAGCGAGCGCGGTGCCAACCAGTTCGAGGAGATCAGCTGGGACGAGACCTTCGACATCCTGGAAAAGAGGCTGTCGCACCTGCGCGCCACCGATCCGAAGAAATTCGCGCTGTTTACCGGGCGCGACCAGATGCAGGCGCTGACCGGCCTCTTCGCCCGCCAGTTCGGCACGCCCAACTACGCGGCGCATGGCGGCTTCTGTTCGGTCAACATGGCAGCCGGGATGATCTACACGATCGGCGGCTCGTTCTGGGAGTTCGGCGGCCCCGACCTCGAACGCGCGAACCTGTTCTTCATGATCGGCACGGCGGAGGACCATCACTCCAACCCGCTGAAGGGCGCGATCGGCGACTTCAAGCGCAACGGTGGCAGGTTCGTCGCCATCAACCCGGTGCGCAGCGGCTATGCCGCCATCGCCGACGAGTGGATCCCGATCAAGCCGGGCACCGACGGTGCTCTGCTCCTCGCGATCATCCGCGAAATCATCGCCCTCGGCCTCTACGACCGCGAATTCCTGGCGCGCTACACCAACTCCGGACAACTGGTTAACCAGGACGAAACCAGCAACGAGTTCGGCATGATGATGCGCAAGGCGGACGGCGACATCATCAATCCGCTGCGACCGCATAATTTCTGCTGGTGGGACCGCATGAGCGACCAGCCCGTGGCTGACCACACCAAGGGCACCGACCCGGCGCTCTTCGGCAGCTTCGTGATGCCTGACGGCACGCCGGTCAAGCCGGCCTTCCAGCTCCTCAAGGAGCGCGTTGCCGAATGCACGCCGGGGTGGGCAGAAGCGATCACCGGCATCCCGGCCGCGACGATCAAGCGCATCGCGCACGAAATGGGTGTCACCGCGCGCGACCGCAAGATCGAGTTGCCCATTCCATGGACCGACTGGTGGGGCGAAGAACACGAGAGCGTGACCGGCAACCCGGTGGCGTTCCATGCGATGCGCGGCCTCGCCGCCCACTCCAACGGTTTCCAGACGATACGCGCGCTCTCGATCCTGATGTCCCTGCTGGGAACCATCGACCGTCCCGGCGGCTTCCGCCACAAGGCGCCGTATCCGCGCGCCATCCCGCCCAATCTGCGGCCGCCCAAGGGCCCCGAGGGGGTGCAGCCGAACACGCCGCTGGGCGGCGCCCCGCTCGGCTGGATGGAGTCTCCGGACGACCTTTTCGTTGACGCGGACGGCCAGCCGGTGCGCATCGACAAGGCGTTCTCCTGGGAACACCCGCTGTCGTCGCATGGCCTGATGCACAACGTCATCACCAACGCCTGGCGCGGCGACCCCTATCCGATCGACACGCTCTTCCTGTTCATGGCCAACATGGCGTGGAACTCGACCATGAACACGTCGGAAGTGCGCAACATGCTCACCGACAAGGGCGCGGACGGAGACTACAAGATCCCGTTCATCGTCGTCTGCGATGCATTCCAGTCGGAAACCACGGCGTTCGCCGACCTGATCCTTCCCGACACCACCTACCTCGAGCGGCACGACTGCATGTCGATGCTCGACCGCCCGATCTCCGAATACGACGGCCCGGTCGATTCGGTGCGCATCCCGGTCCTGCCGCCGACGGGCGAATGCAAGCCGTTCCAGGAGGTTCTGGTCGAACTCGCCGGCCGCTTGAAACTGCCGGCATTCACCAATGCCGAGGGCGGGCGCAAGTTCAGGAACTATCCTGATTTCGTGGTCGAACTTCGAAACCGCGCCGGGTTCCGGCATCGGTTTCCTCTCCGGCTGGCGCGGCAAGGATGGCGAGAAGGCCATGCGCGGCGAGCCGAATCCGAAGCAGTGGGAAATGTACGAGAAGAACGGCTGCTTCTTCCAGTACCACCTGCCGCCTTCCAGCCAGTACATGCGCAACTGGAACAGGGAATACATGGAGTGGGCGCAGCAGACCGGGATGCGTCGCGACAACGACCCGATCGTCATCCACATCTATTCCGAACTGCTGCAGGGCTTCCGGCTGGCCGCGCAGGGCAAGCGGCCCGGCAAGCAGCCGCCCGACAACCTGCGCGAACGCGTCGCCACCTACTTCGACCCGCTGCCGTTCTGGTATGCGCCGCTCGAGGACAAGCAGAGCGACCTGCAGCACTACCCGCTCAATGCCGTGACGCAGCGCCCGATGGCGATGTACCACTCGTGGGACTCCCAGAATGCCTGGCTGCGCCAGATCCACACCTACAACTTCCTCCACGTGAATACCCGTACCGCCAGGGCGGCGGGAATCGAGGACGGCGGATGGATGTGGGTGGAGTCGCAATGGGGCAAGGTGCGCTGCCTGTGCCGCCATTCCGAGGCGGTCGAACCGGGCACGGTATGGACATGGAACGCGATCGGCAAGTCTTCCGGCGCATGGAACCTGGCGGCCGATGCCAATGAATCGCGAATGGGCTTCCTGCTCAATCATCTGATCTCGGAGGAACTGCCCGCCGGCCGGGACGGCAAGCGCTTCTCCAATTCCGACCCGCTCACCGGCCAGGCCGCGTGGTACGACGTGCGCGTGCGCATCTACCCGGCGGCGCGCGATGAACCCGAGGAAAGCTCGCCCCAGTTTGCCGCGCTCGAACCGGTACCCGGGATGGCCAGGGAAAGGCCGGGCTGGTTCGCCTGGTTCGCCGGCAGCAAGGGAGAACGCCAATGACCCAACTGGCTCTCGTCATCGACCTGAACGTCTGCGTCGGCTGCCACGCCTGCGTGACCAACTGCAAGCAGTGGAACACGTCCGGCGCCGCCGGCGCGCTGACCGACCTCGAACCCTTCGGCGCCAACCCGAACGGAACGTTCTTCAACCGCGTCCAGACCTTCGAGGTGGGCGAATTCCCGAACACCGAGACGGTTCACTTCCCCAAGTCCTGCCTGCATTGCGAGGATCCGCCCTGTGTCCCGGTGTGCCCGACCGGCGCCTCCTACAAGCGCCAGTCCGACGGGATCGTGCTGGTCGACTACGACAAGTGCATCGGCTGCAAGTATTGCTCCTGGGCGTGCCCTTACGGCGTGCGGGAGTTCGACGAGCAGCGCAAGGTGATGACCAAGTGCACCCTGTGCGTGGATCGCATCTACGACGAGAGCCTGCCCGTCAACCGGCGCAAGCCTTCCTGCGTGCTGGCCTGCCCGGCGGGGGCACGCCTGTTCGGGGATGTGCACGATCCGCAGTCCGAGGTGTCGGCCGCCATCCGCGAGCGCGGCGGCTACGCGCTGATGCCGGAGTGCGGCACCAAGCCGTCCAACCATTACCTGCCGCGGCGCAAATCCACGATCGCGGTCCGCAACGAGGAGCTTTACCGCTCCAACAACCCGCACCGCATCGACGGCGCACCGTTCGAACAAAACCTGCCGCCTACCACTGAAGAGCTCTAGACATGCGCCCTGCCTTTTCCGTGCTTTTCCTGACCACCCTGATCGGTGCCGGCCAGGGCCTGTTCATCGCACTGTTCTTCGTCGAGATGTTCGCAGCGGCATCCGTCACGCCCGGATTCTTCGTCGGCGGCAGCCTCCTGGTACTCGTACTTTGCGGCCTTGGACTGATCGCCTCGTTCTTCCACCTCGGCCACCCCGAGCGGGCCTGGCGCGCGGCGATGATGTGGCGCACCTCCTGGCTGTCGCGCGAGGTCATTGCGCTGCCCGCCTTCATGGCCGCGGTGTTTGCCTACGGCCTGGCCCACTGGAGCAATTTCGGCCACACGGTCGCCATCGGCGTCGTCGGCACCCTGCTCGGGCTGACCCTGTTCGCGTGTACCGCGATGATCTACGCGGCAGTCAAGGTTCTCCAGGAGTGGGCGCATCCGCTGACCCTGGCCAACTTCACGCTGCTCGGCACGGCATCCGGCCTGTCCCTGGCCGCAGCCTACGCGGCGCTTTCCGCGCCGGCCCTGACCACGCCACTGGCGCAGGCGGCCTTCATCGTCACCGCCCTGGCATCGGTGACGCGCGGTGCTTCACTGCTGCGAAACGCCCGGCTGCGCCCGACCAGCACGCTGCAGAGCGCCCTCGGCATCCGCCATCCGAATATCATCCAGAAGGCGCAAGGCGCGATGGGCGGATCGTTCAACACCCGCGAATTCTTCCACGGCAAGAGCGTGCCTTTCGTGCGAGGCATTGTCATCGCGATGCTGCTGGGCGGATTTGTCCTGCCCCTGATCCTCGTATTGACGCTGCCCCTGCTGGCTTTCCTCATCCAGTACGCCGGATTGCTTGCCGAACGCTGGTACTTCTTCGCCGAGGCGCAGCACCCGCAGAACCTCTACTACCAGGGAGTGTCCTGATGCTGAAGGAAGCCCGGGAATCTGGGCGGCTTCTTCAGAACCAATGCACTCGTAATCTTTCTCACCCTGTCCTTTTTTGCCGCCGGAAGCTACGCCGCCGAAAATGCGCCGGCGGCAAGCACGATGCCCTGGTGGGGGTGGCCGCTGGCCCTGTTCATCACCTGCTTCCTGCTTGGCGTGGTCGCTGTTCCGTCCGGGGTCGGCGGCGGTGTTCTATTCGTACCCATCGTTGCCGGATTCTTTCCTTTCCATCTCGATTTCGTGCGCGGCGCCGGACTTCTGGTCGCGCTGGCCAGCGCACTGGCTGCCGGCCCCTCCTTGCTCCGGCGAGGACTCGCCAACCTCCG
>CAWEMU010000037.1:0-4459 GCA_963810175.1 uncultured beta proteobacterium | reverse complement strand
GCGTGTCCGCCTCGGCCGGCGCGAACTGCTGCTGCGGCCACTGATGGACGACCAGGAACTCGACAGCCGCCGCTCGACCGGCGCCATCTACTGGGAAGGCGCGGTCCGCCTGAGCGAAGGCGGGCGGGAGGTCGGGCGCGGTTATCTGGAGATGACGGGTTACGGGGAGAGAATCCGGCTCGGTTAACGTGACCGGGTTGGATGCGCCGGCAGTGTGCGTTCGCCGGTTCCGGGCCCGTGCAGCGCTGGGTTGAATCCTTGCCGCAGGCTACGTGGTCGCACCCGGCGAAAGTTTGAGTGCAGCGCCGATGCCGGTCCAGGCAGTCGCCCTGCAAAGGGCGTGCATCCCACCGGTGACAGCTGAAGTGCTGGGAATCACCGGGAGTCGGACAGCCGGCACAAAGCAATCGTGCTGACGACCCCAAGGCGAAGCGGCCCGATTTGAAAAGCTGCCGCTCAATAGTGAAGCCAAGGAGCGGACGCTATAGCGACCATCGCGCTTGAGCGCCATGCTATGCGTTTGTTTGTCCTGATGATGCCGCAAGACGCGCCTCCAGGAACGGGATGTATGAACACACCTCAGGCAGCGGGTTACCGGTGATTTGTTTCAGGAAAGCAATAGAGTCGGCCAAATCATCAGCAGTGGCGCCCTTGGCTGCAACATGTGATGAAATGTCCTCTGCCAGGATCGTCAGGAACACAAGCGCTGAACCTTCCGGCGGGCTCTGGCGGAGGACATAAGGTTTTCTGAGAACATCCAGGCCGCCTTGGGCTTGTGCCAGGGCACCCTCCAGATTTCCGCGTGCCAACAACCGATTGGCACGGACCATAGCGGCCCTTGCACGAATAACCGCAACCATACTCCTGGCGGAATCAACGAGACGCATAGCGTTCGAGGTCAGGCCGCGGCCCGGCAGGGCCGTCGCGCCTGCAACGAATGGTTAGCCCCGGTTTTGTACGTACACATGCGCCACGACACCGATGATGAGGCAAACTAACGCAACGATGTCGGCCATGAAAACGCGCGCAACTTGAGCGTTGTAGCCGCCGACAGACCAGGCTAGCCACAGGAAAGAGACAACGCTGACAAAGCCAGCTATGAACGCGATTGTCTGAAATGGGGGCCGAAAGGCGGCGAAGAGAAGGAATAGACCAAGGAGGCCGAAGAGCACGGCACGATGGCGCATGAGGATGGCAAGGTTGGGCTCGTTGAAGGACAGGCCATAAAGCGCTGCAAGCCGCTCGCTGCCGAGCACGCCTGACAGTGGCAGCAAATGAATGACGGCGACTACAACAAGCATTGCTGATACGAGATAACCCATGGGCACTCCTGAAGGGACTAACGTGTTTCGAACTGAGCGGCACCCCCGCAGGGGGCGAAGCCGATCACGCAGTGATCGGTGTCCGCTCCAGTGAGGCGATCTCTGTCAGAGAGCGCGGCACTTCCCAACCACGCTTCTCTTGCCCACCACCGGAAAACCTCGCCCCGTTCGTCTGCTTCTCCACGGAGCGCAAAGCTGCGTGTCCGCCCAACACCTGCGGTGTTGCGCGTGCGCGCCGTTTGCGCTCCGCAAATTAGCATTTTTTCTGGGCTGTATATATACACAGTATTCGGTCTATCATCGGGGGTTTTTGACGCCGCAGCGGTCTATGTCCAGGGATCGTGAAATGGACAGCAATATTGCAGGGTTTCTCGGATTCGTGACGTGTAACCAGGCAGTGTTCATTGCTGTAACCCATTGTATGAGAATAACATTTGCTTACGCCGTAAGCCTGCATACAGTACTAAACGTTCTGCCAAACCCTGCAAGCCTCTGAAAGTACCAATGGCATTATATGGCCGCTTTCAGTCGGTTTCGCCATCGGTCGGTTGTGGCCGAATTGAAACGTTCGAAACGAACAGCACTGAAGCACAGCATCGTTGGCGGGTTGCCGACGGAAGGTCAATTACGGCGCACGGAAACTCGAATGGTCGTGATCGCTACTCCAGATGTTCGACCATCAGCTGCGGCGTCTCGACGCCCATGTATTCGTTGATCGCCAGCCGGTAGGCGGCGCGGGTGCGGTTGCCGGGCTGGGTGCCGAAATTGAACTGGATGGCGTCGTAGCGCGCGTTGCCCTTCTTTAGCCGCAGCTTGAGGTGCTTTTCCTTGAGCACGCGCTGCTGCTCGACCTCGAATTCATCCATGAACAGCGGTGCCGGGAAGCCCTGGCCCCAGACTTCATTCTCCAGCAGGCGCGCCGTTTCCAGCGAGATGTAGCCGCCTTCCAGCGCGCCGTCGGTTTCCAGCGTGCGGGTCAGGTCGGCGGGGGCCAGCAGTTCGCCGGCGACCTCGGCGAAGAGTTCGCGGAATTTCTCGAAGTTTTCGGCGTTGACCGTGACACCCGCCGCCATCGCATGGCCGCCGAAGCGGATCAGCAGGCCGGGGGCGCGCTTGGCGACGAGGTCGAGCGCATCGCGCAGGTGCAGGCCGGGGATCGAGCGGCCGGAACCCTTGACGATGCCGCCTTCGCCGGGGGCAAAGGCGAACACCGGGCGGTGCAGCTTGTCCTTGATGCGCGAGGCGAGGATGCCGACGACGCCTTCGTGCCAGCTTTCATCGAACAGCGCGATGCCGGGCGCGGCGTCGTCGGCGGCCGAGCGATTCGAGCAGGATCAGCGCCGATTCCTGCATGCCGGATTCGATCTCGCGGCGCTCGCGGTTCAGCGCGTCGAGCTGCTGGGCGATCTGCAGCGCGCGCGTCGCGTCTTCGGTGAGCAGGCATTCGACGCCGAGGCGCATGTCGGCCAGGCGGCCGGCGGCGTTCAGGCGCGGGCCGAGGATGAAGCCGAGGTCCATCGCCGTCGCCTTTTTCGGGTCGCGGCCGGCGGCCTTGAACAGCGCGGCGAGGCCGGGCTGCAACTGGCCGGCGCGCATGCGCTTCAAACCCTGGCTGACGAGGATGCGGTTGTTGCGGTCGAGCCTGACGACGTCGGCGACGGTGCCGAGCGCGACGAGATCGAGCAGGCTGGCGAAATTGGGTTCGGGCTTGTCGGCGAAGAAGCCGCGCTCGCGCAGTTCGGCGCGCAGCGCGAGCATCACGTAGAACATGACGCCGACGCCGGCGATGCACTTGGACGGGAAATCGCAGCCGGGCTGGTTCGGATTGACGATGCAATCGGCCTCGGGCAGCGATTCGCCCGGCAGGTGGTGGTCGGTGATCAGCGTGGCGATGCCGAGTTGCCTGGCGCGGTCGACGCCCTCGATGCTGGCGATGCCGTTGTCGACGGTGATGATCAGGTCGGGCGACTGCTGCGCGGCGACATCGACGATTTCCGGCGACAGGCCGTAGCCGAGCTTGAAGCGGTCGGGCAGCAGGAAGTCGACATCGGCGCCGAGCATCTGCAGGGCGCGCATGCCGACGGCGGTGGCGGTGGCGCCGTCGCAGTCGTAGTCGCCGATGATCAGCAGTTTGGCCTCGGCCTCGATGGCGTCGGCGAGGATGTGGGCGGCGTCGCTGGCGTGGGTGAGGGCGGTCGGCGGCAGCAGCGACTTCAGTTCGTAATCGAGTTCGGCCTTGTCGGTCACGCCGCGCGACGCATAGAGGCGGGCGAGCAGCGGGTGCAGACCCTGCTGTTCGAGTTGCCAGACGATGCGCGGCGGGATGTTGCGGGCGACGATGCGGGTCATCGGGCGAGTTCCTTCGCTGTTTCGGCGATGGGCTTGCCGCTTTTCCACAGCTTCCAGCGGTCGCCGGCGGTCAGCGTGTAATGCAGTTCGCCATAGACGGTGGGGGCGATCAGGCTGATGCGGTCAACCCGGTTTCCCAGGCTTTTTTTCAGTGGCGCGAACCAGCCGGCGTCGATCTGGCCGAAACTGCCGCGCCAACCGTCGCTGTCTTCGTGGGCGACGCTTGGCAGCAACTGGTCGAGAACGACCAGCGGTCGCTTGCCGGCGTCCGGCGGGAGGTCGGCAAGACCGGCCGGGCGGCTGTGCAGCGCAGTGCCGGCGGCGCGGGCGAGGCCGGCGGCGAGCGGATGGTCGGTGAACACGGCGGAAAACCCGGGGGCGATGCTGGCCGGTAGCGCGCCGCCGCCCCACAGCCACAGGCTGTTGATTGCCGGCTGGCCGGCGGCCTCGCGCAGTTCATTGAGCGGATGGCCGTGCAGGAACATCTGCACTTCGTTCAGCCAGCGCGTCAGCGGCAGTGCGCTGCCCTTGAGTTCGCCATCGACGCGGCGGCCGGCGACGGCGGAAATCGGCTCCGCCGGATGGTCAACCGCGACATTCAGGCGCAGGTACCAGCGTCCGGCGCTGGCGGCGTGAAACTGTCCGACATCGCCGAACTCGGCATTGAGCGCCGCGACGAGACCCTGGGCAGCATCCCGTCGAGATCGAAGGCGCTGGCGTCGGCGAGAACGATGCGTTCCTGGTGGAGACGCAGGTGCACCGGGTCGGCGCACAGCCAGTGGCCGCTG
>CAWEMU010000036.1:55000-179591 GCA_963810175.1 uncultured beta proteobacterium | reverse complement strand
GGTGAACTCGTGGCCCATCGGCAGGCCGGCGAAGCTGATGCGGCCGGGTCGCCCGGGCGGCCGATGGCGAAGGAGGGGCGCCGCGCGGCATCGCCGTCCTCGCGCAGGCTGACTTTGTCGGACAGCTCGGCAATATCCTGCAGCAGGCCGTGCATTTCCTGCGCCGCGGCGCTGTCGTCCAGCGCTGCGACGAGTTCGATCGGCGTCCGCAGTTTTTCGAGGTAGGCCTTGAGTTGAGTCTTGATGTTTGCGTCGAGCATGCTGTTCTCCCATGTATGAGAATTTCAGTGAAAAGGGGCTCTACGGCCCCTTTTGATGAAATCCGCACCGCTCCCTGAGGAGCGGATTGGCGGGTATTCGCTAAAGGCTTAGATCTTGCCGACCAGGTCGATGGACGGAGCCAGGGTCTTTTCGCCTTCCTTCCACTTGGCCGGGCAGACTTCGTTCGGGTGCGAGGCGACGTACTGGGCCGCCTTCAGCTTGCGCAGGGTTTCCGTAACGTCGCGGGCAATCGCATTGTCATGGACTTCCATGGTCTTGATGATGCCATCGGGGTTGATGACGAAGGTGCCGCGCAGCGCCAGACCGGCTTCGGGAATATGCACGCCGAAGGCGTTGGTCAGCGTGTGGGTCGGGTCGCCAACCAGCGGGAACCGGGCCTTGCCGACAGCCGGCGAGGTCTCGTGCCAGACCTTGTGCGAGAAATGGGTGTCGGTGGTGACGATGTAGACCTCGGCACCGGCCTTCTGGAACTCGGCGTAATGGTCGGCGGCGTCTTCGATTTCGGTCGGGCAGTTGAAGGTGAAGGCGGCCGGCATGAAGATCAGGACGGACCACTTGCCCTTCAGGCTGGCCTCGGTCACTTCGACGAACTTGCCATTGTGGAAGGCCTGGGTCTTGAACGGCTGGACTTCGGTATTGATGAGCGACATGGGGTTTTCTCCTTGGTTGATGAAATGCAACGATCTAATGATAGTGCGCGTTGGGCGATTGAGCCAATTGGATTGGAGAATCGGTTTCATAGCCATCGTCTATGGCTGTGACCATAGTTCGAAAGAACTAGATCGGATCGTACGCTGGTATTAACGGGCCATCAAAGCTGGAAAGAGTTGACTCAAGTCAATGGAATCGGCGCCCGCTATGGACGATGATCTTCTTCGGTGCGACGCACGCCTCGGGCGGTGCGTGAGCCTGGGGAGTTGAACTCGATGAATATTTCAAGTGCGATCGTGCACATCGTTCCGGCCCGTCTCGACGAGGCTTGTGCCGCATTGGCGGCGATGCCGGGGGTGGAGATTCACGCGCGCAGCCCGGAAGGAAAGGTTGTCGTCACGATCGAGGATGACGACACGGAATCGGCCACAAACTGCTACGTGGCGCTTCATGGTGTTCCCGGCGTCGCATCGGTGGCCATGGTTTATCAATATTGCGACGAAGAGTCAGATACCGAGGAGGTGCAGGCGTGAAACTCAATCGACGGGATTTCATCAAGGCGAATGCAGTGGCAGCGGCGCTATCGGCGGCCGGCCTGCCCGGCGCCAGCGCCGTGGCGGCTGCCCAGAAGGATGAAATCCGCTGGGACAAGGCGCCGTGCCGCTTTTGCGGTACCGGTTGTGGCGTGCTGGTCGGCACCCAGGACGGTCGCGTCGTGGCGACCCAGGGTGATCCTGAAGCGCCGGTCAATCGCGGCCTCAACTGCATCAAGGGCTATTTCCTGTCGAAGATCATGTACGGCGCCGACCGTGTCAAGACGCCGATGCTGCGGATGAAGGACGGCAAGTTCGACAAGAACGGCGAGTTCACGCCGATCACCTGGAAGCAGGCCTTCGACATCATGGAGGAAAAGACCAGGGAAACGCTGAAGAACAAGGGGCCGAACGGCCTGGCGATGTTCGGATCGGGACAGTGGACCGTGTGGGACGGCATTGCCGCCGCCAAGCTGATGAAGGCCGGTTTCCGCACCAACAATATCGACCCCAATGCCCGCCACTGCATGGCCTCGGCCGTTGCCGGCTTCATGCGCACCTTCGGCATCGACGAGCCGATGGGCTGTTACGACGACATCGAGCATGCCGATGCCTTCGTGCTGTGGGGCTCGAACATGGCCGAGATGCACCCGATCCTGTGGACGCGCGTCACCGACCGCAAGCTCTCGAACAAGAATGTCAAGGTTGCCGTGCTGTCGACTTTCGAGCATCGCTCGTATGAGCTGGCCGATATTCCGATGATCTTCACGCCGCAGACCGACCTGGCGATCCTCAACTTCATTGCCAACTACATCATCCAGAATGGCAAGGTGAACCAGGCGTTTGTTGACAAGCACATCAACTTCAAGAAGAGCGCCACCGACATCGGCTATGGCCTGCGTCCGACGCACGCGCTTGAAAAAGATGCAACCAGCAACGGCTACCCGGGCGCTGACGGCAAACCGAAGGGCGATACCGGCAAATCCGAGGCGATCAGCTTCGACGACTACAAGAAATTCGTTTCCGAATACACGGCCGAGTCTGTATCCAAGCTCTCCGGCGTTTCGGTGAAGGATCTCAAGGCGCTGGCCGAGTTGTATGCCGACCCGAAGATCAAGGTGACCTCGTTCTGGACCATGGGCTTCAATCAGCATACGCGCGGCACGTGGGCGAACAACCTCGTCTATAACATCCACTTGCTGACCGGCAAGATCTCCGAGCCGGGCAACAGCCCGTTCTCGCTGACCGGTCAGCCGTCTGCCTGCGGCACGGCGCGCGAGGTGGGCACCTTCTCGCATCGTTTGCCGGCGGACATGGTGGTCACCAATCCGGAACACCGCAAGGTTGCGGAACAATTGTGGAACCTGCCCGAAGGCACGATTCCCGACAAGCCGGGCCTGCATGCCGTGGCGATGGCGCGGGCGCTGAAAGACGGCAAGGTGAATTTCTACTGGCAGCAGTGCAACAACAACATGCAGGCCGGGCCGAACATCAACGAGGAACTTTTTCCGGGCTGGCGCAAGCCGGAAAACTTCGTTGTCGTCTCCGATCCCTATCCGACGGTTTCGGCGACGGCTGCCGACCTTGTCCTGCCGACCTCGATGTGGGTGGAGAAGGAAGGCGCCTACGGCAACGCCGAGCGGCGCACGCAGTTCTGGCGCCAGCAGGTCAAGGCGCCGGGCGATTCGCGTTCCGACCTCTGGCAGATCATGGAGTTTGCCAAGCGCTTCAAGGTCGAGGATGTCTGGCCGGCTGACCTGGTCGCCAAGGCGCCTGAAGCTCAAGGGCAAGACCTTGTACGATGTCCTGTTCGCCAATGGCGTGGCGGACAAGTACAAGGTCAGCGAAACGGCTGCCGGGTTCGACAATGACGAATCCAAGTATTTCGGTTTCTATGTCCAGAAAGGGCTGTTCGAGGAGTACGCGCCTTTCGGTCGCGGCCGGGCACACGACCTGGCCCCGTTCGAAACCTACCATCAGACGCGCGGTCTGCGCTGGCCGGTTGTCGATGGCAAGGAAACGCTGTGGCGCTTCCGCGAGGGCTTCGATCCCTATGTCAAGAAGGGCGAGGGCATTGCGTTCTACGGCCACAAGGACCGCAAGGCGGTGATCTTCGCGCTGCCTTACCAGCCTGCCGCCGAGTCGCCGGACAAGGAATTCGACATGTGGCTGTGTACCGGCCGGATTCTTGAGCATTGGCATACCGGAACGATGACCCGCCGGGTGCCCGAACTCTACAAGTCCTTCCCGGATGCCGTGGTCTTCATGAACCCGGACGACGCCAAGGCGCGCGGTCTGCAGCGCGGCATGGAGGTCAAGGTGGCGTCGCGGCGCGGCGAAGTGGTTCTGCGCGTCGAAACCCGGGGGCGCAACAAGCCGCCGCGCGGCCTCGTCTTCATCCCGTTCTTCGATGCCGGCCGCCTGGTCAACAAGCTGACGCTCGACGCGACCTGCCCGATTTCCAAGGAAACCGACTACAAGAAATGTGCGGTCAAGGTCGTTCGCGCCTGATTGCCGGAATCGTCACGATGAAACGCGGCCGGAAGGACAACCGGCCGTCAATTGGAGGGTAACAACATGAGATTCATCCCTGCCCTGGGCCTGGCGGCTGCGCTGCTCCTGTCGGGAGTGAGTGGCGCCGGTGCGCAGCAGAAAATGGAGTCGTTGCGTGGGGACGTGCCGATCGAGCAACTGTCGAAGAACGACAATATGTTCCGTCCGGAAAGGGACCAGGAGTTAATCCCGCGCAACTTTCAGAAGCAGCCGCCGCTGATCCCGCACAGCATCAAGGGCTACAACATTACGCAGAACTTCAACAAGTGCATGGACTGCCACTCGAAGGAGCGCGCCGAGGAAACCGGTGCGACCCTGGTGGCCAAGTCGCATTACCTTGACCGCGAGGACAAGAAGCACCCCAATATTTCGCCGCGCCGCTATTTCTGCCTGCAGTGCCACGTGCCACAGTTCGACGCCAAGCCGCTGGTCGAAAATACCTACAAACCGGCTGCCAAGAGGGGGGAATGATGAGTCTCGAAAAATTGATGCCCGCCTGGGTCAAGCGTGTTGGCGTGGCGACGGCACTATTGTTGTTTGTTGCCGGTATCGTCTTCTGGGGCGGCTTCAACTGGGCGCTCGAGGAGACCAACAAGGAGGCGTTCTGCATTTCCTGTCATGAAATGAAGGAGAACGTCTTCAAGGAATACCAGAACACGGTGCACTACACGAACCGTACCGGTGTCCGGGCGACCTGTCCCGATTGCCACGTGCCCAAGGAGTGGGGGCCGAAGATGGTGCGCAAGATACAGGCGTCCAACGAAGTCTTTCACAAGATCCTCGGCTCCATCGATACGCCCGAGAAGTTCAACGCCAAGCGCGCCGTACTGGCGCAGCACGAGTGGGACCGGATGAAGTCCAACGACTCCCAGGAGTGCCGCAACTGCCACCGTTACGACTACATGGATTTCACCGAGCAGGGTAACCGTGCCGCCAAGATGCATCCGAAGGCCTTTGCCGCAGGCAAGACCTGCATCGACTGCCACAAGGGGATCGCCCACCAGTTGCCGCCCATCGACCAGCATATCGGCGAGCGCAACGAAGGGATGCTGTCCATGTCAACCGGCAGCACGCCGGAAGAGAAGAAGTAGCCATTTTTTCTTGGGCGCGCGGACCCCGGTCGAGGCCGGGGTCTTTTTTTCGCCGGTCCGGTTGGCCGTTGCAAGACGTCGTATTTCTGGGCGATGCGGTCAAATATCCAGGTCACCATCGACGCCCGGCCAAGAAATGTGCTACTTTCGGGCTGCTGCCGTGTACACGGCCAGTTTTCCTCAACTGTGGCAGTTTACAGGAGGCGCCCAGATGAATAAGACCGAGTTGGTCGAAGTTGCTGCAAGAGAGGCTGGTATCACCAAGGTCGCGGCCGAAAAGGCGCTGTCGGCCATCATCGAGGCTGTGGTCAGCACGGTGGCCAGCGGCGAGTCGGTTACCCTGGTCGGCTTCGGCACCTTCAAGTCCGCCAGTCGCGCCGAGCGCATCGGCAAGAATCCCAAGACCGGTGCCACCCTGAAGATCGCGGCGACCACGGTGCCCAGGTTTACCGCCGGCACCGCGTTCAAGGCTGCAGTCGCCCCCAAGAAGCCCGCGAAGAAGAAGTAAGCGGGCCTTACCAATGCGGGATTCGCCCCGGCGGATTCCGCTTCGTGGCTTTCAATGAACGATCAAAACCCAGAAAACCCTCCAGTTGCCCCGCCGCCGGCACCGCCGCCGAACGATAACCGTCGCCGCCTGCGCGAGTTGCTGGCGATTTCCGAACGGGACAGAACGGACGAGCAGTGGGATGAAATCATCGAGCTGGAAATTCAGCTCGCGCCAGGCAACCGTGCCTCTGCATCCGACCCTGGCGGTGGCCAGAGCCCTGGTGGTGGCCAGAACAAGCCACCTGGCCAGCCCAAGAAGCACCGTCCCCGCACGAGCGGCAATAACCGCCGGCCACGGCCCAACAAGCCGACGGGCAACCCGGTCTGATTCCCCTGCCGTTCTGATTGAAGCGGCGATATCACCGTCATGCAGCAGTTCGATCTGATCATCGTCGGTGGCGGCCTCGCCGGTGCCAGTCTCGCCATTGCCCTGCGTGACACGCCCCTGCGTGTCGCGCTGGTCGAAAACCGGGCACCGACACGCCCGGAAGGGTGGGATGCCCGCGTCTATGCCATCAGTCCGGCAAACGTCGCCTTCCTCGAGCGGATCGGTGCCTGGAAGCATCTCGATGCCGAGCGAATTTCACCGATTCACGGCATGGACGTGCGCGGAGACTCCGGGGGCCGGCTCGCATTCTCCGCTTACGAGGCCGGGGTGCCGGAACTCGGGTGGATACTCGAGTCGTCGCTGATGGCCTGCGAGTTCTGGGAGAGCGCCAAGCGGCAGAGCAATCTCACCCTGCTCTGTCCGTCGTCTCCGAAGAGTCTTGACTTCGCTGCGGATGGAGCCCGGCTCGAACTGGTCGATGGCTCGATCCTGTCGGCCCGTCTCGTCGTCGGCGCCGATGGTCGGGATTCCTGGGTGCGCCGCACGGCGGGTCTGTCCGCGGTCAATACCCCCTACGGCGAAAAGGGCGTGGTCGCCAACCTCGAGACGGAATGGCCGCATCGCAATATCGCGCATCAATGGTTCCGCGAAGATGGCGTACTCGCCTATCTGCCTCTCCCCGGGAACCGCATCTCGATTGTCTGGTTGACTCCGGATGAGAACGCGGATCAACTTTGCGCCCTGCCTCCCGACAGTTTCAGCCAGCGCGTGGCCGCGGCGGGCTCTAATTGCCTCGGCAGGCTGCAGGTGGTGACCGCTCCGGTTGCCTTCCCGCTGCGGTTGATGCGCGTTCCACAAACCGTCGCGCCGCGCCTGGCGCTGGTCGGCGATGCGGCGCACGGGATCCATCCGCTTTCCGGGCATGGCATCAACCTCGGTTTTCAGGATGTCAGCGAACTTGCGACCCTCCTGGCCGGCGCCCAGCCATGGCAGGATATCGGCGACGGGCGTTTCCTGCAGCGCTATCAGCGCGCCCGCCGCGAAGAAACAGTGCTGATGCAGACGACGACCGACAGCCTGCGCCGCCTGTTCCGCGATGCGCCGCCCGGACTGCGCGGCCTGCGCAACCTCGGCCTGAACCTTACCAACGGATTGCCATTTGTCAAAAATGCCCTGGTGCGCTATGCGCTGGGCGCCTTCTAGGAGATTTTGAATGCTGAAGAAACTCTTGCCGCTCGCGCTTGCCTCGTTGTTCGTCGCGACAGCCAACGCCGACGAGGCCGACATCAAGAAGGCAATGGAGGCCAAGCTCGGGGCCAAGGTCGAGAGCGTGGCCAAGTCGGGTTATCTCGGTCTCTATGAAGTCTATTCCGAAGGCAACATCCTCTATACCGACGAGAAGATGACGGCATTCATCGCCGGCGGCCAGTTGATCGACGGCAAGACGATGAAGAACGTCACCGAGGAGCGAATGCGCAAGCTGACCGCGATAAAGTTTTCCGAACTGCCGCTGGACCGGGCCATCAAGCAGGTGCGCGGCGATGGCAAGCGGGTTCTGGCCACCTTCGAGGATCCCAATTGCGGTTACTGCAAGCGCCTGGCCAAGGATTTGCTGAAGCTCGACAATGTGACGATCTACACCTTCCTTTACCCGATCCTTTCCGAGGACTCGATCAGGAAGTCGAAGCAGATCTGGTGTTCCGCCGATCGCGCCAAGGCATGGAACGACTGGATGGTCGAAGGGCGTGCGCCGGCCGGCAAGGATGATTGCGACACCGCGGCGATCACCAAGAATCAGGAGTACGGGCGTCGTCTCGGAATCAGCGGCACCCCGACAATGTTTTTCGCCGATGGCGAGCGTGTCCCGGGTGCGATGCCGCTGGCGAAGATCGAGCAGAAACTCGGCCAGTTGAAGTAAGGCCACCTTTCATCCGGCCTGCCCCGGGGATTCCCCGGGGTCGCCCGGCTCTCCTGGCTGCGCCGGGGCGGGCCGGGCTTGAGGAATTCCGGGATCGCTGCAGGTCAACGACCTGACCCTGCGCGAAGGCCCGAGGCATCAGGGCCGTGGCCCCTCACGCTTGCATGCGCCGGGGCACCCGGGAAGAGATCCCCTTGCATATGGGCTGCGGTCGAGTCGCAGCCCTGCCCGAAAATCCACTTCAGCTGCAATTGCGACCGCATGGCATCGTCCGCCAGGGGCAGGGCCGCCAAATTCTTCACAAATCACGTTAAGAATTGATATTCAACCTTTGATTTTAATAGATATTTTCTTTTACTCGCTGGCAATGGATCGCCTAAGTCATTGTTGCAAATGAAGAAATCGGAATTTCGCTCTTGACTGGGGGTCCTTTCATGTCATAAAGTGGGAAAATGTGTAGAAAAGTGGGAAACAAGGGGGCGAAATCGGAATGTTCGAGGGGGCGGCAGCACTCAGTCTGGATGCGAAGGGGCGGCTTGCCATACCGGCAAGGCATCGCGAGACCCTGCTCGCCGCCGGCGAGGGCTCCCTGGTCCTGACGGCGCACCCGCACCACTGCCTTCTCCTGTACCCGTCGCCGGCCTGGCAGCCGATACGCGACCAGTTCCTCAAGGTCTCCAGCCTCGATCCGCGGACCGCTTCGATCAAGCGCGTGCTGGTCGGCAATGCCCGTACCGAGGAACTCGATTCCGCCGGGCGCATCCTTGTCGCCCCCGAGTTGCGCGAATACGCCCAGTTCGAGAAGACCGTCTACCTGGTCGGCATGGGCTCGCACTTCGAGATCTGGAGCGAGGTCGGCTGGAAACGACAGAACGAACTGGCCGCGGAAGCGCTTGCGGGCGACTTGCCGCCCGGTCTTGGCGAGCTCGTGCTGTGACGCGCAGTGCAGCCCATGTGACGGTGCTGCTCGAAGAGGCGGTGGAGGCACTGGCGATAAGAGCTGAAGGCGTCTACCTCGATGCCACTTTCGGGCGCGGGGGCCACAGCCGGCGCATCCTCGAACGACTGAACGAAAAGGGCCGCCTGCTGGCAGTTGACCGCGACCCGATGGCAGTTGCTGCCGGGCAGGCCATCAATGATCCGCGGTTTCACCTGGTGCATCGCGCCTTCGGCGAGATTGCCGAAGCGGCGCATGACGCTGGTGTTGCGAACGTCGATGGGGTGCTGTTCGACATCGGTGTGTCGTCGCCGCAGATCGACGATGGCGAACGCGGCTTCAGTTTTCGCCATGACGCACCGCTCGACATGCGAATGGATACGATGCAGGGGGAGACCGCAGCCGAGTGGCTGGCGCGGGCTGAAATCAGGGAAATTACGGAGGTCATCAGGAACTATGGCGAAGAACGGTTTGCTTTCCAGATTGCAAAGAAGGTTGTGGCTGCTCGGCTCGAACAACCTGTTGTCACAACAGGCCAGTTTGCGGCACTCGTACGCTCGGCCGTGCGCACCCGTGAGCCAGGGCAGGACGCGGCGACGCGCAGCTTTCAAGCTCTACGGATTCATATCAATCAGGAACTCGGCCAGCTGGCGCTAGCCCTCCCGCAGGCCTTGGAACTGCTCAAGCCGGGCGGGCGGCTGGTCGTGATTTCCTTCCATTCGCTCGAGGACCGCATTGTCAAGAACTTCATGCGCGAGCAGGCGACCGCCGATGATCTGCCGAAGAATCTTCCGTTGCGCGCCGACCAGTTGCCGAGGCCGAAGCTGCGCCTGGTCGGCCGGGCGGTCAAGGCTTCCGCTGCCGAGGTTGGTGCCAATCCGCGGGCGCGCAGTGCCGTGATGCGGGTGGCTGAAAAAATCTGATGCTCCGTTTCAACATGATCCTTCTCCTGATCGCCGTCGTTTGCGCACTGGGTGCGGTGACCTCCCAGCATCGTGCGCGCAAGCTCTTCCAGGCGCTGGAAGGAGAGCAGGAGCGGGTGCGGAAACTGGATATCGAATATGGGCAATTGCAGCTCGAGCTATCGACCTGGGCGACACACCCACGGATCGAGCAGATCGCCCGTGACCGACTGCACATGGTAACGCCGGATGCGGCGGGCAGGGTTGTCGACAAGCCGGTGCCGAAGTTGGCACCCAAGCCGGCGAAGAAGGGGGGGTACTGATGGTCGTCCGTCGGCGCACCCAACGCGGCCACCGCTTCACCGAGAGTCCGGTGCTGCAGCTGGCCTTGCAGGGCTGGCGCTCGCGCACGGTCGGCCTGCTGCTGATGGCCGCCTTCGCAGCGCTGGTCGGGCGGAGCTTCTACCTGCAGGTCATCAACAACGACTTCCTGCAGGAGAAGGGCGAATCGCGCTATCTCCGCGATATCGAGGTCTCGGCCTCACGCGGCAAGATCGTCGACCGCAACGGCGACATGCTGGCTGTGTCGACGCCAATGAAGTCGATCTGGGCAATTCCCGGCGACGCGCGGACCATGAGCGCGGCGCAGAAGCGGCAACTGGCGGCGCTGCTCGACATGAGCGTCCGTGAACTGGATGGCAAGATTGCCCCGGAAAAGACATTTGTCTTCATCAAGCGCCAGGTTCCGCCGGAAACCGCCGAGCGCATCGCCGCACTGAAGCTGCCGGGGGTCCATCAGGAAAAGGAATACCGTCGTTACTACCCGACGGGCGACATGACGGCGCACATCGTTGGCTTTACTGGCGTGGATGACAAGGGGCTTGAAGGTGTCGAACTGGCCTTCCAGCCGAGTCTGATCGGACGCCACGGCAGCCGTACCGTGATCCGTGACCGCCGCGGCAACATCGTTGAAGACATCGGCGCGCTGAAGCCGCCGCAGGACGGCAAGGATGTCCGCCTCGCACTCGATTCAAAGCTCCAGTACCTGGCCTACAGCCAGCTCAAGGCGGCGATCGCCGAGCACAAGGCCAAGGCTGGCGGCATAATCGTCTTCGACGTGCAGAATGGCGAGGTGCTGGCACTCGCCAACTGGCCGACCTACAACCCGAACAACCGCGAGAACCTGTCCGGCGCGCAACTGCGCAATCGTGCCTTCACTGATACCTTCGAGCCCGGCTCGACGCTGAAGCCGTTTACCGCTGCGCTAGCCATGGACACCGGCAAGTTCCGCCCCGAGACGGTGATCAACTGTGCGCCGGGCCGCCTGACGATCGGCAACGCCACGATTTCCGATGCGCATCCGCATGGCGCGCTGACTGTCGCCCAGGTGATCGAGAAGTCGTCCAACGTCGGCGTCACCAAGATGGCGCTGACCCTGCCGTCGAAGGACATGTGGGAGATGTTTGACGCCGTCGGCTTCGGCCAGGTGCCCCGCCTAGGCTTCCCAGGCGAGGTCACCGGCCGCGTGCGACCGTGGAAGAGCTGGCGCCCGATCGAACAGGCGACGATGTCCTACGGGCACGGCATCTCGGTCAGCCTGATCCAGCTGGCGCGCGCCTATTCGGTGTTCGCCCGCGATGGCGACCTGATTCCGCTGTCGCTGGTCAAGACCGACCAGCCGACGGTCCGCGGGACACAAGTCTTCTCGCCGAAGACGGCGGGCGACATGCGCGCCATGCTGGAGATGGCCGCCGGTCCGCAAGGCACTGCGCCGAAGGCGCGCGTTCCCGGCTACCGTGTCGGCGGCAAGACCGGTACCGCGCACAAGCTCGAGGGTGGCCGCTACGCCAACAAGTATGTTTCTGCCTTCGTCGGCTTCGCACCGGTTTCCAACCCACGGCTGATTGTCGCGGTGATGATCGACGAGCCGAGCGCCGGCCAGCACTACGGCGGCGCCGTGGCGGCCCCGGTGTTCTCGCAGGTGATGGGAGCGTCGCTGCGCACCCTCGGCATCGCCCCCGACTCGCCGCTCCAGGTGGCCGACGTGGCGGCCGGAAAGGGGCGGCTGTGAACGCCCCGCGCACGATTCTCGAGCGTCTGGCAGCGCGGGGTATCGTCGCCACGGGAGTGGCCGACGACAGCCGCCAGGTAAGGCCGGGCGACATCTTCCTTGCCTATCCCGGCGACCTTGCTGACGGTCGCCGCTATATCGGCGACGCCATTGCCCGCGGGGCGGTTGCCGTGCTCTGGCAAGCAGGCGGCGATTTTGCCTGGAATCCCGCGTGGACCGCGGCCAACCTGAAAATCGACGGGCTGCGGGCGATTGCCGGTCCGCTGGCACATCTGGTCTGTGGCGAGCCGAGCGCCAGGCTCTCGCTGGTTGCCGTCACCGGTACCAATGGCAAGACCACGGTCAGCCAGTTCATCGCCCGCGCCGATGGCCGCAAGTGTGCGGTCATCGGCACGCTCGGCGCGGGCTTCCCGGGCGCGCTGATAGATACCGGCTTCACGACCCCCGAGGCGACGATCCTGATGCGCCTGCTGGCCGGCTTCCGCCAGGCCGGAGCCGAGGCCTGCGCGCTTGAGGCCAGTTCGATCGGCATCGAGGAGGGGCGCCTGAACGGCGCGCAGGTCGATGTCGCGGTGTTCACCAATTTCACCCGCGACCACCTTGACTACCACGGCAGCATGGAAGCCTATGCGGCTGCGAAGCGGCGCCTCTTTGTCTGGCCCGGCCTGCGCACGGCGATCATCAACGCCGACGATGAGTTGGGGCGCAAGCTGATGCGTGAAACGACTGCGCGCTCCGTTCTCGGCTACGGCATCGGCGACCAGGCAACGTCGGGCGGCGTGGCGGTGCGCGCCGAAGATCCGGTCGCGACGCCGGGTGGTCAACGCTTCAGTCTGGTGCTGCCGGGAGGGCGCGCCGAGGTCCATACCTGCCTGCTCGGGCGCTACAACATAGCCAACTTGCTGGCGGCGGCGGCGGTACTCCACGATGCCGGAGCCGAAGCCGGGGAAGTTGCTCGCCGCCTGTCGGCGCTGACTCCTCCGGCCGGCAGGATGGAACGCCTGGGCGGTGCCGGCGAGCCGCTGATCGTCGTCGATTACGCGCACAGCCCGGATGCGCTGGAGAACGTCCTGCGGGCATTGCGCGGTGTGGCGCAGGCGCGCAATGGAAGTCTCTGTGTCGTCTTCGGCTGCGGCGGCGATCGCGACCGCGGCAAGCGGCCGCAGATGGGCGAGGTTGCCGCCCGGCTGGCCGATCGCGTGGTACTGACCAGCGACAATCCGCGCGGCGAGGACCCGGCGCGCATCATTGCCGATATCCAGGCCGGCATGCCGCCGGTCGAGTCGGTTGTCGATCGCGCCGTCGCCATCCGCCGCGCCATCGCCGGCGCTGGCGTCAACGATATCGTCCTGCTCGCCGGCAAGGGCCATGAGCCCTACCAGGAGGTCGCCGGCGTACGGACGCCGTTCTCCGATGTCGATCAGGCCCGGACGGCGCTTGCCTTGCGCCGGGAATGTCCGCGGGTGGTGGCATGATGAACTGGCGGCTCTCCGAGATCCAGCGCGCCGTCGGCGGCGTCCTGTGCGGTCCCGATCAGGCGATTGCCGGCGTGTCCACCGACACGCGCACGGTCGAACCAGGGCAATTGTTCGTGGCGCTGCGTGGCGAGCGTTTCGATGGCCACGATTTCCTGGAGCAGGCCATCGCCGCCGGTGCCGGCGCCCTGCTGGTGGCCGGGGAGGCGCGCATGCCGGTGGGCGCATCGGCGCTGGTTGTTGCCGATACGCGGATTGCCCTCGGCCGGATGGCTGCCGCGTGGCGCGCCCGTTTCGAAATCCCGGTCATCGCCGTGACGGGCTCGAATGGCAAGACGACGACCAAGGAAATGATCGCCGCCATTCTCAGGAGCGAGTTTGGCGATACCGTGCTGGCGACGCGCGGCAATCTGAACAACGACATCGGTCTGCCGCTGACCTTGCTGGGAATCGATCCCGGCCATCGGGCAGCGGTCATCGAGATGGGCATGAATCACCCTGGCGAAATCGCCTATCTGGCGCCGCTTGGCGCGCCGACCGTGGCGGTGATAACCAACGCGCAGCGGGCCCACCTCGAAGGGATGGGCGACATCAACCGGGTCGCCCGCGAAAAAGGCAGCATCTTCGCCGGCCTCGGCGCCGGCGGGGTGGCCGTGGTCAACGCCGATGATGCGTATGCCGGCCTCTGGCGGAGGATGGCGTCCCGCCATCCACTGCTCACCTTCGGCATCGAGCGGGCCGCCGACGTGCGGGCCGCCGTTCGCCAGCAGGGGCTGACCACGCTCATGAGCCTGTGGACGCCTGTAGGGCAAGCCGAACTGAAACTGGCGGTGCCGGGGCGCCACAATGCGCGCAACGCGCTGGCGGCTGCCGCCGCCTGTCTCGCCGCCGGAATCCCGCTGGCGGCCGTGGTCGCCGGACTCGAGGGATTCGCTGGCCTCAAGGGGCGCCTGCAACAGCGCAAGGGGCACTCCGGCGCGGTGGTGCTCGACGATACCTACAACGCCAATCCGGATTCGGTGCGCGCCGGGATCGACGTGCTGGCCGCCACAGTCGGACGCAAGGTGCTCGTCCTCGGTGACATGGGCGAAATCGGCGAGGCCAGTGGCCAGTATCACGACGAGATCGGCGGCTACGCCAAGAGCCAGGGAATCGACCGTCTGCTGGCGTTCGGCGATGCAAGCCAGCAGGCGGTGCGCAACTTTGGCGAGGGCGCCCGGCATTTCTGCGACATCGAAAAGCTCATTGCTGCGGTCAACAAGGAACTGGGACCGGAAACCACCGTGCTGGTCAAGGGCTCGCGCTTCATGAAGATGGAGCGGGTGGCGGATGCCATCGTCAGCGAGGAGAAAGACTGATGCTGCTTGCGCTGACCCAATGGCTGGCCCAGGACGTCCGCTTCTTCAACGTCTTCAACTACATCACGTTGCGCACGGTGCTGGCGGCGATGACGGCGCTGCTGATTTCCTTCGCCACCGGCCCGCGGGTCATCCGCTGGCTGGCCGCCAGGAAGATCGGCCAGGCGGTGCGCAGCGATGGGCCGGACACCCACCTGATCAAATCCGGGACGCCGACGATGGGCGGCGTCCTGATCCTCATCGCGATCGCCGTCACCACCCTGTTGTGGGGCGACCTGACCAACAAGTACGTATGGACGGTGCTCATCGTCACGCTCGGCTACGGCATCGTCGGCTGGTACGACGACTGGAAGAAGGTCGTGTACCGCGATCCCAAGGGGCTGGCGGCGCGCTGGAAGTTCTTCTGGCAGTCGGTGCTCGGCATCGGCGCCGCCCTGTTTCTCGCGTTCTCGGCCAAATCCGGGGCGCAGACCGAACTGATCGTGCCCTTCTTCAAGACGATCGCCTACCCGCTCGGGATCGTCGGCTTCATCACCCTGACCTATTTCGTGATCGTCGGCACCAGCAATGCGGTCAACCTCACCGATGGCCTCGACGGTCTCGCCATCATGCCGACGGTGATGATCGCAGGCGCCTTCGCCATCTTTGCCTACGTCACCGGCCACGCCGTCCTCGCCAAATACTTGCTGATTCCCTATGTGCCGGGGGCGGGCGAACTGTGCATCCTGCTCGGCGCGATCGCTGGCGCCGGACTCGGCTTCCTGTGGTTCAACGCCTATCCGGCGGAAGTCTTCATGGGCGACGTCGGCGCCCTGGCGCTCGGCGCCGCTCTCGGCACCGTCGCCGTCATCATCCGCCAGGAAATCGTCCTCGTCATCATGGGCGGCGTTTTCGTCGCCGAAACGCTGTCGGTGATGTTGCAGGTCAGCTACTTCAAATACACCAAGAAGAAATTCGGCGAGGGCCGCCGCATCCTGCGCATGGCACCGCTGCATCACCACTTCGAACAGACCGGCTGGAAGGAGACGCAGGTCGTCGTCCGCTTCTGGATCATCACGATCATGCTCGTGCTGATCGGGCTTTCATCGTTGAAATTGCGCTGATGGAACTCAAGGGCAAACGCGTTCTGGTGGTCGGGCTCGGCGAGTCCGGACTGGCGATGGCCAAGTGGCTGCATCGTCAGGGCGCGCTCGTCCGGGTTGCCGATTCGCGCGACAGCCCGCCGAACCTTGAAGTGCTGGCCCGTGTCGCGCCCGACGCCGAAGTGATCGCCGGTCCGTTCGCCGCAGCGACCTTCGCCGGGATCGACCTCGTCGCCCTGTCGCCGGGGGTTCCCAAGGCGACACCGCAGATTGCCGCGGTCGACGTGCCGGTGGTCTCGGAAATCGAACTGTTCGCCGCCGGTGTCCGCGAACAGGCGCCCGCTTCGAAGATCATCGCCATCACCGGCAGCAACGGCAAGACGACGACGACGGCGCTGACCGCCCACCTGCTGAACGGCGCCGGCGTGTCGGCCATTGCTTGCGGCAACATCTCACCGTCGGCGCTCGACGCCTTGATGGATGCGCTCGATGCCGGCCGGCTGCCGGACGTGTGGGTGCTTGAGCTGTCGAGCTTCCAGCTGGAAACGACGCATCACCTGAATGCCGACGCGGCCACCGTCCTCAACGTTTCCGAGGATCATCTCGATCGCTACGACGGCAGCCTGGCGACGTATGCCGCAGCCAAGTCGCGCATCTTCCAGGGCAAGGGGGCGATGGTCCTCAATCGCAACGACGACTGGTCGATGGCCAACGGCCGCTGCGGGCGCCGGATGCTGACATTCGGACTCGACGCCGCGCCGCGCGCAGTCGACTACGGGCTGGGCGGCGGCGCGCTGTGCAAGGGCAGCAAGCCCCTTGTCGCGGTCGACGCCCTGAAACTGGCCGGTTTGCACAATGTCGCGAACGCGCTGGCGGCGCTTGCCCTGTGCGATGCCATCGGTGTCGCCCCCGAGGGTCTGGTCGAGCCGCTCAAGTCGTTTGCCGGCCTGCCGCACCGGGTCGAACCGGTCGCCGAGATCGCCGGGGTCCGCTATGTCGATGACTCCAAGGGCACCAACGTCGGCGCGACCCTCGCCGCGGTCGAAGGTCTCGGGTGCAAGGTGGCCATCGTGCTCGGCGGCGACGGCAAGGGTCAGGACTTCAGCCCGCTGCTGCCGGCGCTGAAGAAGCATGGCCGGGCAGTGGCCCTGATTGGCAGCGCCGCCGAGAAGATCGAGGGGGCACTCAGCGGCTGCGGGTTGCCGGTGCGGCGCACCGGCGACATGGAGACGGCCGTGCGCTGGCTGGCCAGCGAGGCGAGGAGCGGCGATTGCGTGCTGTTGTCACCGGCCTGCTCCAGCCTCGACATGTACGGCAATTATGCCGAGCGGGCGGCCGCCTTCGTGGCGGCGGTGAGGGGGCTTTCATCATGATGCTCAACGCCCTCGACGCGCCGCGCCGCCAGTTGCCCGAGATCGACTACGCGCTGTTGTGGAGCGTCCTGCTGCTGCTGTTCACCGGCATGGTCATGGTCTACTCGGCATCGATCGCCATCGCCGAGGCCGGCCGCATGACCGGCCATCAGCCGACCTACTACCTGATCCGCCACGCGATCTTCCTGGCGATCGGGATGGCGTCGCCGCCGGCATCGCCTTTCAGGTTCCGATGCCGGTCTGGCAACGCTACGCACCCACGCTCTTCATGATCGGCGTCGCCCTGCTCGCCGTCGTCCTGATCCCCGGCATCGGCCGCGACGTTAACGGAGCGCGGCGCTGGCTGCCCCTCGGCATCGTCAACCTGCAGCCATCGGAGCTGATGAAGTTGTTCGCCGTGCTCTATACCGCGGACTATACGGTGCGCAAGATCAACGTCATGCACGATCTCAAGCAGGCCTTCCTGCCGATGTTCGGCGCTATGGCCGTGGTCGGCATGCTGCTGCTCAAGGAGCCCGATTTCGGCGCCTTCGTCGTCATCATCGCGATCGCCATGGGCATCCTGTTCCTCGGCGGGCTCAAGGCGCGCCTGTTCGCCCTGCTGATCGTCGGTCTGCTGGCCGCCTTCGCCGTGCTGATCATCGTCTCGCCTTACCGGCGTGACCGCGTGTTCGGCTTCATGGACCCCTGGGCCGACGCCTTCGGGCGCGGCTACCAGCTTTCGCATTCGCTGATCGCCTTCGGGCGCGGCGAACTGTTCGGCGTCGGCCTTGGCGCCAGCGTCGAGAAGCTGTTCTACCTGCCGGAAGCGCATACCGACTTCCTGCTCGCCGTAATCGCCGAGGAGTTGGGCTTCTTCGGGGTGCTGGCAGTGATCGCGCTGTTTGCCCTGGTCGTGCAGCGCGCCTTCGCCATCGGCCGCCAGAGCGTCCAGCTCGACCGCCTCTTTCCGGCGCTGGTCGCCATGGGCACCGGCATCTGGATCGGTGTCCAGTCGTTCATCAACATGGGCGTCAACATGGGCCTGCTGCCGACCAAGGGGCTGACCCTGCCGCTGATGAGTTTCGGCGGCTCCGGCATCCTCGCCAATTGCGTTGCGCTGGCAATCCTGCTCCGCGTTGATTGGGAAAACCGGCAATTGATGCGCGGAGGCAAGCTATGAAGCGCCTGCTGCATAGGCATCAATTGCCGGTTTCGGCGGAGGCAAACCCGGCGCAGCCGGCGTTTAGCGCGCAGCGCGGCCGCAGCCAAAACGTAGCGTTGATGCGCGGAGGCAAGCTATGACCCAGACGCTTCTCGTGATGGCTGGCGGGACTGGCGGGCATATCTTTCCGGCCCTCGCCGTTGCCGAAAACATGCGCGGGCGCGGTTGGAATGTCTGCTGGCTCGGCAATCCCGATGGAATGGAAGCGCGTCTGGTGCCGCAACACGGGTTCGAGATGGTCGGGATCAATTTCGCCGCGCTGCGGGGCAAGGGTCTGCTGCGCAAGCTGCTGTTGCCGCTCAACCTGCTGCGGGGCTTCTGGCAGGCCCAGAAGGCGATCCGCAAGATCAATCCCGACGTGGTTCTCGGCATGGGCGGCTACATCACCTTCCCGGGGGGAATGATGGCCGCCCTGCTGGGCAGGCCGCTGGTCCTGCATGAGCAGAATTCAGTCGCGGGACTGGCCAACCGGGTTCTGGCCGGTGTTGCCGACCGTATCCTGACCGGCTTCCCGGATGTGTTCAAGAAGGGACTCTGGGTCGGCAACCCGGTGCGCCCGGAGATTGCGAACATCGCGCCACCGGCGGAGCGTCTTGCCGACCGGAGCGGCGCGCTGCGTCTGCTGGTGATCGGCGGCAGCCTGGGGGCGCAGGCGCTGAACGAGACGGTCCCGCTGGGGATGGCCCTGCTTGGCGCTGACGAGCAGCCGCAGATCGTCCATCAGGCTGGCGAGAAGCATATCGAGGCGCTCAAGGCCAATTACGCAGCCGTCGGTGTCCAGGCGCACTGCGTCTCGTTCATCGAGGACATGGCCGGCGCCTACGAGTGGGCCGATCTGGTCATCTGTCGTTCCGGCGCGCTGACCGTGGCGGAACTGGCGGCGGCGGGTGTGGCGAGCATCCTTGTCCCCTTCCCGCATGCGGTCGATGATCACCAGACCGGCAATGCCAGGTTCCTGGTCAACGTCGGCGGCGCCTTTCTGCTGCCGCAGTCCGAACTGACGCCGGAGGCGATAGCATTGATCCGGAACTACAGCCGCGGTCAACTGCTGGAAATGGCCGAAAAGGCCCGCAGCCTGGCGAGGCCCGACGCTACGGACGAACTCGCCGACGTCTGTGCCGAGGTAGCGAAATGAAACACAAGGTCAAGCACATCCATTTCGTCGGTGTCGGCGGCTCGGGGATGAGCGGCATCGCCGAGGTTCTCGCCCACCTCGACTACACCGTCAGCGGATCCGACCTGGCCGCCAGCGCAACGACGCGCCGCCTCGAAGCTGAAGGCGTCAAGGTGACCATCGGTCATGCCGCGGAGAACGTCGCCGGGGCCGATGCCGTGGTCGTCTCGACGGCGGTCAAGGCCGACAACCCGGAGGTGATTGCCGCCCGTGAACGGCAGATCCCGGTCGTCCCGCGCGCCCAGATGCTCGCCGAACTGATGCGCCTGAAGCAGGGTATCGCGATCGCCGGCACGCACGGCAAAACGACCACCACCAGCCTGGTGACCAGCATCCTCGCCGAGGGCGGCATCGATCCGACCTTCGTCATCGGCGGCCGGCTGAACGCGGCCGGGGCAAACGCCCGGCTCGGGCACGGCGATTTCCTGGTGGCCGAGGCGGATGAGTCGGATGCTTCCTTCCTCTTCCTGTCGCCGGTGATCTCGGTCGTCACCAACATCGACGCCGACCACATGGAAACCTACGGCCACGATTTCGAGCGGCTGAAGGGGGCCTTCGTCGATTTCCTCAACCGGCTGCCGTTCTATGGGGTTGCGGTTCTCTGCGGCGACGACCCGAACGTGCGCGCCATCATGCCGCAGGTTCCCAAGCAGATCGTCACCTACGGGCTGACCCCCAACTGCAACTTCTACGCCGATAACATCGTCGCCGCCGGCGGCCAGATGCGTTTCGACTGTGTGCGCGTCAATGGATCGATGACGCGCTTGCCGATCACGCTCAACACCCCGGGCCTGCACAATGTGCTGAATGCCCTGGCCGCCATCGCCGTGGCGACCGAGGTCCAGGTACCTGACGCCGCCATCGTCAAGGCGCTCGCCGAGTTCAAGGGGGTCGGTCGCCGCTTTCAGCGTTACGGCGAGGTGGCGTCGCCGGCTGGCGGCAGCTTTACGCTGGTTGACGATTACGGTCACCATCCCGTCGAAATGGCGGCCACGCTGGCCGCGGCGCGCGGGGCATTCCCCGGTCGCCGTCTGGTGCTGGCCTTCCAGCCGCATCGCTACACACGTACCCGTGACTGCTTCGAGGACTTCGTCAGGGTCCTCTCGACCGTCGACGCCCTGGTGCTGAGCGAGATTTATGCCGCTGGCGAGGCGCCGATCGTCGCCGCCAACGGCCGTGCGCTGGCCCGCGCCCTGCGTGTCGCCGGCAAGGTGGAGCCGGTGTTCGTCGAGGATATCGCGGCGATGCCGCAGACGATCCGGGATGTCGCCCGTGACGGTGATGTGGTGTTGACCATGGGCGCCGGCTCGATTGGTGCCGTGCCGGGCAAGTTGCTGGAGGGCAGATGAGCGAATTCGGCAAAGTGGCAGTCCTCTTCGGTGGCACCTCCGCCGAACGCGAGGTTTCCCTCAACAGCGGTACGCGGGTGCTGGCGGCGCTGCGCGGTCAGGGCATCGATGCCCATGCCTTCGATCCGGCAGAGCAACCGCTCGAGGCGCTCAAGGCGTATGACCGCGCCTTCATCGCCCTGCACGGTCGCCATGGCGAGGACGGCACGATCCAGGGCGCGCTCGAGTTGATGGACATTCCCTACACCGGATCCGGCGTGATGGCTTCCGCGCTCGCCATGGACAAGTTCCGCACCAAACTGCTTTGGCAGGCAGCAGGTCTGCCGGTGCCCGAGTATGCCTTGTTGACCGCGGCTTCCGACTTTGCCGACGTCGAGGAGGAACTTGGGTTGCCGATCTTCGTGAAGCCGGCACACGAGGGCTCGTCGATCGGCATCAGCAAGGTCAAGGAACGGAACACGCTCTACCTCGCCTACGCCGAAGCAGCGAAGCACGATCCGCTGGTCATCGCCGAAAAGGGCGTGATGGGCGGGGAATACACGGTGGGAATTGTCGGCTCCGGTGACGACATGATTGCGTTGCCCACCATCAAGATCGAGCCGGCCACCGAATTCTACGATTACGAGGCCAAGTACCACCGGGACGATACCCGCTATCTCTGTCCCTGCGGGTTGCCGGAGGCCAGGGAAGCGGAAATCCGCAAGGGCGCGCTCGAGGCCTTCCGCGTCATCGGCGGCCGGGGCTGGGGGCGGGTCGACTTCCTTCTCGATGAAGACGGCAAACACTACTTTCTGGAAGTGAACACTTCCCCCGGCATGACCGACCACTCGCTGGTGCCGATGGCGGCGCGCGCGGCCGGCATGGACTACCCGACGCTGGTGCGCAGGGTGCTCGAACTGGCTGCCAACGACTGAGACCGTGAATGTGGAACAAACCGCACATCCTCAATGCCATCGCCGACCTGCTGATTCTCGCAGCGGCGGCGGCGCTGGTCGTGGCGGGAGCGGTGTGGCTGGTGCGCGTGCCCTCGCTGCCGGTGCGCCAGGTGGTGTTCACCCAGGAACTGCCGCACACGCGACGGGCGGAACTCGAGCAGGCGCTGCCGGCGGCGCTGAAAGGCAACTTCTTCAGCCTCGATCTGGAGCAGGTGCGGGGCACGCTGGAGAGACTGCCCTGGGTGCGCAAGGTCGAGCTGCGGCGCGTGTGGCCGGCCGGCCTCGAGGTGAAGATCGAGGAACACCGTCCGGTAGCGCGCTGGGGCGAGGGACGGGGCGAACTGGTCAATTCCTTTGGCGAGGTCTTTGCGGCGACGGCCCCGGCAGCCGAAATGGCTGTCCTGCCATTGCTCTACGGCCCATTGGGGACGGCGCCGGATGTGCTCAAGCGCTACGGGGAATTCGTCGGCAGTTTCAAGCCGCTGAGTCAAAAACCGGTGCAGGTAACGTTGTCGCCGCGTCTGGCGTGGCAATTGAAGCTGGAAAGCGGAATGGTGGTCGAGATGGGCCGGGAGCAACCGAAATCGCCGGTGGCGGTGCGCTTGCAGCGCTTCATCGAAACCTATCCGGAGACGGTGGGCAGGCGGGCGGTTCGCCCCTCGGTGGTGGATTTGCGGTATCCGAATGGATTTGCGATGCGAGTCGCGGGTGAGGTCAAGGGAAAGTAGGCATATGAGCAGGGAGAACAAGGATCTGATTGTCGGACTGGACATCGGAACTTCCAAGATCGTCGCGCTGGTCGCCGAGATCAACCAGGAAGGCCGCCTGAACGTCATCGGCATGGGCTCGCAGGGTTCCCGCGGCCTCAAGAAGGGCGTCGTGGTCAATATCGAGGAAACCGTGCACGCGATCAGTCGCGTCGTGCAGGAGGTCGAGCTGATGGCCGACTGCAAGGTCAAGGATGTCTATACGGGCATCGCCGGCAGCCACATCAAGAGCTTCAACTCGAACGGCATGGTGGCGATCAAGGACAAGGAAGTGACCGCCAGCGACGTCGACCGCGTGATCGAAACCGCCAAGGCGATGCCGATTCCGGCCGACCAGGAGATTCTGCACATCCTCACGCAGGAATTCGTCATCGACGGCCAGGACGGCATCCGCGAGCCGATCGGCATGAGCGGCATGCGCCTCGAGGTCAAGACGCATATCGTCACCGGGGCGGTGTCGGCAGCCCAGAACATCGTCAAGTGCGTCCGCCGCTGCGGTCTGGAAGTCAATGACCTCGTACTGCAGCCGTTGTCTTCCAGTTACGCGGTGCTGTCGGAGGACGAGAAGGATCTCGGTGTCTGCCTGATCGACATCGGCGGCGGCACGACCGATCTCGCGGTGTGGACGCAGGGCGCCATTCGGCATACGTCGGTGATTCCGATCGCCGGCGACCAGATTACCAACGACATAGCAATGGCGCTGCGCACGCCGACCCGCGAGGCCGAGGATATCAAGTGCAAGTATGGTTGTGCCTTGTCGCAGCTCGCCGACCCTGCCGAGAGCATGGAAGTCGCCGGGGTCGACGACCGCCCGAGTCGGAAATTGAGCCGCCGGGCGCTGGCTGATGTGATCCAGCCGCGCGTCGAGGAGCTCTACGAGCTGATCCAGAACGAACTGCGACGCGCCGGTTTCGAAGAGGTGTTGTCGTCGGGCATCGTCCTCACCGGTGGTGCCAGCGTCATGCCTGGCATGGTCGAACTGGGCGAAGAGATCTTTCACATGCCGGTCCGCCTTGGCAGTCCGAAATACACCGGCAGCCTGGCCGATGTCGTGCAGTGTCCGCGCTTCTCGACGGCTTTCGGCCTGTTGCTCGAAGCGCAGGCTCAGCGCAAGCGCGGCCAGAAGATAAAGGAGAAGCAGAACGTCAAGGATGTCTTTGATGGCATGAAGTCGTGGTTTGCCAAGAACTTTTGATTGTTTTTTTGTGTTTTTTCAGAGGAGGAAGTCATGTTTGAAATCATAGAGAAGGACGAAGAGCACGGCACGATCATCAAGGTGTTCGGTGTCGGTGGTGCGGGTGGCAATGCCATAGAGCACATGATTCAGGAGGGGGTGAGCGGGGTCGAGTTCATCGCCGCCAATACCGATGCCCAGGCGCTGGGCCGCAGCACGGCGGCCAGCAAACTGTCGCTCGGCACCACGGGCCTCGGCGCCGGCGCCAGGCCGGAGGCCGGCCAGGCGGCTGCCGAAGCGCATCGCGAAGAAATCCGTGCGTCGCTGGAAGGCGCGCACATGGCCTTCATCACCGCCGGCATGGGGGGTGGGACAGGCACCGGCGCTGCCCCGGTGGTGGCCGAAGTCGCCCGCGAAATGGGAATCCTGACTGTCGGCGTCGTGACCAAGCCGTTCAGTTTCGAGGGCAACAAGCGGATGAAGGCTGCCGAAGTCGGGAATCACCGAGTTCTCAAAGCACGTTGACTCGCTGATCGTCATCCTCAACGACAAGTTGATGGAAGTCATGGGCGACGACGCCGACGTCGATCACTGCTTCAAGGCGGCCGACGACGTGCTGAAGAACGCGGTCGGCGGCATCGCCGAAATCATTACCTACCCGGGCCTGGTCAACGTGGACTTCGAAGACGTGCGCACGGTGATGGGGGAAATGGGGCGCGCCATGATGGGTTCCGCCTCGGCAGCCGGTGTCAACCGGGCCCGCATCGCCGCCGAGCAGGCAGTCGCCTCGCCGCTGCTGGAAGGTGTCAATCTTTCAGGCGCCAAGGGGGTGCTGGTGAACATCACCGCAGCCAAGGGCGGCCTGAGGATGAAGGAAGTCAACGAAGTGATGAATACCGTCAAGGCATTTGCCGCCGAAGACGCGCACATCATCTTCGGCGCGGTTTACGACGAGACGATGGACGATGCCCTGCGGGTCACCGTCGTGGCAACCGGCCTCGGCCAGATCGCCGCACGTGCGCGACAACCTTTGGCAGCGGTCAATGCGCCGGTGATTCAGGCGATGGCGACCGGGACGAGCGATGCAGTCGCTTTCGCGCCGACATCGGTGGTCAACTACGCGCACCTCGAGGTGCCGTCG
This sequence comes from uncultured beta proteobacterium, assembly GCA_963810175.1. Classification (GTDB taxonomy): domain Bacteria; phylum Pseudomonadota; class Gammaproteobacteria; order Burkholderiales; family Rhodocyclaceae; genus Azonexus. Next base: position 154,744 of record CAWEMU010000036.1, on the reverse strand, counting down.
GTCGTCCGTCGCGGGCAGCGCAACGTGACGGTTGAAGCGCTGGCCAACAGCGGAGTGGATCGTTACGACATTCCGGCCTTCCTGCGCAAGCAGGCCGACTGAGCATTGGCAGGAAACCTCTGAAAAAGGGTGGCGGCGCGTTGTGCTACAATGCGCCGCTCCCCAGATTATTCAAGCACTTGCATGCTCAAGCAACGCACACTCAAGACCGTTATCCGCGCCTCCGGCGTCGGCCTGCATGGTGGCGTCAAGGTCAACATGACTCTCCGTCCGGCTGCTCCGAACAGCGGCATCGTCTTCCGGCGCACCGATCTGCCGGAACCGGTGGATATCCCTGCCACAGCCTTCATGGTCGGCGATACGCGCATGTGTTCGTGCCTGGAAAAGGCGGGGGTCAAGGTTGGCACCGTCGAGCACCTTATGTCGGCATTTGCCGGCCTCGGCATCGACAACGCCTGGGTCGATCTGGATGCGCCGGAAGTGCCCATCCTCGATGGCTCGGCTTCGCCTTTCGTCTTCCTGATTCAGTCGGCAGGCATTGAGGAGCAGAATGCCGCCAAGAAGTTCATTCGCGTCACCAAGTCCGTCGAGGTTCGCGATGGCGACAAGTGGGCGCGCTTCGAGCCTTATGACGGCTACAAGCTGACCTTCTCGATCATCTTCAATCATCCGGCGATCGACAAGTCGACGCAGAAGTCCGAAATCGATTTCGCCGAGCATTCCTACGTTCGCGAAGTGGCCCGCGCACGCACCTTCGGCTTCATGCAGGAAGTCGAATACCTGCGCGAAAGCGGTCTCGCCCTCGGCGGCGGGCTGGAAAACGCAATCGTTCTCGACGAGTTCCGGGTCCTCAACCAGGATGGCCTACGCTACGGCGACGAGTTCGTCAAGCACAAGATACTCGATGCCGTGGGCGACCTCTATCTGCTTGGTCATCCGCTGCTGGCAGCCTACTCGTCGCACAAGGGAGGGCATGCGCTAAACAATATGCTCGCCCGCGAACTGCTCAATCGGCGCGAATCCTGGGAGTTGGTCACCTTCGAACAGGCCGAGCGGGCGCCCGCAGGCGTGGCCCGCTGGCTGAACCAGCACGCCTAGCCCCGCATGTGGCTGCTGCGTCTGCTTGCAGTCATTCTGGTGGTCGCCATCGGCGCCGGCCTGCTGATGTATGTGATCAGCGGCAACCGCGGTTACCTGCTCCTTTCCTGGCGGCTCCTTCGCTACGGGATTGTCTTTGCGCTGATTGTTTTCGCATTGATGATCATTGAGCGGATTGCCGTCATTCCTGCCTAGCGGCACGCGCCAGCAAGGCCTCCAGTGCCTTCCGCAGCGGCCCGTCCGGGAGGCTCGCCGAGGCTGAGCGGAGCGCCGCACACGCTCCCGCGGAAAGGGGCTTCGTGGTTGAAGGCATTGATTGGCAAGGGATTTGGCGGGGTTGAACTTTGACCTCAATGCGGTTACACTCCGGCCCTCCCTTGGATAACTCGTCGCACAATCGTTGGCTCAAGTGCCGGATTTTGACGGCGACCGCGCCATTGTCGGCGTGGATAACGACTTTCCCCGACTTGTAGTTGGCAATGTGGGCGACGTCGCCCAGCCCTGCCGGGGCGGCCGCTTCGAAGCGCCGCGCCAGGTCAATCAGCAGTCTGGCATGGGCCATCACCCTGCCGGCGCCGGAATCATTCTCAAGATAGCGCTCGAGCGTGTTGGTCATAGGAGGTTCAGTGCAGATCATTCTTGTTTCCCGCCACCTCAAGGCAGCCCGGACAATAGCCATTATGCCTCGCCATCTGGCGATCGCGGGCTTCGCTTTCGTTTCCCTCGTCATCGCGACGGCGGCCGGCCTTTCGTCGCTTGCCACCCGCCAGGGAGTCTTCGACACCGGGCAGGGCATCCTTGCACAGGAACAGGAAACACACCGGGCCCAGCAGTACGTAAACAACAACCTGCAGTTGATGGCCACGCGTCTTGGCGAGTTGCAGGCGCAGCTCCTGCATCTGGACACGCTGGGCGAACGGCTCTCGGCTCTCGCCGGCGTCAAGCGCGAAGCGCTGCCGGTGCGTGGATCGCATGCCGGGCAAGGTGGTGCCTTCGTGCCGGCGCCTCTGGGCGCCGACGAACTTCAGCGCGAAATCGGCCGCTTGGCGCGGGAGGTTGATGTGCGGACTGATGAACTGGCCCTGCTCGAATCACGTTTTCTTGAGAAACGGGTCAGGGAGCGCTTGATGCCGACGACCCTGCCGGTCAAGGAAGCCTTTCTCGGCTCGCCGTTCGGTCATCGCAGCGACCCGATTCTCGGCCAGCGTGCGATGCACGAGGGGATCGACTTCAATGCCGAACCTGGTACGCCCGTTGTCGCGGCTGCCGACGGGGTGGTGCTTTCCGCGGCCTATCAGAACGATTTTGGCAACATGATCGACGTTGACCATGGCGATGGCCTGACCACCCGCTATGCCCACCTTTCGCGGATGAATGCCAAGCCCGGCAGCCTCGTCAAGCGCGGCGAAGTGATCGGCGCGGTCGGCAGCACGGGCCGTACCACCGGCCCGCACCTGCATTTCGAGGTGCGCATGCTGGGCGTCGCGCAGAATCCGGCGCACTTCCTCAAGCAAGGCGAGGAATATGCGATGCTCAGGCGGCGCTGAGGCGTTCAGCAAAGCCTGATCCAGGTCGCCGCCGCCGGCTGCGGTCGGCGTGCTAGAATCAGCCCTTTGTCGCGCCCCGCGCAACCAGACACCATCGCGATGATCTCCGGCCTACTCAGAAAAGTCTTCGGCAGCCGCAATGACCGGCTGATTAAGCAATACGCTCAGACCGTCAAGCGCATCAATGCGTTCGAGCCCGCCATCCAGGTGCTGAGCGACGAACAACTGCGGGCCAAGACCGTTGAGTTCCGCGAGCGTCACGCTCAGGGCGAGTCGCTCGATGACCTGCTGCCCGAAGCCTTTGCGGTCGTCCGCGAGGCTGGCAAGCGCGAACTCGGGATGCGCCATTTCGACGTCCAGATGATCGGCGGCATGGTCCTGCATTACGGCAAGATCGCCGAAATGCGGACCGGCGAAGGCAAGACGCTGGTCGCCACGCTGCCTTCCTATCTGAACGCCATTTCCGGCAAGGGCGTGCATATCATCACGGTCAACGACTACCTGGCCAGTCGCGACGCCGAGTGGATGGGGCGCCTCCACCGCTTCCTCGGCCTCAGCGTCGGCGTCAATCTGTCGCAGATGGATCACGAGGCCAAGCAGCAGGCTTACCTGGCGGACATCACCTACGGCACCAACAACGAATTCGGGTTCGACTACCTGCGCGACAACATGGTCTATTCGGCTGATCAGCGCGTCCAGCGCAGCCTGAACTACGCCATTGTCGACGAGGTGGACTCGATCCTGATCGACGAGGCCCGTACGCCGCTGATCATTTCCGGCCAGGCGGAAGATCATACCGATCTCTACCTGCGCATGAAGGATGTCGTGCCCAAGCTGACCCGGGCGATGGAGGAAAAGGGCGAGGGTGATTACTGGGTGGACGAGAAGGGCCATCAGGTTCATCTGTCGGAAGCCGGCTACGAGCATGCCGAGGATCTTCTCCTCGAACACGGTCTGCTGCAGGAAGGGCGCAGCCTTTACGATGCGGCGAACATCACGCTGATGCATCACCTCAATGCCGCGCTGCGCGCGCTGACGCTGTTCCAGAAGGACCAGCAGTATGTGGTGCAGAATGGTGAAGTGGTCATCGTCGACGAATTCACCGGCCGCCTGATGGCCGGCCGGCGCTGGTCGGATGGCCTGCACCAGGCGGTCGAGGCCAAGGAAGGCGTGCAGATCCAGGCCGAGAACCAGACGCTGGCCTCGATCACCTTCCAGAATTACTTCCGCATGTACGGCAACTTGTCCGGCATGACCGGCACGGCCGATACCGAGGCCTACGAATTCCAGCAGATCTACGGCCTCGAAACCGTCGTCATCCCGACGCACCGGCCGATGGTGCGCAAGGACATGAACGACCTGGTGTACAAGACCGCCCAGGAAAAATATGCGGCGATTATCGCCGACATCAAGGATTGTTCGGCGCGAGGCCAGCCGGTGCTGGTCGGCACGACCTCGATCGAAAACTCCGAACTGCTGTCCGGCCTGCTCGACAAGGAGCAGTTGCCGCATTCCGTGCTCAACGCCAAGCAGCACGCCCGCGAAGCCGAAATCGTCATCGAGGCCGGTCGGCCGGGGCAGATCACCATCGCCACCAACATGGCGGGTCGCGGTACCGATATCGTTCTCGGCGGCAGCATCGAGAAGGCCGTCTCGGTCGTCAAGCACGACGAGTCGCTGCCGGCGGCCGAGCGTGAAGCGACGATGGCCCGCATGCGCGAGGAGTGGCAGAAGCCGCACAACCAGGTGCTGGCCGCCGGCGGCCTGCACATCATCGGTTCCGAACGCCACGAGTCCCGCCGCATCGACAACCAGTTGCGCGGCCGCTCGGGCCGCCAGGGGGACCCGGGCTCGTCGCGCTTCTACCTGTCGCTCGACGACTCGCTGCTGCGCATCTTCGCCGGCGAGCGCCTGCGCGCCATCATGGACAAGCTGAAGATGCCCGAGGGCGAGGCCATCGAGCATCCGCTCGTCACCCGTTCGCTGGAGTCGGCGCAGCGCAAGGTCGAGGCGCGCAACTTCGACATCCGCAAGCAGTTGCTCGAATACGACGATGTTGCCAACGATCAGCGCAAGGTGATCTACCAGCAACGCAACGAGTTGCTGGAAACCGACGATATTTCCGAAACCATAACGGCCATGCGTCACGCCGTCATTGCCGAGATTTTCCGCGCCCATGTTCCGGCCGACTCGGTGGAGGAACAGTGGGACATGGCCGGTCTGGAGCGGACGCTCGCTTCCGACCTGCAGATCGCCGCCCCGGTGGCCGAGTGGTTCAAGAACGAGCCGACGCTGTCCGACGCGGAAATTCTCGCCCGCATCACCGAGGGCGCCGACAGTGCCTACCAGGCCAAGGTCGATATGGTCGGGAGCGAAAGCTTCCACCAGTTCGAGCGCAATGTGATGCTGCAGAGCCTGGACGCGCACTGGCGCGAACATCTGGCGGCGCTCGATCACCTGCGCCAGGGCATTCACCTGCGCGGCTATGCCCAGAAGAATCCCAAGCAGGAGTACAAGCGCGAGGCCTTCGAACTGTTCGAGACCTTGCTCGACGAGGTGCGCAAGGAGGTTACCCGCGTCGTTTTCACGGTGCAGATCCGTTCGCAGGAAGATGTCGAGGAAACGGTTCCGCACGCCGACGTGCATAACGTGCAGTATCAGCATGCCAGTTACGACGAGGTGCCGGGCGGGAGCGCCGACGAGGCGCCGCCGCAGCGACCGGCTCAGGCCGGGGTCAAGGTCGGGCGCAACGATCCCTGCCCGTGCGGCAGTGGAAAGAAATACAAGTACTGCCACGGAAAGCTGTCCTGACGCATGGAGGCACCGCGAGGTGCCTCGATGGTTTTGGAGTGAATGCAATGCCAGTGAATTACACCACCCCTGCCGCCGATCAGCTCTTTGCGGTGGCCGGCGTTCGCCTCGGTGTTGCCGAGGCCGGGATCCGCAAGCAGGACCGCCGTGACCTGGCACTCGTTGCGCTCGACGCCGGGTGCACGGTCGCCGGCGTATTCACCCGGAACCGGTTCTGCGCGGCGCCGGTGCAACTTTGTCGCGATCATCTGGCGGGCGGCAAGGAAATCCGCGCGCTGGTCATCAATACCGGCATCGCCAATGCCGGCACCGGCGAGCCCGGCCGTCAGGCCGCCCAGGACACGTGCGTGGCGGTCGGCGAACTGCTGGGCGTTGCGCCCGATCAGGTGCTGCCGTTCTCGACCGGCGTGATCCTCGAAAACCTGCCGGTCGACCGCATCAGGGCGGGCTTGCCGGCCGCGCTGGCCGATCTCAAGGCCGACAACTGGCATGCCGCCGCGCACGCCATCATGACCACCGACACCGTCGCCAAGGCCGCTTCGCGGACGGTTGCGGTCGACGGCAAAAAAGTGACCATTTCCGGCATTTCGAAGGGGGCCGGCATGATCAAGCCAAACATGGCGACCATGCTCGGCTTCCTCGCCACCGATGCCGGCATCCCCCAGCCGATGCTCGAAAGGCTCGTGAAGGAAGCCGCCGACGAATCGTTCAACTGCATCACCGTCGATGGCGACACGTTGACCAACGATTCCTTCATCATGATCGCCAGCGGCCGGTCGGGCGCGGTGTTTGCCAGAGAGTCCGATGCCGGCTGGGCCGAGGTCAGGGCGGCGATCATCGCGGTGGCGGTCGAACTGGCGCAGGCCATCGTCCGCGACGGCGAGGGTGCCACGAAGTTCATCACGGTGGCGGTCGCTGGCGGCAAGGACAGCGAGGAATGCCGCCAGGTCGCCTATGCGATCGGCCACTCGCCGCTGGTCAAGACGGCCTTCTTCGCTTCCGACCCGAACCTCGGGCGCATTCTCGCCGCCATCGGTTATGCCGGAATCGCCGACCTCGATGTCGATGGCGTCAGGGTCTGGCTCGATGACGTGTTGGTCGCCGAGAACGGCGGTCGGGCGGAGGCTTACCAGGAGGAGGATGGCGCGCGCGTCATGAAGCAGGCGGAAATCACGGTCCGGGTCGATCTTGGTCGCGGAACGGCTGCGGCCAAGGTCTATACCTGCGATTTTTCCTACGACTACGTCAAGATCAATGCCGATTACCGCAGTTAGCCCGCCATGACCACCCTCCGCCAGGATCTGACCCGCACCACCCTGGCGATCATCTGCATCCTGCTGCTGATCGCAGGTTCGCTGTGGATCTTGCGCCCGTTCCTTGGGGCGGCGGTCTGGGCGGCCATGCTGGTGGTCGCCAGCTGGCCGCTGCTGAAGTCCCTGGAAGCGCGACTGGGAGGCAGGCGCGGACCGGCGGTCACGGTGATGACGCTCGGCATGCTGCTGCTGCTGGTCGTACCGCTCTGGCTGGCGATCGATACGATCGCCGAGCACGCCGATCAGGTGACGGGTGCGGCAAAAAAGGTCGCGGCCTCGGGTTTGCCCCAGCCCCCGCAATGGGTGGGCAGGCTGCCGCTGGTCGGCGAAAAGGCGGCGGCAAGCTGGGGACAACTGGCCGATGCCGGACCCGCGGGCCTGGTGGCCAGGCTCGGTCCCTACTTGACCGATGCCGCCAAGTGGCTATTCGGGCATGCCGGAAGTGTCGGTGGTGTGCTGATCCAGTTTCTGCTGGTCGTCGTCCTGTCGGTGATCATGTATGCCAACGGTGAAGCGGGAGCCCGCCTGGTGCTGCGCTTTGGCAGACGCCTTGCGGGAGAGCGCGGGGAAAACGCGGTCATCCTCGCCGGCCAGGCGATTCGCGGCGTCGCGCTGGGCGTCGGCGTGACGGCGATTGTCCAGACCGTGCTCGGCGGCATAGGCCTGGCGGTGGCCGGAGTTCCCTTTGCCTCACTGCTCTCGGCGGTCATGCTGATGCTCTGTATCGCCCAGCTCGGACCATCGCTGGTGCTCTTTCCAGCGGTCGCCTGGATGTACTGGATGGGCGACACCGGCTGGGCAACATTCTTGCTGATCTGGAGCATCTTTGTCGGCACCCTGGACAACTTCCTGCGCCCCATCCTGATCAAGAAGGGGGCGGATCTGCCGCTCCTGCTGATCTTCGCCGGCGTCATCGGCGGCATGCTCGGCTTCGGATTGGTCGGCATCTTCGTCGGGCCGGTGGTACTGGCCGTCACCTACACGCTGATGCTGGCGTGGATCGAGGATGCCTTGGGCAAGGACGCCGCCGACGCCTCAGACGCGGCGTAGCCGGATCATCCGGAACCAGCCGCCAGCAAGCGCCGGCTGGTCATGTTCCAGCTGAAGGCCGGGCACCGCCGCCAGCAGGGACTCGAACACGACATCGAGTCGCGTGGCGATGCGGCTGACGAGCGGGTTCGCCAGACGCCGCAACAATGCCGGCTGGCCGGGACGCAGGAACTTGTCGAAGACCAGCGCCTGGCCACCCGGGCGCAGCACCCTGGCGATTTCGCCGAGGCAGTTCGCGGGGTCGGGTACGACCGCCAGGATCAGGTGCAGTACCGCGACATCGAAACTGCCGGCGGCAAAGGGCAGGTTCTGTGCGTCTCCCTGGACCGGCGCGAAATCGACATGGCCGGCGCGCGGGATGGCGCGGCGCAGCATCGCATGGGTGAGGTCCAGGCCGATGTAATGATGGTGGGCGGGCAGGTGCGGCAGGTCGAGACCGGTGCCGACCCCCGCCAGCAGAACCCTGCTCGGCGCCTCCGGCAGAACCGACAGGCTGTGCTTGCGCGCGCCCTGCGTGGCGCGAGAGATCGCGGCATCGTAGAAAGGCGCGATCAGCGTATAGCTGTGCTTCAGGCTCAATGCAGAACCCGCGGAATCGCCAGCACGAACTCGGGAATCTCGGCATCGAAACGGGTTCCGTCCTCGCCGACCATCTGGTACGTGCCTTTCATCGTTCCGATCGGCGTGGCCAGAACGCAACCGCTGTTGTACTCGAAGGCTTCGCCTGGCTTCAGCAGCGGCTGGTGGCCGACGACGCCGAGGCCGCGCACTTCCTGGACCTCGTCGTTGGCGTCGGTGATGATCCAGTGGCGCGAAATCAGTTGCGCAGGCAGTCGGCCGACGTTGGTGATGGTGATCGTGTAGGCGAAGACGTAGCGGTCATCGTCCGGGCTTGACTGGTCGGGCATGAAGTGCGGTACCGGCTTGATCTCGATGCGGTAATTATCGGGGTTGGGCATGGGATAAGTTTTTCTGTCCTGGTTTAGGGAAGCGTCGTGTCAGCCCGGAATCCGTTACTGCCCCGAGCATCCTCTCGGCCAACTTCGCCAGGTTGGGTGAGGAAGTGCCCAACGTCATCGCCGCAGGCGCCGACGAAATCCACTTCGACATGATGGGCAGCCATTGTGTTCCCGGCCTGACCATCGGGCCGCTCGTCTGCGAAGCGCGCCACCCGTGCGCCACAGTGCCGATCGACGCGCACCTGATGGTCGGGCCGGTCAACCGCATCATCGCCGATTTTGCCAGCGCCGGGGGCGAATATCATGACTTTCGATCCGGAGGTCGTGAACATGCTGAACGCATCGCGCACAGGAAGCCGCATCCAGTGTCGCCGACGTCGCTGCCGTGCCGTGCCCGGCGGCTGCAGCGAGGCCGGGCCGGTGGACAGTGCCGCCGGCGATGCGCTAGTATCCCGCCTGTCTGCCGCTCACCCTTCAAGACCTCAAGAACGAATGACGATACTGACTACCTGGAACGAAGTGCACGGCTGGCGTCGCTGGCGCCCCTGATTTCTTCCGCGCGCCTGCTTGGCGCATTGCACCAGTTCGCAAGACACCCGTCATTTTCGAGGCTTCCCGATGACTGAAACAGAATTCAACACGCTTGCGGCGCAGGGCTACAACCGTATCCCGGTCACGCTGGAGACGTTTGCCGACCTCGATACGCCGCTCTCCATCTACCTGAAGCTGGCCAATGGCCCCTACTCCTACCTGCTCGAATCGGTGCAGGGCGGCGAACGTTTCGGCCGTTACTCGATCATCGGCCTCGCCGCATCGACGCGCATCGTCGTCCACGGTCACCAGGTACTGGTGCTGACGGGCAACCGCATCGCCGAGCGCGAGGACGATACGAATCCGCTCGAATTCATCGGCAAGTTCATGCAGCGCTTCCGCGCTGCGCCGCAGGCCGGGCTGCCGCGCCCCTGCGGCGGCCTGGTCGGCTGCTTCGGCTACGACACGGTGCGCTATGTGGAGACGCGGCTGACCCGCACGCGCAAGACCGATGAAATCGGCACGCCGGATATCGGCCTGCTGCTCTCAGAGGAAATCGCCGTGGTCGACAACCTTTCCGGAAAATTGACCCTGGTCGTCTATGCCGAACCGGGTTTCCCCGGCGCCTGGCAAAAGGCGCGGGCGCGCCTGAAAGACTTGTTGGGAAAGCTGCGCACCCCGGTTGCCATCCCCGGAGAGCAGCCGGTGCATTCCGAGCCGGCGGTGTCCATATTCGGCGAGGCCGCCTTCAAGAAGGCTGTCGTCAGGGCCAAGGACTACATTACCGAAGGCGACATCATGCAGGTCGTCCTCTCGCAGCGCATGACCAAGCCCTTCCACGCCAGCCCGCTGGCGCTCTACCGTGCGCTGCGCAGCCTGAACCCGTCGCCCTACATGTTCTACTTCGATTTCGAGGACTTCCATGTCGTCGGGGCCTCGCCGGAGATTCTTGTCCGTCTCGAGGGTGATCGCGTCACCGTGCGTCCGATCGCCGGTACCCGCAAGCGCGGGGCCTCGCCCGAAGAGGATGCCGCACTTGCCGCCGAACTCCTCGCCGACGAGAAGGAGCGCGCCGAACACACGCAGTTGCTCGACCTCGGGCGCAATGACTGCGGTCGCGTCGCCAGGGTCGGCACCGTCAAGCTTACCGAGAACATGATCGTCGAGCGCTACTCGCACGTGATGCACATTGTCTCGAACGTCGAAGGCCGCCTGCAGCAGGGGCTGAACGCGCTCGACGTGCTGCGCGCGACTTTCCCGGCGGGCACTGTCTCCGGCGCGCCGAAGGTGCGGGCCATGGAAATCATCGACGAACTGGAACCGGTCAAGCGCGGCATCTACGCCGGCGCAGTCGGCTACCTCGGCTTCAATGGCGACATGGACTTGGCCATCGCGATCCGCACGGCAGTGGTCAAGGACAAGCAACTGCATGTGCAGGCTGGCGCCGGGATCGTCGCCGATTCCGATCCGAATTCGGAGTGGACCGAGACCCAGAACAAGGCCCGTGCGGTGCTGCGCGCCGCGGAACTGGCGGAGCAGGGACTGGATACCCGTCTCGACTGATCCTGGAGAGAGGCCAATGGCGCCTTGTCGGAGTGGAACCGTTGCCGCTTTGGCGCGCGCGGCTGGTATTGGCGCCTGTGTCGCTGCCCCAGGCCGACCCGGGACTCCGCTCCATGAGCGCGCAAAGTCGGCCCGGTTGGCAGCGAAAGTTTGCTGCTGGCGGCTTCGGCAGGCGGCGGCACAAGATGTAGAATCCGCCGGCAGGGCTGCTGCATTGTGCGAGAGGGGAGAAGAGGATGGACAACGTGGCGGACATTGAACTGGCTATCCAGGCACACGCGCAGTGGATGTCGCATCTCAGACAGGCGGTGCTCGACGCGTTGTCGGGGATCGACGTGCAGAGCATTCGCGCTGACAGCCACTGCGAGTTTGGCAAATGGCTGCATGGCCCGGGCCTCTCAGCCGACGACCGCCTGACGGATCACTACCTTGAGGTTCGCCGCCTGCACGCCGAATTTCACGAGCTTGCCGGACGGATCGTCGAACTGGCGGCGGCGGGTCAGGTGGCTGAGGCCTACACGCTGCTTTACGGGGAATACATTACCTTGTCAGGCAAGTTGATCCTGGCGATGCGGGCATGGCAGGCGAGCCTGCTGGGGTTCTGATCGCGTGATCTGCGGGAGCCGGCGGAGGACGCGATGGCAGTCACTCCCGGCCAGCTACTGCGCCGGGCGCGTGATGGTTTGAGCGAAGGCCGATCTGCGCGACAATGTCGCTCTCCGCGCGCGCGATTCCGGACAATCGGCGCGAGGGTAGCGGAATGACTTGCGGGTGCGGGTATCAGCCCGGACATTCTGGAACGGAAGCCATGCAGAACAAGAGGATAGCCGCGACATGCTGCTGATGATCGATAACTACGACAGCTTCACCTACAACCTCGTCCAGTACTTCGGCGAGCTGGGGCAGGAGGTGCGGGTCTTTCGCAACGATGCCATCAGCGTCGCCGAAATCGGCCGCCTCAAGCCCGGCTATCTGGTGATTTCCCCCGGTCCGTGCGCCCCCGCGCAGGCGGGCATCTCGCTGGCCGCGATCCGCGAGTATTCCGGCAAGATTCCGCTGCTCGGCGTCTGCCTTGGCCATCAGGCCATCGGCGAAGCGTTCGGTGGCAGGATCGTGCATGCCAAGCACCTGATGCACGGCAAGGTTTCCGCGGTCCACCATGAAAACAGGGGGGTTTTCAAGGGGCTGCCCAACCCGCTGACGTGCACCCGCTACCACTCGCTGGCGATCGAGCGCGAAAGCCTGCCCGATTGCCTGGAAATTACCGCGTGGACCGACGATGGCGAGATCATGGGGGTGCGCCACAGGACGCTGGCTGTCGAGGGCGTGCAGTTTCATCCCGAATCGATCCTGACCGAGCGCGGTCACGACCTCCTCAAGAACTTCCTGGACGAACACAAGCAATGACCCCGCAAGCCGCCCTCCAGCGCGTGATCGAACACCGCGAAATTTTCCACGACGAAATGGTTTCCCTGATGCAGCAGATCATGGGCGGCGAAGTCACGCCCGTCATGATCGCGGCCATCATCATCGGCCTGCGCGTCAAGAAGGAAACCATCGGCGAGATCGCCGCCGCCGCCAGCGTCATGCGCGAGCTGTCGACGAAGGTGCGCGTCGCCGACACCAGCCGTCTGGTCGATACCTGCGGCACCGGCGGCGACGGCGCCCATACCTTCAATATCTCCACCGCCGCGATGTTCGTCGCCGCCGCCGCCGGCGCGCAGATTGCCAAGCATGGCGGGCGTTCGGTCTCCAGCCAGTCGGGGAGCGCCGACGTGCTCGAGGCCCTGGGCGCCAATATCAACCTGACGCCCGAGCAGGTCGCGCAGTCCATCGCCGATACCGGCATCGGTTTCATGTTCGCGCCCAGCCACCACGCTGCCATGAAGCATGCTGCGCCAGTACGCCGCGAACTGGGTGTGCGCACCATATTCAACATATTGGGTCCGCTGACCAACCCGGCCAATGCTCCGCAACAGGTCATGGGGGTCTTTCACGCCGATCTCGTCGGCATCCAGGTGCGCGTGCTGCAGCGCCTTGGCAGCCAGCGGGCGCTGACCGTATTCGGCCGCGAAAGCCTGGACGAGATCTCGATTTCCGGCCAGACGCTGGTCGGCGAATTGAAGGATGGCCGGGTCAGCGAATACGAGATCCACCCGGAGCAGTTCAACCTGCCGGTGCATGACCCGAAGGTGCTGCAAGTCGCGAATGTCGAAGAGTCGAAGGCGATGCTGCTCGGTGCGCTGGACAACCGGCTCGGTGCGCCGCGCGACATCGTGGCGCTCAATGCCGGTGCCAGCATCTACGTCTGCGGCCTGGCCGCAACGCTGGCGGATGGTGTCGAGAAGGCCTTCGAGATGATCGCTTCGGGCGCGGCGCGGGCCAAGGTCGAGGAATTCGTCGGCTGCACCAGGCGATTCGCGTGAGAACGGGCGCTGGCGAAGTTTCGGCGGAGGCGGACTTGGGCGAAGGGCACGGCAAGGTCGTCAAGGCGGGCGAAGCCGAAGACATTCTCGGCAGGATCATCGCGACCAAACGCGAGGAGATCGCCGCCGCACTGGCGACGATGCCGCTGGCCGCGGTCGAGGCGGCGGCTGCAGCGCAACCGCCGCCGCGCGATTTCGTCGGCGCCATCCGGAACAAGATCGGTTGCGGTCGACCGGCCGTGATTGCCGAAATCAAGAAAGCCAGTCCGTCGAAGGGGGTGATTCGCCCCGATTTCCGCCCGGCCGAGATCGCACAAAGCTATGGGCAACATGGCGCTGCCTGCCTTTCGGTGCTGACCGATCGCCAGTATTTCCAGGGTGCGCCGGAATATCTGGCTGCTTCCCGTGCCGCCTGCGCGCTGCCGGTGCTGCGCAAGGACTTCATTGTCGACCGCTACCAGGTCGCCGAAGCGCGCGCCATGGGGGCCGACTGCATCCTGCTGATCGCCGCCGCGCTGAGCATAAAGGAGATGCAGGCGCTCGAAGCGCAGGCACATGGTTACGGCATGGCCGTGCTGGTCGAGGTCCACGACGGCGAAGAACTCGCTGCAGCGCTGCAACTGAAGACGCCGTTGCTGGGAATCAACAATCGCAATCTGCGCACTTTCGATGTCACGCTCGAGACGACGCTGGGCTTGCTCGATCGCATTCCGGCCGATCGCATTGTCGTCAGTGAAAGCGGCATTCTGACCCCGGCAGATGTCGCGCTGATGCGCGCCAACGGCGTCGATGCCTTCCTGGTCGGCGAAGCTTTCATGCGGGCGCCGTCGCCCGGAGAGGAACTGGCGCGTCTTTTTGCCTGAGGATTGCGCGGCGAATATGTTGCCGGCTCGTGTCAAGGCTTATTGACGGCGTCGGCATCGCCTGACACACTGAACGACGACCGTCGCGTTGACGGCAGGGATCAAATGAGCCAGTCCAAATCCAGCCTGTTCAAACTGAGTACCGCCGGATTCAATCCGGAGGATGATGCCGAGACGCGCCTGAAGAAGTCGCTGCTGATATTTGCAACCGGCCTTGTCTCGCTGGGGTCGATGCTGTGGCTCCTGCTTTACTGGCAGATGGGCCCGAAGTTCTCCTCGACGGCGCCATTCGTCTTCCAGTTGCTGCTGGTTTCCAACCTGGTCTTTTTTCTCAGGACAGGCAATTTCAATTTTTTCCGCTACTCGCAACTGGCGCTCTTCCTGTTCATGCCCTTCGTGGTGCAGTGGAGCATCGGCAACTTCATCACGGCCAGCGGCATCAGCCTGTGGGGCCTGCTGGCCCCGATCGGCGCCGTGCTGTTCTTCGGCGTGCGCGAGTCGGCGGCATGGTTCTTCGCCTACATCTTTCTGACGGCGCTCTCCGGATTTTTCGACTACTTCCTTGCCGACAGCGTCGTGGTCAGCGGGCCGAAGGTGCCGATCAGGGTCAGCGTATTCTTCTTTGCGCTGAACTTCGCCGGGGTTTCGACCATCGTGTATCTGCTGCTGCGTTACTCGACGCAGGAAAAGGCCAAGGCGCAGGCCAGCCTCGAGGAAACCCACCGGCTTCTGCAGGATGAACAGGACCGTTCCGAGCGTCTGCTGCTCAACATCCTGCCCGGACCCATCGCCGAACGGCTGAAATACGATAAGCAGACAATCGCCGACGGTTTTGCCGATGTCAGCGTGATGTTCGTCGACATCGTCAATTTCACGAGAATCGCCGAAGGGATGACGCCGCAGCAGGTTTTCGCCATGCTGAACCGGATCTTCTCCTCGTTCGACGAACTGGCCGAGAAATTCGGCATCGAGAAGATCAAGACCATCGGTGATGCCTACATGGTCGCCGGCGGTCTCAACAATGAGCAGGGCAACTATTCGCAGTCCATCTGTGAATTGGCGCTGGCCATGCGTGACCTGTTGCGTACCGACTTCGAGGTCAACAGCCTGCATCTGGAAGTCCGCATCGGCATCGGTACCGGACCGGTGGTCGCCGGGGTGGTCGGCAAGAAGAAGTTCATCTACGACGTCTGGGGCGATACCGTCAATCTGGCCAGTCGCATCACCAGCGAAGGCGTGCCGGGCATGGTGCATGTGGACGAGACGACCTATCGGCGACTGGCGGATCGCTTCGAGTTCCGCGAACCGCAGATCATCCACCTCAAGGGCAAGGGAAACACGCCGGTATACCGGCTGGTCGGTCCCTTGTCGGGTCAGCCTTCGGAAGCGCCGGCTGTCACGTCCGGGGCGCCAGCGTGAAGACAACCGAACCGGGCCGGTTTTCGGCAAGGTCAAGGCGGTAGCCGGTTTCGGCGGCCTGTCTGGCCGCATGGTAGAGACCGATGCCCAGCCCGTACGCGGACTCGACCGGCGCCCTGAACAGCGAGTCGGCAACCGATGGGGCAATCGCCTGGCCGGTGTCACGCACGGTGAGAATCGGGTTGTCGCGGTTGACCGTCAATTTGGCCGAGATTTCGATTCCGCTTTCGTGCTGGCGCTTGGTCAACGCGTTCTGCAACAGATTTTCGGCGATGCTGTCGAACAGCGCGCTCGGTACCTCCGCCTCTCCGGTCGGGTCATTCCACTCGATGCGGTCGCCGGTGTGGCGATCCTGCAGGCGCGACCACCACTCCGCAGAGGAGATATTGCGGCGGTCGTCGGCCTGTGGGCGCTGCAACTTGTCAAGCGTTGATTTCAGGCGCTCCGCGATCTGCGGCAACTGGCGGGCCAGCAGTCGCGCTGTCGCTTCCGGGTCGCCTGGCTGAGCTGCGGCATAGCAGAGTGTGTGCAACGACTGCAGCAGATTCTTGACGTCATGGGTCACGCGGGCGCCGGTCTCATAGACCGCCTGCAGATAACTCATTCGCTGCAATTCGTGTGTCTGGAACTTCACAAGGTAAAACTCGGTGGCCAGGCGCAGCAGCCATTCGACATGCCAGCGCATTGCCGGCGACGGGGCATAGCGGAAATACACTGCGAGCACGACGTTACCCCGGCGATATTCCTGGGTGTGCGGCGATGTCTCGCCGAACTTGCCGGACTCCGAGCCCGCTTGCCAGCGACAGCCGACCACCCAGGGCATGTGCTCCAGTTGTTCAGCGACGGTAGCGAGGAAACGCACCGGGTGGCTTTCGCGCTCACTGGTTTCGGCCAGCTGAATCAGCCATTGCTCAAGTGGCAGGCCGACCGAGAGCAGGTAACGCGAGAGGGCGGAGCCAATTCCGGAAAAGCCGCCGCGCGGGTTCCACGCCCAGGCCAACACGAGGAGGGCCGCGGCAATCGCCAGCGAGGTCTGCACCAGTGCTTCGACATAGCTGATGCCGGAAACGAAAGTGACGGCCAGTGCGCCAAGCACGAAGACGGCGAGCGCCAGAAACACCAGCATTCCGTAGAAAAGGTCGAACGCATCACCCGCCCGGCGGCGCAGCGGGTGGGCAGGAAAGGCGAGGAGCGCACCGAGCAGCAGCGGCATGTAATGGGCGATCGTGTCCCTGGGCAAGGGATCGAGGACGACGGACGGGGAGATTTCCGGAACGATGCCGAAGATGGTCAGGCAAACGAGATACCCGAAGGCGAAGAGATAGCCGGCGCGCTCGAGGCGGTCACTGGTCCACAGCACGCGCCCGCCGATGACCGCGGCCAGTGCGCCGCACCAGATCAGCATCAGCCAGGGGCTGAGCAGCCAGGTTGACGCAAGGGCGGCGGCCAGCAGGATCCCGCCCTGGCGCCGGCTCATGCGGCGCTCGCCCGCGACGAAGGGCTGCCAGAGCAGGAACAGGCCGAACGCGACGAACCACAGGATGCGGACTGCCGGCAATTTCCAGCCGCCAAAGGCCAGCGCATGGAGCAGCAAGAGATGCCCGGCCAGCAGAAGGTGCGGCTGGCGCGACCACCAGGGACTGGTGCCTGAGGTTTCGGTGTTCATGTTTTCAACAACTGTCCAATTATCGACAGGGTAAACGCAAATATCAGGCGCTGAAACCACTATCTGACGGCATTTCATCGCTGGCACGGAGTTTGCTTGAATGTGTGCATAGATACTCAAGCGGAGAAAAAGATGAAAAGCAGCCAAGGCGGCTTCACCCTCGTCGAGATTGCCATCGTACTGGTCATCATCGGCCTGTTGCTGGGTGGCGTGCTGAAGGGTCAGGAGCTGATCACCCAGGCCAAGATCAGGAACGTCGCGAACGACATCAACGGGATGTCGGCTGCAGTATACGGCTATCAGGATCGCTACAAGAAGTTCCCCGGCGACGACAACGATGCTGCGAGCCGGTGGACCAACCCGGCGACGGTCTCGGGCGACGGCAACGGGGCGGTTGGCGTTGCCGGCCAGGCCACCGTGATCGATTGCGCAGGTGCGGGGGCAGACGGCGAGAACTGCCGTTTCTGGCAGCATCTCCGCCTGTCCGGGTTCGTCGGAGGCGACTCGGCGCAGCTGGCTTGCGCCGCAGAATGCTGCCGGCGGCATCCTGCAGGCGCAGAATGGCGCGCTTGGCCTTTCGGCGCTGACCATCTGTTCGACCAACCTGTCGGGCAAGATCGCCAACGCGATCGATGCGCAGTTCGACGACGGCAAGCCCAATACCGGCCAGGTTCGCGGAACGAGCAACGTCACGAAGCTGATGTGTCACCGACGGACACGGCCTACGTGGATGACGGCAGCACCGTCTATTTGGTTTGCAAGACACTGTAACTCCCGGACGCCCACGGAAGCCCGCTTTGGCGGGCTTTTTCATTTTCTGAGCAGCCGCTCCTCGGCAGCGGTGACCGCTTCCGGGTCGCCGAGAACGACGACGACGTCGCCTTCCAGAAGGCGGGTCTCGGGGGCTGGCTCGACCGCGCGGATGCCGCGGCGGCGAATGGCGCTGACCTCGCAGCCCAGTCGATCGAGATGCAGTTGGTCGAGCGTCATGCCGATGGCTGCCGCGCCGCGGTTCAACCATACCGAGTGCAGGCGTGGCTGGGATTCCTCGTCGTCGTCACGGTCGGAGCTGCCGTGGAAGAAACCGCGTAGCAGCCGGTAGCGTTCCGTACGGGTTTGCCGGATGCGCCTCAGTACACGGTTGAGCGGTATGCCGATCAGCACCAGTGCATGCGAGGCGAGCATCAGGCTGGCCTCCAGAGTTTCCGGTACGACTTCCGCGGCACCCGCACGGGCCAGCCGCCCCATGTCGCGCTCGTCAGCGGTGCGGACGACGACGGGCAAGTCCGGGCGCAACTCCTGAACGTGGTGCAGCACCTTTTCGGCGAGCGGCGTGTCGCTCATGGTGACGATAACCACACTGGCCCGCATCAGGCCGGCGGCAATCAGCGATTCCTTGCGTCCGGCATCGCCGAAGACGACGTTTTCACCGCCGGCCGCCGCCTCGCGGACGCGATCCGGATCGAGATCGAGCGCAAAGTACTCGACCCCTTCCCGACCGAGAAATCGCGCCAGATACTGACCGTTGCGGCCGAAGCCGCAAAGAATCGCATGCCTCTGGGTGCCCATCGACTCGGCGGCGATCTTCGTCAGCTGCATCGAGCGCATCATCCATTCGCTGGCGACGAAACGCATGACCAGCTTTTCGCTGTATTGGATGATGAACGGCGCGATCAGCATGGACAGAACGAGAACCGTCAGCGCCATCTGCTCGATGGCCTTTGGCATGTTGGCGATTTCGCCGAGAAGGACGAAGCCGAATTCGCCGCCGGCGCAAAGCCAGAGCGCCGAGCGGATGGAGTTGCCCGGCGTCGATCCGAGGCGCCAGGAAAGCAGTCCGACGACTGCGGCCTTGATCGCGAGGAGACTGATCAGAACCAGCAGGACCTGCCACCACAACCCGACGACGATCTGCAGATCCAGCTTGACGCCGATGGTCACGAAGAACAGACCCATCAGCACGTCACGGAACGGCTTGATGTCCTCTTCCACTTGCAGGCGGTATTCGGTCTCGGAAATCAGCATGCCGGCGACGAAGGCGCCAAGCGCCAGCGACAGGCCGGCCAGCTCGGTCAGCGTGGCGAGGCTCAGGGTGATCAGCAGCACGTTGAGGACAAACACCTCGGAAGACTTGGCCCGGGCGACGAAGTGGAACCACCTGCGCATCAGTTTCTGGCCGAACACCAGAATCACGGCGAGCACGACGACGGCCTTGAGCAGCGCGACGCCGAGCAGCATCGCGAGCTTTTCCGGCGGCTGGGTCAGCGACGGAATGATCACCAGCAATGGCACGACCGCAAGATCCTGAAAGAGCAGCACGCCCAGGATTTCCCGGCCGTGTGCCGTGTCGAACTGCATGCGTTCGGCAAGCAGCTTGGTCAGGACGGCGGTCGACGACATCGCGAAGACGCCGCCGAGGGCGATGCCGAGTTGCCAGTTGATGCCGGCAAGCATGACCAGGCCGGTGATCAGCAGCATGCTGACGATGACCTGCAGCAGGCCAAGGCCGAAGACGATGCGCTTCATCGAGTAGAGCTTGGGCAGCGAGAACTCGAGACCGATCGAGAACATCAGGAAGACGACGCCGAATTCGGCGAGATACTCGACGCGATGCACGTCGTCCATCAGGTTGAGGGCGTGCGGGCCGATGATGCAGCCGACCAGCAGATAGCCGAGAACCGGCGGCAGGTTGATGCGGCGACAGATCACCACCGCCAGTACCGAGGCGCCAAGGAGAAGAAGGGCAAGGGAGAGCGCGCTCAAGTGCGTTTCGCCAAGTCAGGTATACTTGGACGATCATAACCGCAGCACGGCCATGAACCCAAGCCCGAAGCCCGATCATTTTTCGCCGGAGCGCGCCCTGAACCTCGGGCGCCAGACGCTGAGCATCGAGGCTGCCGCGGTCAACGCGCTGGTGGGCAGGATAGCTGGCGAGTTCGCATTCGCAGTCGAGTTGATTCTCGGCTGTCACGGGCGGGTCATCGTCAGCGGCATGGGCAAGTCCGGACATATCGCGCGCAAGATTGCGTCGACCATGGCCAGCACCGGGACGCCGGCTTACTTCGTGCATCCGGCGGAGGCGAGCCATGGCGACCTCGGGATGATCACCCGCGATGACGTCCTGCTGGCACTGTCGAATTCCGGCGAGTCCGAGGAGTTGCTGCGCATCGTTCCGCTGATCAAGCGCCAGGGCGCGCGCCTGATCGCCATGACCGGCGTGCCGGCCTCGACGCTCGCCCGCGAAGCCGACGTTCACCTTGATGCCGGCGTCGAGCAGGAGGCCTGTCCGCACAACCTGGCGCCGACGGCGAGCACGACGGCGGCGCTGGCGCTTGGCGATGCGCTGGCAGTGGCGCTGCTCGATGCACGCGGCTTCGGGCCGGATGATTTTGCCCGTTCCCATCCCGGCGGTTCGCTCGGGCGCCGTCTGCTGACTCATGTCCGCGACGTGATGCGCACGGGCGACAGCGTGCCGACCGTGAGCCCGCAGACCGGTGTCACCGATGCCATCCTCGCCATGTCGCGCGGCGGCCTCGGACTGGTGGCCGTCCTCGATGATGACGGACGGACGCTGGGAATTTTCACCGACGGCGACCTGCGCCGCGCTTTCGAAAAGCGCATCGATCTGCGGTCGGCGCGCATCGACAGCGTCATGCATGCCGGTCCGCGCACCATCGGCCCCGACCGCCTCGCCGTCGAGGCGGTCGAGATGATGGAGCGCTACCGGATCAACGCCCTGCTTGTCGCCGATACGGATGGCCGCCTGCTGGGGGCGCTCAACATGCATGACCTGTTTACCGCCAAGGTGATCTGATGGATGCCAGGGCCCGTGCCAGCCGCATCAAGCTGATCGCCTTCGACATCGATGGCGTGATGACCGACGGCGGCCTCCGCTACACCGACGACGGCCGTGAGCTCAAGACCTTCGACGTCCAGGACGGTCTCGGCCTGAAACTCCTGCAGCGTGGCGACATCGAACTGGCCATCGTTACCGGTCGCAGCTCGGGCGTGGTGGCCGCGCGTGCCGCCGATCTCGGCATCGATCATGTCTTCCAGGGGGTCGCCGACAAGCGCGCGACGGTTGGCGAACTGCTCGCACGGCTCGGTCTCCACTGGCCCGAATGCGCCTTCATGGGCGACGATCTGATCGACCTGCCGGTCATGATGCAGTGCGGCCTGGCAATCGCGCCCGCCAACGCGCGGCCCGTGGTTCGCGAACGCGCGCATGCGGTGACTGACAGCGCCGGCGGCCATGGCGCGGTGCGCGAGGCTGCCGAATTCATTCTTGCCGCCCAGGGCAAGCTCGAAAACCTTTTTGCCGCCTACCTCGACCCGCAATGAAATTCGCTTCCAGCCAGATCTTCGCGCTCGTGCTGCTGGCGCTGCTTGCCGGAGTCACCTTCTGGCTGCAGAAGGTGACGGCGCCGGTCGAAACGGTCAGGGACGGAAAATTCCGCCACGACCCGGATGTCTTCGCGGAAAACTTCATTGTCCGCACTTTCGACGAGGGGGGGCGGGTCAAATACCGCCTGACGGCACCGTACATGGAACATTTCCCCGATGACGACAGTTCGGAACTGAAATCGCCGGTCCTGACTCAATACCGGCCGGATGCGGTGACGGTGACGACGTCGGGCAACAACGCCCGGGTGACGAGCAAGGGGGAAACCGTGTTTCTCTGGGATGACGTCAAGGCGGTCCGTTCGGCGACCAGTGACAGGCCGGCAATGGTTGCCCGGATGCCCGACCTGACCGTCGAACCCGATACCGGGATCGCGTTTACCAGCAGCGCGGTCGAGATTACCGAAGACCGCTCCTGGGTCAAGGGGGTGGGCATGCATGTGGACAACAATGCCTCCACCTTCGTCCTGCAATCGCAGGTCACCGGAATGTCCTATCCACGTCGAGCGAAAAAATGAGCCTGAGAACCGTCACCCTCCTGATCCTTGCCTTGCTGTCGCAGCCTGTTTTCGCCGAGCGGGCCGATCGCGACAAGCCCATGCAGGTCGAAGCCAACCGGATTTCGATCGATGACGCCAAAAAGATCCAGATTCTCGAAGGCGACGTGGTGGTGATCAAGGGCACCATGGTGCTGCGCGCCGATCGCGTCGTGATCACCGAGGACCAGTACGGCTTCCAGAAGGGAACGGCGTTCGGCGGCAAGGATGGACTGGCGCGCATGCGGCAGAAGCGCGAGGGCGTGGATGAATATACCGATGGCGAAGCCGAGCGCATCGAGTACAACACCAATAGCGAAATCGCCGAGTTCTTTCATCGCGCCTGGGTCAAGAGCGGCCCGGATCAGGTCCGCGGGGACTACATCTGGTATGACTCGATCAGTGAAAAGTATCTGGTGACGGCGGGCGAGAACCGTGACCCGAAAGCGCCACCGGCGCGGGTGCGCGCGGTCATCCAGCCGAGGAACAAGAGTGCGCAGGCGGAGCAGCCGGCCGCTTCGGGTCAGCGCCTGGAACTCAAGGGATCCGGCGCGTTGGGGTCACCGCCTGCGCGGAACTGAGGGCTTTTTCGCTGCTGCAGTAAGCAATCCGGCATCGGGCGGGGGTTCTTGAATCGATGGCAAGTACCTGTTTCGACTCACCTCAAAATAATTTGTTGCAGTGCACCAAATTTGTTAACATCCGGCGAATCACCTCTATAATTGAATCCATGGTGCAGTGCAGCAAACAGATTTCGGTATGCCGTACTGCTTGTCCCCGACCTTTCGTCAATTCTTGATACAGGAGATCCCACAATGTTCACTACCCCCGAGCAATTTGCCGCCGCCAACAAGGCCACCGTTGATTCCCTGCTGTCCGTGGCCAACACCGCGCTGGCTTCCGCCGAGCGCATCGCTGCGCTGAACCTGAACACCGCCCGTTCCGTGATGGAAGATTCCGTCTCGGGCGCCAAGGCGCTGATGGGCGCCAAGGACGTTCAGGAAGCCCTGTCGATCCAGGCTTCGCTGGCCCAGCCGAACGTCGAGAAGGCCGTCGCTTATTCCCGTTCCGTGTATGAAATCTCGGCCCAGACCCAGGAAGAAGTGTCGAAGATGATCGAAGCCCAATTTGCCGACTTCCAGAAGACCGTCGCCGGCTTGCTCGACAAGGCTGCCAAGTCCGCACCGGCCGGTTCCGACGTTGCCGTCGCCGCGGTCAAGAGCGCGATTGCCGCCGCCAATTCCGCTTTCGACAACATGAACAAGGCTGCCAAGCAGGTCGCCGAGATCGCCGAAGCCAATGTTGCCGCCGCGACCAACGCCACCGTCAAGGCTGTCGGCGCTGCCGCCCGCGCAAAGAAGTAATCTGCTGCAACTGACCCCCGGCGCCCGGCGCGGGGGTCTGTTTCGTCCACACCGATGCCACAACACTGGAGAAGATGATGAACAAACCGAACATGGAACAACTTGCCGCCGCCCAGAAGGCCAACGCCGAAGTGATGATGGCGCTCCTGCGCACCGCCTTCAATGGCGTCGAGCGTCTGACCGCCCTCAACATGGCTGCCTCGCGCGAATTCTTCAACAATACCGTCAGCAACGCCCAGCAGCTTCTCGGCGCCAAGGATGCCGGCGAAGTCGCCAAGCTCAACAGCGAACTGGCCAAGCCGAACGTCGACAAGTGGGTTGACTACTCGCGTAGCGTCTATGATCTGGTGAGCAGCATGCAGAAGGAAGTCACCACCGTCATGGAAAGCCAGTACAGCAGCTTCGCCAAGAACGCCAGCAGCGCCGTCGAAAAGGCTACTGCCGGCGCACCGGTCGGCGGCGATGTTTTCGCGGCCACGATGAAGACGATGCTGAACGCCTCGACCAAGGCTTTCGACAACATGACGGCGATGGCCAAGCAGTTCTCCGACGTCGCCGAAGCCAACATGAAGGCAGCCTCGACGGCGACCACCAAGGCCGTCAGCGCAACTGCCGCCGCCCGCAAGACTGCCGCCAAGTAATTCCGGCGCCTCGGTCAACTCCGAAAAGCCCGCGAATTCCGCGGGTTTTTTTACGTCGACCGCAACGTGTTCATCGGCTGTACCTTGCCGCCTACGGGCGCCAGGTCCAGGAAATTCCGCGCTGCTCGACTTCGCTGCGGATCTCGTCCATTGCCTTGTCGACCAGCGCCGGCTCGCCTTCGACCCCGAGTTCGAGATGGCGGCGCTCGTTGCCGACCAGCGAGGGCAGCGAGAACAGGCGCAAGGTCGGGTATGTGCTGACGATGCGTTCCATCAGATCGAGCAGGGCACTCTCGTAAGCCGTCGGTCCGGTCAGCAGGAAGGCTTTTTCCACCGTGCCCGCGACCGGGCGGAACTCCTCACGGTAAAAGGTTTCGAGCGCCCACTCGATCATCGGGTGCGCCATCTGCGGAAAGCCCGGAACGAAATAATGCTGGTTGGCCATGAAGCCGGGAATGCGGTTGAAGGGATTGGGGATGATCCCGACACCCGCCGGGAAGGTGACCAGTTGCAGCCGTTGCGGCGTCATGTCGTCGGCGAAGCGCAGCTTCGCCTCCGCCAGTCCTTCAGGGTGGATTTCCAGACCGACGCCGAGCGCCGCCGCCACCGCCTGCCGCGTGTGGTCGTCCGGCGTGTTGCCGATGCCGCCGCAGGAAAACACGACATCGCCGGCCGCCATCGTGCGCCGGAAAGTGGCGGTCAGGCGCGCGCGATCGTCGCCCAGGTATTCGACCCAGGACAGGCGCAGACCGCGCTGGCCGAGCATCTCGGCGATCTTCGCGAAGTGCTTGTCCTGACGCTTTCCGGAAAGGATCTCGTCACCGATGATGACGGCGCCAAAGCTGCGGCTCATGCATGTTCTCCCGCAATGGTCACGATGGCGCCGCCGCGCGAGCGACGCAGGGCCTCGAGCCCGAAATGGACGAATGACAGCGCGGCCAGCGCCGGAACCAGCAGGCCGACAAACGGAACATGGGCGAGCAGCGCCATGGTCAGGCCGAGCATGAAGAACTGTGCCTTGCTGCCCTTGCGCAGCGCCGTCCATTCATCGGCGGTGGCGTGCAGTGCCAGCGCGTCGTAGGCGAATGTCCGGCGGTTCAGCCAGCCCATCAGCAGCAGCGGGACGAGCAGCGAGAAGCCGGGGATCAGCCACAGCGGAATCGTCGCCACCCAGGCGATGACGAACAGAACCGATGCCCCGACGCTGTTGACCGCGGCAGCGACGAAACTGTCCTTGCCCATCGCCGCGACGTCGCGGTACTCCGTTTCCGCCAGGTGCTTCACCATCAGCGGCATGATGACGATGGCCGCCAGCAGCGAGGCAGTCAGGTAGGCGATGGCGAAGATCGCCATCCAGCCGCCAAGGTAAGCCAGGATGTGCGCCAGCCAGACCAGCCCCCAGCCAACGAGCAGGGTCATCGGCGGGTAGTCCATCATCTGCCGGACCATGGCGCCGAGCGCCCAGATCGCCAGCCCGGCCGCGAGCAGCAGCGCCACGACGGCCGGCACCAGCACGTAGCCCCAGACCCTGCCCTGTTTCAGGCTGGCGAAGGTGCGCGCCAGCGCCAGCATTACGTCATTCATGCGCCTCACCCATTCCGTATTCCTTCCCATTGCTTCTGCAGCCGCTTGACCGAGACCGGCACAGGCGTGCGCAGTTCCTGCGCGTACATCCCGACGCGCAGTTCCTCCAATAGCCAGCGGAACTGCTCGACCTGCGGGTCAGATGCGCCCATTTTGGCCAATTGCAAGGCGCGGCGCTCGTAATTGCTCCACAGCGGCCCGAACTCGGCCATCAGTTGCGCGTCGCGCGCCGGGTTCGCCTTCAGTTTGTCGAGGCGGACGGCGACCGCCTTCAGGTAGCGCGGGTAATGCTGCAGGCGCTCGAACGGCGTGGCGACGACGAAGTGCTTGCCGACCAGGCGCTTCAGTTGCGCCTCGATGTCGGCCACCGCCGCGGCATGCGCCTTGAATGCCGGCAGCTTCTTCGTCACCGCCTGCCACTCGCTCAGCACGGTGCCGACCAGCCGGCAGACCTCCTGCATGATCAGCCCGAGCCGCGCCCTGGCCTCGGCGCAGCGCGCGGCGAAGGCCTCCGGCGTCGTCGGCAGCGGCTCGTTCAGGCAGGCGCGCGCGAAGGTCAGGTCGACGATCTGGCGCTTCAGGTCGTCGTTGCTGCCCAGCGCCATGTATTGCATGGCCATCTGGCTCAGGCCGGGGATGTTCTTGTCGAAATACTTCACCTGCTCGCGGAATTGCAGCATGAACAGGCGCAGCAAGCCGCCGCGATGCAATGCCGCCGCCTCTTCGGCGGAGTCGAAGACTTTCAGGCTGACGCTCTCGCCGTCGTCCACCAGCCCCGGGTAGCCGAGCACTGTCTGCCCGGCGACCGGCACTTCCATCAGCTCGGGCAGTTCGCCGAAGGTCCAGTCGGTCAGTTGCGTGTATCCCGATGGCGTCTCGTGCAGTTCGGCGAACTCGTCCCTGGCCTGCCTGCCCCATTCGCCGCGCAACTGGACGAGGCTGCGGCTCATGTCGAGCTGGCGGCCGTGCTCGTCGATCAGCTTGTAGTTCATCGAGAAGTGCGGCGGGCAGCGCATCGGGGCGGAAGGCGTCCGCCGTCACCGCCCAGCCGCGCGCGTTGAGGCCGCGTGCTTCGAGGATATAGTCGATCAGCGGCGGAATCAGCCCCTGGTTCATCCTGCGTTCGTCGCCTGCTGCGGTCGACACGAATTCCTCGACGAATTCCGGCACCGGCACCAGCTTGGCGCGGATCCGCTGCGGCAGCGTCTTGATCAACTGCACCAGCTTTTCCTTGAGCAGCCCCGGCACCAGCCATTCCATGCGCGCCGCCGGGATCTGGTTCAATTGCGCCAGCGGCAGGGTCAGCGTCACGCCGTCGCGCGGCGAGCCCGGCTCGAAATGGTAGGCGAGCGGATAGTCGACGCCGCCGACCTTGATGTGGTGCGGGAAGGCCTCGGTCGTCACGCCCGCCGCCGAGTGGCGCATCAGGTCGTCCTTGGCCAGGAACAGCAGGCGGGGATTCTCCTGCTCGGCCTGCCTGCGCCAGTGGTCGAAGGCGGCGCCGTTGTGGATGCCTTCGGGGATCAGGTGGTCGTAGAAGGCGAAGATCAGCTCGTCGTCGACCAGCACGTCCTGCCGGCGCTGCTTGTGCTCGATCTTCTCGATGTCGCGGATCTGCTTCTGGTTGTGCTGGAAGAAGGGCCAGCGCCGGGCGAAGCTTTCCTCGATCTCCTCGCCGACCAGCCCCTGGCGGATGAAGATCTCGCGCGCCTCGGCCGGCGCCAGCGGGCCGTAGTGGATGCGCCGCTTGGGGTCGATCACGACGCCGTAGAGCGTCGTCCGCTCCCAGGCGGAAACCTGCATCGAGCGCTTTTCCCAGTGCGGGTCGAAGAACTGGCGCTTGATCAGGTGAGCGCCCACTTTCTCGATCCAGTCCGCCTCGATGCGGGCGATGCAGCGCCCGAACAGGCGCGTCGTCTCGGTGATCTCGGCGGCCATGATCCACTTGCCGGCCTTCTTCTGCAGCGGCGACGACGGGTGGATCAGGTAGCGGATGCCGCGCGCGCCGAGGTAGTAGCCGGATTCGTCCGACTTGCAGCCGATGTTGCCGAGCAGCCCGCTGAGCAGCGCCTGATGGATGGCGTCGAAGGTGCCGGGAATGTCGTTTTCCTTCCAGCCCAGCTCGGTGACCATCGCGTGCAACTGGCTGTGCACCTCGCGCCATTCGCGCAGGCGCAAATACGACAGGAAATTGGCGTGGACCGCATCGACCAGTTGCCGGTTGGATTTCTTGTGCTCGACCGCATTCCGGAACCAGGCCCACAGCTTCACCCAGGCCAGGAACTCGGATTTCTCGTCGGCGAATTGCCGGTGTTTTTCGTCGGCCGCCTGCTGGCGCTCCTGCGGACGTTCGCGCGGGTCCTGCACCGACAGCGCGGCGGCGATGACCAGCACTTCCTTGAGGCAGCCGAGGTCGCGCGCGGCGACCAGCATGCGGCCGATGCGCGGGTCGAGCGGCAGCTTGCCCAGCGCATCGCCGACCTTGGTCAGGCGGTTGTCGTCGTCGAGCGCGCCGAGTTCCTGCAGCAGCGCGTAGCCGTCGCTGATCGCCTTGGCCGGCGGCGGCTCGATGAAGGGGAAGCTCTCGACATCGGTCAGCTTCAGCGACTTCATGCGCAGGATGACGCCGGCCAGCGACGAGCGCAGGATTTCCGGGTCGGTGAACGGCGGCCGGGCGTTGAAATCCGCCTCGTCGTAGAGGCGCACGCAGACGCCGGCCGCCACCCGGCCGCAACGCCCGGCCCGCTGCCGCGCCGCCGCCTGCGAAATGCCCTCGACCTGCAACTGCTCGACCTTGTTGCGGTACGAATAGCGCTTGACCCGCGCCAGCCCGGTGTCGATGACGTAGCGGATGCCCGGCACGGTCAGCGAGGTCTCGGCGACGTTGGTCGCCAGCACGATGCGCCGCTGGCCGCGGGAAGGCTTGAAGATGCGGTCCTGCTCGCAAGCCGACAGGCGCGAGAACAGCGGCAGGATTTCCGGCGCGTGCGCCGACGACAGCCCCGGCCGCGCCAGCGCGTGCTTTCTCAGCGCTTCCGCCGCCTCGCGGATTTCCCGCTCGCCGGGCAGGAAGACGAGGATGTCGCCGCTGCCCAGCCGCGCCAGTTCGTCGGCGGCATCGACGATCGCGTCGTAGAGGTCGCGCTCGTCGTCCTTCTTTTCCAGATCGGCGACCGGCCGGTAACGCACCTCGACCGGGTACAGCCGGCCGGACACCTCGATCACCGGCGCGCCGTCGAAATGCTGCGCAAAGCGCTCGGCGTCGATGGTCGCCGAGGTGATGATCAGCTTCAGGTCCGGGCGCCGGGGCAGCAACTGCTTCAGGTAGCCGAGCAGGAAATCGATGTTGAGGCTGCGCTCGTGCGCCTCGTCGATGATGATCGCCTCGTAGGCGTTCAGCCAGGGGTCGGACTGCGACTCGGCGAGCAGGATGCCGTCGGTCATCAGCTTGACCCAACTGTCCGCGGTTGACTTGTCGTGGAAGCGGATTTTGACGCCGACACCGGCGCCGACCTGCGTCTTCAATTCCTGCGCCAGCCGCGTCGCCACCGAGCGCGCCGCGAGCCGGCGCGGCTGCGTGTGGCCGATCAGGCCGCGCGCGCCGAGGCCGAGATCGAGGCAGATCTTCGGCAACTGCGTCGTCTTGCCCGAGCCGGTCTCGCCGCAGACGATGACCACCTGGTTCTTCGCGATCAGCTCGGCGATGTCGGCGCGCCGCTCGTTGACCGGCAGGTCGGGCTGGAATTCGGGTCGCGGCAGCTTGCTGCGCCGTTCGCGCCACCGCTGTCCGCGATGCCGCGAGCAGGGCGGCCAGGTCGGCCTGCGCCTTCTCGCGCTTCGGCCCGACCGCCTGCTGCAGCTCCCGCGACAACGCGCGCAGCCGCCGCGCATCGGCGGTCAGGGTGTCGGAGCGGGAATCTGCGGGGCGGGAAAAATGCTTGTCGCGGGCGTGCTGAACCATGGGGCAGCATTATAGTCCGCCCGCCCCCCGGTCATTTTTCGCCTTTTTTGCCCGTTGACCGCGGCAAGGCGAATTTGAGGTAGCGGTGGTGGGGGCTGAAGCTGATAGCATATGCAGGATAACCAGTGTTACTGGTGGCAGGCTGGAAATTTGAGCCTGACCCCTTTGGCCAGTGGTCTGTCCCCGTTTGTCATATCTTTCCTGCGATACTTTTGCCGTCATTTATTCAGTGCTTCCTTTGATCGTCGGCCTTACATCCTATGGCACCATCTGACCATCTTGCCAAATCCGCCCGTATGCTGGCGTCGATCGCCGTGGTTGTTGCGGCGCTTTACTTGGCCAAGGGTGTGCTGGTTCCCATGACGCTGGCCGTGCTGTTGAGCTTTCTGTTGAGCCCCGTGTGTGACTGGCTCGAGCGACACTGGCTCGGCCGTGTCCCGGCCGTGGTGGTAACGGCACTCGTTGGCTTCACGGTGCTCGGCGGCGCAACATGGATGGCCGTGGTTCAAGTATCGGACCTGGCCCCCAGAATGCCCGAATACGAGACCAATCTGAAAGCGAAGCTCCAATCGGCGAACGCTTATGTCAGCTCCACCCTAGGCAGGGTAACAATAACAGCTCAGGGAATGAGCGAGGACCTGTCGCCTGTTGAACTGGCTAAGGCGCCGCAGGGGACCAAGGAATGGCCGTATTCGGTTCGGATCATTTCCTCGCCGGCGAGTCCGCTGCAAGTCTTTGGCAGCATGTTTGGCACAGTGCTGGAGGTATTGGGCTCGATCGGTGTGGTGATCGTTCTTGTCGTGTTCTTCCTCATCCGTCGCGACGACCTGCGCGATCGGTTCATCCTTCTGATTGGACAGGGTCAAATGACACTGACCACGCAGATGCTAGAAGACGCCGGTACACGGGTCAGTCGGTACCTTGCGACGGAGTTCCTGCTCAATGTCATTTTCGGCACTGCCGTGGGTAGCGGGCTCTATCTGATCGGCGTGCCCAACCCCATTCTGTGGGGAATCCTGGCCACGACTCTTCGGTTCATTCCCTACATCGGCCCGTGGCTTGCTGCTGCTATGCCGATTGGCCTATCGATGGCCATATCGGGCGACTGGGTGGCGCCAAGCCTTACGATCGGGTTGTTCGTGGTTCTGGAACTCTTCACCAACAACGTCCTGGAGCCGTGGCTCTATGGCAAAAACACCGGTGTGTCCGCTGTCGCGGTGCTGTTGGCGGCTGTCTTCTGGACCTGGTTATGGGGAGTGGTGGGGCTGCTGTTGGCAACCCCCCTGACCGTGTGTCTGCTGGTGGTCGGCAAGCACGTTCCCCAGCTTTCGTTCTTGAACACGCTGCTGGGTGACAAGCCTGTGTTCGAGCCCACGAAGCGAGTCTATCAGCGGCTCCTGGCGGGCGATGATGAAGAAGCTATCGAATTGCTCGACGAATACTTTGAGCGCACACCGCTCGTCGAAGTCTACGAAACGGTGCTGATCCCGGCACTGGCTTCGGCCGAAACGCATTGGCGTCGGGGCGAGCTTGAGGACGGCCGGCACAAATTCATTTTGCAGACTCTGAAGTCCATGATTCAGGAACGTGGTGAGCGCCAGCAGGAACTGCACGAGAAGGAGAGCAGTGAGGACATGAAAGAGGCGAAAGCAGATTCCAGTCTTGCTGATCGGGCCGGTCTGCCAGGCGCTTTGCGTCCTCTGCCTGCCGGCTCACGGCGAGGGGGATGAATTAGCCGGACTGATGCTCGCACAAATCGTGGACATCCGCGGCTGTGTCGTGGAGACCGTCCCGGCTACGGCGGCGGCCGCGGCCAGCGAACTGGTTGATTACGTCGAACAGCGCAAAGCCGATGTGGTCTGCATATCCGCCGCGCCTCCCGCGGCCGTGGCGCATGCTCGCCGCCTGCGCATGCGTCTTCGTCGTCGATTTCCGGAATTGAATCTGGTCGTGGGATTGTGGAATGCACCCGGCGATCTGAATGAGGCGAAAGAGCGGATCGGATCCGACGCAAGAACGCACATTGTCGCGACGTTGAAGGACGCTCAAGAGCAGATCCGCATGCTTGTCGAAGCGCGGTCCGAGAAGCAAGTGCAGCCAGATGGCGAAAAATTGGTCAGAAAATTGGGACAGACCACGTTTTAGTGTAACTTCTCGCACACTACCTCCTCCCGATCACCATGCCCCGTCGTCCGCGCCTGATGCTTCCCGATACGCCGCTGCACATCATTCAGCGCGGCAACAATCGCCAGGCCTGTTTTTTTGCCGATGAGGATTACCATTTCTATCTGGACTGGCTCGGGGAATATGCCGGCAAGTCAGGTTGCCGAATTCACGCTTATGTCCTGATGACCAACCACGTGCACCTGCTGCTTTCCGCCGAGCGTGCCGAGGGGGCATTGATGAAGGCGCTGGGGCAGCGCTATGTGCAGTATGTGAATCGCGCCTACCGCCGCTCCGGAAGTTTGTGGGAGGGGCGTTTCCGCTCCAGTCTGACGCAGGAGGAGCGCTATCTGCTGGCCGGTGGACCCTATCCGCGCGGCGACCAACGGAAACTTCGCCCTGGGTGACGGTCGTTTTGCGGAACAGATCGGACAGATGCTGGGGCGCCGTGCCGTCAGGCTTCGCCCGGCAGGCCAAGGAAGCCGGTTGCGGCGGAGGCGGAGGTGTTGCGTTAACCGAAGAAAATCGTGGTCTGTCCCCAATGCTGGCAGGTCTGGCTGGAACTCTGGTTTCGGCAGCCTGCCTCGCCGTTCGGCCACCGCTATCCCGGATGCCGCGAGCAGGGAGGAAAGATCGGCTTGCGCCTTCTCTCGCTTCGGCCCGATCGCCTGCTGCAATTCCCGCGACAACGCGCGCAACCGCCGCGCATCGGCGGTCAGGGTGTCGGGGCGGAAATCTGCGGGGCGGGAAAAATGCTTGTCGCGGGCGTGCTGAACCATGAGGCAGCATTATAGTCCGCCTCCCACCCGGTCATTTTTCGCACTTTTTACCTGTTGACCGCGGCAAGGCGAATTTGAGGTAGCGGTGGTGGTGGCTGAAGCTGATAGCATATGCGGGGAAACCAGTGTTGCTGGCGGCAGGCCAGAAAATCGTGGTCTGCCCCTATTTATTTGTTCCGGCGGCCGGTTAGCTCAAAGTAGAGGGAGAGCACGTTGAAAGCACCAGCAACGAATCGACAGAAGAAGGTATTGCAGTTTTTTGGCATTCCTTTCCACAAGGCAATCACTGCCGGAGCAGCAGGATGGGAACTCGGTACTATATTTTCAGATGAAGGTAATTCGGAACGGTGGAGGAAATACCTTTTTTTAACCAAAGATTTTGATTCTGACTCCGACGAACTCGCTTCATACGATGCAAAGGCATTAGAAGATATCGAAGTTCCAGAAGACTGGAGCGCGAGCGGGGCAATTCAAGCATTTCGTGAGGAGATGGTTTCCCACATTCTTGCGAGCGAATCTCCGTACGATACTCCGCAGCCTGATGTGGTGTTTCAAGGCAACAGCTTTTGCTTTACCGGAAAATTCGATTTTGGACCTCGGACAGCCTGTGAAGACTTAATCCGAGAAAAAGGGGGCAAAGTCGCGAATGGTGTCTCGGGATCATTGGACTTTCTTGTTATTGGCACCCAGGGCAGCCCTGACTGGAAAAGAGGAACGTACGGCAACAAAATAGAGAAAGCCATTGTGCTGCGCAGAGAGCATGGGAACCCATCCATCATATCGGAAGATCATTGCTTCAGTTTTCTGTAGCGAATCGCAACATTTCTCTAACGATCATGGGGAACGACAAACGGGGACAGACCACGTTTTAGTGTAATATCTCGCACACTACGTCCTCCCGATCACCATGCCCCGCCGTCCGCGCCTGATGCTTCCCGATACGCCGCTGCACATCATTCAGCGCGGCAACAATCGCCAGGCCTGTTTTTTCGCCGATGAGGATTACCAGTTTCTATCTGGATTGGCTCGGGGAATATGCCGGCAAGTCAGGTTGCCGAATTCACGCTTATGTACTGATGACCAACCACGTGCACCTGCTGCTTTCCGCCGAGGGTGCCGAGGGTGCGGGGGCATTGATGAAGGCGCTGGGGCAGCGCTATGTGCAGTATGTGAATCGCACGTACCGCCGCTCCGGAAGCTTGTGGGAGGGGCGTTTCCGCTCCAGTCTGACGCAGGAGGAGCGCTATCTGCTGGCCTGTCAGCGCTACATCGAGTTGAATCCGGTGCGGGCTGGCATGGTGGAACATCCTGGCGAGTATCGCTGGTCGAGTTACCGGGCCAACGCGCAGGGTGAGGAGAACCCGCTTCTGACCCCTCATGAAACGTTTCTGGCACTTGGCGGCGATGCGGAAAGCCGGCAGGCAGCGTACCGCGAGTTGTTCCGCCACGAACTGGAACCCGGCATGGTGGACCGTATCCGCGCGGCGACCAACGGAAACTTCGCCCTGGGTGACGGTCGTTTTGCGGAACAGATCGGAGAGATGCTGGGGCGCCGTGCCGTCAGGGCTTCGCCCGGCAGGCCAAGGAAGCCGGTTGCGGCGGAGGCGGAGGTGTTGCGTTGACCGAAGAAAATCGTGGTCTGTCCCCGGTTTTTCCCTCGCAGGACGCAACGATGCCGAACCTGCCGGGCAGCCCGACCGGTCAGCCTGACAACCCGCCGACCGCCAATCACATCGCCCTGCCGGTCGGATTTGCCCTGCACGAATACACCATCGAGGCCATGCTCGGCGCCGGCGGCTTCGGCATCACCTACCGCGCCCGCGACAACAACCTGCACTCTCAGGTCGCGATCAAGGAGTATCTGCCCAACCACCTGGCGGTGCGCGCTGCCGGCCAGACCGTGTTGCCACGCAGCGATGCCGACAGCCCCGGCTATCAGATCGGCCGCGAGCGCTTCCTTGCCGAGGCGCGGGTCCTCGCCGGCTTCCGCCATCCGAACATCGTCCGCGTCAGCCGCTTTTTCGAGGCAAACCGCACCGCCTACGTCGTGATGGATTACGAGCAGGGCCAGCCGCTGTGCGACTGGCTGCCCGGCCACACTCCGGTAGACGAGGCCACGCTCAAGCGCATGTTCCTGCCGCTGCTCGATGGCCTCGCCGTGGTCCACGACGCCGGAGTCCTGCACCGCGACATCAAGCCCGCCAACGTCTATGTCCGGGACGGCGACGGCAGCCTGGTGCTGCTCGACTTCGGCGCCGCCCGGCAGTCCACGGGGGTTCCGAGCAGGAGCCTGACGAGCATCATCACCCCGGGTTATGCGCCGTTCGAGCAGTACCACACGAGCGGTGCCCAGGGACCATGGACCGATCTCTACGCCCTGGCCGGGGTCCTCTACTGGCTGGTGACGGGGCAAAAGCCCCTCGAGGCGCCGAGCCGTGTCAAGAAGGACACCATGCCGCCCGCGGCCGCCGCCGGCGCCGGCCGCTACAGCCCCGGCTTCCTGGCCGCCATCGACTGGGCGCTGCGCGTCGATGAGGATGCGCGGCCGCGCAGCGTCGCCGACTTCCGTCGGGCGCTGCTGGGCGAGTCGCCGGTGCCGGCGGGCGCAACCGGGCCTGCCGCTGCTCCGCCTTCTGCGGGGCGGCGCACCAGGCTCGTCGGCGTGGGTGCCACGGTTGCCTTGCTCGCCGCGCTCGGGATCTACGCCCTCACCCGCCCCGGCGCGCCGCCGGCTCCTCCAGCCGAGGCGCCGCCCGTGGAAGCGGCGGGAACGCCGCAGCCTTCCGCGCCACCCGCCGTCAGGGCCGAGCGTGCCGAATCCAGGGCCGGCGATGAGGCGCAGGGGCGGGCGCAGCAGAAATCCGCATCGACCGAGGCCGCGGCGCCGCTGCCCGGGGGGCCGGCGACGCTGGTGTTCCAGATCGCGCCGCCCGGCGAGCCTGCTGTCGTCTTCATCGACGGCAGGAAGGTCGGGACCTCACCGGCGTTGACCGAGTACAGGCTTTCGCCGGGCAAGCACAAGGTCGAGATCCATGGCAACAGGAAGCCATGGACCCATCACTTCTGGGTCAATCTCAAGCCCGGCGAAAAGAAGAAGATCTGGGCGCGGTTCGCCGACGAATCCTGAAAGGCGAGGAGCGGACCCGGCGACGAACTCCGGCGCGGACGGGCTGACAGCAACTCCGGCTTGAGCAAGCCTGCCTCGCCGATCTGGTCAACGCCAGGTAATGGGAATATATTCTTCGCGAGATCGAGCGCGACGGCGACAACGCGCACGGCCCGACATCCATTTCGTGAGGAGCAATAGCCATGACCGTCACTGTTACCCTTGCCCAGGTTCTGCATCTCGCGCCCAATGCGCGATCGAGCTATCGCGACGCGTTCCAGAAAGGCCAAGCCGTTTTCGATCGCTACGGGATTTCGGAAACGCCGCTGCGCGTCGCCCATTTCATGGCCCAGATACTGCACGAGTCGGGCGGACTCGCGATCCAGTTCGAGAACCTCAACTATAGCGCCGGGCGCCTGCCGAAGGTCTGGCCATCGCGCTTCAAGCCAAGTGGCCCTCTTGATCCCTCGAATTATGCCAATAACCCGCAAAAGCTCGCCAATGAGGTCTATGGCGGTCGCATGGGCAATACGGCCCCCAATGATGGCTACACGTATCGCGGACGTGGCCTGCTGCAACTCACCGGCAAGGCAAGCTACCAGGAGGCGACTGCCATCCTGCGCAAGGACAACCCCGCCGCCCCTGACTTCGTCGCCGCGCCCGACGAGGTCATCGGCGCGGAATGGTGCCTGGCGATTGCCGCAGCCGAATGGGCGGCAAAGGGATGCAATGCCCTGGCCGACCAGGACGACATCAGAAGAATCACACGCGCCATCAACGGCGGGCTGATCGGCCTTGCCGAGCGGATGGAGTGGGCGAAGCGCACCAAAGCCGTATGGCTGTAGCTCCGGATGTCGCACTGCTGACGAGTGGGCGAGGTTGGGCGGTGAGCGACCGTTCATGTCAATCGGGAAGTACATTGATGTCGGGATCAGCTTTGAAGAGCGCGGCATGCGTGGCCGTGATGTTGCTGGGCAGTCTGGCTCATGCAGCGCCGCCGCATCGGTGCGCCGATGCCGCCACGGAACAGGCGGCAAAGCTGCTCGCGTTCCATTTCGGGCCGGATGAACGCATCGAAGTTGACAGGTCCGTAAAGGAGCTGACCCCCATACGCAACCCGGCAAACAGGAAACAACTGTTCGACGTGCTGCAGGTGTGGGGTCACATTTACAAGGGTCAGTACCGGATGCGCTTCATCTATGCGCGACTGCCGGGCGACTGCCTGCTGATGGGCCAGGAAATCCT
This sequence comes from uncultured beta proteobacterium, assembly GCA_963810175.1. GTDB lineage: Bacteria > Pseudomonadota > Gammaproteobacteria > Burkholderiales > Rhodocyclaceae > Azonexus. The sequence continues at coordinate 117,718 of CAWEMU010000036.1, read as the reverse complement.
GGAGTACGCGGACCTGTGATCTTCCCGGCAGGAACTGTCGAGCCGTGCAATTGACCAATGCGCAGGTGGTCGCCGTCGAAGCGCACGTCCGTTTTCCGATCCATCCCGGACGGGCCTCACGGGGCTGCGACAGGTGGCTGACAGGGAGTCATCGGAGGGGGAGCCGACGTTCGTTCCCGTCCCGACCAGGTCTTTTGGCAGCAGACCGGAACCGGGTAGATAGCTGCCCGAACTCGAGATGAAGGAGCAATGACATGCCGGTGGTATCAAGTTACAGTGTCCTGTTTTACGGCAGCCCGAAAGGCTACCAGACCGATCGCGCCCAGATTCAACTGAGTGACGCGATGGGCAATACCCTTGCGTGGGTTCGATTCAACGACCCGGGGATGTACTTCGAAGACGATGGGATCGATGGCGGGATCATCAAGATGCACCTTCCCTCAGCCATGTTCCAAAGCGTCCTCGACGTTCTCCGCAACGAAAAGCCGCTCAACGTGTATTTTGCGCACGGACGCGGGTTCCTGGGAACATCGGGTGAGCCTGTCGGGGAGGGTGAGTAGGACCCGACGCGTCAGGCGAAGCGGCAGCCACCGTCAAGCGGGTGGCTCAAGCCTGTGCGAGACGCCGGGACCCGCATTTCATTCCTATCGCGAAAGGAAGGTCATGAACAACCCCGTTGGCTGGTTTGAAATCTACGTAACCGACATGGCCCGCGCCAGGGCATTCTACGAGGCGGTTTTTGGCGTTGAGCTTGCCGAGCTCGAGAGCCCGGGAATGGAGATGTGGGCATTCCCCATGCTGCCGGAAAAGCCTGGCGCATCCGGCGCGTTGGTCAGGATGCCTGGCTTTCCCATGGGCGGCAATAACATCCTGGTCTACTTCAGTTGCGCGGACTGTGCCGTCGAGGCTGCGAAGGTGGCCGAGTCCGGGGGCAAGGTCCAGAAGGAAAAAATGTCCATCGGCCAGTACGGGTTCATCGCGCTGGTCATCGACACCGAAGGCAACATGATCGGCCTGCATTCGATGCAGTGACTGCTTGTCGGTTGGCGGCACCGTCTTGCATTTTCCTGGCGGACGATGGCGCCGTCCCGACGTCGATTCCAGGTTGAACCTTGTAGTTGCAGATGGTTCACGGCAGGATGCCGCATGAGGCACCTTCCATTGCGGTGCCGTCAGGCCACGGGAAGAGGTCATGCACGCATTGTTCGTTCATGGGATGGGGCGCTCGCCGCTGTCGGGGATGCCGCTGCTCCTGCAACTCAGGCGCGGAGGCCTGCGGGCCAGCACCTTCGGGTACTCGGTGGCGCTGGAGGCGTTTCCTGAAATCAGGGAGCGGCTCGTCGCGCGAATCTCGCAACTGGCGGACAAGGGAGACTATATGGTCGTCGGGCATTCGCTCGGCGGCGTCCTGCTCCGGGCAGCCTTGAACTCCCTGCCACCGGCGGTCCGCCGGCCCCGGCATCTGTTTCTGCTGGGTTCTCCCGTGCAGCCTTCACGCTTCGCGCAGAAGCTCGGCGCCAATCCGGTCTATCGCGGGCTTGCCGGCGATTGCGGCCAGTTGCTCGGGTTGACGGCCAGAATGGGAGAGATTGGCCCGATGACGGTGCCGACAACCGCCATCGTCGGCCGGCGCGGCCTGCCATGGCCGGCCGCCGTATTTGCCGGAGAAGCGAACGATGGCGTGGTGTCGGTTTCGGAAGCCAGCGCGGAATGGATCCGTGACCAGGTTCTGGTCGAACTGCGTGCACACGCTTCTGCCGTCGAACCGGCGGGTCGGCGAGATCATCCTGGAACGCCTCGCTCAAGGCGCCGCGCGAGCGCATTGAGATGCTGCCCTACCAGTTTCTCGCGGATGCCGTGCTGCTCGCGCACTTCGGCGTCGTTCTGTTCGTCGTCGCCGGTCTCGCGTTCGTCATCGTCGGAAATCTTCTTTCCTGGCGGTGGGTGAATGGGCTCTGGTTCCGTCTTGCGCATCTCGCGGCCATCGCGGTTGTCGTTGGCGAGTCATGGTTCGGTCTCAGCTGTCCGCTGACCACCCTCGAGTCCTGGCTGCGCGTGCAAGCGGGGGCGGCGCCCTACCGGCGGACATTCGTCGAAACCTGGGTGCAACGCGTGCTCTTCCACGAAGCGCCGCCCTGGGTATTTACCAGCGCGTACACGCTATTCGGTTTGCTTGTCGTGCTGGCCTGGTGGTACTTTCCGCCCAGGCTCGGCAAGCCCTGGAACGGCAACGGGACATAAGCCCCGATCCGGGGCCTCGGATAAAGGAGACAGCAATGAAGATGCTCGCCGCAGTTCTCGACGGGATGCAGATGCCGCCGCCCTATGCCCAGTCGAAGCCGCTTTCGGTGGAAACCGTCGAAATCGGCGAACCGGGTCCCGGCGAGGTTCTGGTCCGCATCACTGCCGCCGGGCTGTGTCATTCCGACCTCTCGATCATCAACGGCGACCGCCCGCGGCCGATGCCGATGGTGCTCGGGCATGAGGCGGCCGGGGTGGTGGAGAGTTGCGGGTCGGGGGTCGGCGACCTGGCACGCGGTGATTCCGTGGCGCTGGTCTTCGTGCCCTCCTGCGGCCATTGCCTGCCGTGCCAGGAAGGGCGTCCGGCATTGTGCGAGCCGGGAGCGGCGGCCAACGGCGCCGGCACGCTGGTCGGCGGGCACCGCGTTCTGGCACGGCGCGATGGTCAGGTGCTGAACCATCAGGTCGGTATTTCGTGTTTCGCCGAATACGCGGTGGTCAACCGCGGCTCGCTGGTCAAGGTGGCGCCGGACCTGGTGCCCGAGGTGGCTGCGGTCTTCGGTTGCGCGGTGCTGACGGGTGTCGGGGCGGCGATCAATTCGGCCGCGATCCGCCTCGGACAGACGGTTGCCGTCGTCGGTCTGGGCGGTGTCGGCCTGTCTGCCCTGCTCGGTGCGCTGGCCGCCGGCGCCCGCGAGGTGGTGGCGTGCGACGTGCTGCCTGAAAAGCTGGATCTGGCGCTGTCGCTCGGCGCCACGCGCGGCTTTCGCGCGGACGATCCTGACGTCGTCGCGCAGCTGCGGGCGGCGATCCCGGGCGGGGTGGACATTGCCATCGAGGCCGCGAGTTCGGTGCCGGCACTCGATCTGGCGTGGAAGGTGACGCGTCGTGGCGGCACGACGGTAACCTGCAGCCTGCCCAATCCGACGCATCACCTGCAGATTCCGGTGGTGCAGATGACCGCCGAGGAGCGTACGCTGAAAGGAAGCTATCTCGGGTCGGCCGTGCCGGCGCGCGACATTCCGCGTTTCATCGAACTCTACCGGGCCGGGCGGTTGCCGGTGGACCGCCTGATCACCCACCGCCTGCGCCTCGCCGAGATCAATCAAGGCTTCGACCGGCTGGCGGCGGGCCAGGCGGTACGCCAGGTGATCGTGTTCTAGGCACGGGAGTCGATACCCGACGCGTCAGCAGCGCTCATCTACCATGATCGGCCCAGAATCCGGGTTGGCAAGCGAAGGCTGCCGGTGTTCTGAATGGGCGCGCCGCGAATTCGGTTTGGCGTTTTTCGGGTTTTTTTGCCTGTCGACCGCAGCAGCTCGAGCCCCATGTGTTGCAGCCGGCGGCCGCGCCTTGCAGGAAAGCAGTGACTGACCTGCGCGAGGCGCGGGAAAGCCGGTAACTCGTTATACTCTCGGCATACGAACTCCAATCGCCCCGAGATTAGTCATGGCCATCTTCCGCTGCAACAAGTGCGCTCACCTTCAGGAGTACCCCGACAGCCAACTTGGTGAATCGATAGCGTGCCCCAGGTGCGGGCACCCGGCCCCGGTCTACGGCACGATGTTCTTTATCGGCAGGTTGCTCGACAAATGTTTCGAGGGGCAGCGCGAAATTGCCCGCCTCAAGGGGTCCGCAACCGGCGGACAATCGACGAGGCATGGTAGCGCCGCTCCATCGGATCAAATCGACATTGCGAACACCGACCAGTTCGCATCCGAACTTCAGCATGGGCCAATCTTCGACTGGTTTCGCAAGAAGCAGATTCAGGTGCAGGCGAATGTGCGCGGCGTGGACACCACCGGCTTCTTCGACGAAGTGGCCTTGCTCATCGGTAGCGACTTATCCACCCTGAAGGAGGTGGTGGAACGCATCCGTTGGGCGCAGCAGAAGGAATATGCCAGTGCGACCATCCATCTCGACAAGAAGTCCCCGGCGGAGGCACAGGCGATTTCGAACTTCTGCCAGCAGTTGTACGACTTCTCCTTCGCTGCCAAGTGCTTTCACAACCGGCAGGAAAACAATATCCGGCTGATCCTGCAAACCGCCCCGACCATCCGCGACTTCTTTAACGGCGAATGGCTGGAATGGTATGCGCTGATGATTTGCCTGACCTACGCCAGGGAACGTCGAATGCGCTTCTCATGCGCCCGCAATCTGAGCATCACGCTGCAGAACGGCGACAGCCATGAGCTCGACGTCTTCATGCTGATCGACGGCAAATTGCCGATCTGCATCGAGTGCAAGACCGGCGAATATCGCCAGAACATCGACAAATATCTCGGCCTGCGCAAACGGCTCGGCATTGACTTCAAGAACTTCATATTGTGCATCACCGGCCTCGGCGACGAACACGCCAAGGGCCTGACCGCCATGTACGACCTGACGTTCGTCAATGAGCGCGAGTTGGCTGCGCATCTGGCCCGACTCTTCTGATCCGGTCAACGCACATGCTGTTCTCCCGTCCCGGGTCAAGGCTACCTTTCGCTGCCCCAAGCGGCTAAGCTGCGTGTCGCGCTGAGACCGCGCCTACATTCATTACAGGGCAACGCATGTACCACGGAGAAAAATTCAACGCCTGGACCCATCTTGTCGGCGCCTTGCTGGCGCTGGGCGGGGCGCTGTGGTTGCTGGCACTGGCGGTTGCCAGCGGCGACGGGTGGAAGGTCTTCGGCATTGCCGTATATGGGGCAACCCTGGTGCTGCTCTACAGCATTTCGACCATCTATCACAGCGTGCGCGGGCGGGCCAAGGCCATCCTGCGCAAACTCGACCACCTGTCGATCTACCTGCTGATCGCCGGTAGCTACACGCCGTTCTGCCTGATCACCCTGCGCGGGCCGTGGGGCTGGTCGCTGTTCGGTATCGTGTGGACGCTGGCGCTGATTGGCATGCTGCAGGAAATCAAGCCGCGCTCGGAAGCGCGGGTCATGTCGCTGGTCATCTACGCGGTCATGGGCTGGATCGTTCTCGTGGCGGTCAACCCCTTGCTCGCCAGCCTCGGCACCGCCGGCTTCGTCTGGCTGGCTGCGGGAGGCGTGTTCTACACGGTGGGGATCATCTTTTTCGCCTTCGACGAGCGCTTCCGCCACTGGCACGGAATCTGGCACCTGTTCGTGATCGCCGGGAGCCTGATGCATTTCATCGCCATCCTGTTCTATGTGCTGTGAACAGGCTACGGGAGCCGCCCTTCCTGAATCACGGACTTCCCCTGGGCATGCGCTGCCGAGGCAGGATCAGCAATCGATGACGCCAGGCTGACCATCCTGAAAGCCGGATCCGCCTATTTCGCCTGGGTGCTCGCCGCGGGTTTCGCGCTCAGTTTCATTGGTGCGCTGCTGCGGGTCCCGCGCATCGCAACGCGCGCTACGGAACTGCTGGAAATGCCCGTGATGCTGGTGGTCATCTCCGCACTCGTCGCCCGCGAGAAACGCCGGCCGACGATATCAACGCCGGCCTGGCCCGCTTCCTGATCAGGTCTTGCCGCCGGCCTGCTCGTTGGCCAAAGCCTTCTCGGTTATCTCGCGGTAGAGCCCCATTATCTTGGCCGCGAATTCCCGGTGTTCAGGATGCCGTTCCAGCAACGGCTGGATTTCCTGCGAGTCGGAGAATACCTCCCCCAGGAAGGCGATGTCGAAGTCGTCGAGGCGCTCACCCTGGTTAACCTTTTCCTTGAGGGCCAAGGCTCTGGGTAGACGCTGGGTTTCGAGGCGCTCGATTAGCACGGACAGCATGCCGGCGTCTTGTTGGGGATCCTTCATGGTCTTCTCCTGTAAGCGGTAAATGAACTTCGTTGCATTTGAAGTCTATCACCCGTCGGAGTTGCGTGTCAGACCCCCCGCGTTTTTCGCTCCTTGTCCTTCAGGAGCGACGGCCCTGCGGATTCCAGGAGAAGAGGGCGCGCGCGGCGTCGTTGAGTCGGCTGACCGCGGGGGCGAAATTCGCCGATAGCGGTGCCGAACTTTCCTGCGGATTCCACGAGAACAGGGGGCGCAGCATTTCGCTGATGGCATGCGCGCCGGCAAAGGCACTCTTGGCCGCTAGTCTTGCGAGTAGTTGGGTGCGCTCGGCAAACAGGCCGTTTATACGCTGAATTTCCGCGGCGCGTAGTTCGCGGGCCTGGCGTTCGATGGCGGGAATGTCGATCGGGTGCATCATTAACTCCATTCAGTTCAGTGCAACATGGCACAGACGAACTCTAATTCCACTCCCCATACATAACAATCCGGTATCCGGGAAAAACATTTGTGAATTTTGGTCCATAATTGTCGGCATGGACCGTTCCGCCGAAATGACCGCCTTTGTCCGCTCCGTCGATACCGGCGGGTTCTCGGCGGCCGCGCGCGAGATGGGGCTGACGCCCTCCGCGCTCTCCAAGCTGGTGACCCGCCTCGAAGATCGGCTCGGTGCGCGCCTGCTGCAGAGAACGACGCGGCGCCTGCACCTTACCCCCGAGGGCGAGGCCTTTTACGTGCGGTCGCGGCGCATTCTGGCGGAAATGGATGAGGCCGAGGCCGAGGTGCTCGAGGCTGGCGTGCGCCCGCAGGGGCTGCTGCGCCTCCATTGCGGCTCGGCATTCGGCATGCACCAGCTGGCGCCGGCGATCCCGCGGTTTCTCGAACGCCACCCGCAGGTGGAACTCGACATCACGATCAGCGACGAGCCGCTGGCGGCGATGGAGGAGGGGGTCGATCTGGCGATCCGCATCGGGGCGCTCGACGAATCGTCGCTGGTGGCCCGGCGCATCTGCAGCCTGGAACGCGTGATCTGTGCCGCGCCGTCCTACCTGGCGCAACACGGCACGCCGCGCACGCCGGACGAGCTGCACCAGCACAACTGTCTGTGGATCACCAGCTTGCCTGTCCTGCGCCGCTGGCCGTTCGATACCGACGATGGCATCCGCGTCGTCCATATCGACGGCAATGTCGTCGCCAACAATGCCGAGACCGTATTGCAACTGGCGGTGGCTGGGGTCGGCATCACCCGCCTGACCGATGTAATCGTCGGCGACGCCATCGGGCGCGGCGAACTGGTCCCCATCCTGAACGAATGGCATCACGTCGAGCCGGTGCCGCTCTATGCGACCTATCCGAGCGGCCGCCATCTTTCCCCCAAGATTCGGGCGATGGTGGATTTTCTGGTCGAACAGTTCGGCAATGCCCCATGGCGTCGCTCCGCGTCGGGCAAGCGTCGCCAGACAGGTTAGGCAGACGCTGTTTTTTCGTCACCCCGGCGGCCGGGGTCCAGTCCGTTGATTTTCCCGGATCCCGGCACGCACCGGAAATGGCGCCGCCGCCCTTCCGAAATCGGCGGGCCGGTGTTAGCATCGCCGTTCCATATACACAGCGGGGGGGTTCCATGAGTCGGCGTTCACAGCACGTATCAATCTCCTCGGCGCTCGGCGCCCTTTTGGCGGTTGCCGGTTCCGCGCAAGGCGCCGAAACGAGTCCGTGGCAATCCTTCGCGTCGGCGACGGCGGTTTATCAAGGCAGTGCCGACCTCGATCAAGGCGGGGATTACCGGATGAGTGGCGTCGTCCTCCGTGGTGGCACGGCTTACGATTTCGGCGGCGGGAACCGCGCCGGTATCACGCTCAACTACGATTATCTGGACTATTCATTCTCGAGTGCGAGCGCCTTCGGATCGGTTGCCCCATGGAATATCGTGCAGCGTTACGGCGTGACGGCGCCGCTTTCCTTCGGGGTGGGGGATGGCTGGAGCTTGGGGTTCGCCCCTTCCGTGGACTGGGTCAAGGAGAACGGGGCGAACACTGGGGATTCCCTGATCTGGGGCGCGACGCTGTCAGGTGTCAGGCAGTTCGATGGGGGCAATCGTCTCGGTCTGGGCGCGGGCGTGTATTCGCGCATCGAGAAAACGAGCGTATTTCCCTTCCTGATTGTTGACTGGCGTATCGACGAGCGCTGGCGTCTGGTCAATCCGCTGCCCAGCGGCCCGACCGGCCCGGCCGGTCTTGAACTTGACTATCGCTTCGACGGCAACTGGACGGCGGGTATCGGCGCGGCTTACCGGAGCCTGCGTTTCCGTCTGAGCGACAGTGGCCCAGTGCGCAACGGTGTCGGTGAGGAGAGTGGCGTACCCGTCTTTGTGCGCGTGACACGCAGCCTGGGCAACGACATGACCCTGCATTTCTATGGTGGCGTCGTCGCTGGCGGGAAACTGCGGGTCGAAAACTCCTCCGGTGACCTGGTGCGAGAAGAGGATTACGATCCGGCACCGCTGTTTGGTCTGACCTTCGTCGGTCGTTTCTGACCTGGCATGGCAGGGGCTTGCCACCCATGATCGCAAGCCTCCCGGGAACGCACTTCGACCGTTCCGCGCCGGCACCAGGCACCGTTTGAGGTCGATACCGACGGCGCCGCCTGGCTCGACTAGGACCAGATGCGTGTCGCCCCGACAGTGAGCAGGCCGAGCCAGGTCGCCGTCAGCGAACCCGCCAGATGCACCGACGCCAGACCGATCGCCCAGGCCGGCTGGCCGGCGAGCAGGCGCTCGACGACCTCGGCCGAGAAGGTGGAAAAGGTCGTCAGTCCGCCGAGAAAGCCGGTGATCGCGAACAGTTTCCAGGCCAGCGGAAAATGCGTGTTGATGTGAAACAGCCCGACCGCCACCCCGACCAGATAGCCGCCGACGACGTTGGCGGCCAGCGTGCCGAGCGGCACCGCGATGAACAGCGGGTTGAGCGTCAGGCCGAGCAGCCAGCGCGCCCAGGCGCCGAGGGCGGCGCCGGCGCCGACGGCGAGAAAATTCAGGGCGGTGAGATTGTGCAGGATGGACATGAGGGGGAATTGTAGCGGTTTGATCGTTTCTGCCGGTTAAAATGGCGCGATCGAAAACCGAGGTTTTACCGTGAGCAGCCCCAACAGACCCGAAATCGCCCCTGTCGCCAATTTCATCAGCAACATCGTCGAGGCTGACCTCGCCGCCGGCAAACACGCGCAGCGCCATTGGGCCGGTCACCCGGGTAGCGCCGCCGACCACGCCGCCGGCCCGCTCGACCCGGCCAGGATCCGTACCCGCTTCCCGCCCGAGCCGAACGGCTACCTGCACTTCGGCCACGCCAAGTCGATCCTGCTCAACTTCGGCCTCGCCCAGCAATACGGCGGCCGCTGCCACCTGCGCTTCGACGACACCAACCCGGAGAAGGAGGAGCAGGAGTACGTCGATTCGATCATCGATTCGGTGAAGTGGCTGGGCTGTTCGTGGGAGCAGGGCGGCGAAGACAACCTTTACTACGCCTCCAATTACTTCGACTGGATGGCGGCCTTCGCCGAATACCTGATTTCGGCCGGCCACGCCTACGTTGACAGCCAGTCCGCCGACGAAATGCGCGCCAGTCGCGGCACGCTGACCCAGCCCGGCAATGATTCGCCTTTCCGCTGCCGTAGCGCCGCCGAGAACATGGATCTCTTCAAGCGCATGCAGGCCGGGGAATTCGCCGACGGCACGCACATCCTGCGGGCGAAGATCGACATGGCCTCGCCCAACATCAACATGCGCGACCCGGCGATCTACCGCATCCGCCACGCCTCGCATCACAACACCGGCGACAGGTGGTGCGTGTACCCGATGTATACCTATGCCCATCCGATCGAGGATGCGCTGGAGAACATCACGCACTCGATCTGCACGCTGGAATTCGAGGATCAGCGGCCGTTCTATGACTGGCTGCTCGAGCGTCTCGCCGAGGGCGGGTTGCTGCAGCGCCCGCTGCCGCAACAGATCGAGTTCTCGCGCCTCAACCTCACCTACGTCGTGCTGTCCAAGCGCAAGCTCATCCAGTTGGTCGAGGAAAGGCATGTCGAAGGCTGGGACGACCCGCGCATGCCGACCCTGGTCGGTGCCCGCCGGCGCGGCTATTCGCCGGAAGGTTTCAGGCTCTTCGCCGAGCGCATCGGTGTTTCGAAGAACGATTCGCTGATCGACTACGTGCTGTTCGAGGATGCCATGCGCGAAGTGATGAACGAATCCGACCAGCGCCGCATCGCCGTCCTCGATCCGCTCAAGCTGATCATCGACAACTACCCGGAAGACCGGGTAGAGGAATGCTTTGCGCCCAACCACCCGCTGCATCCGGAACTCGGGCAGCGCGCCATGCCCTTCAGCCGCGAACTGTGGATCGAGGGCGAGGACTTCATGGAAGTGCCGAGCAAGGGTTACCGCCGGCTGTTCCCGGGCAACATGGCGCGATTGCGCTACGGCTATGTCGTCGAATGCACCGGTTGCGACAAGGACGAGAGCGGCAAGGTCGTTGCGGTCCACTGCAAATATCTGCCCGAAACCCGGTCCGGCACGCCGGGCGCCGACAGCGTCAAGGTCAAGGGCAACCTGCACTGGGTTTCCGCCGCCCACGCCTGCGCGGCGGAAATCCGCCTCTACGACCGCCTGTTCAAGGTTCCCGCGCCCGGTGCCCGGCGCGAAGGCGACGCCCCGGACCTGGAGCGCAATTTTCTCGACGACCTCAATCCCGAGTCGAAGCAGGTCGTTGCCGCCCTGCTCGAACCGAGCCTGCGCGATGCCCGCCCCGAACAACGCTTCCAGTTCGAGCGCCACGGCTATTTCGTCGCCGATCATGTCGATTCCGGCGACGGCAAGCCGGTGTTCAACCGGGCGGTGACGCTAAGGGATTCATGGGGCGCGGCGGGCTGATGAACGCGGCGACAGCGGCCGAAATCCTGGCCTTCTGGTTCGGCCGCCCCGGCGAGCCCGGTTACGGCCAGCCCCGCGGCGAGTGGTTCCGCAAGGACGAGGGTTTCGATGCGCAAATCCGCTCGCGTTTCCTGCCCATCGTCGAGGCCGCGCTGGCCGGCCGACTGGCTGCGTGGGCGGACGAAGCGCAAAGCCTGCGCGCGCTGCTGATCGTGCTCGACCAGTTCCCGCGCAACCTCTTTCGCGGCGAAGCCCGGGCGTTCACCGGCGATGCGCAGGCGCTGCAACTGGCCGTGACGGCCGTTGGCAAAGGCTGGGACGCGCCGCTCCTGGCCGTCGAAAAGGTCTTCGTCTATCTGCCTTTCGAACACAGCGAAGCGCTGGCCGATCAGGAGCGTTCGCTGACGCTGTTTGCCGCGCTGGCCGCCGAACATCCAGGGTGCGACGGCTTTCTTGATTACGCCCGCCGTCACCATGAAGTCATCGCGCGTTTCGGCCGCTTCCCGCACCGCAATGCGGCGCTCGGCCGGCTGTCAACGCCCGCTGAGGCGGGTTATCTCGCCGAGCCGGGCAGCGGTTTTTGAAGATGGTGCCGCCGCGCAACGTCGAACAGCTCGGCCAGGTGTTCACGCCACCCAAGGTGGTGGCGTTCATGCTCGCCCTGTGCAGCAACCGCGGGCGCGCGCTCGAGCCGTCGGCCGGTGACGGGGTGTTCTTTCAGTTGCTCAAGGAGCGGCATCCGGATTGCGTCGGTATCGAGATCGACCCGCGCGTCGCTCCGGCGGGCGCCGAAGTCGGCGACTTTTTCGACTACCCGGTCGGCGAGCAGTTCGACACCATCGTCGGCAACCCGCCTTACGTCCGTTTTCAGGATGTCGCGGTCAACACCAGGAAACGCCTGAAATCCGGCTTCTTCGATGCGCGCAGCAACCTGTTCCTGTTCTTCATCGAGAAGTGCGTCCGCCACCTGAAGCCGGGCGGCGAACTGGTCTTCATCGTGCCGCGCGAGTTCATCAAGCTGACCGCGGCCCGGAAGCTGAATGCCTGGCTCTACGCGCAGGGCAGCATCACGCATTTCTACGAAACCGGCGACACCCGCGTCTTCGACGAGCACACGCCGAACTGCGCCATCTTCCGCTTCGAGAAAGGCCGCATGGATCGCCGGATGGCCGACGGCCGGCGTTTCACCGAAGTCGACGGGCAACTGATGTTCCTGCGCGACAATTACAGCGTGCGCCTTGCGGATGTGTTCACGGTCAAGGTTGGCGCGGTCTCGGGGGCGGACAGCATTTTCACGCATCCCAAGGGCAACATGGAGTTCGTCTGCTCGAAGACCGTGGATACCGGCGAAACGCGGCGCATGCTCTACGGCATCAAGCACCCGCATCTGGAAAAGCACAAGGAAGCGTTGCTTGCGCGACGCATCAAGACCTTCGACGAAAGCAACTGGTGGCAGTGGGGACGCGCCTTTCCGATCAACCTGCATCCGCGCATCTACGTCAATGGCCGGACGCGCCGGCGCGAGCCCTTCTTCCTGCACGACTGCAATGCCTTCGACGGTGCGGTGCTGGCGCTGTTCACGAAAAACCGGGGCATGTCGCGCCGCGATCTGATCGAGTGCACGCTGATGCTGAACAAGGAAGTTGACTGGCAGGAGCTCGGCTTCGTCTGCGACGGCCGTTTCCTGTTCACCCAGCGCAGCCTGCAGACCTGCGTGCTGCCGGAGAGATTCTCCCGATTCCTCCCGTCTGAAGCGAAAAAGGACGCCGCATGACCTTCACCCAAATGCTCTCCGCCGCCTGGCAGACCAACAATTCGCTGCTCTGCGTCGGCCTCGATCCCGATCCGGCGAAGTTTCCCGCGCATCTCAAGGGCCGCGACGACGCCATCCTCGCGTTCTGCGCCGCCATCGTCGACGCCACCGCCGATCTCGTCTGCGCCTTCAAGCCGCAGATCGCCTACTTCGCCGCCCGCCGCGCCGAAGACCAGCTCGAGGCGCTGATCGCCCACATCCACGCCAGGCATCCCGGCATCCCGGTCATTCTCGACGCCAAGCGCGGCGACATCGGCTCGACCGCCGAGCAGTACGCCGTCGAGGCCTTCGCGCGTTTCAAGGCCGATGCGGTCACGGTCAACCCCTACATGGGCCGCGATTCCCTAGATCCCTGGCTGGCCTGGCCGGACAAGGGCGTCATCCTGTTGTGCCGCACGTCGAATCCGGGCGGCTCCGACCTGCAGTTCCTCGACGTCGGCGGCGAGAAGCTTGTACGAGCGTGTCGCCCGCCTGGCTGCCGACGAGTGGAACACGAGCGGCCAGATCGGCCTCGTCGTCGGCGCCACCTTTCCCGCCGAAATCGCCCGCGTGCGCGCGATCGTCGGCGACATGCCGCTGCTGGTGCCCGGCATCGGCGCCCAGGGCGGCGATATCGCGGCCACCGTCGAGGCGGGACGCACGGCGAATGCGACGGGCTTGATGATCAACTCGTCCCGTGCCATTCTCTACGCCGGCAAGGACGAAGACTTTGCCGCCGCGGCCCGCAAGGTGGCCGAAGAAACCCGCGCCGCCATCAACCTCCACCGCTAAGGAAACGCCATGCGCCTCGATGACCAACGTGAAAGCGACAACCTCGAAGACCGCCGCGGCGAGCGGCGTGCGGCGGAGGCGGCCTGCGTCTGGGGGGCGGCCGCCTCGGTCTCGGCACGATCGCCATCGCGCTCGTCGCCAGCTATTTCCTCGGCATCAACCCGATGACCGTGCTCAGCATGCTGAGCGGCGGCGGCGGCATGCCCGCCGTCGAGCAAAGCGCGCCGCCGGCGCACAAGCCGCCCGCCGACGACCAGATGGCGAAGTTCGTGTCCAAGGTGCTGGCGTCAACCGAGGATACCTGGAACGACGTTTTCCGCGCCAATGGCAAGCAGTATGTCGAGCCCAAGCTGGTGTTGTTCTCCGGCATGACGCCGACCGCCTGCGGCACCGGCCAGGCGGCCATGGGCCCCTTCTATTGCCCCGGCGACCAGAAGGTCTACATCGACCTTTCCTTCTACCGCGACCTCAAGGAGCGCTTCAAGGCGCCCGGTGAATTCGCCCAGGCCTACGTGATCGCCCACGAAGTCGGCCACCACGTGCAGAACCAGCTCGGCATCGCCGACAAGGTGCATAAGGCCCAGCAGCGGGCGAGCAGGGCCGAGGCCAACGCGCTGTCCGTGCGCATGGAACTGCAGGCCGATTGCCTTGCCGGTGTGTGGGGCAAGCGCACCGACACCATGAAGGGCGTTCTCGAGCCGGGCGACCTCGAAGCGGCGCTGAATGCCGCCTCGGCCATCGGCGACGACCGTCTGCAGCAGCAGACGCAAGGGCGCATCGTTCCGGAAAGCTTCACTCATGGCAGTTCCGATCAGCGCGTCCGCTGGTTCAGGCGCGGTTTCGAAACCGGCGACATGAACCAGTGCAACACCTTCCAGGCCGCGCGGCTGTAGGCCTTCTTGAGCGATAGCGCAGCACCCGCGAACGCCGAAAAGCCGTCCCGGCGCTGGCGCCGCCGGGCAGCCGAGGCGCTGCTTTTCATCGCCATCGTGATCGGCGTCCAGGTTTGGCAGACGCGCGATGCGCCTGGCGGCCCGGCGCCGCATTTTGCCGGCCATCTGGTCGATGGCCAGCCCTTCGACCTCGCGACCTGGCGCGCCGCGCACGCCGGCCGGCCCGTGCTGCTCTACTTCTGGGCCGAATGGTGCCCGATCTGCAGGACCACCGCCGGCAATGTCGGCAATGTCAGCGCCGACTGGCCGGTAACCAGCGTTGCCATCCAGTCCGGGACGGCGGCGCAGGTAGCCAGGGTCATGGACGAGAAGGGCTATCGCTGGCCGACGCTGCCCGATCCCGCCGCGGAAGTCCTGCGGCGATACGGACTTGCGGGGGTGCCGTCGTTCGTCGTCATCAATCCGGCCGGCGACGTTCGCTTCGTCGCGGTCGGTTACACCAGTGAAATCGGCCTGCGCCTGCGCCTGTGGTGGGCGGGGCGGGAAACGCCATGAAATTGCCCTGGCTGCTGCTGGCACTGGCCCTTGCCGCGCCTGCCTTCGCCCTGCCCGATAACTCCCCGGTTCCCGGCGGCGTAGCCGTCATCGACCTTGGTCCGGTCAGCCAGCCGACACCGACTGCGCGCTGGGGCGAGCAGGCGCTGGCCGTGGTCAAGGACAGCGGGCGCTGGTTCGCGCTCTTCGGCATTCCGCTCGACACGGTACCGGGAGAAACGGAAATCAGCGTTTTTTCCGGGTCAACCGCGACAGTCAGGAATGTGGCCGTACGCGGCAAGGCCTATCCCGAGCAGCGCCTGACGATCAAGGACAAGCGCAAGGTCGATCCCGACCCGGACGACCTGGCCCGCATCGCCCGTGAGCGGGAGGTCACCGATGCCATCAAGCGCCGCTTCAGCGACGGCATGCCCGATACCGCCTTCGCATTGCCGGCCCATGGTCCGCTGTCGTCGCGCTTCGGCCTGCGCCGTGTCTTCAACGGCCAGCCGCGCAATCCGCACGCCGGGCTCGATGTCGCGGTCGGCACCGGGGCGCCGGTCAAGGCGCCGGCCGCCGGGGTGGTGGCCAATACCGGCGATTACTTCTTCAACGGCAATACGGTCTTCATCGACCACGGCCAGGGGCTGATCACCGCCTACATGCATCTTTCCCGCATCGACGTGCGCGCCGGTCAGGCGGTGAAAGCAGGCGAGATCCTCGGCGCAGCCGGTGCCACCGGCCGCGTGACCGGTGCGCACCTGCACTGGGCGGTGATCCTGAACAATACGGCGGTCGATCCGCAACTCTTTCTGGCGCGCCCGTAAATGCAAGAAAGGCAGCCTAAGCTGCCTTTTTCCTCCCGTTGTACCTCAGATCTTCGGCTTGGACGGCGTGCTCATCTGCTTCTCGTCCTTGGCCTTGTCGCCGCAGGCCAGAACGGAAACGCTGGACAGCGCGAAAACGGCGGCGAGCATTGCGGAAACCAGTTTCTTCATCGGAATCTCCTTCGCGTTAAGACTGCTCGTATGAGGGCGAATTTGCGGGTTGGTTCCAAACTTGTGGCATACCGACTCGCAGTTTTTCGATTATGACCCAGGATAGGCGAAAATAGCACGGTGTGCCGCTGCGCCGGATTGATTCGGGATCTGCGTTGGCCGGGCGGCAATTGTTCAAGGAATGCATATGCGTCGGATCGCAATCGTTGTCGCCATCACTGCCGTGCTCGGCCTGGCCTTTGCCTGGTTCAGCCGGCCCAAGCCAATTCCCGTGGTGCTGAAGGAGGTCGCCGCAGGCAGGGTCGAAGCGACGCTGGCCAACACCCGTGCCGGTACCGTCGAAGCCTGCCAGCGCACCAAGCTGTTGACCATCATCGGCGGGCGCATCGAATACCTCGGGGTCAAGGAGGGCGACCGGGTCAAGAAGGGCCAGTTGCTGCTCAAGCTGTGGAACGACGACCAGCAGGCACAGGCGGCGCTGTCGCAGGCGCAGGTCGCCCTGGCCGCCAAGCGGGTTGACGAAGTGTGCATTGCTGCGGTCAACGCCGAAAAAGAGGCAAAAAGGCAGGCCGATCTCCGCGACAAAGGGTTTGTTTCAAGCAGCCGCGAGGAAGCCGCGCGCACCGAGGCCGAGGTCAAGCGCGCCAGCTGCAATACCGCCAAGGCCGATGTCGCACAGGCCGAAGCCAGGCTGAAAGCCACCCGCGTCGAGCAGGGGCGCGTCGCGCTCTACGCGCCTTTCGACGGGACGGTCGCCAAGATCGTCGGCGAACTGGGCGAATATTCGACGCCGTCGCCGCCCGGCGTGCCGACCCCGCCGGCGATCGACCTGATCGACGACTCCTGCCTCTACGTCAAGGCGCCGATGGACGAGGTCGATGCGCCGAAAATCAGCGTCGGCCAAACGGTGCGCGTCACACTCGATGCGCTGCCGGGCAAGCAACTGCCGGGCAAGGTGCGGCGCGTCGCGCCCTATGTGTCGGCAGTCGAGAAGCAGGCGCGAACGGTCGATGTCGAGGTCGATTTCGCCAGGCCTGACGAAACCGGCAAGCTGCTGGTCGGCTACAGCGCTGACGTCGAGATCATTCTCGATGGCCGCGAAAACGTGCTGCGCATTCCGACCGCAGCCATCCAGGAAGGCGGCAGGGTGCTGCTGTTCAACCCCGACAGCGGCAAGCTCGAGGAACGCAAGGTCAAGACCGGCCTCGCCAACTGGGAATACACCGAGATTCTCGAAGGCCTGGCCGCCGGCGACCGCATCGTCACTTCGCTGGAAAAGGAAGGCGTCAAGGCCGGCGCCACGGTAACGCCCGACGACAAGGCGAAAGCCAGGTAGCCGATGGCGCTGATCGAACTCAAGGGCATCGAGCGCATCTTCCAGCTCGGCGATGCCATGGTCCACGCGCTGGCGGGGCTGGACTTGCGCATCGACAATGGCGAATACGTGGCGGTGATGGGGCCGTCCGGCTCCGGCAAATCGACGCTGCTCAACCTGCTCGGCCTGCTCGACCGCCCCAACTCCGGAACCTACCTGCTCGAAGGGCGCGACGTGACGACCCTGTCGCCCGACGAGCAGGCGCGCGTGCGCAGCGAGCGCATCGGCTTCGTCTTCCAGAGCTTCCATCTGGTGCCGCGCCTGACCGCCGCCGAGAACATCGCGCTGCCGATGATGCTGGCCGGCATTCCGGTCCAGGAGCGCAACGCCCGCGTCGCGCGGGCGCTGGCCGGATTCGGCCTGGAGAATCGCGCCGACCACCGGCCCGACCAGCTCTCCGGCGGCCAGCGCCAGCGCGTCGCCATCGCCCGCGCGACGATCATGCAGCCGGCCCTGATCCTCGCCGACGAGCCGACCGGCAACCTCGACCGCCACACGGGCGAAGAGGTCGTCAGCCTGCTCGAAGCACTGAATGCCAGCGGCGTCACGCTGATCGTCGTCACCCATGACCAGGCGATGGGCGCGCGCGCGCGCCGCCAGATCGTCATGGAAGACGGCCGCATCAAGCACGACGGCAGCCATGCGCCTGGCTGACACGCTGCGCTTCGCCCGCGATGCGGCGACCGGCTACCCGCTGCGCACGGCGCTGTCGGTGCTCGCGATGTCGATCGGCGTCGCCGCCGTCGTCATCCTGACGGCGCTCGGCGACGGCGCGCGGCGCTATGTCGTCGGCCAGTTCTCATCGATCGGCACCAACCTCGTCATCGTCCTGCCCGGCCGCTCGGGTACCGGCGGGTTCAATCCCGCCAATGCGATCACGACGACGCCGCGCGACCTGACCATCGACGACGCCGCCGCGCTGCTCCGTGCCGCCGGGGTCCGGCGGGTCGCGCCGCTTGCCGTCGGAACTTCCGAGATCAGCTTCGGCGGGCGGCTGCGCGAAGTCATGGTCGCCGGTTCGGTCAGCGATTTCCTGCCCATCCGCAATTTCGAGCTCGCCCAGGGCAGCGGGCTGCCCGACGACGACTGGAGCCGGGGCGCGCCGGTCGCGGTCATCGGCGCGACGATCCGCGATGAACTGTTCGGCGCCGAACCGGCGGTCGGCAAGCTGATCCGCGTCGGCGACCGCCGCCTGCGCGTCGTCGGCGTCCTCAAATCGGTCGGCCAGGGGCTGGGGCATGAACACCGACGAACTGGTCATCGTCCCGGTGGCGCTGGCGCAGGCGATGTTCAACTCCAACACGCTGTTCCGCATCCTCATCGAGGCCAAGAGCCGCGAGGCGATTCCCGAGGTCAAGGAACGCGCGCTGGAGATCCTCAGGCAGCGCCATCGCGGCGAGGAGGACGTCACGGTCATCACCCAGGATGCCATCCTGGCCACCTTCGACAAGCTGCTCGGCACGCTGACCCTCGGTGTTGCCGGCATCGCCGCGATCAGCCTGGCGGTGGCCGGCATCCTGGTGATGAACGTCATGCTCGTCGCCGTCACCCAGCGCACCGGCGAAATCGGCCTGCTCAAGGCGCTCGGCGCGCCAGCCCGTACCATCCGGCTGGCCTTCCTGACCGAAGCGGCCATGCTGTCCACGGTCGGTGCGCTGGTCGGCTACCTGCTCGGCGAGTCCGGGGCGTTCGCCCTGCGCCAGTTCTTCCCGGTGTTTCCCGCCTATCCGCCCGACTGGGCGGTCATTGCCGGGCTCGGGACGGCGCTCGGCACGGGACTGCTGTTCGGCGTCATGCCCGCCCGCCGGGCTGCCCGGCTCGACCCGGTGCAGGCCCTGATGAAGCACTGAGATGCTGTTCGCCGACGCCCTCCAACTCGCCCTGCGCGCCGTCACCGCCCAGCGCCTGCGCAGCTTCCTGACACTGCTCGGCATCGCTGTCGGCATCGCCGCGGTGATCCTGCTGACCTCGATCGGCGAAGGCATCCACCGCTTCGTCCTCGCTGAGTTTACCCAGTTCGGAACCAACGTCATCGGCGTTCATCCGGGCAAGACCAAGACCGGCGGACATCCGCCGTCCGGCCTGCCGTCGAGCGCCAGGCCCCTGTCGCTGGACGACGCCCGGTCGCTCGAACGCCTCCCGAATGTCATCGCCGTGACCCCGATCGTGCGCGGCAATGCCGAGGTCGAAGGCAACGGCCGCACGCGCCGGACGCTGGTTTCCGGCGTCAATGCCAATCTGCCGCACGTGTTCCGGTCGACCGTCCAAAGCGGGCAATTTCTGCCGGCCGACGACGAAAGCAGCGCCCGCGCCTTCGTCGTTCTCGGGTCGAAGCTCAGGGACGAGCTCTTCGGCAGCGAGAATCCGCTCGGCCAGCGCCTGCGCATCGGCGGCCTGCACTTCCGGGTGATCGGCGTCATGGCGCCGAAAGGCCAGTTTCTCGGCATCGACCTCGACGACACAGCCTTCATTCCGGCGGCCCGCGCCCAGGAGCTGTTCAATCGCGAGGGCGTCGACGAGATAAACATCGCCGCCGAGGAGGGCGTTCCGTCGGCGCTCGTCGGCGCCGCCATCAAGGAGCGCATGCTCGCCCGGCATGGCCGCGAGGACTTCACCATCATCACCCAGGAAGAGATGCTGAAGACGCTGTCCAACATCCTCAACGTGCTGACCATGGCTGTCGGCGCGCTCGGCGGCATCTCGCTGCTCGTCGGCGGGGTCGGCATCGTCACCATCATGACCATCGCCGTCGCCGAGCGCACCGGCGAAATCGGCCTGCTGGTCGCCCTCGGCGCGCCCCGGCGCACCATCCTGCTGCTCTTCCTCGGCGAGGCGGTCGCGCTCTCGGCGCTCGGCGGCCTTCTTGGCCTGCTGCTCGGCTTCGGGCTGGCACAGGCAATTCATTTCGCCCTGCCGGCGTTGCCGGTGCATACGCCGCTCAGTTTCGTGCTGCTCGCCGAGGCGGTCGCCATCGCCATCGGTCTCGCCGCCGGCGTGCTGCCAGCCCGGCGCGCCGCCCGTCTCGACCCGGTCGAGGCGCTGCGTACCGAATGACGTGGTAAAGTCCGCCCACCACGAATGACCCCCGGAGAACAGACATGACGCACCACATCGACCAGCTCCATCCCGGCATGAGCGCGAGCATCGCCAAGACCGTCACCGAAGCCGACATCATCCTCTTCTCCGGGGTCTCAATGGACACCAATCCGGCGCATCTGGACGAGGAATACTGCAAGGACACCGTGTTCGGCGGGCGCATTGCCCACGGCATGCTGTCGGCCAGCTTCATCTCCGCCGTGCTCGCCAATCACCTGCCCGGTCCCGGCACCATCTACCTGTCGCAGACGCTGAAGTTCAGGGCGCCGGTTCGTCCCGGCGACACCGTCAAGGCCACCGTCACGGTCAAGGAAGTCAATGTCGCGAAGAACCGCGTCGCGCTCGATACCGTGTGCACGGTCGGCGGCAAGGTCGTCATCGAAGGCGACTGCCTGATGATGCCGCCGGCGCGCGGGCAGGGCGTCGCCGGAACCGCTTGAGACCGGCGGTCGCGTAACCGGAAGACGCCGGCTCGCGGCCGGCGTCTTCCATTATTTCAGAAAGCCTCGTCGGCGCGCAGGAAGCGCCAGTGTCCGGGCGCCAGGTCGCCGAGCTTGACCTTGCCGATGCGCACCCGCTTGAGGCCGGTCACGCGCAGGCCGACCAGTTCGCACATGCGCCGGATCTGGCGCTTCCTGCCTTCGCGCAGGATGAAGTGCAACTGGTCCTCGTTGATCTGCTTGACACGCGCCGGCTTCAGCGGCTTGCCGTCGAGTTCTAGGCCGTGGCTGAGCAGCTTGAGGCCATCCTTGACCATCTCGCCGCTGACGCGCACCAGGTATTCCTTTTCGGCATCGCTGTCCTCGCCGATCAGCCTTTTCGCGATCCGGCCGTCCTGGGTCAGCACCAGCAGGCCGGTCGAATCGACGTCGAGGCGTCCGGCGGGCGCCAGTCCGCGCAGCATCCACGGCCTGAATTCCGGATCGCCCGACTGCCTGACCTGCGTTTCCGCCGCAATCAGGGTCACCGCCGGCGTCGATCCCGGCTCGGGCTGGCCGGAGACATAGCCGACCGGCTTGTTGAGCAGGATCGTCACCAGCCTCGCCTGATCCTGCTTCGCTTCCCTTGAAATCGAAATCTCGGCGTCGGGGTCGATGCGCGATCCTAGTTCGGAAATGCGCTCGCCGGCGACGAACACCCAGCCGCGCTCGATCCACAGGTCGGCCTCGCGCCGCGAACACATGCCGCGCGCCGACATGACCTTGGACAGGCGGACGCCCTGCGGTCCCGCGCCGGGTTCGTGTTGCGGGGCGGGCTTCCGGGAGGGAAGGGCAGCCCCGTCAGGGGATTTCCTGACCGGCGCGGTCGACGCCTTCTTGAAGGGTGTTTTCGCCGCCTTGCCGCGCGCTGGCGCAGCCGGTTTGATCGGTCTCAGCGTCCCCGTGGGCCGCTCGCGTGCCGCAGCCGCCGGCGGCCTCTCGGGCGTGGGCGGCAATTCCGCCGGTTTTTCGCCGTCGACCGCGCCCGCCCTGCCGACGCGGCCCTCCCTGGCTGCGCGGGGGGCAGCGACGCGCTCCGCAGGCGGGGCGGCAGGCGTCTCGGGATTGCGCCACCGCGCCCACGGGTCGTCGCCGGGCGCCGGGGTCGGCGGCGGTTTCGGCTTGCGCTCGCGGCCGGCGTCGCTCATCGGATGGCGAGCAGCTCGACCTCGAAGACCAGCGTCGCATTCGGCGGAATGACGCCACCGGCGCCGCGCGCGCCGTAACCGAGTTGCGGCGGGATGGTCAGCTTGCGCGTGCCGCCGACCTTCATGCCCTGAACGCCCTCGTCCCAGCCGGAAATGACGTGGCGCTGGCCGAGCGGAAAAGCGAAGGGGTCGTCGCGGTCCTTGCTCGAATCGAACTTGCTGCCGTTGGTCAGCCAGCCGGTGTAATGGACGACGACATGGTCGCCGGACCGCGCTTCGGCGCCCTCGCCGATGAGGGTGTCTTCGTAGATCAGGCCCGAGACGGTGGTGATTTCAGCCATGAACAGCTCCTGATTTGGCGAGTCGCAGCGACTCGCGAATCTCCCTCGCTCTCTGGGGAGAGGCGCCGGGGGAGAGGGGGTTGGAAAGGGCGGAAGTTTACCACAAGGCGCGACAAGGCTTTGACTTGCTGGAACTTTTCCGTATAATGCGCGGTTCCCTGTAACACCCCTTGGTTCATTTTCGGAGTCCAACCATGTATGCGGTCATAAAAACCGGCGGCAAGCAGTATCGCGTTTGCGCTGGCCAAAAACTCAAAGTAGAACAGATACCGGCAGAAGTTGGCGCAGAGATCACCCTCGATCAGGTCCTCATGGTAGGCGAAGGCGAGTCGGTGAAGGTCGGCGCCCCGCTTGTCGCTGGCGCCACCGTCAAGTGCACCGTGGTTTCCCACGGCCGCCACGACAAGATCAACATCTTCAAGATGCGCCGGCGCAAGCACTACCAGAAGCATCAGGGCCATCGTCAGAACTATACCGAACTGCGCATCGACACGATCGCCGTCTGAGTCACGAAAGGAGCTAGCAAATGGCACACAAGAAGGCAGGCGGCAGTTCACGCAACGGCCGCGATTCAGAGTCAAAACGGCTTGGCGTCAAGCGTTACGGCGGCCAGTTCGTCCTCGCCGGCAACATCATCGTTCGCCAGCGCGGCACCGAATTCCACCCGGGCGACAATGTCGGTTGCGGCAAGGACCACACCCTGTTCGCGCTCGCGGACGGCGTCGTCCAGTTCGCCATCAAGGGCGCCAAGAATCGCCGCACCGTGACCATCGTTCCGGCTGCCGAATAAGTCGGCACGGCGGAAACCGAAAGCCCTATCCGCCGGATAGGGCTTTTTGATTTCTGGAGGCGAAAGATGAAATTCATCGACGAAGCGAAAATCCACGTCAAGGCCGGCGACGGCGGCAACGGCGTCGCTTCGTTCCGCCGCGAGAAATACGTTCCGCGCGGCGGGCCGGACGGCGGCGATGGCGGCCGCGGCGGCAGTGTGTACGCGGTCGGCGACCGCAACCTCAACACGCTGATCGACTATCGCTACACCCGCAAATTCCTTGCCCAGCGCGGCGAGAACGGCCGTGGCGCCGATTGCTACGGCGCCGGCGGCAAGGACATCGTGCTGCGCGTGCCGGTCGGCACCGTCATTTTCGACCTCGACAGCGAGCAGATTCTGGCCGACCTCGATCAGGACGGCAGGAAAGTGCTGATCGCCAAGGGCGGCAAGGGCGGCCTCGGCAACATCCACTTCAAGTCGAGCACCAACCGCACCCCGCGCCAGTGCACCAAGGGCGAGCCGGGCGAGGAACTCGATCTGCGCCTCGAACTGCGCGTGCTGGCCGACGTCGGCCTGCTCGGCCTGCCGAATGCCGGCAAGAGCACGCTGATCCGCGCCGTTTCCGCTGCCCGCCCGAAGGTTGCCGACTACCCGTTCACCACGCTGCACCCCAATCTCGGCGTCGTTCGTGTCGACACCGACAAGAGCTTCGTCATGGCCGATGTGCCGGGCCTGATCGAGGGGGCCGCCGATGGCGCCGGCCTCGGCATCCGCTTCCTCAAGCACCTGCAGCGGACCCGCCTGCTGCTGCACGTCGTCGATATCGCGCCGATCGACCCCGACGCCGATCCGCTGCGCGATGCGCAGGCGATCGTCGGCGAACTGCTCAGGCACGACCCGTCGCTCGCCGCCAAACCGCGCTGGCTGGTGCTCAACAAGATCGACCTGATTCCCGCGGACGAGCGCGAAGCCGCCATCGCCGCCTTCGTCGAGGGCTACAGGAAGGCGACCGGCTACGACGGCCCGTGTTTCCCGATTGCCGCGATCAGCGGCGACGGGACGAAGCCGCTGATCTTTGCCGTCTATGAAGCGCTGGAACGGCTGGCGCGGCCCGCCGATGAGCCGCTAGAATCCCTAGCGATGACTGACACTGTCCCGCACGATCAAACATGATTACCATCGCCCAACTCCGTGCCCGACGGAGTAGTTGATTGCGCTTGCCAATCAGCACAAGGCCGACAATGTTCGTGTTTTTGGTTCAGTTGCACGAGGAGAAGCCACCGAAGGCAGTGACGTTGACATTCTTGTGCATTTTCGCGAAGGTGCCTCGCTGTTTGACCTGATCCATCTCATCGATGACACATAGACCCTGATTCAACGAAAGTCGATGTCGTTTCGGATGAGGGCTTTCTCCTTACCTCGAAGGTCGCATCCTTGGCGAAGCCGGTGCCCTTATGACCGGCAGGATCCCGAATTTTTCTGGTCCATGCGCTTGACTGCATCGACCTCATCGTTGGGCAGTACGCCACGGATGGCGCCGCCATTTCTGCGAAAATAGCCTCTTGCGCGATGCTGTCCTTCGCAACCTTGAAATCGTCGGCCAGGCGTTTCAAGGATTACGCCATCGGTCGCCTTGGAAGGCCATTACCGGCAGGACGTCCGCTGGCGTGCACGTTGCCGGCTTTTCGGAATCATCTGGCGCATGCGTACCTGGGACTTGAAATGAGCTTGATCTGGGACATCCTCGCGACGCAGATCTGGTCCGCTCGCACAGCCATCTCAAACATGCTCGAAGCAAGCCCATGAAAACCCGCCTTGCAACCGCCAGGCGTCTCGTCGTCAAGGTCGGCTCGGCGCTGGTCACCAACAACGGGGCCGGACTCGACCTCGCGGCGATCGACGACTGGGCGCGCCAGATCAGCGTCCTCCGGCGGCAGGGCAGGGAGGTCGTCCTCGTTTCCTCGGGCGCCATCGCCTGCGGCATGCAGCGCCTCGGCTGGGGGAAGCGGCCAAGGACCGTCCACGAGTTGCAGGCGGCGGCGGCCGTCGGCCAGATGGGGCTGGTCCAGGTCTACGAAGGCGCATTCTCGCGCTATGGCCTGCAGACCGCGCAGATCCTGCTGACCCATGACGATCTCGCCGACCGCAAGCGTTACCTGAATGCGCGGTCGACGCTGACGACGCTGCTCGGGCTCGGCGTGGTGCCGATCATCAACGAAAACGACACCGTCGTCACCGACGAGATCAAGTTCGGCGACAACGATACCCTCGGCGCGCTCGTCGCCAACCTGATCGAGGCCGATGCGCTGCTCATCCTGACCGACCAGACCGGGCTGTTCACCGCCGACCCGCGCAAGGATCCCGCCGCGACGCTGATCCGCGAGGCGACGGCCGGCGACGAGGCGCTGGAAGCCATGGCCGGCGGCGCCGGCAGCGCCATCGGCAAGGGCGGCATGATCACCAAGGTCATCGCCGCCAGGCGCGCCGCGCAGAGCGGCGCGCACACGGCGATCGCCAGCGGCCGCGAAGCCGACGTCATCATCCGCGTGGCCGGTGGCGAGAGGGTCGGCACGCTGCTGGTGTCGCAGACCCAGCCGCTGGCGGCGCGCAAGCAATGGCTGGCCGACCACCTGCAACTGGCGGGCCGGCTGCTGCTCGACGCCGGTGCGGTCAACGCGCTGAAAGCGGGCAAAAGCCTGCTGCCGATCGGCGTCGTCGCCGCCGAGGGCGAATTCGGGCGCGGCGCCGCGGTCGCCTGCATCGCCCCCGGCGGTGCCGAGGTCGCGCGCGGGCTGTGCAACTACGGGAGCGGCGAAGCGCGCCTGATCGCCCGCAAGTCGACGCTGGAAATCGAGAGCCTGCTCGGCTACGTCGACGAGCCGGAAATCATCCACCGCGACAACCTGATCCTGCTCGGCTGATTCCCGACCGGCAAAAGACAAGGGCGCCCCGCGGGGCGCCCTTTTTGTTGCACTGCCGATTGCGGCAAGGCGGCACACAACGAAAAACGGGCGCCGAAGCGCCCGTTTGATTTTCCAACCGGTCAGGCCGGATTAGAAGGAGTGACGAACACCAACCTGGATGCCCTGGTTCTTGGCACCGAAGCCGGAAGCTAGCTGGTGGTACCGGGTGTGCAATGGCGCCGGCACCAGTGGCGGCAGCGGTACGGGTTGCGATAGGACGTGGTTGCCGATGGCATTGACGCCGAAGTCGGCGGCGGAGCCGTCGTCGTTGTCGATCATCGCCCAGGTTGCCTTCAGCATCGTGCGCTTGGACAGGTTGTACAGAGCACCGACTTCGTACAGGTTGGCCTTGGAGTTGCTGATGTCCTTGGCGCTGTTGGTGCCGTACCACTGGGCGAGCAGGGTGGTCTTGCCGAAGCTGAAGGTGCCGCCGATGCCCATCTTCTGCTGATCGGTGTTGGAGAAGCCGAGGAGGTTGCTGCGTCGATGTCATACTCGGTCTTTTCCCACATGGCGCGGATGGACCACACTGGGGCGGTGTACATGCCGCCGACGCGGAGGTTGTTCGACCTTCGGTGTCAACCCAGTCACCGAGTTGCGCCCAGTTGTAGGTCACGGCAGCCATGAAGCCCATGCCTTCCCACTTGATGCCGAGGTCATAGCCGTAGGTGTCGGCTTGGGCGAGGTTGCTGGCGGGCGTCGGCCATGACGGTGGCGACGCCGGCAGCATTGACGTGGTGGTAGTGGATGGTGCCGTAGATCCGGGAGTCTTGTTCTCGTTGGCGACGTAGGCGGCGGCGAACGAGAAGCCGCCCCAGCTCGGGGACAGGTAGGCGATCGAGTTGGCCCAGCGGGTGTCGAAGATCGACGTGCAGGTGCTGGCTGCGGCCGCAACCGTTGGCCGAACCGTAGCCCAGAGTGGTGTTGGCGTTGACAGCCGCGCCGGTGGCAGCGATGACGCCGTTGGCGACGACGGAGCTCTTGAGGGTCGAGCCGGCGATCTTGCCGATCAGGCCGCTGTTGGCGCCGATGCCGGTGGCACCCGGGTTGACGTCGAGGGCGGCGCCCAGGGCGCGGGTCGGGCCGGTCAGGTTGCCGAGAACGACGGTACCGGCGTTGGCGTGGCTGAGGCCGACGAACGAGTCACGGCTGCCGCCAAAGCCGGTGCCGCTGTCGAAGTTGACAGTGGTTTCATACTGGAAGAGGGCCTTGAGGCCGTTGCCCAGATCTTCGGAACCCTTGAAGCCGATGTAGGACGAGTTCTGCGAAACACGGGTGGCATCGACATCGTTGTCCTGACCGTCGAAGCGTAGGTAAGCGGCAGGTGCCGGACGGGACGATGACGCCAGCGGCGTTGCGGGTGACAGTCGCGGTTGCCGATTGCGCCGCGCTGCCACTCTGCCAGACATAGTCAAACGTGCCGTCGGCAACACCGTAGACGACGACATTGGTCTGCGCGAAGGCGGCCGTGGAGGCCAGACCGGCGACTGCCAGGGCGATGATTTTCTTTTGCATCAGAATTTCTCCTTAGTGGTTAGTTTTTAATCTCTCTTGCGAGCCGATTAAGCTTTACCTCTCGATTCGAGAAGTTGGACCGATTTTGGCAAAGAGCGGGCGGGCGGGCAACGGATGTTTTGTCTGCAGGGGAGGTTTGGGGCGTTCCTGTTGTTCTGACGCAACAATGATCCGGCGAAGCGGGCACCGCTCAGCCCGCGCCGGCGAATCCGCCGCGGCGCCAGGCCTCGAAGACGGTGACGGCGACCGCGTTCGCCAGGTTGAGGCTGCGCTGGCCGGCGCGCATCGGCAGGCGCAGGCGCCGCGCCGGCGGGAACTCGGCGAGGATGGCGGCCGGCAGGCCGGCGGTTTCGCAGCCGAAGACGAAGGCGTCGTCATCTCCCAGTTCGCTGGCGAAGGGGCTGGCGCTTCCCCGCGTGGTCATCGCCCACAGCCGGCGTTGGCCGAGCGCGGCGCGGCAGGCTCTCCAGTCGGCGTGGCGGACGACGCGGGCGCATTCGTGATAGTCGAGGCCGGCGCGGCGCAGCGCCTTGTCGGTGAATTCGAAGCCGAGCGGCTCGACGAGGTGCAGTTCGGCGCCGGTGTTGGCGCACAGGCGGATGATGTTGCCGGTGTTGGGCGGGATCTCGGGCTGGTGGAGGACGACGGCGATCATGGTCTCGGTTCAGGGGGGCGGGTTGGCCGGGGATCAGCGGCGCAGGGCGCGGGCGGCGACCGCGACGGTGATCGGCCCGGCGCCGTGGAGTTTCAGTATGCGGGCGGCCTCGCGCAGTGTCGAGCCGGTGGTCATGACGTCGTTACCAATAGCACGCGCTTGCCGGCGAGGTCGCCGGCGCACTCGAAGGCGCCGCGCACGTTCTTGCCGCGCTCCTTGAGCGGCAGCTCGGCCTGCGGCGGCGTCGCGCGGGTGCGGGACAGCAAGGTCGGGTCGATCGCGACGCCGAGCGCCCTGGCGATGGGGCGGGCAATTTCGAGCGACTGGTTGAAGCCGCGCGTCCGCAGGCGCGTGGGGTGGAGCGGGAGCGGCAGGACGAGATCGTGGTCCGCCGCTACGAGCATTTGACCGAGCCGCGCGCCGAACCAGGCGGCCAGCGGCAACTGGTGACCATACTTGAGCGCCTGGATCAGGCGGTTGACCGGGAATTCGTAGCGAAAAAGCGCGATCGTCCGCACGAAGGCCGGCGGGTCCTTGAGGCAGGCGCCGCAGCGCTCGCCGAGCGTCGTCTCGTCGCCGCACTGCGGGCACAGCGCGGCGGGGAGTTGCGGCAGGTCGGCCGCGCACGCCGCGCACAACAGGCCGGCGGCGCTGTCGGCGGCGCACAGCAGGCAACTGCCGGGCAGCAGGCGGGCGGCAACGCGGTTGAGGGCAGTTCGCAACGGCTGGGGTAAAATTGACATGTTTACAGGCGTCCCCGACAATTCAACGACGTCGCCACCGGTTTCTCCCGATCATTCTCAAGCAAGGCCTCCCATGCACGCCAGTTCCCTCGCCGCCGTCTCCACCGCCGCCCAGCCCGTCTCCGTCCACCGGTGGACGGTCGACGAAGTGCTCGCCCTTTATGAAATGCCGCTGCTGGATCTGCTCTGGCGCGCCCAGGGCGTGCACCGCGCGCATTTCGATCCCAACGCCATTCAACGCTCGACGCTGCTCTCGGTCAAGACCGGCGGCTGCTCGGAAGATTGCAGCTACTGCTCGCAATCGGCGCGCTACGAAACCGAAACCGGGCGCGAGCGCCTGCTGCCGCTCGACGAGGTGGTTGCCGCGGCGCAGGCGGCGAAGGCCAAGGGCGCCTCGCGCTTCTGCATGGGCGCCGCGTGGAAGGGGCCGAAGGACAACGATCTCGACCGCGTGCTCGACATGGTGCGCGAGGTCAAGGCGCTCGGCATGCAGACCTGCGTCACGCTCGGCATGCTCAAGGACGGCCAGGCCGAAAAGCTCAAGGAAGCCGGGCTCGACTATTACAACCACAATCTCGATACCGACAAGGAATTCTACGGGCAGGTCATCAAGACCCACACCCACGACGACCGCCTCGACACGCTCGAACAGGTGCGCGAGGCCGGCATCAACGTCTGCTCGGGCGGCATCATCGGCATGGGCGAGTCGCGCCGCAACCGCGCCGGGCTGATCGTGCAGCTGGCCAACCTGCCGCAGCCGCCGGAATCGGTGCCGATCAACAACCTGGTGCCGATCCCCGGAACGCCGCTGGCCGACAACCCGCGTCTCGATCCCTTCGAGTTCGTGCGCACCATCGCCGCCGCGCGCATCACCATGCCGTCTTCGTGGGTTCGCCTGTCGGCCGGTCGTCAGGAAATGAGCGACGAACTGCAGGCGCTGTGCTTCCTCGCCGGCGCCAATTCGATGTTCTATGGCGACCGCCTGCTGACCACGGGCAATCCCGATGTCGACCGCGACGACCAGTTGTTCGCCCGCCTCGGCATGAAGGCGGTTTGAGTCAGGCCTTCGTCGACCGGCTGCAGGTCGGCCGGCGCTTTTCCCGGGCGGCAGCGAATTACGACCAGGCGGATTTCTTCGTCCGCGAGGTTGACCGCCGCATGCAGGAGCGGCTCGACTACGTGAACATCCAGCCGGCGCGCATTGTCGATCTCGGCTGCAGCCGCGGTGGCAGTTTTGCCGGACTCGCGGCGCGCTACCCGCAGGCGCAACTGGTCGGTCTCGATATTTCTCCCGCCATGCTGCAGACCGGCCAGGTGCCGCGCGCCGGCTGGCAGCGCTGGCTCGGTCGCGGGCGGCAGAACGGGGCGCAGCGGCTGGCGGCCGACGCCGTGAATTTGCCCCTGAAATCGCAGTTGACCGCAATCGTCTGGTCCAACCTGCTGCTGCACTGGCTCGACGACCCGCTGCCGGCGCTGGCCGAGGCGCATCGCGTCCTCGAGGTCGGCGGCCTGATCATGTTCTCGACGCTCGGGCCGGATACGCTGAAGGAACTGCGCTCGGCGTTCGCCGACGGCTACGCGCACACCCAGCGCTTCATCGACATGCACGATTTCGGCGACATGCTGGTCGGCTGCGGCTTTGCCGACCCGGTGATGGACATGGAAGTGCTGACGCTGACCTACGACCGCTTCGACGACATGCTCGGCGACCTGCGCGCCGCCGGGTCGGGCTGCGCGATGAAGGCGCGCCGGCATGGGCTGACCGGGCGCCAGTCCTGGGCGCGGGCGCGCGCCGCCTACGAGCGTCTGCGCCGCGACGGCAAGCTGCCGGCGACCTTCGAGGTCGTCTATGGCCACGCCTGGAAGGTGCCGCCGAAGCAGGCCGCCGATGGCCGCGCCATCATCCGCTTCGAGTCGCCGCGCAGGAAACAGCCCTAATGCCATAAAACCAACGGCTGGCACTAGTCCGGCTTCTGCCTGAAGAACTTGAGCGGCTTGGCGTTCTCGAACCGCGGCACGGGAATTGCCTTGCGCCGCCGTTCGCGCACCCGCCAGCCGAGCAGGAAGGCCAGCGCGACCGAATAGGCCAGCGGCCAGAGCAGCGCCGTCGCCTTGACCAGCCAGAAATAATGGACCGCGGCGAGAATGCCGATCAGGTAGACGTTGCGATGCAGTTCCTGCCAGCGGCGCCCGCCCAGTTTGCGGATCGCCCACTGGTTCGAGGTCGCGGCGAGCGGAATCAGCAGCACGAAGGCGGCGAAGCCGACGGTGACGAAGGGGCGCTTGAAGATGTCCCGGGCAATGGCGTTGACGTCGAACGAGTGGTCGAAGCCGATGAAGGACAGAAAGTGCAGCGTCGCGTAGAAAAAGGTGAATAACCCGAGCATGCGCCGCAGGCGAAGCAGCCAGTGCCACTGCGTCCACACGCGCAGCGGCGTGATGCACAGCGTCAGCAGCAGGAAATTGAAGGTCCAGGTGCCGGTCCAGCGCTGGACGAATTCGACCGGGTTGGGGCCGAAATCGCCGGTCCACGCGGCCCACAGCAGGCGCCCGAGCGGCAGCAGCGCCAGGAGGAAGAGGGCGAGCTTGAGTCGGGCGACCGGAGGCGTGGTTTCTTGCATGGGCATCGTTCAGAAATTCCTGCGCAGATCCATGCCGGCGTAGAGTCCGGCGACCTGGTCGGCGTAACCGTTGAAGGGAAGCGTCTTGCGCTTGAAGAATTCGCCCAGCCGGCGTTCGTGGCTCTGGCTCCAGCGCTTGTGCGGCACGTCCGGGTTGACGTTGGAATAGAAGCCGTATTCGTCGGGCGCCGTCTTGGTCCACACGGTGGGCGGCTGTTTTTCGACAAAGCGCACCCTGACGATCGACTTGGCGCCCTTGAAGCCGTATTTCCACGGAACGACGACGCGCAGCGGGGCGCCGTTCTGCCTCGGCATGTGCTCGCCGTACATGCCGAGGCCGAGGAGGGCCAGCGGATGCATCGCCTCGTCGAGCCGGAGCGCCTCGACGTAGGGCCAGTCGAGAAAGGGAAGACGGACGTAGGGCATCTGCTCGGGGTCGGCCAGCGACCAGAATTCGACGAATTTCGCATTGCCGGTGACGTCGCAGCGCCTGATCAGTTCATTGAGCGGAAAGCCGACCCAGGGAATGACGGCGCTCCAGCCTTCGACGCAGCGCATCCGGTAGACGCGCTCCTCGAGCGGCGCCCATTTCAGGATGTCTTCGATGGCAAAGGTCTTCGGCGCCCGGACCTCGCCCTCGATGCTGACCGTCCACGGCCGGGTGCGCAAGCGGTAGGCGTTGCGGCCCGGGCTGTCCTTGTCGGGGCCGAACTCGTAGAAGTTGCCGTATTCGGTGACCGAGGCGTAGGAAGTCGGCTTCTCGTCATTCAGGGAGAAGGGGCCGGGAACGACCGATTCGAAGCGCGTGCGCTCACCGGTTGCCGCGTGGCTCGCCCCGAGCAGCCCGCAACCGGCGGCGCCCGCGCCGAGGGCCATGGCGCGCAAGAAGTCGCGGCGCCCGCCATAGACATCGGGCGGGGTGATTGCGGACGGGGGAATTTCCGGGCGGTGCCTGATCAGCATGGTGCAACCTCACTCTGTGCGTCTGTCGAGTAGTCGTGTTGGACCCCCGAAAACTTACAGTGTCCCGCCGATTTCACCCGTGGACCGAAGAAAGAGGCTGCCCGCACAAGCGCAGGCGGCCATCAGCCGGTGATGTAGCGCGCCAGTTCGGAGATGATGAACTGCTGGTTGCTGATGGTTGCCTTGACGAGGTCGCCGATCGAGACGATCCCGATCACCTCGCCATCGTCGGAGAGAACGGGCAGGTGCCGGAAATGCTTTTCCGTCATCAGCGCCATGCATTCGTCGACGGTTGCGGTCAGGGTGACATAGGCGACCTTGTCGCTCATGATTTCGCTGACCAGCGTTTCCTTCGAGCTCTTGCCCTGGAGGATGAGCTTGCGCGCGTAATCGCGCTCGGTAAAGATGCCGACGAGATCTTCGCCATCGAGAACGAGAAGCGCGCCGACGTCGTGCATGGCCATCAGGCTCAGCGCATGGAAGACGGAATCGCCTGGCGTCACGACGGCGAGAGGCCGATTCTTGGCGGCCAGCAGTTGCTTGAGTGTAATCACGTTGGGTCTCCTCGACGGGGTTGATCGGTCTTGTCAGCGCAGTCTATCCGCGAGCGGAGCGAATGCCAAGTCACGGATCTGGCCAACAGGAAAGGCAGCCTTGGCTGCCTTTCCGCGGGCCGCCGGCCTAGCGCAGGCCGGCGGCGTATTCCGCCACGGCCTTCATCTCGGCGTCCGACATCTTGGCCGCGATGGTTCGCATCATCCTTTCGGGATCGTTGTTGCGCTCGTCGCTGCGGAACGCCTTCAGTTGCGCCTCGGTGTATTCGGCATACTGGCCGGACAGGCGCGGGTACTGCGCGGGCAGGCCGGCGCCGGCCGGGCCATGGCAGCCGGCACAGGCCGGAATACCCTTCTTGAAGTCGCCCTGACGCCAGATCTTCTGGCCCAGGGCGATCTTCGATTCATCCCTGGCGACGGCGGGCTTCAGTTTCTGGCTGGAAAACCAGGCGGCGAGATTCCTCATGTCTTCGTCGGAGAGCGCCGCGACCATGCCACCCATGATGGCGTTGTTGCGGGCGGCGGGCTTGCCGTTGACCGCCTTGAAGTTATTCAGCTGCTTGTAAAGGTATTCGGCGCCCTGACCGGCGAGGTTCGGGTTGGCTGCGGCAGGGCTGTTGCCGTCGGCGCCATGACAGGCGACACAGACGGTCTCGGCGATGGCCTTGCCCTTGGCGGGGTCTGCCTTGGCTTTGGCTTCCTCAGCCGCGTGGGACATGAAAGTGGTGGCAAGAAGGATTGCCATTGCCGCAGTACGGATCATCTTCGAACTCCTAGTGCGCGTCTTGGGGCGCTTTGGCCGGAACGGAAGTTACAAACCTGCTATTCTATATCACTTCTCCGCCGCCTTGGCGGCCCCCGAGAGTTTTTTATGTCCTTGTTCCAGCAGGCGGTTTTTCTCACCACCGTCGCCCACCTTCGCGACCTGCCGCGGGATGCCGTCCGCGAGGTCGCCTTTGCCGGCCGTTCCAATGCCGGCAAATCGTCGGCGATCAACACCCTGGCGGGACGGGTGCGGCTGGCCTACGTCAGCAAGACGCCGGGCCGCACGCAACATTTGAATTATTTTACGCTCGCCGACGGCAGGTATTTTGTCGATCTGCCCGGCTATGGCTATGCCAAGGCGCCGGAGGGGATCCGTTCGCAATGGGAGGGACTGGTCGGACCCTATCTCGGCAAGCGCGAGCAACTGGTCGGACTGGTCGTCATCATGGATATCCGGCGCCCGCTGACCGATCTCGATCTGCGCCTGATCGACTGGTTCCGGCCGACCGGCCGGCCGATCCACATCCTGCTCTCGAAGGCCGACAAGCTGAGCCGGCAGGAGCAGACGACGGTACTGCGCGCGGTGAAGGCCGAACTGGCGACCTGGGGCGATGCCGGTCTGTACTCGGTGCAACTCTTCTCCAGCCTGAAACGTACGGGTGTCGAAGAGGCCGAAGCGCTGCTTGGCGACTGGCTGGGCATCGAAGGAAAGGCGCAGCAAAACAAAAGGCCTCCGGAAAAGGGGAATCCGGAGGCCGAAATGTCTTGACGTGGTCAAGACACCCGCTCAGGGAGGGGGAGCGAGAGACAGCGGGTGCCGTCTGCGTTCTCTGACGTTGATCAATGCGAAAAAGTTCCGTTGCGAACGAAAATCCGCGATTCGAATGGCTTGAGGTTCTGACATGACTGCTACCGGGCGTTATCCCGAAACCCGCATGCGCCGGATGCGGCGCGATGATTTTTCCCGTCGCCTGATGCGTGAGTCGGTGCTCGCGGTCGACGACCTTATTTACCCGGTTTTCGTTCTCGAAGGCGACGGGCGCGGCGAGAAGGTGGCGTCGATGCCGGGCGTCGAGCGGCAGTCGCTCGACATCCTGCTGAAAACCGCCGGGCGCGCGGTCAATCTGGGCGTTCCGGCGCTGGCGCTGTTTCCGGTGATCGATGCCTCGTTGAAGTCGCTGGGCGCGGAAGAGGCGTTCAACAGCCATGGCCTGGTCCCGCGCGCGGTCAGGGCGCTGAAGCGTGAATTCCCGGATCTCGGGGTGATCACCGACGTCGCGCTCGATCCATACACCAGTCACGGTCAGGATGGCCTGATCGACGAGACCGGCTATGTGCTGAACGACGAGACGCTGGAAGTGCTGGCGAAGCAGGCACTGTGCCATGCCGAAGCGGGCGCCGACGTGGTGGCGCCCTCCGACATGATGGACGGCCGCATCGGCCGCATCCGCGCGGAACTCGACGCGGCCGGGCAGATCCATACGCGGATTCTGGCCTACTCGGCCAAATACGCATCCAGCTTCTACGGTCCGTTCCGCGATGCGGTCGGCTCGGCCGGCAATCTCGGCAAGGGCAACAAGTACACCTACCAGATGGATCCGGCGAATTCCGACGAGGCGCTCAAGGAAGTGGCGCTCGATCTGGAAGAGGGCGCCGACATGGTCATGGTCAAGCCGGGGATGCCTTATCTGGACATCGTTCGCCGCGTCAAGGATCGCTTCGGGGTGCCGACCTTCGCCTACCAGGTCAGTGGCGAGTACGCGATGCTGAAGGCGGCGGCGCAGAACGGCTGGCTCGACGAGGAGGCTTGCGTGCTCGAGAGCCTGCTGGCCTTCAAGCGGGCCGGGGCCGACGGCATCCTGACCTACTTCGCGCTCGATGCGGCGGCGTATCTGAAGCGCTGATTCGTGCCCTGGTCAGCGGCGAGGGCGGCATGTGCCGCCCTTTCCCATTTCAGACGCCAACCGGCGCGCCGGACTGCGACAGGCAGGCGAAGTACAGCATTGGCCACTGCTGCGGCCACTGGGCGAGCGGTTCGCGGTTGAAGCCGCTGCGCGCGTACTGTTCCCAGCGGCCGACGACATAGCAGCGCAGCAGGTTGGCCAGCGCACCGAAGTCGGCGTCATGCTTCAGGGATCCCTGTGTCGCGGCGATGCGCAGCGCCTGCTTCAGGGCGGCTTCGATCTTGTCGAGCAGGGCGTTGATGCGTCCCTGCAGGCGCTCATTCTCATTGACCAGGGCGTCGCCGATGAGGACTCGCGTCATGCCGCGATTCTTCTGGGCGAAGCTCAACAGCAGTCCGAGGATCGATTCGACCTGCTTCAGGCCCTGCGCTTCTTCCGACGTGATCTGGTTGATCACCCCGAACAGGCTCTGTTCGATGAATTCGATCAGACCCTCGAACATCTGCGCCTTGCTCGCGAAATGCCGGTAGAGGGCGGCTTCCGAGCACTCGAGCCGGGCAGCCAGGGCGGCGGTGGTGATCTTCTCCCCCTTCGGGGTTTCCAGCATCTGGGCCAGGGTTTGCAGAATCTGCAGGCGGCGCTCGCCGGGCTTGATGGCCATGGTTCTCCTTCTGTCCGTTCCGGTGTTTGAATTTTGGCCGGAAATTATAGTCGACCGCAACGACCGGGGAGTTCGAGGACCGACGTGATTTTTGCATCCACGCTGGGGGACCGGCGGGAGCCAGCGCTCACCCACACGGTCTTCATGCCGAGTTTCTTGGCTGCGATGAGATTGGCCAGGCTGTCCTCGACCATGATGCAGCGGCGCGGGTCGAGGCGTTCCGCCCGGAGCAGGGCGCGGAAGCCGGAAAGCATCGGTTTTGGGCGATAGCGGACGCTCTCGACCGAATAGACCGCATCGAAGCAACAACCAAGGCCGGTGATGGCGAGGATGGCCGCGGTATAGTGACGCGGCGCGTTGGAAAAGATGATCTTGCGTCCCGGCAGGCGGCGCAGGGCGTGGATGACCGGGCGCTCGAAGACGACCATGCGCTTGAGGTCGGGAAACTGGTGGGTGGCGCGGAGGAAATGGTCGGGGTCGGTGCCGTGGTGACGGATCAGGCCGAGCAGCGTTGCGCCGTAGCGAATCCAGTAATCCTGGCGGATGGCGGTTGCCTGATCATGGTCGACACCGAGATGGCGCTCGATGTACTCGGTCATCGAGCGGTTGATGTGGGGAAAGATGTGCGGTGTTGCGTGATGCAGCGTGTTGTCGAGGTCGAACAGCCAGGTTTTCCGCGGACACCGCATCAATGCGACTTGATCATCGTGCCGACGCCGTGGTCGGTCAGGATTTCCAGCAGCAGCGCATGTTCGACGCGGCCATCGATGATGTGCACACCCTTGACGCCGTTGCGTGCCGCATCGAGCGCCGAGCCGATCTTCGGCAGCATGCCGCCGGAGAGGGTGCCGTCCTCGACCATTTCGTCGATCTGCTTGGGGGTGATGCCGCTGACCAGGTTGCCGGCCTTGTCGAGGACCCCCGGGGTGTTGGTCAGCAGGACCAGTTTCTCGGCCTTGAGCACTTCGGCGATCTTGCCGGCGACGACATCGGCGTTGATGTTGTAGGTTTCGCCCGCCTTGCCGACGCCGATCGGCGCGATGACCGGGATGAAGGCGCCGGTGTCGAGCAGGGCGATCAATGACGGGTCGATCTGCGAGATGTCGCCGACCTGGCCGATGTCGATCAGGTCGCCCGGAATGTCCTTGTTTTCCAGCATCAGCTTCCTGGCGCGGATGAAATTGCCGTCCTTGCCGGTCAGGCCGACCGCCTTGCCGCCGTGCTGGTTGATCAGGTTGACGATTTCCTTGTTCACCTGCCCGCCGAGCACCATTTCCACAAGATCCATGGTTTCGGCATCGGTGACGCGCATGCCCTGGATGAATTCGCCCTTCTTGCCGACGCGGGCGAGCAGGCTTTCGATCTGCGGACCGCCGCCATGGACGACGACGATGTTGAATCCGACCAGCTTGAGCAGGACGACATCGCGCGCGAAGCATTGCTTGAGATGATCGTCGGTCATCGCGTTGCCGCCGTACTTGACGACGATGGTCTTGCCGTGGAAGCGCTTGATGTAGGGGAGCGCTTCGGCGAGAACGGCGGCCTTGATGCCGGGGGCGAGGTTGTCGAGACTCATTGCGGGCTCCGGTTGAACTGGCGCGGATTGTACAAAGAAAAAGGCCGGAACGGGGTCCGGCCTTTACCTCGTAGTGGCGGGCGGATTATTCGACGGTCAGGCGCTTGTTCGGGCTTGCCGCGCGTTTCGGCAGCGTCAGTTCGAGGACGCCGTCATTGAACTTGGCGGCTGCCTTGGCATCGTCGATCTCCTGGCCGAGCTGGAACGAGCGTGTCACCTTGCCGAAGTAGCGCTCGGAGCGCAGGACGCGCTCGCCTTCCTTGACTTCCTTTTCCTGCTTGACCTCGGCACTGATCGACACCTGATTGCCGTCGACGACGACATGGATGTCTTCCTTCTTGACGCCAGGCAGTTCGGCGTGGACCAGGTAATCGTCACCCTGCTCCTTGACGTCCATCTTGATCGATGGCGGTTGTTGCGTGTTTGTGTTCAAGTTGACCGGGCGCACGAAAAAGCCGCGGAACAGATCCTCGAGCGGATCGAGGCGAGTGATGTTTGCCATGATGTATCTCCTTATTGAATCAAGTTGTCCCGCTTTCAATATAGGGGTTTATTCAGGCGTTTCAAGTCGTCCGGGCAATCTTGTCGGGCAGCATCAGAATGGCGTCGCGGTTGGTCCACGAAAAGCAACATCCGGCGGCCTGCTGCCATGGCATCCAGGCCCAGTTGCGATGTTCGCCGGGAGCTATCGAAATGGGCTGCGCTTCGGGAAGCAGCATGCCGAAGACGTGTTCGGCGTTGCGGGTGATGCCGGGCGCATAGCGGTGGCGCCACTCGGAGAAGATCTCGAAGGTGTTGGTGATGTGCCAGTCCTGAAGGTGGTAGCGTGTGCTGTCGATGCCGGTTTCCTCGCCCACCTCGCGCCGGGCCGTTTCGGCAAGCCCTTCGTCTCCCTCGCGGCTGCCGGTGACCGACTGCCAGAACCCCGGATGCGCGCTGCGTTCGAGCAGCAGGACATCAAGCGCCGGGGTGTAGATGACGACCAGAACCGAGACGGGCTGTTTGAAGCCGGTCATTTCTCGGGCAATGAGTTAATGCCCGGGGCGTGCGTGTCAAGCAGTATCCACAGGGGCGTGCCGGCCGCGCGGCGCTCGCCGGCTGCCGCCTGAAGGACGTCCAGCAGGGTCGCGAAAGCCTTGGGGTCGCCCTGGCGCAAAGTTGCGGTGCCATCGACAAACAGTACGTGACCTTTGCCGGGGAGGCATTCGGGATCGGTAAGGCAATCGATGAGTGCATCAAAATTCGCGCCGTACCAGTCCGGGAAGTTCAGGGCTTCACCCAGTCGCCGGAGTGCTTCACCGGCGCTGGCTGCCCGGGAGAGTTCCACGGGAATCGAGCGGAGCTGGAGCTTTGCGGCGGTTGCGTCGATGGCGTTGCGGCGGCTGGCCGGCAGGTAGTAAACAGCGGCCTTGTCGGCCCTGCCGAGGAACTTCTCGCTCATCGTCTATTCCCGTATGCGCCTGAAGCTGCGGTAGTGATCGTCCGTATAGTAGTACTCCTGTTCACTGCCGGCGACGATGCGCCGTGCTCCCCGGCCGTGGCTGCCGGGGGTCTTGACGGTATATTCGCGGTAGTAGCCGCGCTGGCGCAGAGGCAGGCGTCTTTCGTAGTTGTTGAAGACGACGCCGTCACGCGCGTAGGGAAACGGCCCGCCGTCCTTGATCAGGAACAGTGTCTGGCGCGCCTCGCGCGGCAAATCGGCCAGCACAACCCAGTCGACCGCGACATTCTCGCGGGCCAGCCCCAGCGCGCCGCCAATCGCCAGCCAGGCGACGATCAGCAGGCGCAGCGACGGTCTCATGGCGGGTCAGCCCTGGCTGACTTCGACCTGGGTTTCCACCTTCTGGCGCAGGCGGATATGCAGTTCGCGCAGTTGCTTCTCATCGACGCTGCTCGGCGCGTCGGTCAGCAGGCACTGGGCGCGCTGGGTCTTGGGGAAGGCGATGACGTCGCGGATCGATTC
Source organism: uncultured beta proteobacterium (assembly GCA_963810175.1). Lineage (GTDB taxonomy): Bacteria > Pseudomonadota > Gammaproteobacteria > Burkholderiales > Rhodocyclaceae > Azonexus. The sequence goes on along the minus strand of CAWEMU010000036.1, from coordinate 77,707 downwards.
AGCGCCGGTCATCATGGTAACGATGCGGTCGAGACCGAAGGCCAGTCCGCCGTGTGGCGGGGCACCGTACTTGAGGGCGTCGAGGAGGAAGCCGAACTTTGCCTGCTGCTCCTCGGGGCCGATGTTCAGGGCCTCAAATACCGCTTCCTGGACTTCGGCGCGATGGATACGGACCGAGCCGCCGCCGATTTCCGAGCCGTTGAGCGCCAGGTCGTAGGCCTTGGCCAGGCACTTGCCCGGGTTGGTCTTGAGCAGGGCGACATGCTCGTCCTTGGGGCTGGTGAAAGGATGGTGGGACGCCGTCCACCGCTTGTCTTCCTCGTCGTAGTCGAACATCGGGAAGTTGACGACCCACAGCGGTTCCCACGGCCTGCCGTTGAGGAAACCCTTTTCGTGGCCGATCTTGGTGCGCAGGGCACCGAGCGCGTCGTTGACCACCTTGGCCTTGTCGGCGCCGAAGAAGATCAGGTCGCCGGACTGGGCACCAGTGCGGTTGACGATGGTTTTGAGCGCATTTTCGTGGATGTTCTTGACAATCGGGCTTTGCAGGCCGGTTTCGTTCAGTTGCGCGACATCGTTGACCTTGATGTAGGCCAGGCCTCTGGCGCCGTAGATTGCGACGAACTTCGTGTACTCGTCGATCTCGCCACGCGTCAGGCTGGCGCCACCCGGCACGCGCATTGCGGCGACCCGACCGTTCTCGCTGTTGGCGGTGCCGGAAAATACCTTGAAGGCGACATCCCTGACGGCATCGGTGACTTCGGTGAGTTCGAGGGTGACGCGCAGGTCCGGCTTGTCGGAACCGAAGCGGCTCATCGCCTCGGCGCAGGTCATCCGGGGAAACGGGTCCGGCAGGTCAACGTCGATCGCGTCCTTGAACACATAGCGGATCAGGTTCTCGATGAGGCCGGTGATCTCGTCCTCGCTCATGAAAGAGGTCTCGATATCGACCTGGGTGAATTCCGGCTGACGGTCGGCGCGCAGATCCTCGTCGCGGAAGCATTTGACGATCTGGTAATAGCGGTCGAAGCCGGCGACCATCAGCAACTGCTTGAACAGTTGCGGTGACTGCGGCAGGGCGAAAAACTGGCCCGGGTGGACGCGCGACGGCACGAGATAGTCGCGGGCGCCTTCCGGCGTAAACTTGGTCAGCATCGGTGTTTCGATGTCGATGAAGCCGTTGTCGTCGAGGAAGCGCCGGAAGGCGCGCGCCGTCTTGTAGCGCAGCATCAGGTTGTTCTGCATCTGCGGCCGGCGCAGGTCGATGACGCGGTGAGTCAGGCGGACGTTCTCGGAAAGATTGTCGTCATCGAGCTGGAATGGCGGCGTCACGGACGGGTTCAGGACCTCGATCGCGTGGCAGAGAACCTCGATCTCGCCCGACGCGAGGTTGGCGTTGGTCGTGCCGGCCGGACGCGGCCTGACCTTGCCGGTCACCCGCAGACAGAACTCGTTGCGGACCGACTCGGCGATGGCGAAAGAGTCGGCGCGGTCGGGATCGCAGACGATCTGTGCAAGGCCCTCGCGGTCGCGCAGATCGATGAAGATGACCCCGCCATGGTCACGGCGACGCTGCGCCCAGCCGCAGAGGGTGACAATCTGCCCGTCGAGGGCGGCGCTTAGCTGTCCGCAGTAATGGGTGCGCATGAAACCTTCCGCTTGAATCAGGTTTTTGTGATGACGGGGGTGTGCGGCGGCGGAGCCACGACGCCCATCGAGATGATGTATTTGAGGGCTTCGTTGACGGTCATTTCGAGTTCGATGACCTCCCGGCTGGGCATCATGAGGAAGAAGCCGGAAGTCGGGTTCGGGGTGGTCGGCACGTAGACGCTCAAATACTCGCCCCGCAGATGATTGACGACATCGCCGCCGGGCTTGCCGGTAAGGAAGGCGATCGTCCAGCAGCCTTCACGCGGATACTGGACGAGCAAGGCCTTGCGGAACGCGTTCCCGTTTGACGAGAAGAGCGTGTCGGAAACCTGCTTGACGCTGTGATAGACCGAATTGACGAAGGGTATGCGGGCGAGAAGCATCTCCCACCAGACGACCAGCTTCTGGCCGATGAAGTTGGTGGCCAGCATGCCGGTCAGCAGGATCATCGCGAGGGTCAGAACCGACCCGGCACCCGGAATCGGAAAGCCGAAGAGTGTCTGCGGATGAACCGCTTTGGGTAGCAGGTGCAGCGACTGGTCGAGCGTGCTGACGATGAAAGACAGTACCCAGCCGGTTATGACCAGCGGTACCCAGATCAGGAGTCCGGTCAGGAAGTAGCGCTTGATCAACTGGCTGCGCACGGAGTGCACGCTCCGGTTCCGCCCTGGCAGGGCGGGGCGCTTTCGGGCTTGGCCGCGGGTTTGCCGCCGCCCTTGAAATCGGTGGCATACCAGCCGTTGCCCTTGAGGTGGAATCCGGCAGCCGACAGCAACTTGCTGTAGCTCTCCTTGCCGCATTCCGGGCAGGTTGTCAGCTGCGGCTCGCTCATCTTCTGCAGATGCTCTTTCTGGAAGCCGCAGGAGTCACAGCGATATTCGTAGATCGGCATGAGGATCCTCCAAAACCTCAAATTATAAACGAGAAGACGTTCCGACCTAACCGGTGATATAGCCCGGAATTTTCAAGTCATCAGCCCGAGATAGCTACGGGTCAGCTGCGGGCCCCAGAACAGGGCAATGATGCCGGCAGCGGCGAGATAGGGGCCAAAGGGGATGGGTGTGTTGCGTCCGTGGCGGCTGAAGACGATCAGGCAGATGCCGACGACGGCGCCGACGATCGACGACAGCAGGATGATGACCGGCAGCATCTGCCAGCCCAGCCAGGCTCCGAGCGCGGCGAGGAGCTTGAAGTCGCCATAGCCCATGCCTTCCTTGCCGGTCGCCAGCTTGAACAGCCAGAACACCGACCACAGGGTCAGATAGCCGACCATGGCGCCAATGACCGCCGAGGAAATGTTAACATAGGTGCCGGCGAGATTGAGCGCCAGGCCGATCCAGAGCAGCGGTAGGGTGATCGAATCCGGAAGCAGTTGGGTGTCAAGATCGATCGCGGTCAGGGCGATCAGCGCCCAGAGCATGATCAGTGCCCCGAGCGCCTGGGGCGTTGGTCCGAAGTGCCAGGCGGCGTAAGCCGATAGCAGGCCCGTTGCCGCTTCGACGACCGGGTAGCGCGGTGAGATGGGTGCCGCACACTTCGAGCATTTACCGCGCAATATCAGGTAGCTGACGATCGGAATATTCTCGAGGACGGTAATCTGGTGGCCGCAGGACGGGCAGCGGGAGCGCGGGCGTGCCAGCGACAAGACCTCCGCAGGCGACGGCGTTTCACCCCGCAAATCCGCGCACTGTGCATGCCATTCGCGCTCCATCATCCTGGGCAGGCGGTGAATCACGACGTTGAGAAAGCTGCCGACACACAGACCGAGCAGCCCGGCTACGGCAGCCAGGCCGCCCAGCGATTCGAAAGGCATCAGATGACGGCACCCAGTTTGAAGATCGGCAGGTACATCGCGACGACCATGCCGCCGATCAACGTCCCGAGAACCACCATGATGATTGGCTCCATCAGGCTGGACAGCGCCTCGACGGCATCATCGACTTCCTGTTCGAAAAAGTCGGCGACCTTCGAAAGCATCGAATCAAGCGCGCCTGATTCCTCGCCGATCGCCACCATCTGCGTCACCATGTTGGGAAACAGATTGACGTTCGTCATCGCATTCGTGAGGCTGGTGCCGGTCGAGACCTCGCCTTGAATTTGCTTGGTGCCGGCCTTGTAGACATAGTTCCCGGCGGCGCCGCCGACCGAATCCAGCGACTCGACCAGCGGCACGCCGGCGGCGAACATCGTGGACAGCGTGCGCGACCAGCGTGCGATTACCGCCTTGCGGATGATGTCGCCGAAAATGGGCAGACGAAGGAGCAAACGGTCCATCGCCATCTGCACCTTTTCCGAACGCTTCCAGGCCTCGAAGAAGAAGTAGAGGCCACCGAAAATGATCCCGAAGATTGCCCACCAATAGGCGACAAAGAAGTCCGAGATGGCTATCACCAGCAGGGTCGGTGCGGGCAGGTCGGCGCCGAAGCTCTTGAACACGTCCTTGAATGCCGGAATGACGAAAATCATGATCACGGCGGTGATGACGAAGGCGACGACGATGACGGCGATCGGATAGAACAGGGCGGACTTGATCTTGCTCTTGATGGCGAGAATCTTTTCCTTGTAGGTCGCCAGTCTTTCGAGAAGGGTATCCAGGATGCCGGCCTGTTCGCCGGCGCCGACGAGGTTGCAGTACAGGGCATCGAAATACAGCGGATACTTGCGGAAAGCCTGTGACAGCGAACTGCCGGTTTCGACGTCGGCCTTGATGTCGAGCAGGAGTTTGGCAACCGCACCGTTGGCATGGCCGCGACCGACAATGTCGAAAGCCTGCAACAACGGCACGCCCGATTTCATCATCGTGGCGAGTTGGCGCGTAAAGAGGGCGATTTCCTTTTCAGTGACCTTACCGCCAACCTTGAAGCGCGCCTTCTTGACCCGCGCGTTCATTACCCCCTGACGGCGCAGGCTGGTCTGAACCACTGCCTCACTCGCAGCGCGCATCTCGCCACGCACCGGTTTGCCGTCCCGGTTCTTTCCTTCCCAGACGAAAGTGTATTCCCTGATTGTGAGGGTTCTAGCCCTTGCGGCGGTAGCCATCCGTAATCCTTCCCCGTTATACGTTCGTTGTGCTCAGAACCTCGTCGAGCGAGGTCAGGCCCTGCTTCACCTTGAGCAGGCCGGATTCGCGCAGGTTCTTCACCCCCTCGCGTGCCGCCTGTTCCGCCAGATCCATTTCACCTGCCCCGCTCATGATCAGTCGCTGGATTGCCTCGGAAACGGGCATGACCTGATAGATGCCGACGCGCCCCTTGTAACCGGTACCCTTGCAACGTTCGCAACCACCGGGGCCGAAGAGAGTCCATGAACCGTCGAGGTCCGCTTCGGTGAAACCCGCCTCGAGGAGGGTCTTGCTCGGTACGTCGATCGGCTTCTTGCAGTTGCACAGGCGGCGCGCCAGGCGCTGCGCGGTGATGAGCAGGACGCTCGAGGCGATGTTGAAGGTTGGCACGCCCATGTTCATCAGGCGGGTCAGGGTGGCCGGGGCATCGTTGGTGTGCAGCGTTGACATGACCATGTGACCGGTCTGGGCGGCCTTGATGGCGATTTCCGCGGTCTCGAGGTCGCGAATCTCGCCGACCATGATGATGTCCGGGTCCTGGCGCAGGAAGGCACGCAGGGCAACCGCAAAGGTCAGTCCCGCCTTGTCGTCCACATTCACCTGGTTGATGCCGGCCAGATTGATTTCGGCGGGATCCTCCGCAGTCGAGATATTGACGCCATCCCGGTTCAGGATGTTGAGGCAGGTGTAGAGGGACACCGTCTTGCCGGAGCCGGTCGGCCCGGTAACCAGCACCATGCCATAGGGGCGGCTGATGGCATCGAGCAGTATCGCCTTCTGTTCCGGTTCATAACCGAGGGCCTCGATTCCGAGCGTCGCCGAGGTCGGATCCAGAATACGCAACACGATCTTCTCACCCTGCAGGGTTGGCAAGGTGCTGACCCGGAAGTCGATGGCACGGTTCTTCGAAAGAACCAGTTTCATCCGGCCATCCTGAGGAACCCGCTTTTCAGCGATGTTCAGACGCGAAATGACCTTGATCCGCGATGCAATCTTGTCCTTGATCGCCAGCGGCGGTGTCGCAACTTCACGCAGAACGCCGTCCACGCGGACGCGAATGCGATAGTACTTCTCGTAAGGTTCGAAATGGATGTCCGACGCACCATCGTTGATCGCGTCAAGCAACATCTTCTGAATGAACCGGACAACTGGCGCATCGTCGATTTCCTGCGATGCCGCCTCATCCGCCTTGCCCGACGAATCCTCGTCGAGGAAGTCGAGGTTGATGTCGTCAGTCGCGAGGCTCTTCAGCGTGTCTTCCGCGGATTCGGCATACTTGGCGACCAGTGGAACCAGCTTTGGGTGTTCGACGACCACGGGGTTGACACCCAGGCCGGTTTGAAAACGGATTTCGTCCAGCGCCCGCAGATTGGTCGGGTCGGCGATAGCCACCGAGAGCCGATTCCCCCGCTTGTTGAGCGGGATGACCCGATGAGCCGCAATCAGCTTGCGGTCGATGGCGTTTGTCGGAATGTGCGCTTCGTCGAAAACAGCCAGATCGAGCAGTGGATAGCCAAAGGTGTCAGCCACGAAACGGGCAAGATCGAGCGACGAAATCTTCTGACTGGCTATGATCTGTTCGATCAGCGAGTGCCTCTCGTGGTGAGCCTGGCTGATCAACTGTTCGGCTTCTGGTTCCTTGAGCCGTCCCGCCTGTACCAGGGCGCGGGCGAGGCCGCTTAGGGGGCTTGCTTGAGGTATGGCGGACATTGGTTGCGCGTCAGATGCCGTTTAGATTGAGCGATGATGCTACGGAGACCCCCTTTTGTAAAGACTGCACAAGGCAGCTTCAGCGACGGGTGGGCCTGAATATGCGCACGGTGACGACGTTGCGATCCTGAGTCTTGAGGATTTCGATGGTTACCCCGGTCAATCGAATACTAACACCTGCATCCGGAATATCCTGAAAGTGCTCGAGAATGAGTCCATTGAGCGTTTTCGGCCCGTCCAGAGGAAACCGCAGGCCAAGGATGCGATTGATGTCGCGCAGTTGTCGAGACCCCTCGACAATCGCGCTTCCATCGTCATTCCATGCAAGCGACTGACTGCGTCCGGGCAGGGAGGTGGTGAACTCGCCGACGAACTCTTCGATGATGTCTTCAAGCGTCAGCAGACCAAGAATCTCGCCGTATTCATCGACAACGAATCCGATGCGCTGGCGGTTCTCCTGGAAGAAAGCGAGTTGCGAGAACACTCCCGTCCCGGCGGGGATATAGTAGGCTGGCTGCATCTGTTCGAGCATCGTCGCCTTGTCCAATTCGCCGCCGCCAATGCTGCCCAGCAGTCGGCGTAGCGGCAGGATTCCCAGAGGCTGGTCAAGCGATCCGTGGCAGACCGGAAGCCGGCTGTGGTGACTGGTCGCCAACTGGGTGCGGACCTCATCCCAGCGAAGGTCGATGTCGAGAATCTCGATCTTGCTGCGCGGGGTCATTACGTCATCGACGGTGATGTTGTCGAGATCGAAGAGACTGGAGAGGATGCTGCGGTGTTTGTGGGGCATCAGCTGCGAAGATTCAAGCACAAGGCTGCGCAACTCCTCGGGAGAGAGTCGCGCGATGTCTGCGGATGGCTTTGGGGAGAGGCGCAGCAGGCGCAGAAGTCCGCTGGCGAAGAGGTTGATGAACCAGACGAGAGGGTAGAAAAGACGCAGAAGGGGTGTGAGCACATGAGCCAGAACGAGCGCGAGGCGATCGGCGTATGTGGCCCCGACGATCTTTGGGGTGATCTCCGAGAACACCAGGATGGCAAAGGTGACGATCAGGGTTCCCGCCGCCAGGGCCCACTTCTCCTCACCGAACAGTTCGATGGCGATGACGCTGACCAGGGTCGCTGCCGCGGCATTGACCAAGTTGTTGCCGAGCAGGATGACACCCAGCATCTTGTCGGTCCGGGCGAGAAGGGCGAGAGCCTTTTCGGCTGCGCGATTTCCGGACTGGGCGAGGTGACGTAACCGGAAGCGGTTTGAGGCCATCATGGCGGTCTCGCTGATCGAGAAGAAAGCCGACAGGCCGAGAAGAACGGCGAGGATGATCAGCTGCGCCGATAGGGGAACCTCAGTCACGGTTCACACGCGACCCAGAATGACCTCGGCGACAAAGCGGCTGCCGACATAGGCCAGGATCAGCAGGGAGAATCCGGCGAGCGTCCAGCGCAGAGCGCGCTTGCCACGCCAGCCCCAGGCATGGCGCCCAACCAGCAGGGTCGCGAAAATTCCCCACGAAGCGAAGGCGAACAGGGTCTTGTGATCGAAGGACAGGGGCTTGCCGAAAAGGGCTTCCGAGAAAAGCACGCCGCTGCCGACCGTCAATGTCAGCAAGACGAAGCCCAGAAGAAGCATGCGAAAGAGCAGCGATTCCATGGCCAGGAGAGGTGGCAGGCTGGCCAGGCTGCGCTTCATCAGGCGCTTGTGCAGGGCGTTTTCGGTAAAGCCCATGAAAATCGCGTGCAGCGCGGAAAGCGTGAGCAGGCTGTAGGCCAGCATGGCCGCCAGAAAATGCAACTTGAAGCCGATGGCGCTGGCGTTGGCGACCAGATGTACCTGGGGAAAGATGACCGGCAACGCGGCGCAGATCGCGGCCAGCGGCAGGACCATCGGTTGCATGCCCTCCATGCGCGCCATGAAGCTTTCCAGCCAGTAGATCAGGACGGCAAGCCACATCATCAGCGACAGGGCGAAGCTGAACGAGAAGCGCATGCCGGCTTCGCCGAACAAGGCAGCGTAGAGTCCGACGGCGTGGATCAGCAGGGCTGCGGCAATGGCCAGCCGTTCCCACGGTCGCATGGGACAAGCGATGCTTTGTCCCTCATGTTCGCGCCATCTCGTGTTCCAGAAATGGATGCCGAGCGCGCCGTAGAGAAGGGCTGCGAGGATGTGGGGCAGAAGCTGAATTACAATGTCGGACATTCGCAAATTCTACTAGAAGCCTATCCGCCATGCTCGATAACCTGACCAACCGCCTTGCCCGCGTCATGAAGACGCTCAAGGGCGAAGCGCGCCTGACTGAATCCAACATCACCGACGCCCTGCGTGAGGTGCGCATGGCGCTGCTCGAGGCCGACGTCGCCCTGCCGGTGATCAAGGACTTCATCGCTGCAGTCAGGGAGAAGGCGGTCGGCGAGGAGGTCATCAGTTCGCTGAGCCCCGGCCAGGCACTGGTCGGTGTCGTTCATGGCGAGCTGACCCGGGTCATGGGCGATGCGCATGAAGGGATCAGCTTCAATACCCGGCCTCCAGCCATCGTGCTGATGGCCGGCCTGCAGGGTGCCGGCAAGACGACCACAGTCGGCAAGCTCGGCAAGTTCCTCAAGGAAAATCACAAGAAGAAGGTGCTGGTGGTCTCCTGCGACGTCTATCGTCCGGCAGCCATCGAGCAGTTGAAGGCGGTTGCCGGCCAGGCCGGGGTCGATTTTTTCCCGTTGACCATCGGCGAGAAGCCGGAGTCGATCGCGCTGGCGGCGGTCGACTGGGCGAAGCGTCACTATCACGATGTGCTGCTGGTCGATACGGCGGGCCGTCTTGCGGTCGACGAGGAAATGATGGCCGAAATCAAGCGCCTGCATGCGGCGCTCAATCCCATCGAGACGCTGTTCGTCGTCGATGCCATGCTCGGCCAGGATGCGGTCAATACGGCCAAGGCCTTCAGCGAGGCCTTGCCGCTGACCGGTGTCGTGCTTACCAAGCTGGACGGCGATGCACGCGGTGGCGCAGCGCTGTCAGTGCGTCACATCACGGGCAAGCCGATCAAGTTTGCCGGGGTTGGCGAAAAACTGACGGGGCTGGAGGCCTTCCATCCCGAACGGATGGCGTCGCGCATCCTGGGCATGGGCGATGTGCTGTCGCTGATCGAAGAGGCGAAGAAGGGGCTCGACGAGGAAAAGGCCATTGCCTTTGCCAAGAAAGTGAAATCCGGCAAGGGCTTCGACCTCAACGACTTCAAGGAACAGATCGCCCAGATGCGCAGCATGGGCGGGCTGTCGGCGCTGATGGACAAGATGCCGGCACAGATCGCGCAGGCCGCTGGCCAACTGCCGGCGGGGGCCGAGAACAAGATGGTCGGACGGGTCGAGGGGATCATCAATTCGATGACGCCCGCCGAGCGTGCCAAGCCGGAAATCCTCAAGGCCAGTCGCAAGCGGCGTATTGCGCTGGGCGCCGGGGTTCAGGTGCAGGACGTGAACCGGCTGCTCAATCAGTTCGAGCAATCGCAGAAGATGATGAAGATGGTTTCCCGGGGCGGCATGGGCAAACTCATGCGCGGCATGAAGGGCATGCTCCCCGGCATGGGGCGCTGATCAGCGGCCGGCCTGGGCCAGTCTGGGCGGCTTCTGGTAACTCCACTGGTTCTGCCAGGCGGCGCGCACCATGTTCGGATATTCCGGCTTGCCGAGGCTGCCGTTGTAGCGCCCGAGGGCGCGGAAGAGGTCGCCCTTTTCGATGTCCAGATAGTGGCGCAGGATGGTGCAGCCGTAGCGGAGGTTGGTACGCAGGTCGAACAGGCTGTCGTCCGGTCGGCCAATCAGCTTGACCCAGAACGGCATGACCTGCATGTAACCGCGGGCGCCGGCCGACGAAACGGCATACTTCCGGAATCCGGACTCGACCTGCATCAGGCCGAGCACCAGTTGCGGGTCCAGCCCGGCGCGCGTGGCTTCATAGTGGATGCTGCGCAACAGGTCAAGCCGATACTCCCGGTTGGGGATTCGCTTTTCCAGTCGCGGCGACATCTCGGCCAGCCATTCGACCGCATCCAGCGGATTGCTGAACGAGGTGGAGGGCGGTCGGGTATCGGAAACAGCCTTGTGCAGCGCTGCCTGGACGCTAGCCGAGAGCGGCTCGTAGATCTGCGCGCCGGCAAGTGCACCGGTAGCGTTCAGAAACAGCAGGATGGCGATCAGGCGGCGCACAGCTTCCCCAAAATCATGTCAATGATGCCGCCCTGGTCAACCAGTGTCGGTTCGGCATCGCGGCGACCCTTGTATTCTAGCTTGCCTTCGCTCAAACCGCGCTCTCCGATCACGATCCGGTGCGGGATGCCGATCAGTTCCATGTCGGCAAACATCACGCCGGGCCGCTCGTTGCGGTCATCAAGCAGGGCATCGACGCCGAACTTCCTGAGTTCGCCATAGAGTCCGTCGGCGGCAGCCTTGACGGCTTCACTCTTGTGGTAACCCATGGGCACGATGCAGACTGCAAAGGGGGCGATGGCTGCCGGCAGGATGATGCCCTTGGCGTCATTGCCCTGCTCGATGGCGGCGCCGACGATGCGCGACACGCCGATGCCGTAACAGCCCATTTCCATGATCTGGCTCTTGCCGTTCTCGTCGAGGTAGGTGCAGTCCAGCGCGGCAGCGTATTTCTGGCGCAACTGGAAGATGTGGCCGACTTCGATGCCGCGGCGGATTTCCAGTCTGCCCTTGCCATCCGGCGAGGGGTCGCCAGGAAGCACGTTGCGGATGTCGGCAACCTGCGGTTCCGGCAGGTCGCGCCCGAAATTGACTCCGCTCAGGTGGAATCCGCCTTCATTGGCGCCGCAGACGAAGTCGCTCATCGCCGCGACTGCACGGTCGGCGAAAACCGCCACTTTTTGGCCGTCGACTGCAACAGGCCCGATATACCCGGGCTTGCAGCCGAGGCTTTCCTCGACTTCGCCTTCCGTCGCAAAGCGGAAGGGCGCCATGCCGGCAATCTTGCCGGCCTTGACTTCATTGAGTTCGTGGTCGCCGCGCAGCAGGAGCAGGGAGAACTTCCTGCCTCCATCTTCCAACTCGCTGACGACGGCGATCGCCTTGACGACGCTGTCGAGAGCGATCCCAAGGAATTCGGCAACGTCGGCGCAGGCCGTCTTGCCTGGGGTGGCGACCCTGGTCAGAGCCGCCGCGGGTAAGGGGCGCGGGGTGGCAGGGGCCAGCGCCTCGGCGAGTTCGACATTGGCCGCGTAATCCGAGTCCGGGCAGTAAGCGATATCGTCTTCGCCGGATTCGGCAAGGACGTGGAACTCATGCGATCCGGTGCCGCCGATCGAGCCGGTGTCGGCGGCAACCGCGCGGAATTTCAGGCCCAGCCGGGTGAAGATGCGGCTGTAGGTTTCGTACATGTTCCGGTATTCGCGCTGCAGGTCTTCCAGCGAAGCATGGAAAGAATAGCCATCCTTCATGAGGAACTCGCGGCCGCGCATGACGCCGAAGCGCGGGCGGATCTCGTCGCGGAACTTGGTCTGAATCTGGTAAAGATGGATCGGCAACTGGCGGTAGCTCTTCACGTCACGCCGGACGGCATCGGTGATGACTTCCTCATGGGTCGGGCCGATGACGAATTCGCGCTGATGGCGGTCCTTGAAGCGCAGCAGTTCCGGGCCGTATTGCTCCCAGCGGCCGGATTCCTGCCAAAGCTCGGCAGGCTGCACTGCGGGCATCAGCAGTTCGAGCCCGCCTGCCTTGTCCATTTCGTCGCGGACTATGCTCTCGACCTTGCGCAGCACGCGCAACCCGAGCGGCATCCAGGTATAGATGCCGGCTGCGGCGCGTTTGATGTAGCCTGCCCGCAGCATCAACTTCTGGCTGACGACCTCGGCGTCGGCGGGGGCTTCCTTCAGAGTGGTGAAAAAGAACTGCGAAGTGCGCATGGGATGCTCGTGATTTCGGTACAGGCCAAGGATTTTACACGCTGGGCCGGCTTTGCATGCGGGCTGCCTTTGTGAAAGAATAGACGTAACTTTTAATTTTGCAGGATTATCATGCTCGACCGTGAAGGCTATCGCCCGAACGTCGGCATTGTCCTTTGTAACGCGAAGAACGAGGTCTTCTGGGGCAAGCGCATACGAGAACACTCCTGGCAGTTTCCGCAAGGCGGCATCAAGCGTGGCGAAACGCCTGAGCAGGCCATGTACCGTGAACTGCAAGAGGAAATCGGGCTGCAGCCCGAACATGTGCGTATCCTCGGGAGAACCAGGGGCTGGTTGCGTTACGAAGTGCCGACACACTGGATCAGGCGCGAATGGCGCGGTTCCTACAAGGGGCAGAAACAGATATGGTTTCTGTTGCGTCTTGTCGGTCGTGACAACGATGTCAGCTTGCGCGCCACCAGCAAGCCGGAGTTCGACGCCTGGCGCTGGAACGATTACTGGGTTCCGCTTGATGCTGTCATCGAATTCAAGCGTGCCGTCTATCAACAGGCGCTGAGCGAACTGATCCGTTTCATCGATCACGATCGCCGGGTTCGTCACCCGTGCCCTGGCGACGCCCTGGTGGCGAGCGCCGACCGAGGCGGGAGTTGATCGTGCGCCGGAACAGATGCCTTCACCGCGGATTTGTTGTTGTCGTCGTTTTCCTGGGCGTATTCGGGCTGCAGCCGGTAGCGGCGGATTCCGACGAAGATGATGAGGTTCGGCCCTGGCAGGAGGTCGCCGTGCAGTTGCCGGCTGCCCCTTTGCAGGAGAATCTGCTGCCCTTTTATGTTAGCGCGGCGACCAACAACGAGTTTTATGTCGATGGTGCCAGTTTGAGCGTCGGCGCGGATGGCGTCGTTCGCTATGTATTGGTGGTCCAGACACAGGGCGGTGCAAGGAACGTCACCTACGAGGGATTGCGCTGCGAGACGAAGGAGCGTCGGTTGTACGCGTCAGGCCGGCCCGATGGAACCTGGGCCAGGTCACGCAACGACGAGTGGCGACGGATCCAGAACATGGCCACCAATCGTCATCACGCCGCGCTGATTTTTGATTACTTTTGCCCTTCGGGCGCCATTGTTCGCGATGTCGCAGAGGCGCGCGATGCGCTTCTGCGCGGCGGCCATCCCAACAGGCGCAAGAGTGGCCTCGACCGCGACTTATGATGTCCCCTGAACAAGTGATCGTCGAATTTGACCGGGCCTTGCGTACGGTTTTTTCCACCGCGCGCAGTCAGCGCCAGATCCCCGGGGCGGGGCATCCCGAAGCTGAGCTGAACGACGAGGAAAGGGCGCATGTCTGTGGACTCATGCGGGTCAATCATGTTGGCGAGATCTGCGCACAGGCGCTTTACCAGGGGCAGGCGCTGACTTCGCGCGAACCGTCGGTGCGTGAATCGCTGCGCGGCGCGGCGGACGAAGAGACTGAACATCTGGCATGGACCGAACAGCGTCTGGCAGAGCTGGGTGGGCGCAAGAGCCTGCTGAATCCGTTGTGGTATGCCGGGGCGCTGTCGCTGGGCCTGCTTGCGGGGCGCCTTGGCGACAAGTGGAACCTTGGCTTTCTTGCCGAAACGGAGCGCCAGGTCGAGGCGCATCTTGACAGCCACCTCGCTTCGCTGCCGGAACAGGATAGGCGCTCGCGGGAGATCGTCGATCAGATGCGCATTGATGAAATCCGGCATGCGGAAACCGCGGTCCGCCTTGGCGCCGGCGAGTTGCCGGCGCCGTTCAGGGTTGCCATGAAGTTGGCGGCAAAGTTGATGACGGAGACGGCCTATCGGGTCTGATTTCGGGACTGCGGCGGCGCGGCTTCAGGATTCTTCGAGTATCTCGAAGTCGCAGGTCATCCGGGCAGTCTTGCCGAGCATGATCGATGCCGAGCAGTACTTGTCCTTCGAGAGTTCAATGGCGCGCGCAACGGCTTCAGGCTTGAGTTGGCGGCCCTTCACCTTGTAGTGGAAGTGGATTCGTGTGAAGACCTTGGGGTCGGCTTCGGCGCGTTCGGCGTTGAGGCTCACTTCACAACCACTGACTGCGTGCCGGCCTTTCTTCAAGATGAGAACGATGTCGAAAGCAGTGCACCCCCCGGTTCCCGCGAGTACCATCTCCATTGGCCGCAAACTCAGGTTGCGGCCGCCGGCGTCGGGAGCCCCGTCCATCATGACCGCATGTCCGCTGCCGGTCTCTGCCACGAACGCCATGCCTGCATCGTTTCCCAGCCAGCGCACGGTGCATTCCATATCAATCCTCCTGTGAAAGAGATTTGATTGTAATTGAGTTTGATCCAGCACTATCGCCAGATGCCGAATGCTGCGATGCAACAAAGCTGTCGTGTTGATCGCCCCCCTTGGAGCCGCAGCTCGTGTTAATCAATGTGTAACAAGTTGCAGATATACAGTAGAAGTACGTTAAACCAGTTAATTACAATACATTTGTATTGTGAATGATTGAATAAACAAAAAAATGCTGCGAAGCACAACAGATGCTTGCCGACATCACTTTTTTTGGGCACAATGTGAAACGTACGGATCGAAGCGTGCCCGGCGTTAAGGGTCGCTGAGGTTCAGGTTGTCTCCTCCACCCTCCTCCTTTGGTGTGGATTTAACGCGGCTCGACGAGCCGCGTTTTTTTTGCTTCGCAGGGCATTCTGCTCGGTTTTTCAATTGACAGCTTCCTGAGTGGTCGAATAGAATTTACGGCTTTCTCCAATCTGCGCCCAATTTTTCAGGACGGCACACACATGAAAACGTTTTCCGCCAAGCCACATGAGGTGAAGCGCGAGTGGTTTGTGGTAGACGCCACAGACAAGGTGCTCGGCCGCCTCGCCACCCAAATTGCCCACCGCCTGCGCGGCAAGCACAAGGCCATTTATACCCCGCACGTTGATACCGGCGATTTCATTGTCGTCACCAATGTCGAACGGATTGTCGTGACCGGCAACAAGGCCGAGGACAAGAAGTACTACCGCCATTCAGGCTATCCGGGTGGCGTCTCCGAAACCAATTTCAAGAAGATCCAGCAACGTTTCCCCGGCCGCGCCCTCGAAGCAGCCGTCAAAGGCATGTTGCCGAAGGGGCCGCTGGGCTACGCAATGTTGAAGAAGCTGAAGTGCTACGCCGGCGCACAACATCCTCACACCGCCCAGCAGCCCAAGGCGCTGGAAATCTAAGGGGTCGTCATGGCTGAAAGTTATTTTTACGGAACGGGTCGTCGCAAGAGCGCAGTTGCCCGTGTTTTCATGAAGCGCGGTTCGGGTAGCTTCGTCGTCAATGGCAAGCCCATCGATGAGTTTTTCTCACGCGAGACCGGCCGCATGATCGTTCGCCAACCCCTGCATCTGATCGATCAACTGACTGGCTTCGATATCAAGGTCAATGTCACTGGCGGTGGCGAGTCCGGACAGGCCGGTGCCGTCCGTCACGGTATCACACGCGCCCTGATCGAGTACGACGGGACCTTGAAGCCAGCGCTTTCTAAGGCGGGCTTCGTTACCCGCGATGCGCGCGAGGTCGAGCGCAAGAAGGTAGGCTTTCACAAGGCTCGTCGGCGCAAGCAGTTTTCGAAGCGCTGATTCACTTCGCGATTGCAGGAGCCGCCTTTTTGGCGGCTTTTTTGTGTGCGCCCAGCATGGGCGCACACCTGCGGGTGTAAGTCCCGCCGTAAGTTTATCACGACGAACGAAGTGAAGCGCAACTGCATGAGGGCGACCGAGTGTGGGGAGGAAGCGTGGAACATAAACTGTGAGCCGATGAACAAGAACCGGATAGAAGGTGCTGCCGAGCAGGGTGAGTGGGCACGAAACCACGAAGCTCTCGTGATCAAGGCGAAGTGGCGTAAATCCGGCGGTTGTGCAGTGAAGGAGTGTGCTCTTACCTGGGGAGATCTCGCCTCGTGCCTGAAAGGGCGACGCTGTGAGGCGGAGCGAGAGCGGCAAGCCGTGCGCAGCAGGGCGGTCGATGCTACGCATCTCTTCGCCGCTGCGGAAAGTCAGCAGAGGCCATAGTAGCTGCCACCTTGGGGCGAAGGGCCAAAGGAATGGGAGGAGTAGCTACCGAGTTATCGAGAGCGGGGAGTCTCAGATGTTCACTAACCTGAAGCTCGCCAAATACCCGGTGAGGGTGAAGCCCTCAATGGTCTGGCAGCGAGATAACCAGTCTTGCCGAACTCGAACTGGCGAAACCGGGAGTATGCGGGAGGGTTTGCCTGCTTACTACCTCAACCATTTCAACCGCCCGGTCCGGACCCGCATGCCGGGTGGTGTGGGAGGGGTGCAGCCTGTAATGGCTGCCCCCTATCCCGATTTGTTTGGCGCGGAGTATCATGCAATCTTGCTGGAAAGAACGCATGGTCAAAGTTGGAATCGCTGGCGGCATGGGTTATTCGGTTGTCGAACTCCTGGGCCTGCCGCCGCAGCATGTGCAAGCGGAACCTCGACCGGCCCCCCGACTGGTTGCCAGGCGGGAAGGGCAGTACGTTCGACCTGATATTTGGCCTTAACGAGATAAAGGCTCCATGGCGTCCCCCGCTGTTTCTCTGAAGATCAGGAAATTCCGGAGGCGCTTTGGCATCACGGCGCCAAGGGTCGTGGTGCGGACCCATGTCTCCTGGCATTGGTATGCTGCCGGCGGCGCCCTGGTCGCTTTGGTTGTTCTGATGATCGTCGGGCTGGCCTTGCAACGTGGCGACGCGGGGGCGATGGAGACGGAACTCGAGTCTTTGCGGCTCCAGGTGCGCAGTCTTGACGAAGAGTTGTTGCGTTATCGGGCGACAGCGGGTACCGAACGAAACGCGGTTCAGATGGAGCGCTCGACACAACAACGACTGCTCGACCGGGTGCGGGCGCTTGAACTCGAGAACGCTGTCCTCAAGGAGGATATGCTCCTCTTTGAGCGCCTGATTCCGGCGGCTGGGGAAGAGGGAGCAATACGCCTCGAGAATTTCCGGGTCGTTTCCGACGGGGGGCAGAATTTACGCTACCGGGTGCTGATATCGTTTCATTCCGGCAAGCAGACGCCCGAGTTTCGCGGTCGACTGGAATTTCTGGTCACTTTTGTCCAGCGAGGAAAGTCGCAGGAGATGGTCATCCCGTCCAGGCGTGAGCGGGGAGGAGAATTCCAGGTGGAAGTCAGGAATTTCCTGCGCAAGGAGGGGACTTTCGAGTTGCCGGCAGGCGCGCGCCTGCAGTCGGTGGAGGCGCGAGTTCTTCAGGGTGATACACTCAAAGCAAGGCGCGTGGCGCAACTTTAGGAGAAAGCGGTGTTCGGGAAGAAGGACGATAGCAAGGTGCAGGGACGCATCGACAGTCTGATTGGTGCCGGGACCCGGATCGAGGGCAATATCCGTTTTTCGGGGGGATTGCGAATTGACGGTGAGGTCAAGGGCAATGTCGAGGCGTCCGAGGGGGCAAGTTCGTTGACGCTGGTTTTGAGCGAGCAGGCGCAGGTCGAGGGGATCGGTAAGTGTGGCGCACATGGTGAGTAATGGCTCGGTAGTCGGCCAGGTGACCGTCACGGAGTTTCTCGAGATGCAATCGCGTGCGAAGATCATTGGCGATGTCGATTATGCCCTTATTGAAATGCATCAGGGCGCGGTCATCGAAGGCCGGCTGGTTCATCGCGGTGGCAAGTCCGTGGAACTAAAGCTCGCCGCATCAAACTAACAGCATTGACCGGAGCCCCGCTGGCCCGCATAATCTCTGACGATTTTTTCAGGAGTGCCGAAAATGAATGCTGTTACGGAAATGGTGTCGCCCCTCGTGTTTACCGATAGTGCCGCCGCCAAAGTCAGGGAATTGATCGAGGAAGAGGGTAATCCAGGCCTCAAGTTGCGAGTGTTCGTCACCGGCGGCGGTTGCTCCGGTTTCCAGTATGGGTTCACTTTTGACGAAGAAGTCAATGAAGACGATACGACATTGGACAAGAACGGTGTAACGCTGCTGATTGACCCGATGAGCTACCAGTACCTCGTTGGTGCGGAGATCGATTACTCGGAAGGTCTCGAGGGTTCACAATTCGTGATTCGTAACCCGAACGCCACGTCAACCTGCGGTTGCGGGTCATCTTTCTCGGCGTAATTCGAAACAGGTCCCGAAGGGCGGCTCGGGCCGCCCTTTTTCATTTTGATTGGCAGCTTAGCCATAGTCGGAGCTGGCAATCATCCCGGGTGGCAACAGCAAGGTTCAGGGGTGTATTGATGGTCGACGTCGAACGGAGTATGCAAGTCATCAGGCGGGGGTGTGATGAACTCCTTGTCGATGCCGAATTGATAGCGCGCCTGAAGAGCGGCAGGCCGTTGCGGATCAAGGCGGGCTTTGATCCGACGGCGCCGGACCTTCACCTCGGTCACACCGTATTGATCAACAAGCTCCGCCACTTCCAGGACCTGGGCCATCACATCATGTTCCTGATCGGTGATTTCACAGGGCTGATCGGGGATCCTACGGGGAAGAACGTCACACGTCCGCCCTTGGCGCGGGAACAGATTCTGGAGAATGCCAAGACCTACAAGGAGCAGGTGTTCAAGATTCTGGATCCGGAAAGGACCGAAATCTTCTTCAACTCCACCTGGTTCGATGATCTGGGCGCGGCTGGGATGATCAGGCTCGCGGCGCAGCATACCGTCGCGCGCATGCTGGAACGTGACGATTTTGCAAAGAGATACGCTGGCGGCTTGCCGATAGCGATCCACGAATTTCTCTACCCTCTTTGCCAGGGCTATGACTCGGTTGCCATGCGCGCCGACGTCGAACTCGGCGGTACCGATCAGAAATTCAACCTGCTGGTTGGGCGCGAGTTGCAGAAGCACTATGGCCAGCTGCCGCAATGCGTGCTGACAATGCCATTGCTCGAAGGGCTCGATGGCGTTAACAAGATGTCCAAGTCCATGGGCAACTACATCGGGATCAACGAAGCACCGCGCGAGATATTCGGCAAGGTCATGTCAATCTCGGACGATTTGATGTGGCGCTATTTCGATTTGCTCTCGTTTCGCGACGGTGCGGAAATCGAGCTCCTGAAGGCTGAAGTGGTCGCTGGCCGCAACCCCAGGGATGTCAAGGTAATGCTTGCCCAGGAACTCGTGGCGCGCTTTCATACCGCAAAGGCCGCCGACGATGCCTTGTCGGAGTTCGAGGCCCGCTTTCGTCAGGGTGTGTTACCTGACGACATGCCTGAACTGATGCTGCGAAGCGATGGCGGGTCGCTTGCCTTGGTCCAGATCCTGAAGCAGGCCGGACTGACGGCAAGCACGTCGGACGCCATGCGGATGATCGAGCAGGGAGCGGTACGCGCGAATGGCGACAAGGTTTCTGACAGGGCGCGCACTGTCGCGGCAGGTGAGACGGTCGTCCTCCAGATAGGCAAGCGCCGGTTCGCGAAGGTCACCGTCGCCTGAGCATCGAGCGCCTCGGCTACGCCGGCGAATATTTCTTGCAAGCGTATTGACCAGCTGCGTCTGATCTATATAATGCGCACCTCTTCTGAGGTGTGGCCAGGTCCGATACCTGCGACGTGAGAAGTAAGATCCGCCTTGAGTTGTTTTTCTTCTTGACGGTTTTTTGTAGGTGCTTCATAATTCCATCTCTTTGCTGCCGTTGGTTTGGGTGGTGGGGGATTGATCTTTAAAAATTTGGACAACCGATAGGTGTGGGTGCCTTGATGCGAAGTGGCTTTGGTCACGAAAAGTATTAAAGGCAATCACACGGATGGAGAGATCCATCGAAGTAATGAGAATTACTGTCAGTGAATTGTGAGTTTGTTGGATTGAACTGAAGAGTTTGATCCTGGCTCAGATTGAACGCTGGCGGCATGCCTTACACATGCAAGTCGAACGGCAGCGCGGACTTCGGTCTGGCGGCGAGTGGCGAACGGGTGAGTAATGCATCGGAACGTACCTTTCAGTGGGGGATAACGTAGCGAAAGTTACGCTAATACCGCATATTCTGTGAGCAGGAAAGCAGGGGATCGCAAGACCTTGCGCTGATGGAGCGGCCGATGTCAGATTAGCTAGTTGGTGGGGTAAAGGCTCACCAAGGCGACGATCTGTAGCGGGTCTTAGAGGATGATCCGCCACACTGGAACTGAGACACGGTCCAGACTCCTACGGGAGGCAGCAGTGGGGAATTTTGGACAATGGGCGCAAGCCTGATCCAGCCATGCCGCGTGAGTGAAGAAGGCCTTCGGGTTGTAAAGCTCTTTCGGCCGGGAAAAAATCGCTTGGGTTAATACCCTGAGTGGATGATGGTACCGGAATAAGAAGCACCGGCTAACTACGTGCCAGCAGCCGCGGTAATACGTAGGGTGCGAGCGTTAATCGGAATTACTGGGCGTAAAGCGTGCGCAGGCGGTTTTGTAAGACAGGCGTGAAATCCCCGGGCTCAACCTGGGAACTGCGTTTGTGACTGCAAGGCTAGAGTATGGCAGAGGGGGGTGGAATTCCACGTGTAGCAGTGAAATGCGTAGAGATGTGGAGGAACACCAATGGCGAAGGCAGCCCCCTGGGCCAATACTGACGCTCATGCACGAAAGCGTGGGGAGCAAACAGGATTAGATACCCTGGTAGTCCACGCCCTAAACGATGTCAACTAGGTGTTGGGTGGGTAAAACCATTTGGTACCGTAGCTAACGCGTGAAGTTGACCGCCTGGGGAGTACGGCCGCAAGGTTAAAACTCAAAGGAATTGACGGGGACCCGCACAAGCGGTGGATGATGTGGATTAATTCGATGCAACGCGAAAAACCTTACCTACCCTTGACATGCCAGGAACTTGCCAGAGATGGCTTGGTGCCCGAAAGGGAGCCTGGACACAGGTGCTGCATGGCTGTCGTCAGCTCGTGTCGTGAGATGTTGGGTTAAGTCCCGCAACGAGCGCAACCCTTGTCGTTAATTGCCATCATTTAGTTGGGCACTTTAACGAGACTGCCGGTGACAAACCGGAGGAAGGTGGGGATGACGTCAAGTCCTCATGGCCCTTATGGGTAGGGCTTCACACGTCATACAATGGTCGGTACAAAGGGTTGCCAAGCCGCGAGGCGGAGCCAATCCCAGAAAGCCGATCGTAGTCCGGATCGCAGGCTGCAACTCGCCTGCGTGAAGTCGGAATCGCTAGTAATCGTGGATCAGCATGTCACGGTGAATACGTTCCCGGGTCTTGTACACACCGCCCGTCACACCATGGGAGCGGGTTCCGCCAGAAGTAGGTAGCCTAACCGCAAGGAGGGCGCTTACCACGGCGGGGTTCGTGACTGGGGTGAAGTCGTAACAAGGTAGCCGTATCGGAAGGTGCGGCTGGATCACCTCCTTTCTAGAGAAAGCATCCTGGCACCCACAACCTATCGGTTGTTCATAAGTGGCAAACAGACGAGGGTCTGTAGCTCAGTCGGTTAGAGCATCGTCTTGATAAGGCGGGGGTCGTTGGTTCGATTCCAACCAGACCCACCATGTCAGTCAAGCAGGAAGTTGCCGGTTGCTGGAAAAAGCCAGCAGCCAACAACTTGATCCTGGCAACTGTCAAGGGGGATTAGCTCAGCTGGGAGAGCACCTGCTTTGCAAGCAGGGGGTCGTCGGTTCGATCCCGTCATCCTCCACCAGGCGATTGTGAGGTGTCAGGAGTGAGGGGTGAGGCGTGGAAAACCGCGAGGTTTTTACTGCTTACCCTTTACTCCTCACCCCTTACCGGGTGTTTGCTCTTTAACAAAATGGAAGAAGGTTGTGCGGCGCTGCGTGAGTGGTGCCGTACGTTGTGATTGCATCTGTTTCCGCATTACAGCTAGTGCGGGAACGGCACAAACGAGTTGCCTGTAGCCTGGATTCGCGAGAGTCCGCAAGGTTATAGGATCAAGCGACTAAGTGCATGTGGTGGATGCCTTGGCGATCACAGGCGATGAAGGACGTGCAAGCCTGCGAAAAGCGGGGGGGAGCTGGCAATGGAGCTTTGATCCCGCGATGTCCGAATGGGGAAACCCACTCCGCAAGGAGTATCTTTATCTGAATACATAGGATATTGAGGCGAACCCGGCGAACTGAAACATCTAAGTAGCCGGAGGAAAAGAAATCAACCGAGATTCCCCAAGTAGTGGCGAGCGAACGGGGAAGAGCCTGCTAGTGATAGCAGTCTTGTTAGCAGAACGGAATGGAAAGTCCGGCCGTAGCGGGTGATAGCCCCGTATGCGAAAACAGGATTGTGGTACTAAGTTAGCGACAAGTAGGGCGGGGCACGTGAAACCCTGTCTGAATATGGGGGGACCATCCTCCAAGGCTAAATACTCGTGATCGACCGATAGTGAACCAGTACCGTGAGGGAAAGGCGAAAAGAACCCCGGGAGGGGAGTGAA
>CAWEMU010000036.1:0-52500 GCA_963810175.1 uncultured beta proteobacterium | reverse complement strand
CCCCTTCCCTTCCCGAACAGGACCGTGAAACGAAACCGCGCCGATGATATTGCACATCTCGTGCGAGAAAGTAGGTCATCGCCAGGCACCCCATCCCTAAAACCCCCCCCAATCACCATGCGGCGGGGGTTTTTGTTTGTGAAGAAATCGATTGACTATACTGAACTCGTGAGGAGTTCTAAGTGGAGCGAAAGATATGGCGGTGGCGACATTTGCTGGCGGGTGCTTCTGGTGCCTTGATGCCGTTTTCTCACAATTGGCGGGGGTTCACCGTGTCACCTCCGGCTATTGCGGTGGCTACAATGCGAACCCGACCTATGAAGAAGTTTGCTCGGGGGCAACGGGCCACGCCGAAGCGGTTCGAATCGATTTCAATTCGGAGCAGATTTCCTACCGTCAGCTTCTTGAAGTATTCTTCGCCATACACGATCCAACCACGTTGAATCGCCAGGGGGCCGACGTTGGAACGCAATACCGTTCGGCGATCTTCGTCCATACCCCCGAGCAGCGGCGCGAGGCATTGGAGATGATTGAACGGCTGACATCGGTCTTCGCTCCACCTGCGGTCATCGTTACCGAGGTTACGGATGCGCCGGAATTCTTTCCGGCCGAGTCCTATCACCAGAGTTATTTCGCCGCCAATCCTGGCCAAGGTTACTGTACCGTGATCATCAATCCGAAGGTCGCAGCCTTCCGGCGGGAATTCGCGGCGCTGCTCAATGACCCGGAATAGCCCAGGTGCCGGCTGCAGGCGAAAAAAAGCCGCTGCGCCATGGGCGCAACGGCTGGTCGGATTCTGGTGGTGATGGGTGGAATTGAACCACCGACCTATGGGTTATGAATCCATCGCTCTAACCGACTGAGCTACATCACCGCACTCCTAAGGGCGCGGATTATAGTTGGGACGGCATTCTTCGGTCAACGGATTTTGCTGTCGACTATAATGCATCCCTGTCTTCATCATCCCGCAGTTTGTCATTCCGGCAACCACTGATTCCGAAAAGCCTCTGTTCATGCCCAAGAAATTGTTCATCCGTACCTTCGGGTGCCAGATGAATGAGTACGATTCGGACAAGATGGCCGACGTGCTCAACGCCGCCGAAGGCGTTGTCAGGACCGACAACCCGGAAGATGCCGACATCATCCTGTTCAACACCTGTTCGGTGCGCGAGAAGGCGCAGGAGAAGGTGTTCCATGATCTCGGCCGGGTCCGCCACCTGAAGAAGCTCAATCCCGATCTGGTCATCGGCGTCGGCGGCTGCGTGGCGAGCCAGGAGGGTGATGCCATCGTCGCCCGCGCGCCTTACGTCGATGTCGTCTTCGGCCCGCAGACGCTGCACCGTCTGCCGCAACTGTTCGCCGAGCGCAAGCGCCAGGGCAGGGCAGCGGTCGATGTCTCGTTCCCGGAAATCGAGAAATTCGATGCCATGCCCCCCGCCGAAGTGAAGGGCGCATCAGCTTTCGTGTCTATCATGGAAGGCTGCTCGAAGTTCTGCACCTTCTGCATCGTTCCCTATACCCGGGGCGGCGAGGTGTCGCGGCCGTTCGAGGACGTGCTGACCGAAGTCGCCGGACTGGCGGCCAACGGCGTCAGGGAAGTGACGCTGCTTGGCCAGAACGTCAATGCCTACCGGGGGGCCATGGCCGGCAGCGAGGAACAGGCCGATCTGGCATTGCTGATCGAGTACATCGCCGAAGTTCCGGGTATCGAGCGCATCCGCTACACGACATCGCACCCGCGCGAAATGTCGCAGCGCCTCATCGACACCTACGCCAAGGTGCCGAAGCTGGTCTCGCATCTGCACCTGCCGGTGCAGGCCGGGGCCGACCGCGTGCTGGCGGCAATGAAGCGCGGCTATACGGCGCTCGAATACAAGTCGGTCATCCGCAAGCTGCGGGCGGCGCGGCCCGACATTTCACTATCGTCGGACTTCATCGTCGGCTTTCCCGGCGAAACCGACGAGGATTTCGAAAAGACCATGAAGCTGATCGACGACGTCGGCTTCGACAGCTCGTTCTCCTTCATCTACAGTCCGCGCCCCGGCACGCCGGCAGTCGAGATGGAAGATTCGATGCCGGGCGAAGTCAAGTCGGCCCGTCTCGCCCGGCTGCAGAAGCGGATCGAGGAACAGGCGCAGGTGATCAGCCAGGCGATGGTCGGCAGCGTGCAGCGCGTGCTGGTCGAAGGCAGGTCGAAAAAGGACGCCAATGAACTGGCGGGGCGGACCGACAACAATCGCGTCGTCAATTTCGTCGGCGGGTCCGCCGGCAGCGCGCGCCTGATCGATAGCTTCGTCGATGTACGCATCACCAAGGCATTGCCCCACAGCCTGAGAGGCGAGATTGTCATCGTTGAATAGCAGGCCCCCGCCGAAGAGCAAGCCGGTGGACGTCGTGCTGGCGCCGGTCAACAATGTCCTGCTCGCCAATCTGTGTGGCCCTCTCGACGAGAACATCCGGCAGATCGAGACCGGCTTTGACGTGACCATCCGGCGCCGCAACGAGCGCTTTTCGATCATCGGCGAGAAATCCGCGCTGACCGCGGATGCCATCCGTCATTTCTATGCGATGGCACGCGAACCGCTGTCGGTCGATGAAATACAGCTCGGCCTGATCGAACTGATCAACGCGCCGGTGCGGCGTATCGCGCGTGCCGCCGAAGGCCCGGTCGATGGCCCGCAGCTGCTTACGCGAAAGACCGAACTGCATGGGCGTACGCCGCGTCAGGTGGCCTACCTCAAGGCGATCCAGGAGCATGACATCACCTTCGGCATCGGCCCGGCCGGGACCGGCAAGACGTATCTGGCGGTGGCCAGCGCCGTCGATGCCTTCGAGCGTGACCTGGTCGAACGCATCATTCTGACCAGACCCGCCGTCGAGGCCGGCGAACGCCTCGGCTTCCTCCCGGGCGATCTGGCCCAGAAGATCGATCCCTATCTGCGGCCGCTGTATGACGCTCTCTACGACCTGATGGGCCACGACCGCGTCAGCAAGCTGCACGACAAGCATGCGATCGAGATCGCGCCGTTGGCATTCATGCGCGGGCGCACGCTCAACCACGCATTCATCATCCTCGACGAGGCGCAGAACACGACGCCCGAGCAGATGAAGATGTTCCTCACCCGCATCGGCATCGGCGCCAAGGCCGTGGTCACCGGCGACCTGACGCAGATCGACCTGCCCAAGGGCCAGAAGAGCGGCCTGCGTGAAGCGCGTGACATCCTGAAAGGCGTGCGCGGACTGGCATTTACCGAATTCATGAAGGAAGATGTGGTCCGCCACCCGCTGGTCGCCCGCATCGTCGCCGCCTATGAGTCCCAAAGCAAGCAATCGCCTTGACCTTGCGGTGCAATATGCCTGCAGGCGCGAAGGCTTGCCGTTGCGCGCGGATTTCGCGCGCTGGGCGCGGGCTGCGCTGACGGGAGGCGGCCAGGTTGCCATCCGGCTGGTCGATGAACAGGAGGGGCGGACGCTCAACAGCGAGTATCGCGGCAAGGACTACGCGACGAACGTCCTGTCCTTCCCCTATGAAGCCGAGCCATTGCTGATGGGCGACCTCGTCATCTGCCCGGCCGTGGTGGCGCGCGAAGCGGCCGAGCAGGGCAGGCCGCTGGCGGCGCACTACGCGCACCTGACGGTGCATGGTATGCTCCACCTGCGGGGGTGGGATCACGAGAATGAAGGCGATGCCCAGGCCATGGAAGACGAAGAAAGGAAGATTCTCGCCGCGCTGGGTTATCCCGATCCGTATGCAGCCTAGACACCATGGACAGTGACAGCAAACCTGGCCTGATCGACCGGTTGACCGCCCTTCTGCTGAGGGAGCCCGGAGATCGCGGGCAACTTGCCGAGATTTTGCGCGGGGCCTACGAGCGCAATCTGATGGACGCCGATGCGCTGGCCATTATCGAGGGAGCGCTGGCCGCCTCGGAAACCCGCGTCATCGACGTCATGGTTCCCCGCGCACTGATGTACGTCGTCGATATCAATGAGCCGATGGCCAGGATCATCCCCGTCGTCATCGAAGCTGCGCATTCGCGCTTTCCGGTGATCGATGGTGACCGCGACAACGTGCTTGGGGTCATGCTGGCCAAGGACCTGCTGCGCATACATGTCGAAGCGGATTTCGATCTGCGTGCCTCGCTGCGGCCGGTGGTCTTCATTCCCGAATCCAAGCGCCTCAACGTGCTGCTGCGCGAATTCCGCGTCTCGCGCAATCACATGGCCATCGTCGTCAACGAATACGGCAGCGTCGGCGGGCTGGTCACCATCGAGGATGTGCTCGAGCAGATCGTCGGCGACATCGAGGATGAATACGACTTCGACGAAGCCTACGACAACATCCGGCTCGATTCTCCTGGTTGCTGGCGTGTCAAGACGCGAACCGAGATCGCGGACTTCAACGAGGCTTTCGGAACGAGTTTCCCGGACGCCGAGTTCGACACGGTTGGCGGCCTGATCCTGCGCCATCTCGGTCGCGTGCCCAAGCGCAACGAAATCATCGACGTGGACGGTATCCGCTTCCAGGTGCTGCGCGCCGACAGTCAACGGCTGTACACGCTGCTGGTCACCCCGCCACCCGAACCGCGACCCGGTGTCGACGACAAGACTGCCTGAGCGGGCGCATTTCCGCTTTGCTCTGGCGACCCTGATCGGCGCCGGCGGCGTTCTCTGCTTTGCCCCGTTTGGTCTGTTCTGGCTGGCGCCCGTGGTCTGGCTCGGATTGTTCGTCCTGCTGCGGCGCACCGATTCTCCGCGCGAGGCGGCGTTGAGCGGGCTTGCCTTCGGCCTCGGCTTCTTCCTGTCCGGGGTTTCCTGGGTCTATGTCAGTCTCTCGGTCTTCGGAGGCATGCCGTGGTGGCTGGCGGGGATCGCCGCCTTCCTGTTCTGTGCCGTGATGGCCGTCTTCCCGGCGCTGGCCGGCTGGCTCTTCAAGCGCTGGCAGCCGGTGGACCCCTGGCGACAGGCGCTGTTCTTTGCCGCCCTCATTGCCACGGTTGACTGGCTCAGGAGCTGGATTTTCACCGGCTTCCCGTGGCTGGCCGCCGGTTACTCGCAGGCGCCGCCCAGTCCGCTGGCCGGGTTCGCACCCCTGCTCGGCGTGCATGGTCTGTCGCTGCTTGTGGCGCTCTGTGGCGCCCTGCTGTTGCGCTGGAAATCCGGACTGACCTTTATCGCTCTGAGTGCCGCCATCGGGCTCGCGTTGCAACAGGTGCCATGGACGGAGCCCGTCGGTGAGCCGATCAGCGTCGCGCTGATCCAGGGCAACATCCCGCAGGAGATGAAGTTCCGGCCGGAGGCCTTCCTCCGCACCCTGAATCTTTACCTGCGCCTCGTCGCGGAGAACCCGGCGCAACTGACGTTGCTTCCGGAAACCGCGGTTCCCGCCTTTTTCGACCAGCTCCCGCCGGACTACGCCGAATTGCTGAAGTCGGCCGCGCAACGGCATGGCGGTGATCTCGTCTTTGGCACCATCACCGGTCAGGGCGAACATTACTGGAACAGCGCGGTCAGCCTCGGCATTTCGCCAACGCAGAGTTACAGCAAGACGCATCTGGTGCCTTTCGGCGAGTTCATTCCGCCCGGCTTCTCGTGGTTCATGCGTCTCGCCAGCATTCCCATGTCGTCGTTCTCGCGCGGGCCGGAAAAGCAGCCGCCGCTTGCTGTCGCCGGCCAGCAGCTTGCGGTCAACATCTGCTACGAGGACGTTTTCGGCGAGGAGATCATCCGCTCCCTGCCACAGGCCGGAATTCTTGCCAACCTGTCGAACACCGCCTGGTTCGGACGCTCGCTTGCTCAGCCGCAGCATTTGCAGATCGCCCGTATGCGTGCCGTCGAAACCGGGCGCCCGATGCTGCGCGCGACCAACACCGGCATGACGGCCGTGATCGGCGCCGACGGCGCGATTCAGGCAATCCTTCCGGCGTTCACGCAGGGCGTGCTTCGCTCCGAGGTCCGCGCGCATCAGGGAATGACGCCTTATGCGCGCTACGGCAATCTTGTCTTTTTGCTCCTGGTCTGCGTCTGCGTGCTGTTCAGTCGCCAGCCGCGACGCCCGTAGGGCAGTCGCGTCAGGCCCGGAAGCGCTGGGCGGCCTGTTCCAGGCGCTGCTTTTCGGCGAGCACCCTGGACGAATAACGGCGATCCGGGTCGTTGAGTGCGCCGCCGAATTGCTGCAGACCGGTCTCGACACCACCGGAGCGGCGGATCGACTCGTGCAGCACCTTGGCGCCAACGCGCACGTTGGTCACCGGATCGAGGAAGGCCAGACGGTCGGCCTCCTCAGGTAGCTTGTCCATATGGTAGCGGGGAACCACCTGCATCAGACCCTTGGCTCCGACGACGCTCTGCGAGAACGGATTGAACCCGGACTCGACGCCGATGACGGCGATGATCAGCAGCGGATCGATTCGCAGTTCCTTCCCGGCTGCCTGCGCGGTGGCGAAGATCGGCTCGAGTGCCTCGGTCGACACGCGATAGCGCCTTGAAACATAGTCGAGGGCGCCGCGCATCTTCGGACTCAGTGCCGGCGCCGATTGCTCGGCGGGCGCCGCGAACTCGCTCGCGTCCTCTTCGGCATCCATGGCCTCGGAGGAGGGAATCAGCGTCTTCAACCCGTCGATCAGGCCCGAGTGGCCGGCTTGCAAACCGACAAGGCCCGTGAGAAAAACCAGCCCGGCAACCATCAGGAACTTCTGAAGCAGGGCAAAAAGGGCAGACGAAGCCCGCAGAAAAGCAGGCGGAAAAACGGTCGTAGCGAACATGCGACCTCCTTGACTGTTGCCACTGCCGAAAGACATCTGCGACAGCGAACGGTTACAGGGGGAACGACACCGGTGAGCCACAGGACCAGCCTCCTGCGGCCCGGTGTGGCGCCGCGTTTGGCGCGCACAATAGCCGGTGTTGCACCGCAACATTTGGAACATCATATTGATTTTATTGGGTTTGGTCAAATACGGGACTAGAGCGCGACACCTAGGCCGCGGTGTGGCGATCCCCGCGACGAAGATCGGCGGCGCACAAGGGCCGCGGAAGGCGTCGCCTTTCGAGACCGCCGGCAGTGCGCAGGCCCGATCCGGGCGGCCTGCCGGAAAGGGCCAAAAGCTAGTAAAATTCAACGTCTTCCGTCTTTCCGAGCGTGTCCGATGACCACCAGCAATAAACCGACGTTTCAGGAAGTCATCCTGCGCTTGCAGGAATACTGGGGCGACCATGGTTGCGCGCTGTTGCAACCTTACGACATGGAAGTCGGCGCCGGCACCAGCCACACGGCGACCTTCCTCCGCGCGATCGGCCCCGAACCGTGGAACGCTGCCTACGTGCAGCCCTCGCGCCGCCCCAAGGACGGCCGCTACGGCGAGAACCCGAACCGCATGCAGCACTACTATCAGTATCAGGTGGTGCTGAAACCGGCACCGGAAAACATATTGGAGCTTTATCTTGGCTCGCTCGAAGCGCTCGGCTTCGACCTCAAGAAGAACGACGTCCGTTTCGTCGAAGACGACTGGGAAAACCCGACACTCGGCGCTTGGGGTCTCGGCTGGGAAGTCTGGATGAATGGCATGGAGGTGACGCAATTCACCTACTTCCAGCAGGTCGGCGGCATCGACTGCAAGCCGATCACCGGCGAAATCACCTACGGCATCGAACGTCTGGCCATGTACCTGCAGGGCGTCGAGAACGTCTTCGACCTGACGTGGACGCAAGGCCTGACCTACGGCGATGTCTATCACCAGAACGAGTTCGAGCAGTCGGCCTACAACTTCGAGCACAGCGACGTGGAATTCCTGTTTCACGCTTTCGGCGCCCACGAGAAGCAGGCGCAGCACCTGATGGGCGCCCAGCTGGCGCTGCCCGCCTACGAGCAGGTGCTGAAAGCGGCGCATACCTTCAACCTGCTCGACGCCCGTGGCGCCATTTCGGTGACCGAGCGCGCCGCCTACATCGGCCGCATCCGCAACCTGGCGCGTGCCGTCGCCCAGAGTTACCTGGAGAGCCGCGCCCGCCTCGGCTTCCCGATGGCGCCCAAGGAATGGGCCGCCGAAGTCCTCGCCCAGATCGAAAAGAAAGCTGCCTGATCATGTCGTCCAAGAACCTGCTCGTTGAACTCTTCGTCGAGGAACTGCCGCCGAAGGCGCTGAAGAAGCTCGGTGAAGCGTTTGCCCAGACCCTTGCCCACGCCCTGAAAAATGCCGGTCTGGCGCCGTCGACCGCGGCAGTCACCGCCTATGCCTCGCCGCGCCGTCTGGCAGCCCATGTCACCGATGTTGCCGATGTCGCTGCCGACAAGCCGGTGATGCACAAGCTGATGCCGGTCGCCGTCGGTCTAGATGCCAACGGCAACGCGACACCGGCGCTGCTCAAGAAACTGGCGGCGCTGGGTGCTGACGGCGCTGCTGCGGCCAGTCTGCGCCGCGAAAGCGACGGCAAGACCGAGGTGCTGTTCTACGACAGCATGGCCAGGGGTGCGACACTGGCCGAGGGCCTGCAGAAGGCTCTTGAAGCGGCGCTCGCCGGATTGCCGATCCCCAAGATGATGAGCTACCAGTTGCAGGATGGCTGGAGCAGCGTCAATTTCGTCCGTCCGGCGCACAAGCTTGTGGCGCTGCACGGCGCCGATGTCGTCCCGGTCTCCATCCTCGGCCTGAACGCGGGCCGCGAAACGCAGGGTCACCGCTTCGAAGCCGCCGTCGATCCGCTCGTCATTGCCGATGCCGACAGTTACGCCGAGACGCTGAGATGCGATGGCGCGGTGATCGCCAGCTTCGCCGAGCGCCGCGCCGAGATTGCCCGCCAGGTATCTGCAGCTGCCGCCAAGGCCGGTCCTGACCTGACGCCGGTTGACGATGACGCGCTGCTCGATGAAGTCACCGCGCTGGTCGAGCGGCCGAACGTGCTGATTGGCCAGTTCGAGGAGGAATTCCTCGCCGTGCCGCAGGAATGCCTGATCCTGACCATGAAGGCCAACCAGAAATACTTCCCGCTGCTCGACGCGGCCGGCAAGCTGACCAACAGGTTCCTCGTTGTCAGCAATATCAGCCCGGCCGACCCGGGGGCGGTGATCGGCGGCAACGAGCGCGTCGTCCGTCCACGCCTGGCCGACGCCAAGTTCTTCTTCGACCAGGATCGCAAGAAGACGCTGGAATCACGCGTCCTCGGCTTGGCCAAGGTCGTCTATCACAACCGGCTGGGCACCCAGGGCGAACGCGTCGAGCGCGTCTGCGTCATCGCCAAGGCGATCGGCGAGCAACTCGGCGGCGAAGGCCTTGCGCTGCAGGCCGAACAGGCCGCCCTGCTGGCCAAGGCCGACCTGCTGACCGACATGGTCGGCGAGTTCCCCGAACTGCAGGGCATCATGGGCCGCTACTACGCCCTGCACGATGGCCTGCCGGCGACATCGCCGACGCCATCGAGGACCACTACAAGCCGCGTTTCGCCGGCGACTCCCTGCCGCGCGGCCAAGTGGGAACCATCGTCGCGCTCGCCGACAAGCTTGAAACGCTGGTCGGCATGTTCGGCATTGGCCAGATTCCCACCGGCGACCGCGATCCCTTCGCGCTGCGCCGGCACGCGCTGGGCGTCATCCGCATGCTCGCCGAGAACGACCTCGACCTGCCGCTCGATGCGCTGCTGCAGACTGCCGGCTCATCGTTTGCGGCGGTCGAAGGCTTCAGGTCGGCAGAAACCACGTTGGCCGATTTTGTCTACGACCGCCTCGCGGGCAATCTGCGCGAGCATGGCTACACCGCACAGGAGGTCGATGCCGTGGTCAGTCAGCGCCCACAGCGCCTGGGCGACATTCCCAAACGCCTGGCCGCCGTCCGTGCTTTTGCCGCCCTGCCCGGATCCGCGGCTCTCGCCGCCGCCAACAAGCGGGTCGCCAACATCCTGAAGAAAGTCGAGAACCCGGTCGAAGCCGTGGTCGACACCGGACTGCTCAAGGACGGTGCCGAGATCGCGCTGCACGAAGCCCTGGTCGATGTCGTTCCTCGCGCAGATGCCGCCTTCGCAACCGGCGACTATGCCGAATCGCTGCAGGTGCTGGCCGCGCTGCGCGACCCGGTCGAACGCCTTCTTCGACGGCGTCATGGTCAATGCGGACGATCCGGCCCTGCGCGCCAACCGCCTTGGTCTGTTGGCCAAATTGCACGGCGCGATGAATCGGGTGGCCGATATTTCGAAGCTGTCCGCCTAACGCCGGAAAGGCCAGGCCATGAAACTCGTCATTCTCGATCGCGACGGCGTCATCAATTTCGATTCCGCCCAGTTCATCAAGTCCCCGGCAGAATGGAAGCCTATCCCCGGCAGCCTGCAGGCCATTGCTCGGCTGAACCAGAATGGCTATCACGTGGTCGTTGCGACCAACCAGTCGGGGATCGGGCGCAGCCTGTTGGACATGGAGGCACTGAACGCCATCCATGAAAAGATGCACAAGGCGCTGTTTGCCGCCGGCGGCCGCCTCGATGCCATCTTCTACTGCCCGCATACGGCCGATTCGGCCTGTGAATGCCGCAAACCCAAGCCCGGGATGTTCAAGCGCATTTCCGAAACCATGAACATCAATCTCAAGGGCGTTCCGTCGATCGGCGATTCGCTGCGCGACCTCCAGGCCTCCGCCGCGGCTGGCTGTCTGCCGATGCTGGTGCGTACCGGGAAGGGTCCATTGACGCTTGCCGAGGGCGATCTTCCCGAGGGAACCGAGGTCTTCGACGATCTCGCGGCGGCGGTCAACTGGATTCTGGCGGCGAAAAGGAAATGAACATTCTCCGTTCCGTTCTCTTCGCCATCTGGGGCGGGTTGTGGACGCTGCTGGTCGCCCCCATGGTCATCATTGCCGCCATTGTCCTGCGCGGGCTCTGGGGTTATCACTTCGGCAAGCTGTGGCGCCTCGGCATCCAGTGGGGCGTCGAGAACCTTCTCGGCATCCGGCCCCGGGTGGTCGGCCTGGAGAACATGCCGGCGGAGCCGTGCCTCATCCTTTCCAAGCACCAGTCGGCCTGGGAGACGATGACCATCCAGGACTACGTTCCGCAGGGCGCTTACTGCGTTTTCGTGCTCAAGAAGGAACTGCTGCGCGTGCCGCTGATCGGCTGGGGGCTCGGTGCGATGAAGATGATCTCGATCGACCGCGCGGCCGGCAAGCAGGCGCTCGACCTGGTCGTCGAGCAGGGGCGCGAGCGGCTGAAGAAAGGCTTCTACGTGATCATTTTCCCGGAAGGAACGCGCGTGGCGCCCGGCGAGACGCGGCGCTACAAGGCCGGCGGCGCCTACCTGGCGACCCAGGTCGGCTGCAAGGTGGTGCCGGTCGCCCATAATTCGGGCGAACTCTGGCCGCGCCAGGCCTTCATCAAGAAACCCGGCATCGTCACCATCAGCATCGGCCCGGCTTTCGACGCGACCGGGATGACCGAAGCGGAAGTCAATCAGCGTGTCGAAACCTGGATAGAAGGCGAGATGCGCCGGATTTCCCCGCACCGCTACGCGGATGCCAAGACCAGCGCCGGCTGAAGCAACTCGCCGCATCGCGATTGCCGGGCAGGCTGTCAACTACCATCTGCGGCGCAGCCGGCGGCGCACCATCGGCCTCGCCATCGACCAGCGCGGGCTACGTGTCGGCGCGCCGCTGCAGGCGCGGCTCGGGGACATAGAAGCCCTGATTCGCGAGCATGGGCAATGGGTCCTCGACAAACTTGCCGACTGGCGGAGCCGTCCCACGCCGGAAAGACTCGCCGTTAGCGAGGGCGTGGTCATTTTTGCCCTGGGCGAGGCGTTGACCGTGACCGTCACCCCTGGCAGCCGCCAGCGCTGGCTGTTCAGCGACCAGAAGCTGCACCTGTTCGTGCCGCCGGCGGTCGAAGCCCGGGTGGTCCTTGAAAAGGCGCTGCGCGACAAGGCGCGGCGCGTTTTCGCCGAGCGGCTCGCTCGTTACGCGCTGCAAATCGGCGTTCCAGCGCCGCCGCTGCGCCTTTCGGCCGCGCGCACGCGCTGGGGCAGCTGCAGCCATCACGGCGGCATTTCGCTGAACTGGCGCCTGATCCTGATGCCGCTGCCGGTCGTCGATTACGTCGTCGCCCACGAACTGGCGCACCTGAAGGAAATGAACCATAGCCCGGCCTTCTGGTCTGTGGTACAGCAACTCTGTCCCGACTGGCGGGCCCGCCGGCTCGAACTGCGCCAGCTCGCGCGCCAGATTCCACAAATCTAGAAACCAGGGGAAATACGGCATGCGCATTCTGCACACCATGATTCGCGTCGGCGATCTCGACCGCTCGCTTGCCTTCTACACCGGCGTCCTCGGCATGCAACTGCTGCGTCGCAGCGACTACCCGGAAGGCCGGTTCACGCTGGCCTTCGTCGGCTATGGACCGGAAAGCGAAGGCGCCGTGCTCGAACTGACCCACAACTGGGATACCGCGGCCTATGATCTCGGCAACGCTTACGGGCATGTGGCCCTCGCCGTGCCGGACGCCGCTGCCGCCTGCGCCGCCATCCGCCAGCGCGGCGGGAAGGTGGTGCGCGAAGCCGGACCGATGAAACACGGCAAGACCATCATCGCCTTCGTCGAAGACCCGGACGGCTACAAGATCGAGCTGATAGAAAGAGGCGCCGCGAATTCTTGACCCGTCTGTTGGGCTGATCATACTCTGGTGGCGGCCTGCTTGCTGAGGGGCTCATCGCGAGCGTGAACCTGCTTCAATGGGGGCGAAATGCTGCACGGGAAAGCTCATCGAGCTTGCCCGCTTGTACTTTCCAATGCCGCATGTGGATGCGATTGTCATTTTCCTTCCGGCGCTGATCTTGTGTCGGAATGGAGCAGGAATGCCGCTTTTCCTTGCGCGAGCTCTTGTTTTGTTGCAGAATAACCCGATGATTTATTGACGTTCTTTGATCCGGTACCGGTAGGCAACAGGTGCCAAATTGTATTCGGGGCGCAGGCATCCGGGGGGTCGAAATCCCTCGCTGGGACGATGCCGCTTTCCGGAGTTTGCGTCGATAAAGTCAGGGCCATCCATGATGAAATACCTCCTGCTCATTGCTCTCGTCGCCGGGATCTGGTGGGCCTGGAAAAAGCGCGCGCAACGTCCTGCACCAAGGCCGCCAAGAGGGGCACCCGATCCTGAACTGATGGTCGTCTGCGCGCAATGCGGCGTGCATCTGCCGCAAAGCGACAGCATCAAGGCGAACGGCGCTTATTTCTGTTGCGAGGCGCATCGGCTGGCCGCAAATCCGCCGGCGACCAATGACTGACTGGCTGGCGACAACCTGGGAGGCCAGTTGGCGTCCCTTCCAGTACTTCAACCTCTATCGCCTGATTCTCGCCTGCCTCGCGCTGCTGGCCGCGCTGTGGCCGCAGAGCTGGATTTCCGTGCTCCACGTTGCCGATACGCCGCTGTTCCTGCCGGCCACGGGAGTCTACCTGCTGGTCGTTGCTGCGGGCTTCCTCGGTTCGATTCACTGGCAGCATCGCTTCAACTTCCAGCTTTCATCCCAGGTGCTGGCCGACGTTCTGGCGCTGGGCCTGCTGATGTTCGCCGGCGGCGGGGTCGGCAGCGGCATCGGCACCCTGCTGCTGGTCTCGCTGGCGACCGCCAGCCTGGTCGGGCGTGGCCGCCTGGTGCTTTTCTACGCTGCGCTGGCCACGCTGGTCACGCTGGGGGGGCAGGTTGTCGTTGTGCTGGTGCGTGGGCTCGAACCGGCAACGATCGTCCAGGCCGGCCTCCTGTCCGCGGGCTTTTTTGCCACGGCGATTCTCGCGCGATTGCTCGGGCAGCGTTTGATGGTCAACGAGGAACTCGCCCGACAGCGCGGCATCAGTCTGGAAAACCAGAGCAGAATCAGCCAGCGCGTCATCGAGCGGATGCAGGACGGGGTTCTGGTCATTGGCAGCGACGGACAGATCGAGCGGCACAATCCAATGGCGGCGGAAATGCTCGGCGCCGCCTCCGCAGCCGGCGCGCAACTTTCAACCTATTGTCCGCCGCTGGCTGTCGCGTTGGCGGACTGGAAAGTATCGCAGGCGCCTGCGACAAGCGAATTCAAGCCGCTGGCGGGGGGCGAACTGCGCGCCCGCTTTGAACAAACGAGCAGCAGTGCAGGCGAAGTCCTCGTTTTTCTCGAGGATCTGGGACGTATCCAGGAGCGTGCCCAGCAGCTGAAACTGGCTGCACTCGGACGGTTGACCGCAAGCATCGCCCATGAAATCCGCAATCCCTTGTCGGCCATTGGCCATGCCGGCGAGTTGCTGCGTGAGGAAAGACGGGGCGCGATGCAGGAGCGTCTGCTGAAGATTGTGGCCGACAACGTGGCGCGGCTCGACCGGATCGTTACGGATGTCCTCGAACTCGGCAGGCGTGATCGCATGCAGGCCGAAGGACTGCCCCTGGAGCAATTCTGCGCCCAGTTCGTCGAGAGTTTCGAAGGTGTCCAGGGTGTCGCGCCGGGCATTATCAGCCTTGAGACTGACGGCGAACCCTTGCTCTGCTTCGACCGGACCCACCTGCACCAGATACTGTGGAACCTGCTCGCCAATGCCGTTCGCCATGCCAGCGGTGCTCCCGGCAGCGTGCGCCTGCGGGCAAGCACCCGTGCAGGCATGGTCGAACTGCATGTCATCGATGACGGTGGCGGGGTGCCGGATGAGGCAAGGGCACAGATTTTCGAACCGTTCTTCACCACCCATCACCTTGGGACAGGGCTCGGCCTCTTCATTGCCCGCGAGTTGTGCACTGCGAACGGAGCTACGCTCGACCTGGCCGCCGATCCCGGTCATGGCCATTTCATCATTGTTGGGAGAAGCGACACATGTCTGTTGCCCGAAGCGAACGGCGCCCCCGGGGGGAGTTGAACCGGGTCCTCGTCATCGATGACGAGCCCGATATCCGCGAACTGATCGACCTCACCCTGTCGCGGATGGGACTGGCGGCTGCCTGCGTCGGCACGGTCGGCGAGGCTCGGGCCCGTCTTGCCGAGGGGGATTTCCAGTTGTGCCTGACCGACATGCGACTGCCCGACGGCAACGGACTCGATGTCGTCCGCTATATCACCGAACATCATGCGCAGATGCCGGTGGCGGTGATCACCGCTTTCGGCAGCACCGAGAATGCAGTGGCGGCCCTCAAGGCCGGCGCCTTCGATTATCTGGCCAAGCCGGTCGGTCTTGAACAATTGCGTGCCCTGGTCAAGTCGGCGCTGCGCGTGTCGGATCGTGAAAGCGAGGAGAACCCCCTGCAGTCGCTGACCGGCGAATCGTCGGCGATGCAGCAGGTGCGGGCGTTGATCGAGAAACTGGCGCGCAGTCAGGCTCCCATCTATGTCTCCGGGGAATCTGGCAGCGGCAAGGAACTGGCCGCTCGTCTGATCCACACACGCAGTGCGCGCAGCGGTGGGCCCTTCGTTCCGGTCAACTGCGGTGCCATTCCCGAAAACCTGATGGAGAGCGAATTCTTCGGTTACCGCAAGGGTGCCTTTACCGGTGCCGACAGCGAGCGTGACGGCTTTTTCCAGACCGCCAGTGGCGGGACGCTGTTCCTCGACGAGGTCGCCGATCTGCCGCTGGCCATGCAGGTCAAGCTGCTGCGGGCGATTCAGGAAAAACGGGTGCGCAAGGTCGGTGCGGCGACCGAGGAACCGGTCGATGTGCGCATCATCTGCGCCACGCATCGGAGCCTGCGCGACGGGGTCGAGAGAGGAAGCTTCAGGCAGGATCTCTACTACCGGCTGAATGTCATCGAACTGCGCATGCCTTCGCTGCGCGAACGGGTGGAAGACATACCGGTGCTTGTCGACTCCCTGCTGAAGAAGCTGTGTGGCGGTGCGGTTCCGCGGATTTCCGCTGCCGCCCTGCGGGCGCTGGCCGACTATCCGTTTCCGGGCAACGTGCGCGAACTGGAGAATGTGCTGGAGCGGGCGATGGCACTTTGCTCAGGCGACACGATCGAAACCGGGGACCTGCAGCTGGCGCCCGATGAAATGGGGGGCGAGACGCCAGGGCGGGGCAGCGAGACGCTCGATGACTACCTCAACCGGCTTGAGCGTCAGGCAATTCTCGAGGCCTTGCAGAAGACCGAGGGGAATCGCACGGCGGCCGCGCGGCTGCTTGGCGTGACCTTCCGTTCGCTGCGCTACCGGCTGGAACGCCTGGGCATCGAATGAGCGGCTGGCAGGGCGACGGCTGGCTGGAAGGTGTCGATTGGCTGCCGTCGCCGAACTTTGGCGAGCGGCCGCGCGATGAAGCGGTTTCTCTGATCGTGGTGCACAGCATCAGTCTGCCACCGCATGAGTTCGCCGGCGACTGGGTCGAGAAGTTCTTCCTCAATCAGCTCGACCCGCAGGCCCATCCGTATTTCGCGACCATTGCCGAAGCGCAGGTCTCGGCGCATTTCTATGTCCGGCGCGACGGGCGGGTCATCCAGTTCGTCGGTTGCGACCGGCGTGCCTGGCATGCCGGGCATTCGCAATGGTGCGGGCGCGGGAACTGCAACGACTATTCGCTGGGCATCGAACTCGAGGGTTCCGATTCCCGGCCTTTTGCGCAAGCGCAATACGTTGCCCTGTGGGCGCTCATTGACGCCCTGCGGGCGCATTACCCGATTGCCGCGATGGCCGGCCACTGCCATGTGGCGCCGGGCCGGAAGACCGACCCGGGGCCGTGTTTCGACTGGGCAGCGGTTCGTCAACACTACCCGATGCTCGAATTACCGGCTGAAGTAGCGGTGTAGGCGGTTGACGGCCTCGGCCAGGCGGTCGACGCCGGTCGTGTAGGCAAAGCGGATGTGCTTTTCCGGCGCATTGCTGCCGAAATCGAGCCCCGGCGTCGCCGCCACGCCAACCTTTTCGAGCAGGTCGCGGGCCAGCGCGAAGCTGTCGTCGCACAGTCCCGAGCAATCGCAGTAGAGATAAAAGGCGCCCTGGGGTCGGGCGGTAATCCGGAAGCCGACACTTGCCAGCGCCGGTGCCAGAAAATCCCGGCGCTTCCTGAACTCGCCGCGCCGCGCTTCGAGGATGGCGATGGTTTCGGGCGCGAAGGCGGCCAGCGCCGCATGCTGGGCCGGCGTCAACGGGCAGAGCACGAGATTCTGGGCCAATTTTTCGATGTCGCGCACGTAGGCTTCGGGAATGACCATCCAGCCCAGGCGCCAGCCGGTCATCTGGAAATACTTGGAAAAACTATTGATGACCCAGATGTCGTCGCCGGACGCGCAGGCGGTGGGGGCGTCGCCTTCATAGGTGAGGCCGTGGTAGATCTCGTCGACCAGGAAATGCCCATCGTTCGCGCGGCAGACGCCGGCCAGTGCAGCGATCTCGGCCGGCGTAAGCAGGGTGCCGGTCGGGTTGGCGGGCGAGGCGACGAGCAACCCGGCGGTCGTGGCGCTCCAGTGCTGGCGCAGCAATTCGGGGGTCGGCTGGAAATTGGTGTCGGGTCCGACCGGGATGTTCTGCGGTCGACCTTCGTAAACCCGCAGAATGTGGCGGTTGCACGGGTAGCCGGGGTCGGCCAGCAGCCATTGGCTGCCTGGCTCGGCGAGGCAGGCGAAGGCGAGGTTGAGTGCGCCGGAGGCGCCGCCGGTGACAGCGATCCGGGCGGCCGGCACGGCGATGCCGTAGCGACTCTGGTAGAAGCCGGAAATGGCTTGGCGCAGCTCGGGCAGGCCGAGCGCCTGGGTGTACAGCGTTTTGCCTTGTCTTATCGCGTCGACCGCGGCATGCGCAATCGGCTCCGGCGTCGGAAAGTCCGGCTCGCCGACTTCCATGTGAATGATGTCGCGGCCCTCGGCTTCGAGTTGCCGGGCGCGGGTCAGGAGTTCGACGACGTGGAAGGGCGCAATGTCGGCAAGGCGCCGGGCGGGGCGGTACATGGCAGTCTCCAAAACAAACGGCCACCCGCAGGTGGCCGTTTCATCATAGCCTGTTGGCGGATATCAGGCGGCGTCCTTGAAGATGCCCATTTCGAACAGCTCGCGCTTGAGAACCAGTTCGCGCGGCATTTTT
Source organism: uncultured beta proteobacterium (assembly GCA_963810175.1). GTDB lineage: Bacteria > Pseudomonadota > Gammaproteobacteria > Burkholderiales > Rhodocyclaceae > Azonexus. The sequence continues at coordinate 34,512 of CAWEMU010000036.1, read as the reverse complement.
TCACCCATCTTGTCGAACCATTCCTTATGGCCTGTCAGTTCGGCCTTCCAGGCGTCAGGATCAATCTGGCTGAGGGCTTCAAAATCGGCCTTGTTGATGTCGAGGCCGGTCCAGTCGATATCCTCGAACTTCGGCATCCAGCCCAGCGTGGTTTCCTTGGCGGCAACGGTACCCCTGCAACGCTGGACAATCCATTTCAGGACGCGCATGTTGTCGCCGAAGCCCGGCCACATGAATTCGCCATCATCGTTGAGGCGGAACCAGTTCACGCAGAAAATCTTCGGCGTCGCATCGACGGCCTTGCCCATCTTCAGCCAATGGTTGAAGTAGTCGCCCATGTGGTAGCCGCAGAAAGGCAGCATGGCGAAGGGGTCGCGCCGGACCACACCCTGCTGACCGAAAGCGGCCGCGGTTGTTTCGGAGCCGAGCGTGGCGGCCATATAGACGCCGTAGTTCCAGTTGAACGCCTGGTAAACCAGCGGCACGGTGGTGGCGCGGCGGCCGCCGAAGATGAAGGCGGAAATCGGCACCCCAGCCGGGTCTTCCCAGGCTTCGTCAACGGACGGGCACTGGCTGGCCGGGGCGGTGAAGCGCGAGTTGGCGTGGGCGGCCTTCTTGCCCGCCTTGCCGTCTTCCGGTGTCCAGTCGTTGCCCTGCCAGTCGATCAGGTGCGCCGGGGCTTCCTTGGTCAGGCCTTCCCACCAGACATCGCCGTCGTCGGTCAGCGCGACGTTGGTGAAGATGACGTTTTCCTTGAGGGTGGCCAGCGCGTTGAAGTTGGTCTTCTCCGAGGTCCCGGGGGCGACGCCGAAGAAACCGGCTTCCGGGTTGATCGCGTAGAAGCGGGTGACGCCGTCCTTGTCGATGCGCGGCTTGATCCACGCGATATCGTCGCCGATGGTGGTGATGTTCCAGCCGTCGAGGGACTTGGGCGGAATCAGCATGGCGAAGTTCGTCTTGCCGCAAGCCGACGGGAAGGCGGCGGCGACATAGGTCTTTTCGCCTTGCGGAGATTCGACGCCGAGGATCAGCATGTGTTCGGCGAGCCACCCCTGGTCGCGCGCCATGTTGGAGGCGATGCGCAGCGCGAAGCACTTCTTGCCGAGCAGGGCGTTGCCGCCGTAGCCGGAGCCGTAGGACCAGATCTCGCGGGTTTCCGGGTAATGGACGATGTATTTGACGGTCGGGTTGCACGGCCACTTGACGTCCTGCTGGCCCGGTTGAAGCGGAGCGCCGACGGTGTGGACGCAGGGGACAAATTCGCCATCGGTGCCGAGCACGCCAAAAACGGCCTTGCCCATCCGGGTCATCGTACGCATGTTGACCACGACGTAGGCGGAGTCGGAAATCTCGACGCCAATGTGGGCGATCGGCGAGCCGAGGGGACCCATGCTGAACGGAATGACATACATGGTGCGCCCCTGCATGCAGCCCTTGAACAGGCCGTTCAGGGTCTCGCGCATCTTGGCCGGTTCTTCCCAATTGTTGGTCGGCCCGGCATCTTCCTTGTTGTCGGAGCAGATGTAGGTGCGGTCTTCGACGCGCGCCACGTCCGACGGGTCGGAGAAGGCCAGGTAGGAATTCGGACGCTTGGCCTCGTTCAGCTTGATGAAAGTTCCGGCTTCTACCATTTCAGCCGCACAACCGGTCATACTCGGCTTGCGAGCCGTCAGCCCAGTGGATACTGTCGGGCTGGGTTAACGCGGCGATTTCGGCGACCCATTTCTTCAGGCCTTCGTGTTTGACGTAGTCAGGTGCATTCAACGGTGCGGTCATGGCAGTGTCTCTCCAAGTAACTGAAATAGCAAGGTTTAGCGCCAGTCGCCGGGAGATGCCAGCAAGGCTCGAAGCGGCGAAGGGCCGTCGGCTGGGAACGGTTTGATTATGCCAGAGGGCGGAACAAATATCCACCTCACTTTGACCGCTAAGTGATGTCCGCAAGTTGGCAGCAGTCCTGTACATGGTACAATATTGCGCTATTCAAAAAATCGTTTCACGATACGAAACGGAGGCAGACATGGATTCCAAGCAGTTGCGCAAGGCAGCGCTCCACTATCACCGCCACCCCCGACCGGGCAAGATCGCCGTCATGCCGATCAAGCAACTGACCAACCAGTACGATCTTTCGATGGCGTATTCGCCCGGCGTTGCCTTCGCCTGCGAAGAGATCGTCGCCGATCCGGCTGAAGCCAGCACATTGACAGCGCGCGCCAATCTCGTCGGCGTCATCACCAACGGCACGGCCGTGCTCGGCCTCGGCCCGATTGGTCCGCTGGCTGCCAAGCCGGTCATGGAGGGCAAGGGCGTCCTGTTCAAGAAGTTCGCGAACATCGATGTCTTCGATCTGGAGATCGACGAGCGCGATCCGGACAGGCTGATCGACACCATCGCCTCGCTCGAGCCAACCTTCGGCGGCATCAACCTCGAGGACATCAAGGCGCCCGAATGCTTCTACATCGAGCGGAAGCTGCGCGAGCGGATGAAGATTCCCGTCTTCCACGATGACCAGCACGGCACGGCGATCGTCGTCGGCGCGGCGGTACTGAATGGACTGCACCTGATCGGCAAGGACATCAGGAACGTCAAGATCGTCACCTCGGGCGCCGGCGCCGCGGCGCTCGCCTGCATCGACCTGCTGGTGCTGCTCGGCGCGCCGGTCGAGAACATCTGGTTGACCGACATCAAGGGTCTGGTCCATGAAGGACGGCTTGAGGACATGGACGAAATCAAGGCGCGCTACGCGAAGAAGACCGACGCGCGGACGCTGGGCGAGGTGATCGCCGGCGCCGACGTCTTTGTCGGCCTTTCTGCCGGCGGCGTGCTGAAGCCCGAAATGGTCGCCAGGATGGCCGCCCGGCCCCTGATCATGGCACTGGCCAACCCGACGCCGGAAATCCTTCCCGAACTGGTCAGGAGCGTACGCGACGACGCCATCATGTGCACCGGCCGCTCGGATTACCCGAACCAGGTCAACAACGTGTTGTGCTTCCCGTTCATCTTCCGCGGGGCGCTCGATGTCGGCGCGACGACGATCACCGAGGAGATGAAGATGGCCGCCGTCAAGGCCATCGCTGAACTGGCGCGCGCGGAGCAGTCGGATGTGGTCGCCTCGGCCTATGGCGAGAAGGTTTCGGGTTTCGGTCCGGAATACCTGATCCCGAGGCCCTTCGACCCACGCTTGATCGTCAAGATCGCGCCGGCGGTGGCCAGGGCCGGCATGGACTCGGGGGTCGCCACCCGGCCGATCAAGGACTGGGAAGCCTATGTCCAGGGCCTCAACGAATTCGTCTATCAATCCGGCATGATCATGAAGCCGGTGTTCTCCCGGGCCAAGGCGGCCCCGAGGCGCATCGTCTTTGCCGAGGGCGAGGACAGCCGCGTGCTGCACGCGGTGCAGGTCGTCTGCGACGAAGGCATCGCCCGTCCGGTGCTGGTCGGCCGTCCGGCGGAAATCCACAACGCCATCGAGGCTGCCGGGCTGCGGATTCGGGAAGGTGTCGATTACGAGGTGGTCTATGCCGACGACTGCCCCTTCTTCGATGAGCATTTCGAGGAATTCTGGACGACCTACCACCGGCTCATGGAGCGCAGGGGAGTCTCTCCGGACTATGCGCGCCGCGAAATACTCCGACGTGCCACGCTCTACGGTGCGCTGATGGTTCGTCTCGGTTATGCCGATGGCCTGATCTGCGGCACCTTCGGGCGCCATGAAACACATCGCCAATATGTGCAGAACGTGATCGGCACCCAACCGGGGCTGGACCGTTACTACACGATGAACCTGCTCATGCTGCCGGGCCGCACGGTTTTCATCGCCGATACCTACGTCAATTACGACCCGAGCGCCGAACAACTGGCCGACATGACGCTCCTCGCCGCCGGCGAAATACGCAATTTCGGCATGCGGCCGAAGGTTGCGCTGCTCTCGCATTCGACCTTCGGCACCGAAGACACGCCAACCGCCGTCAAGATGCGGCAGACGCTGGCGCTGCTCAATCAGCGCGCTCCCGGACTGGAGGTGGATGGCGAGATGCATGGCGATGCCGCGCTCGACGAGCAGATCCGCCTCGCCGCCTTCCCCAATTCGCGGCTCAAGGGGCAGGCCAACCTGCTGATCATGCCGACGCTCGACGCCGCCAACATCTCGTTCAACCTGCTCAAGGTTGCAGCCGGCGACAACCTGACCGTCGGGCCCGTCCTCCTCGGCGCAGCACGCCCGGTTAACATCCTGACGCCGACGGCGACCGTGCGCCGCATCGTCAACATGACAGCCCTGACCGTCGTTAACGCGGCGTGATAATCCGTCTGAAGTTATTGCGCTATCTATCTATTTTTGTTGATTTTTGCATTTCGTTTGCTAAACTGGGATAGAATTCGCGCGGTACAGGCTGGAGGTGGCAGATGAAACAAGTATTCAAGGTAGTGGTGCTGGTCGGGGCCTTGCTCGGTCTCGGCCTGGGTGGCCAGACCAATGCGGCAACCGACACGAAGAAAACGCAGCCAGTAGCCAAAAAGAGCGATTCGAAGGCGAGCGCGGGCGCCACGAAGACTGCGAGGACGGTACCGCCGCCGGCCGGGAAGCCGGTTGCGACCAAAGCCCCGAAGAAATCCGCCAGCGTCGCCGCCCAGAAGTCTACGGCCAAGCAGGCCAGCACCGCCCATGCCAGCTCGAAGAAGTCAATGCGCAAGGTCAGCATGGCTGACGTCGATCCGACCCACCTGGCACTCTACTCGGCCTCGGCACTGGTCATCGATCAGGAGACCGGACAGGCGATCATCGAGAAGCAGTCTGGCACCGTCGTGCCGATCGCCTCGATCTCCAAGTTGATGACCGCGATGGTCGTTCTCGACGCCAAACTGGACATGAATGAAGTCATCACGATCGGCGACGACGATGTCGACGGCCTCAAGGGAACCCGTTCGCGGCTCCCGGTCGGCACGGCGATGACGCGCGAGACGGCCATGCTGCTGGCGCTGATGTCCTCGGAGAACCGCGCGGCGAATTCGCTGGGCCGTCATTATCCGGGCGGCATGCCCGCTTTCGTCAGGGCCATGAACCGGAAGGCGCAGGCGCTGGGCATGCTCAACTCGCGCTTCGAGGAACCGACCGGCCTGTCGAGCAACAATGTTTCCACCGCGCACGATCTGGCACGCATGGTTGCCGCTGCGGCGCGTTATCCGGAGATCCGCACCTTCTCGACGACCGGTGAGGCACGTATCGACCTCAACGGCCACATCCGCGAATTCCACAACACCAATGCGCTGGTGCGCAGTGACAACTGGGAAATCGGTGTCTCGAAGACCGGCTACATTTCCGAAGCCGGGCGCTGCCTGGTCATGCAGGCGCGGGTGGCCGACAAGCCGGTCGTCATCGTCCTGCTCGATTCCGCCGGCAAGATGACGCGGGTCGGTGACGCCAACCGGATCAAGCGCTGGATGGAAAGCGCGAGCCTGACGCCGGAACGGCGTCCGGTCTGATCAATTTCCGTTCGGGGAATCAGCGAGGCTGCCTGCGGGCAGCCTCATTTTCTGGTGCCGGTGTAGCCGAGGGCGCGCGAGACGGCCTCGGCAGTCTTTCGGACCTGCGCACCCCACTCGGCACCGTGGCGGTCGGCCGGCGCGGATACCGAGAGTGCCGCGACGACATGCCCCTCTTCGTCGTGGATCGGCGCAGCGACGCACTTGAGGCCGATTTCCGCCTCCTCGTCGTCGTAGGCGATACCGTGGCGGCGAACCTTGTCCAGTTCCCTTTCCAGGGCCGCCAATGTGGTCAGCGAGTGCGGCGTCTTGCCGGGCAGGCCGGTGCGCCGCGCATAGTCGCGAACCTGCTGCGGGGAATCGGCGGCCAGGAACAGTTTGCCGAGCGAGGTCAGGTGCAGCGGCGCGCGCCCGCCGACCAGGTACACGACGCGCACGAGGGCTCGTCCCGAGGAAGTGCGCTCGATGTAGACGATCTCGTCTTCGTGCCGGGCGCCGAGGTTGATCGCCTCGCCGATGGCTTCGTGCAGTGCCTGCATGAAGGGCAGGGCGACTTCGCGCACACTGATCCGCGACTTGACGATGTTGCCGAGTTCGAGCAAGCGGATTCCGAGGCGATAGGTACCCGCCTCCTGCCGTTCGACGAAGCGCGCGGTGGTCATCGCCGCGAGTATCCGGTGGGCCGTGGACGGGTGCAATCCGGTGACGCCGGCCAGATGCTTGAGGCTCGCCGCTTCCGGCGCCGCAGCAAGGGCGTCGAGGAGCGTCATCATGCGCTCGATGACCTGGATCGAGCCGGGCGCCTTGGCGGACCCGCGAGCAGATTCGGACAACTGGATTCCTTTATTGGTGCGGTTTGAGTAGCATTAGCCACCTTCCCCCTTGTGCGCCGCAATATTAGCATGCGCTTGGCCTTCTTCGTGACCTGCCCGGTTGATCCGGGACGCGCCTGGTTTGCCGATAACGGGCCTGGCGGGGCATTTGCGGCGCGTCATGGCCGCCCGCCGGCCGACGAGTGCGGGCGCATCGGGGTTGTCGAGCTGGCGCCTGGATGGGCCGCAGGTCGCGATCATCCGGCGCCGCCGGGGAGGACCTTTCACCAACTTCGCGTAGCAAAGAGAGTCTGAACATGGAATTTGCACCCGAAGGCCCCAAGGCCGTCCCGCTGTGGGTCAAAGGTCACGCCTTCCTGACCGTAACCGACAACTTCTACGTTGTCGCCAATCCGCTGAGCGGCGAGGCGCTGTACCGTGTGCCGCTGTGCGGCGCGCCCGAGGCGGCCGAGGCGGTGGCGTCGGCGCGCAATGCGCAGGCTGGCTGGGCGGCGCTGGCACCGCAGGCGCGCCAGGCTGCGCTCGAGGCGCTGGCTGCGGCGCTGGATCGCTATGCCGGGCACTTCGCCAAACTGCTGCGGGCGGAGACCGGGTTCGCCGAGGACCGGGCGCTGGCCGAAGTGGCGGCGGCGCTGGCCGCGCTGCGCGGGGCTGACGTCGGCGAGGCCGGCGTCGTCGCCATCGTCGTCAACGCCACCCGGCCGCTGGCCGGATTCGCCGAAGGCGCGGCGCCGGCGTTGCGCGCGGGCGCGACGGTGATCGTCAAGCCGAGCCCGAGGGCGCCATCGGCCGCCTATGCGCTGTGCGAACTGTCGGCGCGGGCGGAATGGCCGGCCGGCGTCCTCAACCTGATGCAGGGCGACAGCGCGGCGATCGACGGACTCTGCCTGGCCGGGGTCAACCGCCTCATCTATTGCGGCGATGCCGCGCTGGGCGTCGACGTTGGGGCCATTGCCGATGCCGCGGGCACGCCGTACCGGATGCAGGTGACCTGATGGAGCGCATCGTCTATCTCGAACGCGAGTCGATCATCGCCGACGTCCGCCGGCCGGCATTCGCCCATGACTGGGTCGAATACGCGAAGACGAAGGCGGAGCAGGTGATCGAACGCCTGCACGGGTGCACGGTCGCCATCATCAACAAGGCGCCGCTGCCGGCTGCTGCGGTCGACGCGCTGCCGGACCTGAAAATGGTCGCAGTCGCGGCCACCGGAACCAACATCGTCGACCTCGACGCCTGTCGCAGACGCGGCATCGTGGTTTCCAACATTCGCGGCTACGCGGACCATACCGTGCCGGAACATGCAATTGCCCTGTTGCTGGCGCTTTCGCGCAACCTGATCGCCTGGCGCGAGTCGGTGCAGGCCGGGCGCTGGCAGGAGTCCGACCAGTTCTGCCTGTTCGACCATCCGATCCGCGATCTGCACGGCGCCACGCTCGGCCTGATCGGCAGCGGCAGCCTCGGCAACGGCCTCGCCCGTCTGGCGGAGGCCTTCGGCATGCGCGTGCTGCGTGCCGAGCACAAGGACGCCCCGATACCGCGCCCCGGTTACAGCGATTTTGAACAGGTGTTGCGCGAAGCCGACGCGATCAGCCTGCATTGCCCGCTGACGCCACAGACGCAGGGCTTGATCGGCGAATCCGAGTTGCGCGCGATGAAGTCTTCGGCGCTGCTGATCAACACGGCGCGTGGCGGGCTGGTCGACGAAGCGGCGCTGGTCCGCGCGCTGCGCGAAGGCTGGATCGCCGGCGCCGGGTTTGACGTCATCACCGCCGAACCGCCGCCGGAAGGTCACCCGATGGTCGATCCCGACTTGCTGGCGCTACCCAATTTTCTGCTGACACCGCACGTCGCCTGGGCCAGCCGGCCGGCGATGCAGGCGCTGGCCGACCAACTCATCGACAACATCGAAGCCTTTGTCGCGGGCAGTCCGCGAAACCGGGTGGCATGAGCGTGCATGGAGATATCCGGCAGCCGGTCCGTGCCGGGTCCATCTGATACTGGGGAGAAAGATCATGAACATCACGCTGGCCGTGCGCGGCGAATTCATCCAGCTCGATCAACTGCTCAAGGCGACGGGCCTGTGCGACTCGGGCGGCGCGGCGCATGCGGCGATCGCCGAGGGACGGGTGCGGGTGGACGGTACGGTTGACACCCGGAAACGGGCAAAATTGCGGCCCGGACAGACGGTAAGTTTCGGAGGCGCTGAAGTGAAACTGGTTGCGGCGCAGGCGCAAGGCCCGGCCGCAACCTGACCGGTTTCAGGCGATCTTGACGACGATGTCGTGCAGCGTGTTGCCGGCGGCGGCGACGCGGTCGGCGGCGTTCGACATGTGGCGGTAGATTTCGCGGCGCTTGAACATGTTGATGTAGTCGTCGCCCTGGAACAGTTCGGCAATTGCCCGACGGTAGGCCTTTTCGCACTTGCGCTCGCACTTGCGGGCGGCATCGGCGTCGGCCGCAGCGGACTTCGGGTCGGTGGCGAGGCGGCTGTAGCCCATTGCCAGCGCATCGGTACCCATCTTGATGTGCATCGCCATTTCCAGGCAGTGCTTGTCGGTGCCGAGGCCGAGAACGTTCATCTCGTTGACCGTCGTCTTGCAGTAATTGGTGATCTCGTCGAGGTGCATGATCGCGCGGTGCAGATCCTCGCGGTCGATCGGCGTCGAAAAGGCTTCGTTCAGTTCGTGCAGGTTGTGCGCCTTGATCGTATCCGCTTCATGCTCGTCGGCGCGGATGCGCTCGCCGATCGCCTGGTCGCCGGTCTCCATGAACTCGACCAGGAATCCGGTGGTCTGTGCGACGTGGTTGCACTGATTGGAGAGCGCGCCGAAGAAGTCTCCCATCTTCGGGAAGACCCGGTTGAACAGCTTGCGGAAGATGGAAGGTTCAGCTGAAGCAGCTTGGTCATTCATGGCAGGAGCGTTCATTATTTGCAAGTTCCCAGGTAGAGGTTGAGCAGGGCGTAGCAGATGATTGCGACAAGAGCCGAGCCGGGGATGGTGACGACCCAGGTGACGGCGATATCCTTGGCCTTCTTCCAGCGCACGGCGCGCGGATTGTCGGCGGCGCCGATACCCATGATCGACGTGGCGACGACGTGGGTCGTCGAGACCGGTGCGCCGAGCACCGACGCGGAGAGAATGACCAGCGCCGAGGTCAGTTGCGAACTGAGGGCGTGGATCGGGCGCACCCGGAAGATCGCGAAGCCGAGGGTACGGACGATGCGCCAGCCGCCCGAGAGAATGCCCAGGGTGATCGCCGTCGCGCAGGCCAGCATGACCCAGAACGGCACTTCGAACGTGGAAATGAAGCCTCCGTTCAGGAGGACGAGGGTCAGCATGCCCATGCTCTTCTGCGCGTCGTTGGCGCCGTGCGAGAAGGCGAGGCCGGCGGCGGTGAAGAACTGGGCGCCGCGCAGTTTCGAATTGACCGCCGGCGTCGCCCGGTTGAGCAGGGCACTCATGATGCGCTTGATCAGGAAGCCGACGCCGAAGCCGATGACCGGCGACAGGATCAGCGCGGCGATCACCTTGGTGACGCCGGTGACCTTGCCGTGCATCAGTTCGCTGAAGCCCCAGACGACGTGATCGGCGCCGACCGAGACGACGACCGCCCCGGCGACGCCGCCGACGAGTGCGTGCGACGACGACGACGGGATGCCGAAGTACCAGGTGGCGAGGTTCCAGACGATGGCGCCGAGCAGCCCGCAGATGAGGACTGATAGCGACAGTATTTCCCCGATACCGTCCAGCGTGACGAACTTGCCGATGGTGTTGGCCACCGCCGTGCCGCCGAGCAGCGGGCCGAGAAACTCGAAGACGCCGACAATGACCACGGCCTGCGCCGGGGTCATGGCGCGCGACGCGATGATCGTCGCGACGATGTTGGCGGCGTCGTGGAAGCCGTTGGTGTAATCGAAGAAGAGAACGATTACGACGGCAATGACGGCCAGCCAGAAAATGACATTTGGATCAGCCATCATTCCTCCGCTGTTGTATTGCTGACACTTGTGATTCGCGAGTGGATCGGGAGATTGTCGCCATGGAATTCTTCTTCGCCTCGTCCAAGTGGCGCGAATATAGCGCAAGTTTTTCCGGGGTGTACCATTTTTTTGAATTATCCCTATGGCATTCAGCAAATGCGACGAATGCCTTTTTCATGACATCCGGATTGCGCGAACCGGACGGCGCCTTTCTGCCCGGGCACCAAATCAACAGCCCCGGCCCTCGGGCAGCCGCGAAAAACCGAAGCCGCCGCCCCCGGATTGTGCGGGCTGGATGCAGATGGTCATGTTCAGCGACTTCGCCGAACGGCGCAGGTCGGAGGGGAAGGGAGCGAAGGGCACGGACTGCTCGACCACCGATTTGACGAAGGCGATCTGGTCCTGCTGATCGCCGGCGTTGAGAATCTTGAAACTCTGCAATGAGCCGTCGGGGTTCAGACGCACCCGTACCGCGGCGTTCTTCAGTCCCCGGGTCCGCGGGTCATTGCGCACGAACCCGGCGCTGCGGTTGAGCTTCTTGACCAGCGCATCGAGATACATTTCCAGACTGAACGGATCGGGCGGTTCGCTGTTCGGCAGGCGCTCGAGAATCTCGCTGCCTTCCTGTTCCTGGCGCGCCTGCTGGCGGCCGTATTCACGGGCCATGGCCAGCGAGCGCTGGGCGAGGCTGGGGCGCGGGATGGCCTGGGGCTGGCGTTCCAGTTCGCGCAGGAAGCTGTTCATTTCCTCCTTCTGCGCGATCGTCCATTTCGGGGCCGCGCTGGATGCCGCAGGCGCCCTGGACTTGTCGATGGCGATCACCGGTCGCCGTGCCGGCGGCCTGGCGGGGGTGGCCGGCTTGATCGCGGCCGGGGCTGGAGCCGGGGGCGGTTCGACCGTCGGCGGTTGCGGGGTCGGCGCGGCGAACGATGCTTCGAGGCGGGACGCCGGGCGCGCCGCCTTGGGCTCCTGGCGCGGGATCAGCAGGACCAGGCCGTGCAGGACCAGAGAAGCGACAATGGCCAGGAGCAGGGAGCGCTGCGTGCGGGAAGTTTCGTTTGCCAGCTGACGCTTCAACTCGGCAATCTCGAGGAGCAGGGCGTTCTGCGAGCGGGGTGTTTCCGGGAGGGACATCGGCCCGATTCTAAACGCTCCCGCAATGCGCGGTCGATAACGGCGCGGAAACAGGAGAGATCTTGATCTGGCCATATATTTCAACTATTATAAAAACGTCGAACCGAAACCCTCCGTGAGTGCTCGCGACCGGCTTCTCTTTGTATTTGCGCGGGGCCGGTGCGATTGCTGGCCGGCGGGTTCGGCGATTTTCGCGAATCCTTTGCCGGGCGAGGCTGATCATGAAGACATTCAACGTTCTGGTGCTGTGTACCCACAATTCGGCCCGCTCGATTCTTGGCGAGGCCTTGTTCAATCATCTCGGCCATGGGCGGATTCATGCCTTTTCCGCCGGTAGCCAGCCGAGCGGCGAGGTCGATCCGCTGGCGCTCGAGACTCTGGCGGCGCACGGCGTGTCCTGTCCGGGCACGGGAATTCCGCGCAGCAAGTCGTGGGATGAGTTCGCCGGGCCGGGCGCGCTGCGGTTCGATTTCATCTTTACCGTCTGCGCCGGCGCCGCCGGCGAGGCGTGCCCGGTGTGGCCCGGTCATCCGGCGACCGCGCACTGGGGAATTGCCGATCTGGCGCAGATCGAGCCGCCGGAAGCGCGGCGTGCCGCCTTCGAGGCGGCATACAACCAACTCGCAAGGCGTATCGCGGCCTTCCTGAAATTGCCCCTCGAAACGATGTTGACCGCGGCAATCGTCGCCGCGGCGCGGGAAATCCATGAACAGGCCGGGCAATGAGCGAACTGACCGGAAAACTCTCGTTTCTCGATCGCTATCTTACCGTCTGGATTTTCGCGGCGATGGGGCTGGGCATCGGGCTGGGTTACTTCCTGCCGGGGGTCGAGGACTTCATCAATTCCTTCCAGGTCGGGACGACCAACATCCCGATTGCGCTGGGGCTGATCCTGATGATGTATCCGCCCTTCGCCAAGGTGCGCTACGAGGAACTGCCCGACGTCTTCGCCGACCGCAAGGTGCTTGGCCTGTCGCTGGTCCAGAACTGGATACTCGGGCCGATCCTGATGTTTGCGCTGGCCATCATCTTCCTGCCGGACAAGCCGGAGTACATGGTCGGCCTGATCCTGATCGGCCTTGCCCGCTGCATCGCCATGGTCATTGTCTGGAACGAGATCGCGCGGGGTTCGACCGAGTACGCCGCCGGCCTGGTCGCCTTCAACTCGATCTTCCAGGTGCTGTTCTTCAGCATCTATGCCTGGTTCTTCGTCACCGTGCTGCCGCCGCTGTTCGGGCTGAGCGGCATGGTGGTCGATATCTCGATTGGCCAGATTGCCGAGAGCGTCTTCATCTACCTCGGCATCCCCTGTGTCGCCGGCATCCTGACCCGCGTCATCATGCTGCGCTACGTCAGCAAAGACTGGTATCACACGCACTTCGTGCCGAAGATCGGTCCGATCACGCTGATTGCGCTGCTGTTTACCATCGTCGTCATGTTCAGCCTGAAGGGCCAACTGATCGTTACCATTCCGCTCGACGTCGTGCGCATCGCCATACCGCTGCTGATCTACTTCGTGCTCATGTTCCTGTTTTCCTTCTACATGAGCAGGAAGATCGGGGCCAACTACAAGAAATGCGCCACGCTGTCGTTTACCGCAGCCAGCAACAATTTCGAGCTGGCCATAGCCGTGGCGATCGCGGTCTATGGGATCAACTCCGGCGCGGCTTTCGCGGCGGTCATCGGGCCGCTGGTCGAAGTGCCGGTGATGATCGCACTGGTGAGTCTGTCGCTGTGGCTCCAGAAACGCTTCTTCAGTGGTGAAGCAGCCTGAGAATTCGAAGCGAACCTTCTTGAGGAATTGCCATGCTTGAATACGATGTTTTTGCTCAAAGGCTATCGGCGCATGGCAGCATCGCGACAACCAAATGTGCTGAAGTGAAGCTTGATACCGATCTCGATGGTCGCCAGGATGCCTTCAATCCGGCTGAATTGCTCTTGGCAGCTCTTTCAGCGTGCATGTTGAAGGGGATTGAGCGGGTGACGCCTATCCTGAAGTTCGAGTTTCGGGACGTCGCGATTCAGATTCACGGCTGGCGGCAGGACTCAACGCCCAGGATGGACCGCATCGAGTACACCATCTGGGTCGATACCGACGAGCCGGACCGTCGTCTCGAACTGCTGCACGAGAATGTTCGCAAGTACGGCACGGTGTTCAACACCGTGTCTACCGGTTGCGAGCTGAAGGGGCAATTGTTGCGTGGCAGGCCAGAGTAGGGCATGACTATGCCTTGTCTTCTGGGTGCCTGGTCAGCGACTGAGGCGGAACTGCGCGGTTATTTGCGGCATCGCATGGGTCGCCATGAAGACGCTGACGACCTCCTGCAAGAGGTTTTCATCAAGGCGCTGTGTCAGGGCAGCAACTTTTGCCAAGTGAAGAACCCGCGTGCCTGGCTGTTCCAGGTCGCCCGGAATGCCCTGGCGGATCGCCTGCGGGTGGCGCATGAACACATTGCACTGCCCGATGATCTGGCCAGCCCGTCGATCGAAGGTCCGCCAGCGGTGGACGGTCTTGCCCAATGCCTGCCCCGGGTGCTGGCCGAACTTTCTGATCAAGACCGCCTGGCGATCACTCTCTGCGATCTCGAGGGCAGGTCACAGCAGATTCTGGCAGATCGACTGGGGGTCTCGCTGTCGGGCGCGAAATCGCGGATTCAACGCGCCCGCAAGCGTCTCAAGGCGAGGATGGAACAAGGCTGCCGGGTACGCTATGACGAGAGTGGCAATGTCGCCGGCTTTACTCCCCGTCCTCCAGTTGCTGGCTGAGATTTCCGGAGTTTGACCAACCCGGTCGCCTGCGTGTTCTTCCCGTTCGCCTCGTCTCCGGTATAGAGAAGTTAATCGGGAGGAGGGTACCCTTGCTTCACTTTTTTCATATTAACCGGAGACAGTTTCCGCGTGCCAAGAAGATGTATTCGCTACGGCGTCTTCCAGCGACATGCCGCTTTCCACACGATCCATGATTGAGCGCTGCAATTTGGCTCCCAGCATAGCAACGTTGTCGGCCATCATGGGCTCCACTTCGCGCAGGAACTGGACGGTGGGCGGGTCGTAGGCATAGGCGCCAAGGTGGGTATCCAGATCCTTGCTGGTGGCCAGCGCTGTCAAGACCACCCGGGCCTGGCTGTTCCAGGTGGCGCGCATTCGCTGGCTGAACACTTTCACCTTTGGCGTCAGCATGTGCCCCTGCCGGTTGATCTTGCGCGGTCAGAACTGGATCGGAAGCCTGCTCATCGGCAGCACCGCAGGAGGAGTTTGCAAAACTGCCGGACGACCCGTGCTTATGGTTTCATAACCAAATTGACCAATGAGACCTTGAAGCGGCATCTCCACAGCCCGGAGATCTGAACATTTTCAATAGTGCGTCTTTTTCCAAGGTTCTCCGTCTTCAAAAAGAGGAGTGGGCGGTCAAGTTTCAATTCCGATTGCTCTCGATTGACATTATTGAAGGAGGTTCTCATGTCCAAAACCGAAGTCGTCTTGTGCAACCCCGTTCGAACCGCTATCGGCACATATAACGGAAGTCTGAAAAATGTCCCTGCTACTGTACTCGGTGGATTAGTCATCCGCGCGCTTCTGAGTCGTTCGCAGCTCGATCCGGCCAAGGTCGAGTCCCTCATCATGGGGCAGGTCATCCAGGCCGGTAGCAAGATGAATCCTTCACGGCAGGCCGGTGTGGCGGGTGGCTTGCCCGTTGAGGTGCCGGCGATGACCGTCAATCGCGTTTGTGGCTCGGGTGCCCAGGCGATTGCCGGTGCTGCCCAAGAGATATGGGCGGGCTTTATACACTGCGCCATTGCGGGCGGTATGGAAAACATGGATATGGCCCCATACCTGTTGCCACAAGGACGCTGGGGTGCTCGCATGGGCGATGTGCAAATGTTCGACAGCATGTTGTTGGATGGCCTCAACGACGCGTTCTCCGGTCAGCACTCCGGCTGGCATACCGAGGATCTGGTCAGCAAATTTTCCATCAGCCGCGAGGATCAGGACGCGTGGGCGCTCCGCTCTCAATTGAATTTCTCCAAGGCTCAGGCTGAAGGCAAGTTTGCCGCCGAGATCGTTCCGGTCACCATCAAGGGCCGGAAGGGTCCCGAGTCTTTTGAAAAGGACGAGCACAACCGGGCCGAGACCACTGCCGAGTCGCTGGCCAATCTGCGTCCGGCCTTCCGCAAGGATGGCACGATTACCGCCGGCAATGCCCCGGGCCTGAACTCCGGCGCTGCGGCCATGCTTGTCGCCGAGCGCGGCTGGGCCGAAGCTCAGGGGCTGCAACCGATGGCCAGGTTGGCGGGCTATGGCATTGCCGCAGTCGAACCCGGTTTCTTCGGGATAGGGCCAGTGCCCGCAGTGCGCCAGGCGCTGGCGCGTGCCGGCTGGCAGGTTGGTGATGTTGACCGGATGGAGGTCAACGAGGCATTTGCCGCCATTGCCATCGCCTGCACCCGCGAACTGGGGCTCGCTCAGGATGTGGTGAACGTCGAGGGTGGGGCGATTGCGCACGGACACCCGATTGGCGCCTCTGGCGCGGTATTGACGACGCGCCTGCTGCACGCCATGCAACGTGAAGGGTTGAAGCGCGGTGTGGTCACGCTCTGTATCGGCGGCGGGCAGGGGATCGCTCTCGCACTCGAGATGATCTGAACAGAGCTATGCTTGAACTGGCTTTGAGGCTGATACAAGGAGATCAGGATGGAAAGTTCCATGCACCGACTCACCGATCTGTTCCGCCAGCTTGGTCTGCCTGACGATCCAGAGGGAATGGAGGACTTCATCGCCCGCCATCGCCCTTTGGCGCCCGGCGTTTCGCTTGCCGAAGCGCCGTTCTGGACGCCCAGCCAGGCGCAGTTTCTCAGGGAGGAAATCAGTGAAGACGCCGACTGGGCGGAACTGGTCGATACCCTTGCTTCACTTCTTTCATGACAACAGGAGACAATCATGGACATCATCAAGCAAATTCTCGAGTCTTTCAGCCGCACTTTGCCGAATGACAGCAAGACTGCGGCGGCGATCGCCCGCAATGCCCCACCCGAAGAAATCTCCGCTTGTGCCACTGAAGAGGGGCTGCACGCATTGGCCGGAGCGCTGTTCGAAGCCTGCGAGGAAGGCGGTAGCAACAACGCCGCTCTGGATAGCGATTCTCACGTCAGTGACGTTCTCGTTGCGCGCTTGCAGGAATTTCGGCGTGAACTGCCAACCGATTGCGAGACATCCCGACTGATTGATGCCGGGGCGCGCCTGGAAGAAATATCGGAGGCGGCGCAGAAGGAGGGTTTGACCTCGCTAGCCAGCATGCTCTTCGAGGCTGAGCAGGAGCAGGGTAAGGCATGAGGCGCTAAACCTGAATGTGCTTCAAGAGTGGCGACAGGGTATCTTTCTTCGTGGAGGCAGATCGTGCACACAAAGTTCATCAGCGCCCTGGCGATTGGAATCTTGCTGGTTGGCAGCGCCTCGGCGCGCGGCCCGTGGCGGGCCAGCGCGGATAACACCCGGGGCTGGCAGTTCATGACGCCGGAGGAGCGCATCGAGCATCAAAGCCGCGTCCGTGGCTTCACCACGCTGGAGGAATGCCGGGCCTATCAGCGGGAGCACCACAAACTGATGGAAGACCGGGCGCGCGAGCGCGGCGAGGCAATGCCCTCCGGTGGTCGGGATATATGCGGGCACCTGAAGCCCGCGGCCGGTGCCGACCGACACGGACAATACTGAAATGGCGTTGTGAGCATGCACCCCTGGCGCTTGCTGTCGATTCCCCTCCTGGTCGGCCTGTTCGTCGCCCTGCCGGTCTATTGGGCCTACCCCGACGACTTGTCCTCCTGGCGGGCAGCTGGAATTGTGCTGGGTTGGGCGGGAAGCGGACTGCTGCTCGCCTCCTTGCTGCTGATGCTGCGCGAAGTGCGCCTGGCTTCGTGGCTGGGCGGCATCGAGCGAATGACTGGCTGGCATCACTGGACCGGGCTGGCCGGCTACCTGCTGTTGCTGCTGCATCCACTGGCCCTGGCCGCTGCCGCCTGGACCGAGTCGCCCCCGCTGGCCTGGCAATTGTTGTCACCCGTTGCCCAGAACTGGCCAGTCTGGGTGGGCTGGGCAGCGCTGCTCTTCCTCATGGGCGGGCTAAGCACCACGTTCGCGTCCCGGTTGCGCTACCCGCTGTGGCGCTGGTTGCACGGCCTCCTGGGCATCGGCGTCCTGGTGGGGTTCGTGCATGTGCTCCTGCTCGGGATTGATGCCGGGGCGGTGTTCGCCATTCTGGCCGCCTTGCTGATGCTGGTCTGGCGATTGATCCGCGTCGATGCCGGTGTCGGCGGCCAAACCCTATGTTGTCCGCAGCGTGCGGCGAGTGGCCGAGGCGATGGTTGAAATCACCCTGGCACCTCTCGTCCGGGGCATGCCAGCCGAAGCCGGTCAGTTTGTCCTCGTCGCCTTTTTCCGGGGGCCGCGTTTTCGGGGGTGCGGGGAATACCATCCCTTTACGATCAGTGCGATTGACGAGGATCAACAGTTCCGCATCGGCGTCAAGGCGCTCGGCGACTGCACTCGCCGGATGCAGGCGCTTGAACCGGGAGTCGAGGCAAGGGTGCAGGGGCCGTTCGGCAATTTTCTGCTGGAACGGCCAGCGAAACCGCAGTTGTGGGTCGCCGGGGGGATCGGCATCACGCCCTTTCTGGCCTGCCTGCGCAACGCCCGGGTTGAACACGCGACGCGGCTGCTCTACCTGTACCGCAGCGAGGCCGATGCAGCGTTCCGCGACGAACTGGAAAGTCTGGCCGCGACCCATACCGGTTTCAGTCTGGAAGCCCGTGCGACCGGCGATGCCATCCCTGATCTGGCGGCGATTCTGCCCGGTGCCGACGAGTTGACCGGGCATGAATGCTACCTGTGCGGACCGCCGGGCTTGCTCGATGCCGTGGGACACGTCCTGCAATCGCGTGGCGTGCCGGCAGCGCAGATCCATTTCGAGCGGTTCGATTTCCGATGACGCGCAAACTCTTCATTTGCTCGACCCTCGTCTTCTGGATCATGGTCGCCGGATTTGGCATGACGTCGGTTTTCTGGACTCCGGATGATGCGGGCGTGGTTCAGGCCAGGGAGACGATCATCACCCCGGCCGAGCTGGCGGGACACGCCACCCCGGAAGATTGCTGGATGGCGATCCGCGGCGTGGTCCATGACGTCAGCGCCTACCTGCCCGAACATCCTTCCCGTCCGGATATCGTGCTGCCCTGGTGTGGCAGGGAGTTGACCGAGGCTTACGAGACGAAAATGAAAGGGCGTCCGCATACGCCTTATGCGGACGAACTGCTGGCAAAATACCGCATAGGAATGCTTGGCAAAGCCCCCTGATCATGAGTAAAGGCGAATCGCCGTTCCGTCGCTCGATTTCTCCGGCAACGCCCGGTATTGCCGGTCGAGGCTTGCGTCGGCTTCTTGCCTTGTTCTTGCTGTGGACCGCTGGCTTGACCTGGACCGGCCCGGCTTTGGCTGAAAGTGCGAGCTGGATCGAACAGGGCAGTGATGGCGAAGCGCGCGTCCATCTCTACTTTTTCTGGTCGGAGACATGTCCGCATTGCCTCGAGGCCCACCCGTTTGTCGAGGCAATTCCTGTCGAACGTCCTTGGGTGAAACTGCATGCGCTGGAAGTCTCGCGCAATCGCGACAACGCCCGGCGCTTCGAGGCGATGGCAGAGGGCGTCGGTGAGCCTATTGAAGGCGTGCCGACACTGTTCTTCTGCGGCCGGATGGAGGTGGGCTGGCAGGATGCCGCCACGACGGGGGCCGCATTGCTGGCTGCTCTCGACGCCTGCCGTGCGGGCGGGAATGCGCAGATGCGGAAAGTGGTGGCGCCGATCGCGTTGCCTTTCTTCGGCGCGCTTGATCCGGCGACGCTGTCGCTGCCGTTGTTCACCGTCATCCTCGCCGGGCTCGATGCGTTCAATCCCTGCGCTTTCTTCGTCCTGCTGTTTCTGCTGAGCCTGCTGGCCCACCAGAAGGACCGCCGCCGCATGTTGCTGGTGGGCGGCATTTTCGTCGCGACTTCCGGGCTGATGTACTTTGCCTTCATGGCCGCCTGGCTCAACGTCTTTCAACTCCTCGGTGCTCTGGGCGGGATCACGCTGGCGGCGGGGCTCCTGGCGATCTTCGTCGGCGTGATCAACATCAAGGATTTCTTCGCATTCGAAAAAGGCATCACGCTGTCGATACCCGAAGCGGCCAAGCCCGGCATCTACCGACGAGCCCGGGCCATCCTCCAGTCCGGGAATTCGCCCGCGATGCTCGGTGCCACCGTGTTTCTGGCCATCGTGGCCAATTTCTACGAATTGCTCTGCACCGCCGGCTTTCCGATGGTTTACACGCGAATCCTGACGTTGACCGTGGCATCGCCCGGCGCCCGCTACGCCTGGCTGGCGCTCTACAATGCCATTTACATCGTGCCCTTGTTGCTGATCGTGCTGGCCTTCGTCGGCACGCTCTCGGCGCACAAGCTGAGCGAGCGCGAAGGGCGCTTGCTCAAGCTGATGTCCGGTGTAATGATGTTCCAGCTGGGCTTGGTGCTGACCTTTTTTCCGGCCTGGCTGAACGACCTTTGGGTGACGGCGGGACTGCTCGTTGGGGCACTGGCCAGCACCGGGATCGCGCGGCAACTGACGCGCGAGGGGGCGATACATGAATGACTGCGCAACACCCGCCTGTTATCAAGACCTGGTTCTCAGCTGCCCGGTAGCCGAGGGGCCGGCGCTGGGCGTGATCCTGGAAGTCCAGGGGCCGGTGATCGACATCCTGTGCTCCCGCCTGCCACCCCTGCATCGCGCCATCTACGTCTGCCTTAACGGCGAGCGCTATACCTTCGAGGTGCATCGCCATCTCGACGAGCAGCGGGTGCGGGCCATCGCGCTGCACCGGACCAGCGGCCTCAGGCGGCAGATGCCGGTGTTCGACAGTGGCGACGGCTTGCAGATTCCGGTGACGCCCGCCTGCCTGGGTCGCCTGCTCGACATGTTCGGGCAGCCGCTCGATGGTGGCCTGCCCCTGGTTGCCGAATCCTTCCGCCCGATTGTCGCCCCACCCGTCCCTCTGTCGGAAGCGGCGGGCGCCGGCGATATCCTGCTGACGGGCATCAAGGTCATCGACCTCCTTTGCCCCTTCGTGCGCGGCGGCAAGACCGGGCTGTTCGGCGGGGCCGGGGTGGGCAAGACGGTGCTCATCATGGAATTCATGAACGCCATCGTCCGGCTGCATCAGGGCGTCTCGGTCTTTGCCGGTGTCGGCGAACGCATCCGCGAGGGGCATGAACTCTGGCACGACATGCAGGACGCCGGTGTGATGCCGCGCACACTGATGGTTTTCGGCCAGATGGACGAGTCGCCCGGAGTCCGTTTCCGCATCGGTCTGGCGGCGCTGACCTACGCTGAATACCTGCGCGATAACGTGGCCAAGGAGGTGTTGTTCCTGATGGATAACGCCTTCCGCTTCGTC
Source organism: uncultured beta proteobacterium (assembly GCA_963810175.1). Classification (GTDB taxonomy): domain Bacteria; phylum Pseudomonadota; class Gammaproteobacteria; order Burkholderiales; family Rhodocyclaceae; genus Azonexus. Next base: position 13,608 of record CAWEMU010000036.1, on the reverse strand, counting down.
CAGGCGGGCAGCGAATTGTCGGGCTTGCTGGGCCGCATGCCGGCGACGGTCGGCTATCAGCCGACCCTGCTTTCCGAAGTGGCCGAGTTGCAGGAGCGCATCCTCTCCACCCGGACCGGAAACATCACGGCAGTCGAAGCCGTCTATGTCCCCGCCGACGACATGACCGATCCGGCGGTCGGGGCGATCCTGGCCCACCTCGATACCATGGTGATCCTTTCGCGCAGTCAGGCGGCCAAGGGCATCTACCCCGCGGTCGACCCGCTGCTCTCCAGCAGCAGCGCCATGGACCGCAGCATCATCGGCGACCGCCACTACCGTGTCGCCCAGGCGGTCCGCGAATCGCTGGCCCGCTACCGGGAACTCGAGGACATCATCGCCATGCTCGGGCTGGAAGCGCTCTCCGAGTCCGACCGGCGTACCGTGCATCGTGCCCGGCGGCTGGAGCGCTACCTGAGCCAGCCGTTCTTCGTGGTTGCCGAGCATACCGGCATCGCCGGCGCGTCGGTGCCGTTGACCACCACGCTGAGCGATTGCGAGGCCTTGCTGCGCGGCGACTACGACGCCCTGCCCGAGGAGGCCTGCTACATGCGCGGCAAAATGGCCGGTGCCGGAGGGCAGGCATGAGCCAGGGCTTCACCCTGCACCTGCAAAGCGCCGCCCGTTACGAGCGGATCGAGGCGGTGGCCAGTTTTGTCGGGCAGGATGCCAGCGGCGGTTTTGGCATTCAGCCCGGGCGGGCCGATTTCATGACCGTGCTCGACTACGGTCTGGCGCGCTTTCGCCTGGCGGAGGGTGGCTGGCAATACCTGGCTTGCCCGGGGGCGGTGCTGTCCTTTGCCGACAATCAGCTCTTCCTCAATACCCGGCGCTATCTGCGCGATGACGACTACGAGCGGGTTGCGAGCCTGCTGACCGGGCAACTGGCCGCGGAAGAACTGGCCCTGAAGGCGGTCAAGGACAATTTGCAGCGGCTGGAACAGGAGTTGTTCCGTCGCCTGCACCAACTCGACCGGTGGCCGGCATGAATGACGAAAAATGGCGCAACGAGGTGGGGCGCGATGCAGCCAGGCTCCGGGTCGCCGAGCGCGAGCGCCGTTCGCTGCTGGCGCAGTCGGTTTATCTTGGCACCCTGTCGGCGATCTTCCTCGTGCCGTTGATCGGCGGCGCCTACCTGGGTCGCTGGCTGGATGGCTTGAGCGAGGGATATTCCGTGCGCTGGACCATCAACCTGATCATTCTCGGCCTGGCGTTGGGCGCGGTGAATGTTTACGTCTTCGTCCGGAAGTACTGGTAGTGGAAACGCTCAGCGTCCTCTTCAGCATCGGCCCCTTCGGCATCACCCGCACGGTCGTGACGACCTGGGGCATCATGCTGGTTCTCGGTCTGGGAAGCTGGCTGGGAACGCGCCGCCTTTCCGTGGACCAGCCGGGCTTGCTGCAGAGCGCCGTGGAAGGGGCCGTGCAGGCCGTTGAAGCGGCCATCGCGGTGGTCCTGCCCGAGCGTGCCGGACTGCTGCTGCCCTTCATCGGCACCTTGTGGCTGTTCATTGCCATGGCCAATCTGACCGGCCTCATCCCCGGCCTGCATGGTCCGACCGGCGATCTGTCCACCACCGCCGCCCTGGCGATCCTGGTCTTCTTTTCAGTGCATTGGTACGGCATCCGCAGCGCCGGGCCTGCCCAGTACCTGCGCCACTACGTCGCCCCGAGCCCGATCCTGCTCCCCTTCCATCTGCTCGGCGAACTGTCGCGCACCCTGGCCCTGGCCGTGCGCCTGTTCGGCAACATCATGAGTCTGGAAATGGCCGCCCTGCTGGTCCTGCTGGTGGCCGGACTGCTCGTCCCGGTGCCTCTGCTGATGCTGCACGTCGTGGAAGCGCTGGTTCAGGCCTACATCTTCGGCATGCTCGCGCTGATTTACATCGCCGGCGGCATGCAGTCCCAGGCTGCCCAAGAATCCCCTGCTGCGCAAGAGAAAGGAAGCACAACATGAGCGACATGAACTGGTTTGTCCTGATTTCAACGGTGGCGGCGGCGCTGGCCATTGCACTGGGTGTCATGTTCCCGGCACTCGCCATGGGCAAGGCCATCGTTCAGGCCCTGGAATCGCTGGCCCGCCAGCCGGAGGCGGAAAAATCCATCACCCGCACGCTGTTCATCGGCCTGGCGATGATTGAATCCCTGGCCATCTACGTTCTGGTGATCGTCCTGATCATCCTCTTCCGCAATCCGCTCCTCGAATATCTGCTGAAGTAGGGCCTGTCATGCAGATCGACTGGACCACCTTCGCCCTCGAGATCATCAATTTCCTGGTGCTGGTCTGGATACTGAAGCGCTTTCTCTACCGGCCGGTGCTGGATACCCTGGCGCGGCGCCGGGCCGGCGTCGAGCGCACACTGGCGGAAGCGCGGGAGACCGAGGCGAGGGCGAAGGCGCTGCAAGACCAGTACGCAAGCCGGCTGGCTGACTGGGAAGGGGAAAAGGCCAGCGCGCGGGGACAATTGGACGCGGAGCTGACATTGGAGCGATCGCGCCAGATGCGGGTTCTCGGCGAGACTCTGGCCGAAGAGCGGCAGCGCAATGCTGCGGTCGACGCCCATAAACAGCAGGAAATCGAGCGCGCGCACGAAATCAGCGCCATGGCCCAGGCCCAGCGTTTTACCGCAGCCCTGCTGACGCGACTGGCCAGCCCGGCGATCGAAGCGCGCCTGGTGGACTTGCTGCTCGAGGATTGGGCGGGTCTGCCGGAATCACAATTCGCGGTCCTGCGTAGCGCGGCTGAAGCGGAGGGCGCCGGGGTTGTCGTGACCAGTGCCTTTGCGCTGGCTCCGGAACAGCAACGGCGCATTTCGGCAGCAGTGGCCGTCCGACTGCAGCAGCAGCTTGCCGTGAACTTCCGCGAAGACCCACAACTGCTCTCCGGGCTGCGGCTCTCCCTCGGCCCCTGGCACCTGAACCTGAATTTCGCCGATGAACTGGCCGGGTTTGCCGCGGCATCGAATCATGTTGACCGATAGCCGATCATTCTCACCGCTATCGCGTCAGGCTGACTGGCTGGACAGCTTCGAATTCCGCCTGCGCCTGGCCGAGCAGGGCCGGGTGATTTCGGTCGGCGACGGCATCGCCTGGATCGACGGTCTGCCTTCAGCGGCCATGGACGAAGTGTTGCGCTTCGAGGATGGCAGCCGCGGGCTGGTCTTTCACCTGGGTCGTGAGCGCATTGGTGCCATCCTGCTCAGTCAGGGCAGTGGTCAGCAGGGGCTGACGGCGGGCACGGCAGCCTTCCTGAGCAGCCGGCATCTGGATATCGGCGTCGGCGACGGCTATCTTGGTCGCGTTGTCGATCCGACGGGCCATCCCCTCGATGCCGGGCCACCGATTCAGACCACTGCCCGCCGGCCGTTGGAGCCTGCCTCACCGCCGATCATCGCCCGCGACTTCGTCGATCGTCCGCTGGTTTCCGGCGGCAAGATGGTTGACACCATGATTCCGATCGGCAAGGGGCAGCGCCAGTTGATCATCGGTGATGCCGGCACGGGGAAAAGCGCGCTGGCCCTCGATGCGATCATCGCCCAGAAGGGACGCGACGTCCTCTGCGTCTATGTCCTGATCAGCCAGAAGCGCTCGGCCGTCGTCGCCACCATCGACACCCTGCGCCGGACGGGCGCACTGGCCTTCACCTGTGTCGTCGTCGCCGAGGCGACAGCCATGCCGGGTCTGAAATACCTCGCGCCCTTTGCCGGTTGCGCCCTGGCGGAAGGCTGGATGTGGGCGGGAAGGGATGTGCTGGTGGTTTACGACGATCTGACCACCCACGCCCGGGCCTACCGCGAACTTTCCCTGCTGCTGCGCCGGCCACCGGGGCGGGAAGCCTATCCCGGCGATATCTTCTTCCTCCACTCCCGCCTGCTCGAGCGTTCCACCTGTCTGGCGGCGGCGAGCGGCGGCGGCAGCATGACGGCGCTGCCGCTGGTCGAAACCGAACAGGGCGAGATCGCCGCCTATATCCCGACCAACCTGATCTCGATCACCGACGGCCAGGTCTATCTCGACCCGCGCCTCTTCGCCGCCGGCTTTCTGCCCGCCATCGACGTCACCCGTTCGGTTTCGCGCATCGGCGGCAAGGCGCAGCATCCGGCCATCAAGGGCGAGGCCGGGCGGATGAAGCTGGACTACCTGCAGTTTCAGGAGCTGGAGATCTTTACCCGCTTTGGCTCACGTCTGGAAGCCAGCGTCGAAGCAAAGATCCGGCGCGGCCGCCTGCTGCGCGAGCTGCTCAAGCAGGATCGCCTCGCGCCGCTGGCTCCGGAGCAGCACATGGCGTGGCTGGTGGCCTACAACGAAGGCCTGTTCGACGGCCTCGACAGCGTGCAACTGGCCGAGAGCGTGGCGACCCTGTTCAAGGCGCTGACCAGGCGGCCGCTGACTCTGGACGACCCGCGGGAAAGCTGGGTGGCGGCTATCCGGCTGGCCCTCGAAGGCGCAGGCGATGAGCCGGCGGCGTGAGCTTTCCCGACGCCTGGCGTCGCTGACCGATATTGCCGGCATCATGTCGGCAATGAAGGGTCTGGCTCTGATGGAAATCCGCGTCCTCCAGGATTTTCTCGCCACCCAGCGGCGCATGGTGAGCAGCATCGAAGCCTCTGCCGCCCAGTTTCTTGCCTGGAACGGTGAGCTCGCCATGACACCGCCGGAGATCGAACTCTGCATTCTCGTCGGCTCCGAGCAGGGTTTTTGCGGTGATTTCAACGAAGCCATACTGAAACGCCGGGAAAGCCTTGGTGTCGCGAACCAGGCGACTGGAAACTGGCTCGTCATCGGGCATCGGCTGGCCAGTCGTCTTGATTCCGCTCAGCCGCCAGCGGAATTGCCCGGGGCCAGCGTGGCGGACGAAGTGCCCACGGTATTGCTGCGGTTAACCCGCGAATTGAGCCATTTCCTGACTGCCAACGAGCCGCGCGGCACGGGCGTTTCCGTCCTTTACCACTGTGACGCGACCGGCGACATCCGCTTGCGCCGCCTGCTGCCGCTGCGCGATCTGCCGCCCCCGGCCCGGCGGTCCTATCCCCCGGATTTCAACTTGCCAGCCGAGGAATTCCTCGCTGGTCTGATCGGGCATTATCTCTATGCCGCCCTCAACGAAGTGCTCTACAGCTCGCTGATGGCTGAAAACCGCCAGCGCCATGCTCACATGGAGAGTGCCCTGAACAAGCTGGACGAAGACCGCGCGCGCCTGCGTCTGGTCTACAATTCCCTGCGCCAGGAAGACATTACCGAGGAGATCGAGGTCATTCTGCTATCAGCCGGCATGTTGGAGCAGGAGCATGAGCATGAGCAGGCCGTGCCGAAACGAAAGACAGGCTGAATTCTCCGCATCCTTCCCGCGGGTACTGCGTCATCATGGCCGCAGGACCACAAATTCTCACCGAAGTCACCAATGACCACCTCACCCATTGCAAAAGACGATGCACCCGGCGTGATCACCTGGCTGATCGGCCTGGCCGTCGCCAGCACGCTCTGGTTTGCCATCTACGGCCACCTGACCGAGTTTGCCGATGCGGTGATTGCCGCCCTCGGCCTCGCGCATGGCACGGCGATCGGCGAGGCGGTGCATTTCTTCTTCTACGACACACCGAAGGTATTGCTGCTGTTGACCGGCATCGTTTTTCTGATGGGCATCATCCAGACCTTCTTCTCGCCCGAACGCACCCGGGCCATGCTCTCCGGCAAGCGCGTCGGCGTCGGCAACGTCCTCGCGGCAAGCCTCGGCATCGTCACCCCGTTCTGTTCGTGTTCCGCGGTGCCGCTGTTCATCGGCTTCCTCTCGGCCGGCGTGCCGCTCGGCGTGACCTTCTCCTTCCTGATCTCCGCGCCGATGGTGAACGAGGTGGCGCTGGTGCTGCTCTTCGGCATGTTCGGCTGGAAGGTGGCGGCCCTATACCTCGGACTGGGGCTGGCCGTCGCGATCATCGCCGGTCTGGTGATCGGCAAGCTGAAGATGGAGCGCCACCTCGAAGACTGGGTGCAGGGGATGCTGGCCGGCGCGGCGCCGGAGTTCCAGGGCGAGCGCCTGACCTGGGTCGATCGCTTCCGGGCCGGCTGGCGCCACGTCAGGGAGATCGTCGGCAAGGTCTGGCCTTACATCATTGCCGGCATCGCCATCGGTGCTGCCATCCACGGCTATGTGCCGGAAGATTTCATGGCCTCGATCATGGGCAAGGATGCGCCTTGGTGGTCGCTGCCGCTGGCCGTGCTGATCGGGGTGCCGATGTACACCAACGCCGCCGGCATCATCCCGGTTGTCGAGGCGCTGATCGGCAAGGGCGCCGCCCTCGGCACCGTGCTCGCCTTCATGATGAGCGTCATCGCGCTGTCGCTGCCCGAAATGATCATCCTGCGCAAGGTGCTGAAAATTCCGCTGATCGCCGCCTTCGCCGGCGTCGTGGCCTTCGGCATTCTTCTCGTCGGTTACGTGTTCAACCTCGTCCTGGCCTAGCAGCATTCGGTGGCGTGACCGGGTTCGAGCGTTTATTGCTGGAAAAGGAGAAAGACGTGAAAGACATCAAGGTCCTTGGCACCGGCTGTGCCAACTGCCGCAACACCATGGCACTGATCGAGCAAGTGGCCGCCGAGAAAGGCGTGGTCATCACGCTGTCCAAGGTCGAGAACCTGCCGGAAATCATGAAATACGGCGTGATGTCAACGCCGGGCGTGGTGGTGGACGGCAAGGTGGTGCATGCCGGCGGTGTTCCTGAACGCGCCAAGGTGGCCGGCTGGCTGTAGGCAAAGCCTAGCCGGCAAAACTGTCCGGCATCTGCAGCGCCACCACCTCGCCGCGCGCAGTGGCGACGCCCTCGGCATAGACGGTCGCCTCGACCACCACCTTGCGCCCCTTGATCTCCTTGACCCGGCCGCGAATTTCCAGCACCGGGCCAAGCGGCGTCGGCTTCAGATAACTGACCTGCAACGAGCCGGTGACAAAGCGGAAGGCCGGCAGGCTGTCCAGCGGCCGGTTCTCGGCCCGGTACATTGCTGCCGCCGCCGTGCCGGTGCAATGGCAGTCGATCAGCGAGGCGAGCAGGCCACCGTACACGAAGCCGGGAATCGCCGTGTGCTCGGGTTTGGGCTGGAAGCGGGTGACGCTTTCGTCGCCGTCCCAGTAGGTCCGGATCTGGTGCCCGTCAGCGTTGAGCCGGCCGCAGCCGTAGCAATGGGCAACGTTTTCCGGGTAATAGTCCTGAAAGGCCTGCATTTTGTCTCCCTGGCGTTCTGCTGCTGCGTGTGCTCGGTGGGCGCGGAAATCAGCGTTGTTGTTCAAGAAACTTCTGGAATGGCTGGGGTCAACCCACAAGAGTCATTCGCCTTTCGAAGGGCGTTGGCGCAATATAATGTCATACACTGCCGCTTGGCGGGGTTTTGAAGCGAAAGAGGATTCCTGATGGCAGCGAAGACCAGGATAGACGACAGCCCGGCGAAGGCGAAATACCGCTACCAAGTCAAGAACTGGAGAGAATATGATCGTGCGCTGGTCAATCGTGGCAACCTGACCATCTGGTTTGACGAGGGCAGCATTGCCAAGACCTGGACGCCGCCGCGCCCGGTCGGTCGAGGCAAACCGGGCACTTACTCGGATGTAGCGATTCAAACCTGCCTGACGCTCAAGACCCTGTTCCGTCTGCCCTATCGGGCGACCGAAGGCCTGCTCAAATCGTTGATGCGCCTGTGTGCGCTGGAACTGCCGGTGCCGGACCACACCCATATGTCGCGCCGGGCGGCGACGCTGGAAGTCAAGATACCCCGTCGTCCGAGAGCAGGCGCCACGCATGTCGTGGTCGACTCCAGCGGGCTGAAGATATTCGGGGAAGGCGAGTGGAAAGTTCGCCAACACGGTGTCGGCAAACGCCGCACTTGGCGCAAGATTCACCTGGCCGTTGATGAGACGGCCAAGGACATCATCGGGATTGAAGTGACGACGGCAGACTGGCACGACAGCGAAGTCTTCCCTGACCTGTTGGCCCAGGTTGACGGTGTAATCGGCCAAGTCTCGGCGGATGGCGCCTACGATACCGACGGAACGCATGCCGCCATTCGCCAGCGGGAAGCCAAGGCGACGATTCCGCCACGCCATGATGCCGTGCCCTGGGGGAACGACCATCCACGGGATGCCATCCTGGCCGAGATCGAGGCGTCCGCCCAGACGACTTTGAAGGATTTGGGGGCTATGACAGTGCCGGCGGGGAAGGGCCACTCTATTAGGTTGTTGGTATAGCTCGTGGCCAGGTAGTAGCCGCCCAGGTCGACCGGAGTGTCTCCGGCGTTGTAGAGCTCAATCAGGGTCACGTGTCGCCGTTGTTGTCCAGCGGCCCGCTCACGTTCGCTGTCTGGACTTCGTTGAGCCAGACGGGATTGAAGGTGGCAAAGCGCCGGCGGCCGAGTTGGCAGCGCCGGGGGTGGCGCAGACTGGACGCACGTTGGCAACAGCGCTGAGGGCGCTGCCGGGGGCGGTGCGGATCGTCAGATCGGTGCCGTTGGCGGTGGGCAGAAACGAGTAGCTGAGCGTGTAAATCGTGTTGGTCTTGGCGTCGAAGACGTCCTGGTAGACGGCCCGGGTGGTGGACGGGTTCCCGTGGACAGGGAGATTTAACGAGCTGGAGCTGCCGGAGTGCGACTGGCCGCTGACAATGGTGCAGCTGGCGTTGTTGGTGCTGATGACCCACGGCGGGCTGAGCGCCGATTTGAAATCGCCATTGCGGATCAGCAATACGCAACGGTTAACGACAAAACCGTATTGCTTCCGCAAAGCGAAAAATCACCCTGCTTTTGCAGGCAGGGGCAGTCGGAGGAGGGATGTCATGCAGGAGATCAGGAAGGCCGCGGTCATCGGGGCGGGGACGATGGGCCACGGGATCGCCCAGTGCATCGCCACGGGAGGGATCGCCGTGGATCTTGTCGACGAGAAGGACGAACTCCTCGACCGGGCCCGGGCGTGGATCCGGGGCAACCTCGACAACATGATCGAGATCGGCGAGACCGATGCCCCCGGAGCGGAGGCGATCCTCGGCCGCATCCGGTTCACCACGGACATGCAAGCGGCCGTCGAGGGAGCGGACTTCGCCACCGAGGCCGTCTTCGAAAACCTCGACCTCAAGAGGGAGGTCTTCCGCAGGATGGGGGCGGCGGCCCGGCCCGAGGCGATCCTCGTCTCCAACACCTCGTCCTTCGACAGCAACGAGTTCGCCCGGGTGACCGTCCACCCGGAGCGCGTCCTCGGAACCCACTGGTTCCATCCGCCCTGGATCACCCCCTGCGTGGAGGTGATCCCCGCCGACGCCACGAGCCCGCAAACGCTCAGGACGGCCCTGGCCTTCCTCGAATCCCTGGGCAAGGTTCCCACCGTCTGCAGGAGCGCACCCGGCTTCGTGGCCAACCGGATCCAGTACGCCGTCGTCTCCGAGGCCCTAGCCATTATCGGCGAAGGCCTGGCCACCCCGGAGGAGGTGGACCGGATCGTCAAGACCTCCTTCGGGTTCCGGCTGGGCGCCTACGGCCCCTGCGAGACCTGCGACCAGGCCGGCCTCGACATCTACAGCGCCATCTTCGAGTACTTCCACGACACCTTCAAACGCGACGTCTTCACGCCCCCGAAGATCCTCGGAAAGCTCGTGGCCGAGGGCCGCCTCGGCCTCAAGAACGGCAAGGGCTTCTACGACTACGAGGGAGGGGCGGCGGAGCGGCTGAAAAAGGAACGGGACCGCAAGCTCTTCGCCCGGCTCCGGCTCCTCCGGGAGGAGATGAAAGCCGACAAGAAGGCGTGACCCTCTCCGGCAGGGGCCGGAAACACAGGGACCAACCCTTCTATTCATTCGTTCTGACGACCCGTCGCCGTCCTCCGCCTGGCCTCCCCGGTCCATCGGGGAAAGAGAATTGGTTGGACTCTTTGACGGACACGGATCACGGGCACGGACACGTAATCTTCCAAATATGCAAGGAGGGAAACCCATGAATCTCGTGACAGGCGGAACCGGGCTGGTTGGAGGCTGGCTTGCAAGGATGCTTCTCGAAGAGGGCCAGGAGGTGGCCACGTTCTCCCGGGCCCGGCCGGGCGCTCATCTCATGCTTGCCCCCTTCGGGTCAAAGTGGACCCACCACCAAGGCACCTTCGAGCGGATGAGCGACGTCCTCGGCGCGGTGAAGGCCTGCCGACCCGAGATCCTCTACCACATTGGGGGTATGCTCTCCATCCCTTCCGAGGCGAACCCCCAGGCCTCCTACGGCACCAACATCGCGGGCATCTTTCACATCCTCGAGGCCGCACGCCTCTTCGACGTCAAGACCGTCTGCTACGCCAGCACCAACGGGACCTACGGCCTCGACATCGACGGCCTCCCGGTCATCGACGACCGGACGCTGCAGCGTCCCTTCACCATCTACGGCCTGGGCAAGGTCTTCGGCGAGCTCCTCGGCCGCTACTACAACCGCAAGTACGGGATCAGTTTCCGCTCCATCCGTCTTCCCGCCGTCGTCGGCCCCGGCGCCAAGGTCAAGCACGTATCGGTCTACAATACCTGGGCCATCGAGAAGAGCTTCTACGGAGAGCCCTTCGAGATCTTCGTGACCCCCGAAACGGTTTGCCCCATCATCTACTTCAAAGACGCGGCCCGGTCCTTCATCGATCTCTCCCGGGCCCCGGCCGAAGCGATCCGGACCATCAACTATAACCTCGCCGGCTCCAAGCCCATCCCTTCGGCGGGGCAGCTCCGCGACACGGTCATGCGCTTTCTGCCGCAGGCGAAGCTCACCTTCAACCCCGAGACCCTGCCCATGGCCTTTCAGAAGATGCACCAGGGCATCACCTGGGACGATACCCCTGCCATGACCGAATGGGGATGGAAGGTGAAGTACAACCTCGAGGCCACGGTGGAGGATTTCGTCCGGGAGCTGACGGAGCACGGGGACTGGTACAAATGAACACCGTGAACCGTGAGTCGTAAGTCGTGAGTCGATGAACGACGGGCAGGGCAGAATCCGAAGAGAAGACGGCCTGGATAACGCAGAGGTGCTTTTGCGATTATAGATGTGAGCGCACTGGGGAAGAAGGAGGCTCATCATGGCTGTACCGATAAGCGGTCCCATCGATCTGGCGGGAAAGGTGGCCCTCGTGACAGGCGGCGCCCGGGGCATCGGGCAGACCACCTGCTGGAGCCTGGCCCGGGAAGGAGCCTCCGTTGCGGCCGTCGACCTCCTTCCCCTTGAAGAAACCCTTGAAGGGCTCCGCAAGGCCGGCCGACCCGGGCTGGGCCTTCGGGCCGACACCTTGAAGAAGGCGGAGGTGGAGGCGGCGGTCCGCTCCGCCCTCGACACGTTCGGACGGATCGACATCCTGGTCTGCAACGCCGGCATCTACGGACCAGGCGATATCGAAGAAATCACCGAGGAGGCCTGGGACCGGGTGATCGACATCAACCTCCGGGGGGCCTTCTTCTTCTGCCAGCAGGTCTGGCCCGTCATGAAGCGGCAGGGAGGAGGCAAGATCGTCTGCCTGGGCTCCATCGCGGGCCGAATGGGCGGCGTCCTCTCCGGCCCCCAATACGCCGCCTCCAAAGGCGGAATCCACGCGATGGTGAGATGGATGGCCACCCACGGCGCCCCCCACGGCATCCTCGTCAACGGCATCGCGCCCGGGCCGGTGCTGACGCCCATGACCGCAGCCGAACCCTACCGGGAGGACATCTTCCCCGTGGGGCGCATGGGACGGGCCGAGGACATTGCCGAGGCTGTCGTCTTCCTCGCCTCCCAGGCCTCCAACTTTGTCGCCGGCGTCGTCCTCGACGTCAACGGCGGCCTCTTCTTTTCCTGAGACCGGACGGTAGCATGTAGCCGGCGGCAAAAACAGGGACCAAATCCTATTTCCTTTTGCCTTTACGACCTGCCACCGCCTACCGTCTATTTTTCTCCGTTTACAGGGGAAGAGAATAGCCGTTTTTTTCCACGGACACGGGCCACGGGCACGGACACGTCGTGTTGGAGACCTTTGAAGAGAAAGGCCGGGCGGAATCTGATTCCGTCCGGCCTCTCTTTTCTATGAGACACCAAACACGAGCCGATCACGTTTTCCCGGAGATCACGCGGCGCTCCTCTGATCGGCTTCGCGGATCTCCACCCGCCGGATCTTGCCGCTGATCGTCTTCGGCAGCTCGCTGACGAACTCGATGATCCGCGGGTACTTGTAGGGCGCGGTCACGCTCTTGACGTGTTCCTGCAGTTCGCGGATCAGCTCCTCGCGAGGCCGTGTGGTCCCGGGTCAGCACGACGGTCGCCTTGACCACCTGGCCGCGGTCGGGATCGGGCACGCCCGTGACGGCGCATTCGAGCACGGCCGGGTGCTCCAGCAGGGCGCTCTCCACCTCGAAGGGCCCGATCCGGTAGCCGGAGCTCTTGATCACGTCGTCGGCCCGGCCGACGAACCAGAAATAGCCGTCCTCGTCGCGCCAGGCCATGTCGCCCGTGTAGTAGATGCCGTCGTGCCAGACCGTGGAGGTCAGCGCCTCGTCCCGGTAGTAGCCGTCGAACATGCCCGACGGGCCTGCGCCGTTCGGTCCGGACGACGATCTGGCCCTCCTCGCCGACCTCGCAGGAGTCCCGTCTTCGTCGTCGACGAGTTCGATGTCATACCCGGGGAGGGCTTGCCCATCGAGCCCGGCTTGGGCTCCATCCAGGGGAAGGTGCCGATCGCGACGGTCATCTCGGTCTGGCCGTAGCCCTCCATCACCGGAGGCCCGTCATCCTCAGAAACTGGTTGTAGACCTCCGGGTTCAGGGGCTCGCCCGCCACCGTGGCAGTATTTCAAGCGCGGAGAAGTCGTACTGGGTCAGGTCCTCCTTGATGAGGAAGCGATAGATCGTGGGCGGGGCGCAGAAGGTGGTCACCCCGTGACGGGTCGATGCACCTCGCAGGAGCTGTCTCGGGCACGAACCGGTCGTAGTCGTAGACGAAGACCGCGCTGCCCGCCATCCACTGGCCGTAGATCTTGCCCCAGGCGGCCTTGGCCCAGCCCGTGTCGGCCACGGTGAGGTGCAGGCCGTCTTCCTGGACGTTCTGCCAGTACTCGGCGGTCAGGATGTGGCCGAGGGGATAGGTGTAGTTGTGCCGCACCATCTTCGGCATGCCCGTCGTGCCGGAGGTGAAGTAGAGGAGGAACGTGTCCTGGTTCGTCGTCGCCTCCTTGCCGACCGGCCTCGGAAAAAGGGCGGGAGCCTTTTCAATCCCCTCCTCGTAGGAGTGCCACCCTCGACCCGGTCTCCTACCACCATCTTGATCTGGAGCGTGGGCGACTTCTTCTGGGCCTCGTCGACATGGGCCACCACGTCGGATCCGAAACGGCGATGATCATCTTCACTCCGGCGGCGTTATTGCGGTAGACCAGGTCCTTGGCCGTGAGCAGGTGGGTCGCGGGGATGCAGACGGCCCCGATCTTGTGGAGCGCCAGGGCGCAGAACCAGTACTCGTAGCGCCGCTTCAGGATGAGCATCACGGGGTCGCCCTTCCGGATGCCCAAGCAATACGTCGTACCAGGTAGGCAGCCGGGTATTGCTACCAAAGCACCGCC
>CAWEMU010000035.1:0-70058 GCA_963810175.1 uncultured beta proteobacterium | reverse complement strand
ACACCCATTAGCCGGCCCAAGTCAAGCGCGCGAACAATTCCATGGCGGCGCCAGCCGCCGGTTTTTAATCTCTCCATCTACCGCTTGCAGTTGCCGATCACGCCCGTTTCTTCATTTCATGGCTGCGACGAATCGCGCCAGACACCCATCAGGATCAAGCGAGCGGCGATGAAACTGCCGGTCGCCCTGGCGGCTTCGCCGCCCCAGAAGAACGTTGGTGCCGCAACGCGTCCAATGGGTTCATCACAGACCCGTGGCTGCCGGTTCCCCGGCGCCAATCCCTGGCTGGCTCACGTTGCGGGCGATCCGCTTGTACTGCAAATCGGTGACGGCGGCACGACATCCCATTCAGACCAAATGGCTGTCGCTCCAGTCCCCAAATCCGGGCTTGCCGGCCGCCGTCGTTACTCATGCAAAGCAGCGCGTCACGTCAAACGGTTTGCGCTCCTTCAGAATGTGGAAGCAGGCCCGCGCCAGCTTGTGCGCCAGCGCCTTGATCGCCACCACGTTGTTGGTCTTTGCCCTCTTCCTTTCGTAGAAACGCTTTGCCTCGGCGCAGTAGCGCAGGGCAAAGTTGGCCGCCTCGACGAAAGCCCAGGCCAGATACTTGTTGCCGTTCCTGGTGTTCCCTTCCCCTTTCTTCTTGCCGTTGCTGGTGCGCACGCTGTCGACGCAACGGGCGTAGGAGGCAAAGTTGCCGGCTGCGGCAAAGCGCTCAATTGGCCCCGTTTCGAGCAGGATGGTGGTCGCCAGCACCTGCCCGATGCCCGGCACGCTGGTGAGGAGTCCGTACTCGGCTCGTTCCCCGATCTTTTCCTGAAGACGCTTTTCAAGAAGATCGATCTGCGCGGAAAGCGTCATGATGACCGCCACGTTGGTCTTGATCGCCAGCGCCACCTCCTCCGGCAGCGCCATCTGGTCGACGGTCTCCGCCGTCAGGCGCTTAACCTGATTGCTGCTGATCCGGGCGCCATGCTGGCGCGCGGTGATGTTTTCGACGGCGAGGATGTGCGTGGTGCGACTGCGCACCAGTTGCATGCGCTTCCTGCCCAGATCGCGCACCGCACGTTGCGCCGGCGGCAGGATGGTTCCCGTCGGCAGTATCCCCAGTCGCAGCAAGTGGGCGAGGTGGCGCGCATCGGTTTCGTCGCCGCTGTGCTTGAGCCCTTCGTATTTTCTGATCGCCGTGGTGTTGGCCAGATGCACCTTGAAGCCCGCCGCTTGCAGACCATCGACCAGCCAGTACCAGTTGAAGGTCGATTCGACCACGACCCCCGCCAGTTCCTCCCGCCACGGCATGAGCAATCCAAGAATCTTCGCCAGGTCGTTGGGCAGCCGCTTCTCCGTTACGACTCGATCTTCTTCATCCGTCACGGTCACCACACTGTTGTTTGAATGCAGGTCAATTCCGCTATATTTCATTTCCGGCCTCCGATGGTTATCGCAAGTTCGCAAACCCACTTTAACCCCGCCGCAACCGCGGCGGCGGGAGGCCGGCTAGATGATTTTCAGACCACGGTTTCCGAAAAAGGACTGAATTCATGAAGCGCAAAGTCTACGTTGAGACCTCCGTCATCAGTTATCTGACGGCACGCCCCAGCAAAACGATTATTGGCGCTGCCCATCAGCAAATCACGCTGGCTTGGTGGGAGCTACGCTCGGACTATGAACTTCTTGTTTCCCAGTCGGTTTGGCAAGAGTGCGCCGCTGGCGATCCGGTAGGCTGCGCAGAAAAGGCTTGCGGCACTTGCGGGGATACCCGTCCTCGCGGTAACGCACGACATGATTCGCCTGGCCGGATCGCTTATCGAGCAAGCCATCATTCCCGCCAGGGCGATTGAGGATGCGCTTCATATTGCTGTTTCGACACTGCATCACGTTGATTTTCTTCTGACCTGGAATTGCCGTCACATTGCCAATCCAGTGATTCAGGAAAAGATCGCCATGTATCTTGAACCACTCGAATTGTTCCTCCCGATCATATGCACCCCCGAGGAACTTCTTGGAGGAAATGACGATGACTGACGAAATCATGATGGAAGTCCATGCCATCAAGGACGCGATTGGCGCCAAGTATGGCAATAATCTGGACGCGCTGTTCAAAGAGATCCAACTTGGCGAGGCCAGACTGAAGGCGGCCGGCGCCCAGATTTTGCCCCCGCCCGCCAATCCAACAAATTTGCCCAACACTGCATTGCAGCGGACGCGCTTCGCTCACCGCTGAATTTGGACGTTGGGCCTCTCCGGTTGCCTAGGGCAGAGCGTAGAAGGATAATCTGCCTTTCCATGTGATTTCGGAGCCTGCCATGAAAGTCTATTCAGCGGTAATTGAGCGGTGCCCACAAACTGGCCTGTTCGTTGGTTTCGTTCCCGGTTTTCCCGGCGCGCATACCCAGGGGGAAACGCTGGACGAAGTCAATCACAACCTGCACGACGTTATTGCAATGCTTCTCGAAGACGGCGAACCCACGCTGGAGTCCGAGTTCGTTGGAGTTCAAAACGTCGCCGTTGCTTGAGCCATGGGCAATGTTCCCGTCCTCAAACCCAGTGAAGTCATAGCCATTCTTCTCCGACTCGGCTTCACCGAAGTTCGCCAACGAGGGTCGCACAAACAATTTCGCGATGCCGCAGGTCGCTGTACAACGGTCCCCTTTCATCAAGGTCGGGACATCTCTCCAATCTTGCTTCGTCAAATTGCCAAAGACATCGGTGTTGCGCTTGATGAGTTGCTCAAGCACAGATAGCCCAACCCGGCAGTCCACTCGGACGCTGCGCGATAAAGCTGCGCCGCGCTGGTGACTTCTACGTTAGAGCGCTCTGTCCTCCACATGCACCTTCACGCTAAAAAAGTATCAGCCGTTGCGAGCGGCGACTATTACCAGGTTCTCTTCGATTCCGACGGTCGGAACGAAGACGAAGTTGAACCCATTTGCCCAGCCGGCACCATACTTGATGGTTCAACGTCAGTTTGAGTTCTTCTCTGGTGGCAAGTGTTATGTCGAGTCTGACGACGAAGAATGCATCGGCCATTTCAAGCTGAAGCTGGTTGAATTCAGTTCGACCCGCTTCGCGTTTGAAGTTTCCGAACATGAGCACAAACCTATTGAAGTGTCCTTTGCGTTGACTGAGCTTGAGTTCGTGGACGCACGGCGAATCGTTGAAGTCATATTTGGAATCCGAGAGCCACATTATGAAGAAGGCAACCTCAATGGCGCGCTCTAACCCTGCGGTCCCCCTCCCCACCCAATCTCAAGAAGCATGCGGCTGACAAGATACGAACGCAATCAGATCGCGGCGATCAGCCATTGGAAGGCCGACGAACCGTCGCTCTTCTTCAGGACCTTCGGGGTCGTCCTTTCGCCTGCGACACGGATCATCAACAAGATCGTCCCCGAAGCCGCGGTTCGCGTTGTCCTGGACTTTTCTTCATCTGCCGCCGGCTGGCTGACCGGCACCCACGACATTCTCCGGGATGCCGGCGTGTTCTCGGTGGGGGATCTCAGGACGCACGACCTCGAAGTGTCCGACACCCTGGCCGACGAGGTGCATAACTGGGCGATCGGCCTGGCCAGCGCCGAGGGCTTCGCAACAGGCGCGACCGGCTTGCCGGGCTTGGCCCTGGACATCCCCGCAATCACCGTGCTGGCGCTGCGCACGATTCACAAGATTGGCGTCTGTTACGGCTTCGAGGTCAAGACGAAACGGGACAACGACTTCGTCCTCGCCATCCTCGCCGTTTCCGGCGCCAACGAGATGGGAGAGAAGGTCGCTGCCCTGACCACCCTGCGCACCGTCGAGGTGGCGATCGCGAAGCAGACCGGGAAGCACCGCGGGCAGACCGCCGCCCCCCGGGAGATGGGGCAGGAAGCCGGCTCTATCGGCATCAAGGGGCTGGCCACCAGGCAACTGGGAATCAACCTGACCAAGCGCAAGATCCTGCAAGCCATTCCAGCGGTTGGCGCGCTGGTCGGCGCCACGGTCAATGGCTGGTACATCAAGGAAATCGGCTGGGCCGCGAGGCGTGCCTTTCAGGAGCGATGGCTGCTCGAGAACAGAAAAGTGGTCGAAATCTGATCAGCGGTACGCTCGTTGCCGGTCGACCGCAGCAACTCGGATCTTTCCTCACTCAAAAGAACGCAGCAAATCCGGAACGCCGCTGGCGCGCAGCGCCGCCACCCGGCCCCACGGTTCCGCGGATCAACGTTCCTCGCCGGCCCGCTTGCGCAGCATGTCGATGATCAGCGATGCCGTCTGCTCGATCGAGCGATGGCTGGCGTCGATGATCGGCCAGCCACGACGGATGAACAGGCGGCGTGCTTCCAGCACCTCCTTGCGAAGGGCATCGAGGTCAGCGTAGTCGCTGTTCGACTTGTCCCTGAGCGCCGCCAGGCGAGCCGCCCGGATCAACGCCAGGCGCGACGGATCGACGGTCAGACCGACGACCAGCGGCCCGTTCGCCTGCAGGAACCCGGCCGGCGGCGGCGCTCCCGGCACCAGCGGCACGTTCGCTGCCTTGATTCCGCGCGAGGCGAGATACATGCAGGTCGGCGTCTTGGTCGCACGCGACACACCGACGATGATCACGTCGGCGTCGTCGAGGTCATCGCTGGCGAGGCCGTCGTCGTGCGCGAGCGCGTATTTCATCGCTTCGACGCGGCGGAAATAGTCTTCGTCGAAGGCATCGCCGGAGCTGTGGTGCGACAGGACGGCAGCCCCCGTGTACTCCGCGAGCTGACTGACCAGCGGCTCGAGCGCGTAATGGCAGGGAACGCCGAGATGACGACAACCCTCTTCGAGCGCGTCGCGGACGTCGCTGTGGCTGACGCTGTGCAGGACGTAGCCGGGGGTGGCGGCAATCACGCCGAGGATTTCCGGCACCTGATCGAGGCGGCGAACCATCTTCCACAGCCGCCGCCTGACCTCGACCCCGGCAAGCTGGGAGACCGCGGTGCGCGCCAGCATCTCGACCAGTTCACCCGAGGCGTGCGAGACCAGATAGAGGACCACCGTCGTGCTCATCGGCGATGGCGCCAGTTGCCGGGCAGCGTCGCCTCAGCGATGGTAGCCTCCGTCGAGGCGCAGAACGCTGCCGTTGATCATGACGTTCTTGATGACGTGCAGGACGAGCATGGCGAACTCGGCGGGATCGCCGAAGCGGTGCGGAAACGGGATCTGCCGGGCAAGGCGGGAATCGAGGTTCTTCTCCATGTCGAACAGCGTCTGCGTCCCGAACAGTCCGGGCGCGATGCCGACGACGCGGATTCCCAGCGGGCCGAGTTCGCGCGCCGCCGGCAGGATCATGCTGACGACGCCCCCCTTGGAGGCGGAATAGGCGGCCTCGCCGCTCTGGCCCTCGTAGGCCGATACCGATGCAGTCGAACAGGATGACGCCACGCTCACCGTTGCTTTGCGGCGACAGGTCCGCCATGTCGGCAGCGGCGAGGCGAATCATGTTGAAGGTCGAAATCAGGTTGACCTCGACGAGACGGCGGAAATCCTGCAGCGGCATCGGCCCGCCGGCGCCGAGAATCGGCTCGCTGTGACCACGACCGACGCAGTGCACAAGAACGCGCGCCGCACCGTGTGCCGCACGCGCTCTGGCGATCGCCTCTTCAGCCGACTGCGAGTCGGCAACGTCGCAATGGATCGCCAGCCCCCCGATGTCTTCGGCAACCCGGCGCACCCCGTCGGCGTCGATGTCGATCAGCGTCACCTTGGCTCCCGCCTCGCTCAGGTAGCGCGCCGTTTCGGCTCCCAGACCCGATGCCGCCCCGGTGACGACCGCGGGGCATGCCCATAAATCCATTCCCGTCCTCCTGCTTTCGCCGACCACTGCGGTCGGCGCCAGCCGGCATTATATCGGGGCAACCGGCCAGCGACGTACAGCGCCAGGGATCGGCAATTCAAGCGCCATCGGGCGAGCCCTTCCGCTCTTGCCGCCCGTCGCCAACCGGGGGTCTGGCGGTGTCCCGCCGGGTGGTGCAAGAGCAATTTCCAGTTTTGGCCGGTTTTTCCGGTTAACCGCGGCAACCCGGATTTCCCGCCAACCAACGGAAGACAGGAAGCGCCTGTGACGCCTCTGGTGCTCTCCCGAGAAACGCCGCCGGCGGGCCGACAGCCACCGCCGGCTGCTGGGTCGCCGGATACTGCTCAGCGCGGCGATGCGGCGCCGCTGAAGCACTTGCCTACTTCGAGTTCCTTGCCTTCCTTCACCGCCAGATACTTCTTCAGGAAGGAGCTGTCGATCTCGCGCAGGTCAGCGCGCTGTTTCGCCTGCCGGTAGCGGTTCAGGTGCCCCGGCCCACCGTTGTAGACGGCGTAGGTGGCGCGCGCCAGATCATCGGCATCGCCAGCGGTCGCTGCCTCCCGCCGAGCCAGCGCGTAGTCGCGCAGATAGTGGTGCAGGATCTCGGCGCCGGCACGGCCGTTGTAGGCGACATCGCCTTGCAGCCCGGCGACATCATAGAAGCCGCGCCAGATTCGCGGGTACACCTGCATCAGGCCGACAGCACCAACCCCCGACTGGATCGGCTGCACCTTCCCCTTGTGGCGAACGAACTGCCGCCAGCAACTTTCCTGCCAGGCGGTCGAGAGCACCAGGTCGCGGTAGAGTTCGTTGAACTGAGGCTCGATTGCCCGCCCGACGCTTTCCCGCTGCTGCCAGGTGGCGTCGGCAGTGCGCTGCAGCAGGACCCGCATCGCCGGCAGGTATTCCGGCAGATCGCTGCGCGTCGGCAGCCAGTCGTTCAGGCGCCGTGCCAGCGCCGCCGTCTCCGGGTCGATCAGCAGCGGCGCCGGCGCGGCGAAGGCGGTGGCGATGAACCAGTTCCGGTTGTCGGCCATTGCCGCCGGCAGGCTCGAGCCGAGCAGCCGGCTCGGCTGCGCGGCCGGCAGCGGCGGACCGAAACCGAAGAGCAGCCGCAGATCCGGGTCGAGCGCCAGATCGTAGGCCAGGGGATCGCCGGCACCGGCGGGAAGCACCAGGCGGGCGAGCTCGCGCAAGGTCTGCGGAGTCACCGGCAAGCCGATCGCGTCGCTGAACGCCTGTGCCGCCCGCAGCGCATCGCCGGCCTCGAGCAGCGCGCGCAGCGACTTCGCCGCCTGGCTGTCGAGTTCCTTCGTCAGCTGCCGCAGCTCCGGCGCCAGGCGGTCCCAACTCAGCAGGAACAGCTTGCGCAATGGCTCGGGAACGGGCGCGTCGCTTGCCAGCAGATCCAGCCCGTCGTAGCGGCCACTGAGCAGGACGAGCAGGAACTGCTGCCGGCGAGCGGCGTCTTCCGACTCGCCAGCGGCGTGCTTGACGACCCGCGTCAGGAAGGCATCCCAGAGCTCCGCCGCCTCGACCTTCGACACCGTCTGCCGCGGCCGGCGAAGGTCCGGCACGGGCTTTCCGCCCTGGCGCAGGAGCCCGTCCACGACCTCCCAGGGATTGGGTCCGGAATCGCGTGCCAGCGCCGGCATCGCCATGGCGACCAGCAGAAGCAGCAGCGAGCAGGACCGCGCCACCGTCAGGCGCCAGCCGGCCAAAGGGAGCAATGTCATTTGATTTTCTGCGCCACGAGAAAATACCCCTGCCCTATTCGATTGAAAAACACGGCTTGTTGCGGTCGACCGAAGAAACCGGCGCAAAACCAACCCTGTCGGCTCGCAGGAAGGTCTCGCGCTCAGGCCGGAAGATTCCAGTTCGCTGAATCGAAGTCCACTCCGCTGCTTGAGCGGGTCATCCCGGCGAGTTGTGCCAGGACTTTCTTGCAGCGCGCCGCGACGAAGCCCTCTATTCCATCGACCCGAATCCCCTTGAGCGGCTCCTGTTCAGAAGTGAGGGTCTGATTGAGAACGGCGGCCCGATGGATCTGATCATTCGTCCACGGTCGCCTGGTGTGTGGAGCGCCGAAGGGCGTGTCCGCCTCCAGGTACACGGACTGCTCCAGAATGGACCAGTGCGGCGCTTGAATGAGGCGCACACGCTCGACGTTGAAATGCTTGTCTACAAACCACTCCATGAAATCGACATAGTAATTCCTGAAAAGGTCGTTCGCCAGCAGCTTCGTGATCAGGGGGATCTTGCCGATCTCCCTGCCCCGGTAAAGCAGGTCCTTGTCGTGCCAGTTGCGCTTCTGGCCTGGCCAGCTGACTCCCAGCAAACTATCCAGGTCATTGATGAAAAATGTGGCAAATGGCGGCTGATTCGATGAATCATCGACTGCCAGGTGAAGGAAGTAGTTCTGGCTATTGAGATAGTAGGTATCCCAGGAGCCGAGCAGGTTGACCACGGCCATGGTACGCAGGAAGCCTTCGACATCCAGTATCTTGCGTGCGGTATCGACAAAAGCGGCACTCGTCGGTTTATTCGAATGAAACGCCGCCAGAAAGCTGGCCAGGGCAGCATAATCGCTGTCGGGCGTGTCGAGACGGGGCTCATAGGTACGGCTTTCAGGACGGGAGTCGGGCGTGAAGTAATCCGTCGCCTGGGCTCCGCGCAGCTCGAGGGAAGCGCCGCCGGGAAAATCATCCCCATAGTTGCCTTTGAAGATCGCCCGGTGCTTGACGCCTGGAAGATAGGTCTTGAAGTGATAATCATCCATCGGCGGCATGGCCACATAGGTACCACAGTACTTTCCGTTCAAGGTGAGCTCTGCGTACATGTTCGGACGTACCGGACACCTTGCCAAATCCAGAAGGTCAAAGGCGAGCCGGACCCTATGGTACGAAGGATCGCGGAGTGAGTTGAGCAGGTTGAGCTGGCGGGGAATGCCGGATTCTTCATCATCATCGAGATAGACCGAGATATTGACCTTGGGATCCCACCGGCTGGTATTTCCACGGCGTTTGACGGATACCTGCTCGCCCTGCTCGGTGATGATCACGCCGTTGTCGGGATCGGGCTGTTTCGGGAGGAAAAGCGCAGGCTGCGTTTCAAAAACCCGCACGGAAGCATCTGCGTTTCCATTCGCTTTCAGCGCCTCGCCGAACTCGTCATCTTTCCAGAGTGTGTTCAGATCGACTCCATCGACCTGCACAACCAGGATGGTGGAGCCCAGTGCGCCTGTGCCGGAAAAAATGGTCGTCCGGTCTTCGGCAGCCTTCTGCCAAAGTGCAACGACCATTCCCGCCTGCGTCAAGGTTTCCTGGCCGGCCAGGCGAAAACGGATCTTGCCGTTCTCGGATGAATCCGGAAGGAGTTTCAGCGCGGCAGCCGCCCGGTCAAATTCAGCCTTGCCGCGCAGGAACGAATCCGCGCTGGCGGGATCATGCGCTTCCTCGGCGATCGTCCGCGCTCTTGAATCCTTCGGGAGCGCCGGAATGAAAACGGACTTGACCAGGTTTCGGATGTCTTTCGTTGTTCCGGAATCGGGTATGCGATCCATGGCTGGCTTCTCCTGGTTTACCGGCAGCCTGCCGGCACTTTCGATAGGGAAAAAATAGGGAATTCGAGCGCTCTTGCGCCAGTATTTCCGCTCTTGCTGCCCGTCGTCAACCGGAAGTTTCCGGAATTTCCGCCCAATCCTCCCCTGCACCCCGCAAGACCCGCCACGATTTCCTGCCTGAATGCGCTGAAAGGGGTCCGAGTAATTTCCAGTTTCTGGCCAGTTTTTCCGGTTGACCGCGGCAACCCGGATTTTTCTTCAACCAGAAGAACACAGGAAATGTCTCTGACCCCTCTGGTACTCCCTTTGGTGCTCCTTGACATATCATATCTGGTATATACATAATGTGGCATGTGGCTAATCGACGAACACCGGCGCGTTGACAAGCAGCTTTCTGGCTCCGTGCCTATAGAGGTCTTGAAACGTTACGAGAAGTGGAAAGACATTGCCGGGCTATCCGGACCGCAAGGTTTGCGAGCCATCAAAGGGTTTCACGATGAGGCCCTGTCCGGTGAGTGGAAGGGCCATCGTTCGTCTCGGCTCGGGCTTCAGTGGCGGGTGATTTACCGAGTTGTCGCAAACGCGTTGCAAGTTCAAGTTGTACATGTCACCGCCCACGATTACAGGAGACCATGAAATGAAAGAGTTTCGTCCCGCGAAGAAGCGAGTTGAAGTCTCGGTGGGCGAGTCTGTCCGCATCCTGCGCGAACTCCAAGAACTGAGCCAAAGCCAACTGTCCGAACTCACTGGCATTCCGCAAGCCACCATCTCCGCCATTGAGAACGGTCGAGTGAATTTGGGCGTTGAGCGTGCGAAGGTTTTTGCCCGTGCTCTCAAGTGCCATCCCGCCGTACTCGTATTCCCCGGCTGGGAGGTTCCACTTGAGCACGCCGCATAGCCCTGCGTTCGAAGCGATCTGCGCGAAAAGCCGCGCAGGCGCCTCATCTCCACCTTGGGCGTACAAAAGGTGAGGCTTTGGCCGAGAGGCAGGGGAAATGATGTTTGATCTATTGATGTTTAACGCCGATTGGCCGTCTGGCAGGGTCACCGTTCCGATCGGACGAATGTTCGAGTACACCGACGATCACATGGGTGGAGAAGGACGCGGGCGAGGTTCCGGGATAGGCCTAGCCGCGCGGCCTTGTGGTTCGCCGGGCGGTTGTCGCTGCTCCTGATCGAGATGTCTCTAGACCCCTTTGGGGTGCTTCGGAGTAAATTCCTGTCCTCAGGAGGAGTAATAACCATGCGGCGAATGTTATCCATCGTGCTTGCTGCGGCCTTGCTGTGGGCACCATCCACTCTGGCGATTGCCGCCAAAGCCAGGTGCCCCGAGCTTTCGGTTTACCTCGAAGGGAGCTCGACCACCATGGGTGTGGTTTACACAGAACGGCTCACCATGCACAAGGTCTCGGGCGGGGGAGGTTACGATGGCAAGTGGCTGATCGACGAGTTCGAGCAGCAGATGGACTACCCCTGGGAACTTCGCCCCACGGCGCCACCCACCTCCGGCCGGATAGACATGGGCCTCGGCATGTGGATGAACAACGTCTCGCGCCAGGTGGGGCCGCGAACCCTGCTCGTCACCTCGACAGCGGGCAATTATCAGCTGGACGTAGTGGGCGGCAAGGTGGGACTTGCCGCGACGGGCCGTTTTTCCGGCTCGATCAGCGGCGATGAGATGACCTTCAAATTCGACCCGGCAAGCCCCGCCGAGCCTGTCCTCAAGGGCAAGATCGTGCGCGGCGGCCAAGCCGGGGATCTGGAACTCGGCATGTCGCTCCTGAACGACGCCCACGGCGGCAAGTTCTGTTACTCCACCGATACCCCGGCCACCCTGCAACTGGTGCTGGAGGCGCGTGTGACGCCAAGCGAGCGGGCAAGCGAGGTGGAATGGATCCTGCCCGAAATCCCCGGTTCGGTCCGCCTCGTCGAACCGGTGGACGCCCGTGGCCCTTACCTCACCGTAACCTACAAAGTGCTGCCGGAAGAGAACGACTCCTTTGGCGAGAAGACGATTACGGCCCGCATCCGCGCCGGCGTTTGCAAGGCCGAGGAGAGCAGGACGATCAAGGTCTTCTATCCTTCCACCGCCGAGAACAACCCTGGCGGTCGCGACCCCAACTGGTTCTATTACTGGGGGCAGACCCCGGCTGCCAAGCCGGGCGGCCACACGGTCAACCTGGTCTACGGCGGCCATCCCTACAGCTTCTGCCACTGGGAAGGAGAAGGCATCACCGGTTTCTTTGCCCCGCTCCACTACCAGCACCGCACCGCCTACATCTGCGACTTGACCGCGATCGGCGGCAGCACCATGTCCAATCGCTTTCCCCTCCTCTCCCGCACTCAGCCGCCCAACATCCGAGGGGTGCTCGACGGCTGGCGCACCACGACTCATATCGATACCTTCGCCACGACGGTCATGCACGAGAACGAACATATCCGCATCTACGAGAGGTGGAAGAGGGGCAAGACCGTGGCGCAACTCGAGGCAGAAGATGACGACAAGGACGGGGTGCCGAGCGCCAGCGAAGCCGAGTTCGGCTTTGATCCGACCAAGAAGCAGACCTGGCTCGCAGGCGGCGAGACGGCCAGGATCGAGTCCGATGAGGAGTGGCTGTGCTTCGAGTCCATGCGGGCCCACGTGCCAGGATCCCTGGACAAGGTTGACTGGTCCAGGCCCGGCAAGCAGTGGCCTTGAGCGCCTGCGGGTGTTTGCAGAGGTGGATTCCTTCACGACTCCGCAGCAAGTCTTCCCTGACAGGCCTATTTTGGGCTCTTCTCGCGAATGCTGATGACGCGATCATGGCCTGACCGCAATTGCCGGCAACGACGCGGGTTCCGGGTTGAAACCAGGCGACCGGTCGAGTGCCCGGAACCATCCGGGGTAATTTTCGAGATACCCCGGAACAGGAATCTGCGGGGTGAAAGGGGTGCAGAGTCAGACAATTACCAGTTTCTGGCCAGTTTTTCCGGTCGACCGCAGCAACCCGGATTTTTCTTCAACCAGAAGAACACAGGAAATGTCTCTGACCCCTTTGGGCTGTTCATCAGCGGTTCAGTCGGCAAGGTTGATGATCTTACCTTGTGGTGGCGGGAGGGCTGAAGCTGATAGCATGTGCGAGGTAACCAGCGTTGCCGGTGGGGTGGCGGCGGAGAGAACGTGGGCCGTCCCCTTTCTTCGATGACGCGATCATGGCCTGAGCGCATTGCCGGCAGCGATGCGGGTTCCGGGTTGAAACCCGGCGACCGGTCGAGTCCCGGAACCATCCGAGGTAATTTTCAAGGATTACCCGGAACCGGGATATCCGGGGTAAAGGGTCAGAGCAATTACCAGTTTTTGGCCGGTTTTTCCCGTCTCAATCCGCAGCAACCCGGATTTTTCTTCAACCGGAAGAACACAGGAAATGTCTCTGACCCCTTTGGGGTGTTTTTTGCCTTGTCGTGGGCGGGGGCCGGGGCTGAAGCTCATAGCATATGCAAGGTAACGTCAGCGTTGCCGGTGCATGGCAGGCTGAAAACCCGGCGCCCGCTTGCTGTTTATCTCTACCCCTTTGGTGTGGCCACCACACGACAGGCAGCGGGATGTCTGGTTCATTTCGAGTGTTACAAGCACATGTTCATTGAGAGAAAGCTTTCTGAATATGAGCTAAAAGGTCTATGCGGCGCACTTGTTCATGACGCTGCATTTGCCAATCACTTAAGCCGTGGCAGTTCGTCAAACCCCTGCCAGAAAGACGCTTTAAACTTGGCGTCACGCCACAAGTTCCAATAATCAAGCTGGGCAAGAAAGAGCACATCGACGCCTTCTTTAAGACTGGGGCGCTGCAACTCGGCTCGTTCGACTACTACAACGCTTTCGACCATCCCGGAGATCGGCGACAACCTAGAAGGCATCGTCGCCCGCTTGATTGATGGCCCAATGAAATATGAACTTTTGCGGTTTTTCGGTGTCTGATTGTGATGGAAAAAGAAAACGCAAGAAAACAAACGCTGGAACAACTTCATGAGCGGCGCAAGCAAGTTATTCGATTGCACAAGAAGGCCATCAAGATCATGCAAATTGTCTCGATGACGGGCCTGAGCTACCCGGCTGTGCGCGCCACGATTGATCTCTTATGTGGCGGGAGGTTGGCCGGCGATTCGCCCGACAAGCCGGGGCCGCACTCGTGGCGATGGACGGTGCCTGAGCGAAATTCAAGAGGATACGATTCGTCGCACCATCATTGATAAACGTCCCGAACAACTCAAGATGGATTTCTTTCTTTGGAGCCGGGCAGCCGTAGGCCAACTCATCGAACAGGAATACGGCATCAAGCTGCACATTCGCAGCGTCGGCAAATACTTGGCACGCTGGGGCTTTACCCCGCAAAAGCCGATCAAGCGGGCCTATGAACAAAACCCGGAGGCTGTGCAGGCATGGCTTGAAGGCGAATACCCTGGCATTGAGCAGCGCGCCAGGCAAGAAGGCGCTGAAATTCATTGGGGTGACGAGACGGCGCTGGTCAATACCGATGTGCGCGGCAGAAGCTTTGCCCCCGCGGGTAAAACCCCTGTGGCGATGACCGTGGGCGGCACACGAGAAAAGCTTTCCATGATTGCCACCGTGACCAATCAAGGCAAGACACGCTGGATGATCATTGATGATGCGTTTGATGCAGAGAAGCTGATTGAATTCTTGGCTGCCCTGATCAAGGATGCCGGGAAAAAGGTGTTCCTGATTCTGGACAATCTGCGGGTACACCACAGCAAGATCGTGAAGGCGTGGGTAGCCGAGCGGAAAGATCAGATTGAGTTGTTCTACCTGCCCAGCTACAGCCCCCAGCTCAATCCAGAGGAGCGCCTCAACGCCGATCTCAAGCAAGAGATGGGGAAGCACGTCCCCGTTCGCACCAAAGCCAAACTACGCGACGCAACCAGCGCTCATATGATGATGCTGGAGCAAAACCCAGAGCGTGTCATGAGTTACTTCCAAGACCGGCGCGTCAAGTATGCCGCTTAAGACTTCATCGGGCCGGAGCAATAGTAGCCAAAGCACCTCTTGGCGTGATTGGCGGCAAAGTACGGATCTGGGTATAACCAACGCATGTTCTGCACCTTCGCAGGCGAAATTGACCGAATGACCATGCGCAGGTTTGGTTACGACTCGGGATTTGTGGTTACAAACCCGCGTGGCTTCTCTGAAGCAATAGCCGCTTCAATCAGTGCCGCAGTCGTACACCTTCGGTCAATGCCTCTATCGTCCGCACAAGGCTGTTCTTGGGTTTCCTGGCGACACAGTAAATCGTCACGAAATCTCTCACCGCACTGGGGAGATCGTTAAAGCCGGAAAGCACTTCATCAAGCCGGAACGCTACTCGCAGCAAAAAGAATTTCGTTTTCTATGGGAGCAACCTTCGGATGTAACTGGAGCAATGATCTTTGACTGCTCGTCGGCTAGGCAGTACTGTTCCCCGTTGCCGCAAAGTTGGCGCTAACGAATAAGGATAGATAGTGCGAAGCCACGATCTGATCCGTTTGTTGGACGAGCCCGGTCCCGGCTACTCGATCTGGGAGGCCCTAGAAAACAACTTTTTTTGGAATAATGTTGCAGAATATGCCAAGCCGGGACTTTCGCCGGAAAAACATGCGCTTGACCTGTCATATTCACCGTTGTCGCAGACGGCACGCAATGCCTACTGGACAAGAGAAAGCCTCAATCGTCAAGGTTGAAGGCAGTTGCGCTTCAGGTGCTTAGGGCACCTCATATGGGAACTGGCCATCCCGATTGAAACTTGCTTCAGAAAGTGATTCCATCTTACATCTGTTATGAGAACTGCTGAGGACGTATCTTGACCCGACTGCCACGGACCGCCATCCTCCGCGTAGCGGCTTCGTCCAACAATTCATTCAAGCCGACGCCGCTTCGCAGCGCGGCTCAATTAAGTTAGTTGGGCACCTCCGCCAGCGCATCTTGCTGATTGCCGAACGCCCCGCACCGAAAGGGCACCCCCATGAATCCTGAACCACTGATTCGATTGACCAGGGTATCCGCCAAATGGCTGGAGCGCCTTCTCGCCGTTGCCATTGTTGCGGGAATCATTGCCTATGGCTTTGCGAGCGTAGGCGAACTGCTGGGCATGGACTGGCGCAGTTCGGAAGCCTTTTACGACCTGATGTACCGTGTCCTGCTCATGGTCATCGGCGTCGAACTCGCGCGCACCCTTCTCACGCACGACCTGGGAGCAATCCTCGAGCTGCTCGCCTTCGTGGTCGCCCGCAAGACGCTCAAGCCCGATGTAGACGCTTTCGATATTTTCCTGTGCGCGCTGGCGTTCGTGGCGCTGCTGGCCGCCCGCTACTATTTTCTGCGCCCCGCGCCCGACCAGGCGCCGGAACAATCGCCACGCTGAGCCGGCCGCCGCCCGACCGGATCCGCGCGAGCCGCTCTGCGGTCCTCTTCGCTCCCGGTTGGCCAACAACCTTTATCGCCGAGGAGAACCCATGTTCGAGACGATCATCCACTGGACTACCGCCGCCCTGGAACTTGCGGGCATCTTCGTCATGGCCGCCGGGACGCTGCTCGCCTCGCTCGTCGCCCTCGCCCGCGCGGCGCGCGGAATGGCCGGCAGCCGCCTCTACGAGTGGTATCGCCAGACGCTGGCGCGCGCCATCCTCCTCGGCCTCGAGTTCCTCGTCGCGGCCGACATCATCAACACCGTGGCCGTTGACCCCAGCTTCAGGAGCGTCGGCGTGC
Organism: uncultured beta proteobacterium; assembly: GCA_963810175.1. Taxonomy (GTDB): domain Bacteria; phylum Pseudomonadota; class Gammaproteobacteria; order Burkholderiales; family Rhodocyclaceae; genus Azonexus. The sequence goes on along the minus strand of CAWEMU010000035.1, from coordinate 53,957 downwards.
TCGGGATGATCGTCCTCGTCCGCACCTTCCTCAGCTTCACCCTCGAACTCGAGATCACCGGCCGCTGGCCCTGGCAGGCGAAGCCCGAACCTGCTGTGCCGGCGGCCGCGACAGACTCGGGCGGCCAACCCGAAGCCAGGGACCACCGCTTCTGAACATCACCCCCTTCCCGGCGCTCGCCTGCCCGCTCGACGGCGCGCCTCTGGTGTGCGCGGGTTCAACCTGGCGGTGCCCTGCCGGCCACAGCTTCGACGTGGCCGGTCACGGCTACACGAACCTGCTGCCGGTGCAGAGAAAGCGCTCGCTCGATCCGGGTGACAGCAAGGAGATGGTCGCGGCCCGCCGGCGCTTTCTGGCGGCCGGTCATTACCAGCCGATCGCCGACGCCGTCGCCCGCGCGCTGCTGGCCGGCCTGCCGGCCGACGCCAGCTGCCTCGATGCCGGTTGCGGCGAAGGCTATTACCTGCGCCGGCTGGCCGCCGCGGCTGGCGCCGGGCAAAGCCTGGCCGTCCTCGGGCTGGACATTTCCAAGTGGGCCGTGCTCGCCGCCGCGAAACAGGACAAGCGCCCGAACTGGGTGGTCGGCAGCAACGCCAACCTGCCGGTGCTGACGGGAACGCTGGACCGCGTGCTGTGCCTGTTCGGCTTCCCGGTCCATGCCGAGTTCGCGCGGGTGCTCAAGGCGGGCGGCGAACTCCTGCAGGTCGATGCCGGGCCGGGGCACCTGCGGGAACTGCGCGAAATCATCTACCCCAGGCTGAAGCCGGAGCGTACCGCCGGGGCGCCGACCCCGGCCGGTTTCAGGCATCTCGGCACGGAAACGCTCGGCTATTCCTTCGCGCTTGCCGGCACGGAGCAGATTGCCGACCTGCTGACCATGACCCCGCACCTTTACCGCGCCAGCGCCGAGGGACGCGCCAGGGCCGCGGCGCTCACCGCGCTGACGCTGACCGTCGATGTCCGCCTCGCGCGTTTCGCGCGGGAGGCCGCTTGATGCCCTGCCCGACCCCCGATTTGAATTTTGGCTGTTTCCTGCGGTCCACCGCAGCAAGCACGAAAACTTCGCCTGCGCCTTCAGGCCAGCCACCAGTTTCCAACAACCTCCGGAGAACGCCATGAAGGGCGACAAGAAAATCATCGATATCCTCAACGACCTGCTGGCCGGCGAGCTGACCGCCGTTGACCAGTACCTGATCCACGGCGAGATGTATGCCGACATGGGCTTCGCCGAACTCGCCGGGAAGGCGCTGCACGAATCCGAGCACGAGCGCGAGCACGCCCGCGCGCTGATCCAGCGCATCCTCTTCCTCGAGGGCACGCCCGATCTTGCGAAGCGCGAGCCGCTGAATGTCGGCAGGAACGTGCCGGACATGCTGAAGTCCGATCTCGCCCTCGAGTACAAGGTCGTCGGCGACTTGAAGAAGGCCATGGCCGCCTGCGAAAAAGCTCACGACTTTGTCAGCCGCGACATGCTGGCCGTGCAACTGGAAGATACCGAGATGGACCACGCCTACTACCTCGAAAAGCAGCTTCGCCTGATCGAACGGGTCGGCCTCGAAAACTATCAGCAGAGCCAGATCGGCTCCGCCAACCCGGCTTGAGGAGCGCACGATGAACGGCGACAAGAAGGTCATCGACACCCTGAACAAGGTCCTGAAAAACGAGTTGACCGCGATCAACCAGTATTTCCTGCACGCCCGCATGTTCCGCCACTGGGGCCTGGAAAAGCTGAACGACTACCGGTACCGGCAGTCGATCCGCGTCATGAAGGAGGCCGACGAACTGATCGAGCGCGTCCTCTTCCTCGAGGGCCTGCCCAACCTGCAGAACCTCGGCAAGCTGATGATCGGCGAGGATGTCGTCGAATGCCTGCAGAGCGACCTCAGGTACGAGCGCGAAATCCAGCGCCCGCTGCTGGTCGACGGCATCGCCCTGTGCGAGCAACTCCAGGACTACGTCAGCCGCGACCTGCTCGAAGACCTGCTCGAACATTGCGAGGAAGCGATCGACTGGCTGGAGACGCAGCACAGCCTGATCGAGAATGTGACGCTGCCAAACTATCTGCAGGCGCACATGGAGCCTGGCGGCGACTGATTCGGCACACCACCGGCAGGCGCACGCGAACGCCACGGTTTCCCGCCGTGGCTTTCTTTCGACTTCGCCGCGCATCTTGTTGACAGTCATTCCCATCCATATACAATGAGAACTGTTCTCATTAAGTACCCTGTCGTCGTTCATGGAGGCTGTCGATGTATGTCTGTGTCTGCCAGGCCGTAACCGACCGCCAGATTCGCCAGGCGGCCGCGGGCGGCGCGCGCACGCTGGATGACTTGCGCCGGGAACTCGGCGTCGCCCGCGAGTGCGGTCAGTGCGCTTCCTATGCCCGCGACTGCCTGCGCGAAGCGCTTGCGGCGCCGGTGAAGCCGGGCAAGGCGATGCACCCTGCCACCGCCTGACAGCGGCGCTGCCCGCCCGGATATTCACGACACCCGTTAGCGGATTCGGATCGCCAGCCATCATGGCACGTTGCTGCTGCTTTCACCTGACTTGAGTTTCCCGCCGATTCGCCTATAGTGAAGCCCCTGCGCCCAATGCCTGTTCCATGATCGGCCGGACAGGCAAGCGAACCTGCGTAACGAGGAGAATCTCATGACCATCTTCATCGGTAGCGAGGAGAAGCGCGTTGGCCTGGCGCTTTCGGGCGGCGGCTTCCGGGCCGCGGCTTTCCATCTTGGGGCATTCCGCAAGCTGCATCAGCTCGGCCTGCTGTGGAAGCTCGACCTGCTTACCTGCGTCAGCGGCGGCAGCATCGCCGGCGCCTTTCTGGCCTGCCACTGGGGCGAGGACGATGCCCTCGACAAGCTGGAAAACTATCTGCGCACCAGGTCGATAGCCGTTTCGTCGTTCATCGGCGGAGCCCTCGATCCTTTCCACAGCCGGCTCGACAAACTTGCCGACAGCTATGAACGCGACCTCTACGGCCGGCGCACGCTGGGTTCGCTGCAGAACGGGCCGCGCCTGTATCTCAATGCCACCAACCTCGCCACCGGCAACATGTTCTTTTTCGTTGGTGGCGGCGGAGTCACCGGCAAGGCCGAGATGGGCGAATGGGAACTGGGCGCCACCAACGCCACCGACTTCCCCATCAGTCGTGCGGTTGCCGCATCTTCGGCGTTTCCGCCGGTCTTTCCGCCGCTCAGGGTCGATCAGACCGAGTACCCGGCGGCCGGGGTTGACTATGTCACCCTCACCGATGGCGGGGTTTACGACAACCTTGGCGTCAATCCGCTGTTCCGCAAGCGCAATGCGCTCGACTACCTGATCGTCAGCGATGCCGGCAAACCCTTCGCGATCGACGAGCGGCCGACCGAAGCCGGCTCCGTCGTGCTGGCGGCGGCCATCGGCATCCTGATGGAACAGGTTCGCGGCCTGCAGTTCAAGCGGCTCGAACTGAATGCCGGCACCGAGGGGGGAGCCCGCCCGGTGTGGTTCTCGATCGACAGCAAGGTCGGCGAGGAACGCGAGGGCGACGCCGCCTTCGCTTCCGCCATCGGCACCAACCTGACCCGGCTTTCGACGGCGGAGATCACCGTTCTCGCCCGCCACGCCGGCGCCCTGCTCACCCACCGGCTGCAGACCTACGTGCCCGAACTTCTCGGCACGTAAAGCGTTGCCCGACGAGGTAGCCAGAATGACAGACACCCCTTCCGGAGACTTCTCCGACGAATGGGTGCGGCCGCTGCTTGAACTCGGCCGCACCGACCCCGCCCCCGAAGTCCGTCTCGCCGCGCTGCTGGCGGCCTCGCACTTCCCGCTCGGCACGCACGGCCTGGCGGGATCTGGCCGAGGCCGGCTGGCAGATCGTCAGGACGGCGCCCGCAGGTTCGCAGGTCCGGCGGGCGGCTCTGGCCTTCGCGGCCAGTGTTCCCCTGCTCTCGCTGCGCGAGACGCTCCGCCGGATGGCCGAAGATCCGGACGAACCCGACCGCGACGCCATCGCCGCGGCCCTCGCGGAAGCGGGCGACCCGTCACGCATCCGCGCCCTGGTCGCACGCGCGGCCAGCGGCGATCCGGATGCCTTCCGTCTGCTGGCCATCGCCCCTCTTGAAGACACCTCGCTGATCCCCGCCGACCTGCCGCCCTGCGCCGAGGCTGCATTCTGGCGTGCGCTGGCGATCGGTCGCATCGGCAACTTCGACGCGCTCGAGGATGTTTTCGCCCCCGAAGCCCCGCTCCCCGACCTGTTCTGGGGCAGCCCCTGGGTCGCCTATGACCGGATCGCGACGATTCGCCCGATCCCCGCGCCACTGAGCAATGCCCTCCGGATCATGCTGTCCCGCCTCGACGATCCGCAAGTCGCCGAACGCACCGGGCACGATCTGACGCGCGCGCTGCGCCTGACCGTCTGGGCCGCCACCGGCATGGCGGACGCGGAAGGCGACCCGGTGGCTCCGCCACGGCCCTTCGCTCCGGTCACGGCCCCGGAGCCGTTCCGCACCACAAGAGGCGTGACGGACGTCCTGACGGCGCAGATCGGCGCCCGTCAACCCGAACACGACGATGGCCAGGTCGCCTGGATGATTGCCGATACGCCCGGCGACCGCCTGGTCCGCGAGGTCGTCGCGCTCGTCCGCCGCGACTGGCCGCCGGCGGCGCGCGTGCGCCTGCTCGACATCCTCGGTCAGGCGGCCGACTGCCAGGCCGGCTGCGCCCCCACGCCCTTCCGTGGAATCCTGGCCGGCGGCGGCGCGAAACGTGCACTGCGCATTGATCTGATCGACGACAGGATGCGCAGCAGCGCCCGCCCTCCGGCAATGCCTCCACCCCCTGCGCCGGCATCGGTTGCGCGCGGAGCGCCAGCATCGGTTGCGCGCGGCGCGCCGGCGCCCCGCCCCGACGTTCTCGACCGTTCCTTCGGGACGCCAGCATCAGCCGGGGCCGCACCAGCCGTGGACGACCGCACGGCGGCGGCAACCGCCGCGCCGGAGAGCGATGAAAGACGCGTCCGCGCCCGGATCCGCCATGACGGCCAAGCACGCAACACCTTCGTCGCCGGCGCCGCAAACGTCATCCGCTGCTGGATCGGGCTGCCCGAGGACGATGGCGCGGCGACGGCCGACAGCGCCATCCCCACCGTCCCCATCCCGCAGAAGGGTTTGGAACTGACCGTCGAGCTGTGCTGGGGCGACCGGCGCGACAGCACCACGCTGCTGCTCCCCGCCTCGCGCTCGGCGCGCAGCGGCGACTGCGACCTGCATATCGATGTCCCGGCCGACGAGCGCTACGTCAGCGCCGAAATCATGTTCCGCTATCGCGGACGCTGCTTCGAAGCGGTCAGGATCGAAGCGGCGGCGCTCGCCCTCGGTGAAGCCGAAAATCCGCGCGACGCCCTGCGCGTCCGGGTGCAGCTCAGCCGCCGCGAAGTGATTGCGCTCGACGACGCCCAGCCGTGCACCTCGACGCTGGTTTTCGGCAGCGAGCAGCCGGCCGAAGCTGCCGGCACGCCGGGCGGCCAGCCGACGCTGCGCGTATTCGACGGCAGCGGTGGACGCAACTACACGCTCAAATCCCCGGGCAAGGCGATCGAAGCCCTCAACACCGTGCTGTTCGCGACCGAGAAGTCGCTGGTCCGCCGCCTCGCCGCCACTCCAGGCAAGGAAGCGACACTGGACGCCAGCGACGAGGAAGTCCGCGTGCTGCTGCGCGACATGGCGCGCTTCGGCGCCGGCCTCTACAACCAGCTCGACCTGCAGGGATTCAGCGATCCCGGCGACCGCATTCAGTTGCTCAGTCTCGAGCCCGACGTCGTCCTGCCGCTCGAATTCGTCTATGACCGTGGCTACCCGGTCGAGGCGGCCCGCCTGTGCGACGGCTGGCAGGGTGCGCTGGAAGCCGATGCCCGGGTCTGCCCGGCATGCGGCAATGCGCCGCTGACGCCCGATGGCCGGCGCCACGCAAAGACCATCTGCCCGCTCGGCTTCTGGTCGCTACGCAAGGTCATCGAACGCATGAGTCCGGGCGGCGCTGCCAGTGCCTCGGCGCCCGGGCGGGACCGGCGCAGTCTGCCGCCCATCGACTCGGCCGTCTTCGCCAGCAGCAGCAAGGTCCCGGAGGACGAACGGACAGCGACGTGGACGACCATCCACGAGCGCATCGCCAACGCCACCCTCGCCCGCCACTGGGACGAATGGTACGAGGCGGTCAAGCAGCACCCGCGCCTGCTGATCGCGCTGCCGCATCATGACGAAGAAGGCCTCGAGGACTTCCTCGAAATCGGCGACGAGAGTCTCGGCCTGGATCTCGCCCGCCTGCGCCGCGGCATGATTCGCCCGGAATACGTGAACCCCGACGGTCGCGAGCCCGGCCCCATTCTGTTGCTGCTCGGCTGCCGCACCGGTGCCGAATCGGAATTGGGCTACGTCCAGATCGTGCGCGAGTTCCAGAAGCTCAAGACCGCCATCGTCCTCGGCACGCTGGCCCAGATCCTCGGCCGCCATGCGGCGCCGCTCGCCCGCGAACTGGTGACGCAACTGGTCGAAGTCAGCGACGCGGAGGCCGATTTCGGCACGCTGATGCGCCGCGTCCGCCGCCGCATGCTCGCCCGCGGCTACCTGCTCGCCCTCTGCCTCGTCGCCCTCGGCGACGCCGAATGGCGGCTGACGCCGCGACCGTCGCCCCGGCGCCACGCCGCCCTGACCGCGCCCGAACCCTGAAAGGCCCAGCCCATGTTTCGCATCGAGATGCTCCCCGCCGCCCACGGCGACTGCCTGTGGCTCGAATACGGCAGCGGCCGGGAAATCCATCGCATCCTGATCGACGGCGGCCCGGCCCATGCCTACCCGGCCCTGCGCGAGCGCATCCTGCACCTGCCCGCCGACGAGCGCCACTTCGACCTGCTCGTCATCACCCACATCGATGCCGACCACATCGAAGGCATCATCCGGCTCCTGCTCGACGCCGAAGCCCTCGATTGCCGCTTCGACCGCATCTGGTTCAATGGCCGCGACCAGCTCAATGCCGTCCCCGACCCCGCCGGCGAAGCCCTTGGCGGCGTCCAGGGTGAAGTTCTCGGCATGTTGATCGCCGACTACGAGCAACGCACCGCCACAAAGGTCTGGAACCTCGGCTTCGACCAGGCGCTCGCCGCCATCGACCGGAGCAAACCCGCCCTGCCGGTGGTGGAACTCCCCGGTGCCTGCCGGCTCACCCTGCTTTCGCCCGATCACGCCCGCCTGCTCGACCTGAAGGACAACTGGGCGAAGGAACTGAAGGCAGCCCGGGTCAAGTCCGGCAACACGGCGCAACTGCGGGAACTGCTCGCTGGCAGCCGCAGCCTGCGCCCCCTCGGCGACGTTCTCGGGTCCGAAGACAGCCTCGACTTCGATGCGCCACCCGGTGCCGCCGAGGATTTCGAACTCGCCGACGTCCTCGGCGGCGGCACCGGCGAACCCGGCGCCGATGCGCCGTTCGGTGGCGACACCAGTCGTGCCAATGGCAGCAGCATCGCGCTGCTGCTCGAATACCCGGCGGCGAAACCGGAAGTGCGCTTCGTGCTCGCCGGCGACGCCTGGGCTTCGGTGCTCGAAGCTTCGCTCGACCGCCTGCTGGCACCGGGCACGCGCCTTGCCGTCAACGGTTTCAAGCTCGCCCACCACGGCAGCGTCGCCAACATCAGCGAGACGCTGCTCGCCAAGCTGCGTTGTCCAAACTACCTGATTTCGACCAACGGCGCGATCTTCAAGCATCCGCACGCCCGCTGTGTCGAACTGTTGCTCAAGGCCCACGGCGGCCCCGGCAAACCCCGGCTGCACTTCAATTATCTTGTCGCTTCGACCGAGGCCTGGAGCGTCGAAGCCGACCAGACCGCCCGCGGCTACCTGGCGTTCCACCCCAAGGGCCTGTCGCTGACCTTCTGAGCACGGGCAAATCGGCCGCTTTTTCGCGGTCGACCGCAACAGGCGCCTGCGCCGGCAACGCCATTGTCACGACGGCATGGCGGCGTTCAACCCGCCGCCGTCGCCAGCGGATGACGCCCGAACCAGTCGAGCGCCACGGAAGCGACCGCGTCGGGCCGCTGCAACGGAATCCAGTGGCCGCAATCGTCGATGCGACGATATTCCCACGCGGCGTCGACCAGTTTCCCCGAAGCCTGCATCTGTGCCTCGGTCAGGTAGCGGTCGCCGCTGCTCCACATGCCGAGGGCCGGCACCCGGCAGCGCGGCCAGGTGCCGAACAAGATGCTGGTCAGGTTGGCGCGATACCAGTTCATTCCCGCCGTCAGCCGGCCCGGACGCGACATGTCGCGAACGACTTCGTCGGGGTCCGGATGATGGGCAGCGAGCCACCTGCGCAATCCACGGCCCTGATTGCGGAGGAACCAGGCTTCGGCCAGGCCGCGCAACTGGAAGCCCAGCGTGTACAGCCCCTTGCCGATCTTCTGCTCGAACCCGGCGCGCCCGTAGGCCTGCGGATGGCCGACCGAAACCGCCACCAGGTCGCGCACCCGCCCGGGATGGGCAAGGGCGAGACACCAGGCGATGACGGCGCCCCAGTCATGGCCCATCACATGCACCGGGCCGGCGATGCCGAGCGCAGCGAGCAGGCGCGGGATGTCGGCGACGATGGCCTCGATCCGGTAATTCCCGACCCCTGCCGGCGCGTCGGATTCGCCGAAGCCGCGCTGATCGAAGGCGATCACGCGGTAGCCCGCCGCGACCAATTTCGGGGTGACCTCCCGCCAGACGTTCGAGGAATCGGGAAACCCGTGCAGCAAGAGCACCGGCTCACCCTCGCCGGCAACCCGCACGTTCAGCGCGACATCACCGACGCGGATGCGCCGCGGCGGTCCAGCGTTCATCGGCGCGTCGGTCATCGAACAGGGCATCGCTTCTGACTATCGTTTGTCACCGCTGTCGCGCGGCGATTTCACTTCCGGCAACCGGCCGATGCAGCGGAGGCTTTTCAGCGTGCTGCGCGAGTATTCGGCTTTGAATCCTGACGGATTCTCTGCCCGCGTTGCTCAGACTCAAAGCGCCGCTGGCGTGGAGCAGTGCCCCACGCCAGCGTCGTATCACCAAAGCTGCCTTCTGCCGCCGATCAGCGTCTGTCGCGACCCGCTTGATTGCGCCACCGCCTTTGCGCCCGTGGTCTCGCTGGGGTCAAGCCTGATCCGCTCGCTCAGGTGCTCTCTTCAATAGCCGCCTGCGCAGCCGCCAGGCGGGCAAGCGGCACCCGGAACGGCGAGCAACTGACGTAATCGAGCCCGGTACGATGGAAGAATCCGACCGAAGCCGGGTCGCCACCATGCTCCCCGCAGACGCCCAGCTTTATGCCCGGACGGACCGAACGACCCTTCTCGACGGCCATCTTCACCAGCAGGCCGACGCCCTTCTGGTCGATCGACTGGAAGGGATCCTGCTCGTACATGCCGTCCTTCAGGTAACTTGGCAGGAACTTGCCGGCGTCGTCACGCGAGAAGCCCATGGTCATCTGCGTCAGGTCGTTGGTGCCAAAAGAGAAGAACTCCGCCTGCTGACCGATGCTGTCGGCGATCAGCGCGGCGCGCGGCGTTTCGATCATCGTGCCGAGCATGTAGTCGAGTGTCTCGCCGCGCTCGGCGAAGACCGCCGCCGCCGTCTGGCGGATGACCTTGGCCTGGGCGTTGAATTCACGCACGGTTCCCACCAGCGGGATCATGATTTCCGCCTTGACGTCGATACCCTTGGCCTTCATGTTGAGGCCCGCTTCGAGGATCGCGCGGGTCTGCATTTCGGTGATTTCCGGGTAGGTGATGCCGAGGCGGCAACCGCGATGGCCCATCATCGGGTTGAACTCGTGCAGATCGTCGACACGCATCTTGATCACGCCCAACGGCACGTTCATTTCGTGTGCCATGATCTTCTGGTTGGCTTCGTCGTGCGGGACGAACTCGTGCAGCGGCGGGTCGAGCAGGCGGATGGTGACCGGCAGGCCGTTCATCTCGCGGAACAGGCCTTCGAAGTCGCCGCGCTGCATCGGCAGCAGCTTGGCGAGGGCGCGGCGACGGCCGGCTTCATCTTCGGCGAGAATCATCTCGCGAACTGCCTTGATGCGGTCGCCTTCGAAGAACATGTGCTCGGTGCGGCACAGCCCGATGCCCTTGGCGCCGAAATTGCGTGCGGCCTTGGCGTCGTCCGGGGTGTCGGCATTGGCGCGAACGCCGAGGCGCTTGTAGCGGTCGGTCAGATCCATCAGCGCGCCGAAGTCGCCGGTGAGTTCGGCTTCCTTGGTCGGCACCTGGCCCTCGTAAACTTCACCGGTCGAGCCGTCGAGCGAAATCCAGTCGCCTTCCTGATAGACCTGTTCGCCGATCGTCATCGTGCGCCCGTGGTAGTCGACACGCACCGCACCGGCACCCGAGATGCAGCACTTGCCCATGCCACGCGCGACGACTGCCGCGTGCGAGGTCATGCCACCGCGGGCGGTGAGAATCCCCTTGGCGACGCTCATGCCGCGCAGGTCTTCGGGCGAGGTCTCCTGGCGCACCAGGATCACGGCCTTGCCCTTTCTGACCCATTCCTCGGCTTCGTCGGCAAAGAAGACGATCTGGCCGCTGGCTGCGCCCGGCGATGCCGGCAGGCCGTGCGCGATCGAACGTGCCTTCTTGATCGCTGCCGGGTCGAATACGGGGTGCAGGAGTTCGTTCAAACGCTCGGGGTCAACCCGCCGCAGCGCCTCTTTCTCGTCGATCATGCCCTGCTTGAGCATCTGCATGGCGATGCGCACCATGGCCGCGCCAGTACGCTTGCCGTTGCGCGTCTGCAGCATCCACAGGCGGCCTTCCTGGATCGTGAACTCGACGTCCTGCATGTCCCTGTAGTGATTCTCGAGCTTGGTCTCGGCCTGCAGGAGCTGCTGGTAGATCTCCGGCATCAGTTCTTCGAGCGACGGGAACTTGCTGCGGCGCTCTTCTTCGCTGACCAGTGCCAGTTGCGCCCAGCGCCGCGAGCCTTCGAGAGTGACTTGTTGCGGCGTGCGGATGCCGGCGACCACGTCTTCGCCTTGCGCGTTGATGAGGAATTCGCCGTTGAACAGATCTTCGCCGGTACCCGCGTCGCGCGTAAAAGCGACGCCGGTGCCGCTATGGTCGCCAAGATTGCCGAAGACCATCGCCTGGACGTTTACTGCCGTACCCCAGGAGTCGGGGATGTCGTTCAGCTCCCGATAGACCTTGGCGCGGTCGTTGTTCCAGCTCTGGAAGACCGCCATCACCGCACCCCAGAGCTGTTCCCAGGGATCGGTCGGGAACTCGCGGCCGACGCGGGCACGAATCAGCCCCTTGAAACGCAGAACGAGCTCCTTGAGGTCCTCGGTGTCGAGCTCGGTGTCGAGCTGCACGCCCTTCTTCTCCTTGAGCATGTCGATGACCACTTCGAAGGGATCATGCTCCTCTTTTGAGACCGGCTTGAGGCCCATGACCACGTCGCCGTACATCTGCACGAAGCGGCGGTACGAGTCCCAGGCAAAGCGCTCGTTGTTGGCCTTGCGTGCCAGGCCAACCACCGCCTCGTCATTGAGACCGAGATTGAGAATGGTGTCCATCATGCCCGGCATCGACGCGCGCGAGCCCGAGCGCACCGACAGCAGCAACGGATCCGACGCGTCGCCGAATTTCTTGCCCATTTCCTGTTCGACGAAAGCGACGCCCTGCAGGACGTCGGCCTTGATCAGGTTCACCACCGCGTCCTGGCCTTGTTCGCTGTAGACCGTGCAGACTTCGGTGGTGATCGTGAAACCGGGCGGCACCAGAATCCCCAGACGGCACATTTCGGCCAGGTTGGCGCCCTTCCCTCCGAGCAGATTCTTCATCTTGGCGTCGCCGTCGGTTCGGGCGGCACCAAATACATAAACGTTCTTTGCTTCAGTTGACATACATACCTCGCGGATGAGGGAACAAGGAAAGGACACCTCGAACGGCACGCCCGAAGAGCCCCCAGATTTGGTGACCCGGCCAACTGCGCCGGGTCACGTATTGGTTGCGCCGATGAAAAAGGTCAGGGGCGCCGGGGCTTGCTGCACAGCAATCAGATCTCTTCTGTCTCCATCTTGATGGCTCCACAGGGACATTCGGCCACACACATGCCGCAACCCTTGCAATAGTCGTAATTGAACTTGAAGCGCTTGCCGGGGCCGAGTTTGATCACCGCGTTGTCCGGACAGACACCATAGCAGTTGTCGCATTCGAAGCAGTTGCCGCAGGAAAGGCAGCGGCGGGCTTCAAACAGGGCATTGGTCTCGTCGAGTCCGCCCTGGACTTCATCGAAGGTTGACTGACGGCGAATGACGTCCAGCATCGGGCGTACGGTTTTTGGCGCATCGGTGTAGTACCAGGTGTTGAGGTTCTCGAAAGTCGCGACCTCGCGTTGTGGCGCTGGCACGTACTCCTCGCCGCGCAACCAGGCATCGATATGGTGTGCTGCCTTTTTGCCATGACCGATGCCGACCGTGACATTGCGTTCGGCCGGGACCATGTCGCCGCCGGCGAAGATCCCCGGATGGCCGGTCATCATGTTGGCTGCGACCTGTACCACCCCACCACTCACCTGCAAGCCGGGAACGCCTTCGAGGAGGCCGAGATCGACGTCCTGCCCGAGCGCGAGCACCAGCGAGTCGGCTTCGATGGTCTCGAACTCGCCGGTCGGCTGGGGAAAGCCATTGCTGTCGAGGGCCATCTTTTCGATGGTCAGTGACGATTCGTCGGCCTGCTTGATGGTCGACAGCCACTTGACCATGATGCCTTCCTGCATGGCCTCCTCGACCTCAAAATCGTGCGCCGGCATCTTGTCGCGCGTGCGGCGGTAGACGATCAGCGGTTCGGCGCCCATGCGCTTGGCGGTCCGGGCGACGTCGATGGCCGTATTGCCGCCGCCATAGACGACGACACGACGGCCGAGCATGGGCTTGTCTTCGCCCTCCATGCTGCGCAGCAGCGAAACCGCATCGATGACTTTGGCAGCGTCACCCGCCGGAATCATCGCGCGCTTGCCGATGTGCGCGCCGACGGCCAGGAAGGCCGCGTCGAACTTGCCGGCCTGCATGGTCTCCAGGATGTTCTCGACCTTGCTGTTCAATTCCACGTGCACGCCGAGGTTGACGACGCGCTGCATTTCCGCTTCCAGGATGTCACGCGGCAGGCGGTACTTGGGGATGCCGAAGCGCATCATGCCACCGAGCAGCGGACCCGCTTCATGGACGGTGACGCGGTGACCGAGCCGGCGCAGGTGATAGGCTGCCGACATGCCCGAGGGGCCAGCGCCGACCACCAGAACATGTTTGCCTGACTCGCTTGTCGGGGCCGTCAGTTTCCAGCCGCGCTTGAGTGCCTCATCGCCGAGAAAGTGCTCCACCGAATTGATGCCGACGGGTTCATCCAACTTGCCACGATTGCAGGCCCCTTCGCAGGTGTGGTAGCAGACGCGCCCCATGATGGCCGGGAAGGGGTTGTCCTTCGTCAGGTGCCGCCAGGCGCTTTCGTAGTCGCCGGATTCGGCGTGGAACAACCAGCCCTGGATGTCCTCGCCGGCCGGGCACTGCTTGTTGCACGGCGGCAGGCGGTCAACGTACACCGGCCGTGACGTGCGCCACGAGCCCGTATGGTTGGCCAGCGAAGAGCCGGGGTCTAGGGTAATAGCAAAGGGTTTGTCCATCAGTTCGCCTCCTGGTCGAGCAGTCCGTACTTGCGAATGTTCTTGTCTGCCGCCGCTTGCAGGCGGGCGATCGTTGCCACTGCCGGCGTCTTGCCGAAGAGGTGGGCATAACGTTTCTGCAGTTTGCAGGTATTCCTCGACCGGCTGCTGCCGGCGGATTTTCAGGACACCGGTGACTTCGCCGTGTTCCGCCTCGAACACCGGAAAGATGCCGGTTTCCTTGGCCAGGCGCGCCAGCTTGATGGTGTCCTGCGAGGCCGCGCCCCAGCCGAGCGGGCAGGGCACCAGGATGTGGATGTAGCGTGCGCCACGCATGCCCATGGCCTTGGTAACCTTGTATTCGAGGTCGTGCAGCCCTGCGACGGTGGCCGTCGCGACATAGGGAATCTCGTGCGCCATGGCGATTGCCGGGACGAACTTGCCCTGGCCGAACGCATTTCCGGGTTCCGGACCGACCGGCATGGTGGTCGCCGTACGGGCTGCCGGTGGGGTGGCCGAACTGCGCTGAACGCCGGTGTTCATGTAGCCGCCGTTGTCGTAGCAGATATACAGGACGTCGTCGTTGCGCTCGAACATCCCGGACAGACAGCCGAAGCCGATATCGGTGGTACCGCCGTCGCCGCCCTGGGCAACGACGCGGACATCACCCATCTCGCCTTTCTGTTTTTTCACCTTGATCGCCGCAGCGATGCCGGTGGCGACTGCGGCGGTGTTGCCGAACAAGCGAGTGAATCCACGGGATCTGCCACGAGGTCTCGGGGTAGGGTGTCGAGAAGACCTCGAGGCAACCCGTGGCATTGGCCGCGATCAGGCGGCCGCGGGCGGCATTCATTGCCGCATCGATGGCGAATCGCGCGCCGAGTGCTTCCCCGCAGCCCTGGCAGGCGCGGTGTCCCGAGTTGAGCGAATTGGTGCGGCGGATGTCGGCCTGCACGGTCCGGTCTTCTTCGCCGAGCAGACGGTTGCCGATGGTGAAGGTGCCGGTCTGGTAGAAATGGAGGGGCTGGAAGCTCATTACAGATATCCTCAACCAATACGGGCGGCAATGACGCCGACGTCGCGCAGCATGCTTTCGGCTGCCGGACCCGAACGGCGCGTCGTACGCTCACGTTCGAGTTGCTTGTTGACCACCTTCCAGTCGAGGTCAAGAAAGCTCACCAGATCAAGTTCTTCGCGGCAGGCTTTCTCGAACAGTGTGGTCAGCGACTTGACGGTAATGGCGCGGCCACCAAGACCGGCGACTACGGTGTAGCCCTTCAGCCCCATGCCGGTAACGGCCATGCGCACGTCGGTCGCGACGATTCCGCCAATTCCAACGGCGAGGCTTTTTTCCAGCACGACAAAACGCTTGCAGTTTTTCAGTGCCGCTGCAACAGCCGCCAAGGGGAAGGGACGGTAGCTGGTAATGCCAAGCACACCGATCTTGTGCCCGCCATGTTCAGCTTCGCGCATGGCGTCTACCGTGTCCTTGATCGTGCCAAGCAAAGAACCCATGGCGATAACTATGGTTTCTGCGTCTTCGGTCTTGTAGCCGCGGATCAGTCCTCCGGAGTCGCGTCCGAAGCACGCCTCGAATTCCTTGGCCAGTTGCGGGATGCGTTCAAGCGCCTGCATCTGCTTGGCGTGTGCAAGGTAGCGGACTTCCATGAACGCCTCGGGACCGACCATGGCACCGATCGACACAGGTTCAGCCGGGTCGAGCACCTGGCGGGGCTCGTAAGGCGGCAGGAATCTATCCACCTGCGCCTGCGTGGGAATATCCACCCGCTCGTAGGCATGGGTCAGGATGAAGCCATCCATGCACACCATCACCGGCATGGAGAGTTCTTCGGCCAGCTTGAACGCCTGGATGTGCAGGTCAAGCGCTTCCTGATTGGTTTCGGCGAAGAGTTGAATCCAGCCGCAATCGCGCTGCGAGAGCGAATCGGAATGGTCGTTCCAGATATTGATCGGCGCGCCGATGGCGCGGTTGGCCACCGTCATCACAATCGGCAGCCCCAAGCCGGACGCGTTGTAAACGGCCTCGACCATGAAGAGCAATCCCTGCGAGGCCGTGGCGGTATAGGTGCGCGCACCGCCGGCAGACGAGCCAATCGCGACTGACATTGCGGCGAATTCGGATTCGACATTGATGAATTCGCAGTCTTTCAGTTCGCCCGACTTGACCATTTCGCCGATGCCTTCGACGATGTGGGTTTGTGGCGAGATCGGATAGGCGCAGATCACCTCCGGCCGGCAAAGGGCAACGGCTTCGGCAACCGCGTGGGAGCCTTCGGTTTGCTTAAGCATGGGCGTCTTCCTTTCGCTTTGCTTCGTCGATTGCTGCCCGCACAGTGTTGAAGGCTTCAGTGGCGGCGGCGATATTGCCTTCAGCGATCTTGCCACCGAATTTCCTATGGATCGCCTTTATCACCGATTCGAGTTGGATCAGTCCGGAGGCCGCAGCGAAGCCGCCGAGCAGCGGTACGTTGGGAACGGGCCGCCCGACATGCTTTCTCGCAATGTCAGTGGCTGAGACGGTGAGCAACCGGTCAGCCGGCCAGTCGCGTACATAGTCAGCCAGGCCGAGTTCCTCGAAACTCTTGTTGGTATTGATCAGAATGTAGCCGCCCTTTTTCAGGCCGGCGAATACGTCGACCTGATGCAGCAAGGTGGGATCTTGAATGACCAGTGCGTCGGGTTCCATGATCGGTTCACGCAACCGGATTTCGTGGTCGGCAATGCGGCAAAACGCAACCACCGGCGCACCGGTGCGTTCGGAGCCAAAACTGGGAAACGCCTGGGCATGGCGCCCCTCTTCAAATGCTGCGATGGACAACATTTCAGCAGCAGTGACGACACCTTGGCCGCCGCGTCCGTGAATACGAATCTGGAACATGCAATCCCCCCATTATGACCGAGGCAGGCATGCGCGCTGCTCGGATCACGGCAAGTGTGTTGGGAACAATTCAGACGATGGGAAATTCAACGAGCTTCAGCGAAGTATCCCGTGCCTGAGAGTTGCTGTCAATGCGGCATACGGCAATGTGCAGGAGCAAATTTGCAATGTCCGCGTTGGGCAAGGTAGAAACGTCCGCTGTCAGGTATCAAAGCTCAACCTGCGCCCCAAGCTCGACGACGCGGTTGGGAGGGATCTTGAAGAAGGCCGTCGCCGTGTCCGCGTTGCGGAACATCCAGTTGAACAGGACCTGCCGCCAGTGCGCCATGCGCGAATGCTGAGCGAGGGGCAGCCCGACAACCGTCTCGCGGCCGAGAAAGAACGAGGTCTCCATCAGGTCGAAATGCAGGCCGAGTTCCCCGCACAGTTCCAGAGCGCGCGGCAGGTCGGGATCGTCCTTGAAGCCGTAGCGAACGATGACGCGATGAAACCCGTCGGGGAGCGCTTCGGCGCGCACGCGCTCGCGCTCGGGGACATGAGGAACGTCTTCGGTGATGACATTCAGCACCACGACGCGCCGGTGCAGGACCTTGTTGTGATTGAGGTTGTGCAGCATGGCCCGCGGCACTCCTTGCGGGTTTGCGGTCAGGAAGACGCCTGTCCCGTCGACGCGTTGCGGTCCGTCCACGGCCAGACTCGCAATGAAGGCGTCGAGCGGTATCGCCCGCTCGCTCTGTCGTTCCGTCAGCAACCGGCGACCCAGTCGCCAGGTGGAAAGCAACACGCAGACGGAAGCACCCACCGCCAGAGGGAACCAACCTCCGTCGGGGATCTTGGTGACGTTGGCGAGGAAGAAGGCAAGGTCGACGACAACAAAGAACACCAGGAAGATCGCGGCGTACGTCCAGTTCCATTTCCATAGCGAACGGACCACGACGAAAGCCAGTATGGTGTCGATCATCATGGTCAGGGTCACGGCGATGCCGTAGGCGGACGCCAGATTGGAAGACGAGCCAAACCCCAGCACGACGACGATGACTGCAAACAGGAGCAACCAGTTGATGTTCGGGATGTAGATCTGGCCCTTTGCATGTTCCGAAGTGAACTTCACCTGAAGGCGTGGGCAGTAGCCCAGTTGCATGGCCTGGCTGGTGAGCGAAAACGCGCCGGAAATCACTGCCTGCGAAGCGATCACCGTTGCGGCGGTGGCCAGGACGACCAGCGGGAGCAGCAGGTTCTCGCTCGGCATCATCAGAAAAAATGGGTTATCGAGCGCCTTCGGATTGTGCGAGGATCAGCGCGCCCTGGCCAAGGTAGTTGAGGTACAGCAGCGGAAAGACGGCGACGAACCAGGCCCATTTGATCGCCCGCCGACCGAAATGACCCATGTCGGCGTACAGCGCTTCGCCGCCGGTGATCGCCAGTACCACCGACCCCAGAGCCAGAAAGGCGAGGCCTCTGTGTTCAGCGATAAAGGCAATCGCATACCAGGGATTCATCGCCCGCAGCACTGCCGGGTGCTCGATCACCTGACACAGCCCGAGCACCCCGAGCGTTATGAACCAGAGCAGCATCACCGGGCCGAACAGTGCCCCGACGGCCGCTGTGCCGCGCCGCTGAAACAGGAAAAGCAGGGCCAGGATGACGATGGCAATCGGCAGAATGTAGGGTTCGAGTAGCGGCGTGACCACCTTGAGCCCTTCGACGGCCCCCAGTACCGACATCGCCGGTGTGATCACGGCATCGCCATAGAACAGCGCGGCGCCGAAAATGCCGAGTGCCGAAAGCAGCCAGAGCAGCCGTGGCGACGGGTTGGCCGTGCGCAACGCCAGCGCCGTCAGGGCCATGATGCCGCCCTCGCCCCGGTTGTCGGCGCGGGTGATGAAGAGGATGTACTTGAGCGAGACGGTGATGGTCATCGCCCAGAAGACGAGCGACAGGATGCCAAGCACGTTGTCGACGGTCACGGGAACCGCATGGTGCCCGCCAAAGATCTCCCTGACTGTATAAAGCGGGCTGGTACCGATGTCGCCAAAAACCACCCCCATCGCTGCCAGTGCGGTAGCGGCCAGACCGGATTTTTGGCCATCCGGCGCGCTCACTGCTGCCATGTTCTCGTCCTGATCCATGTCTTGGCGAATCTGCTTGTCGTCACAAGACTTCACAGCCCGCCACTCTCAGGCAAGGCGCGGCGGCCCGTGGAGCCAGGTGCCGCCCGGCGCAGTTCGATGAGCGCAAGCGCCTGGCCTCGAGTTCGCCGGACGATCCCGCGCGCGCGTCGAGGGTTGAACTGGAATCAGGGGCGCGCTGGCCCAATGGCGAGAACCTCAGCGCGCCATTGCGGCCCGCAGCCGCAGACAGCGCGAGGCCTGTCGCCTGTCGCGGCACCGCGTTCAACCAGACTACTTTCTGATCGACTCGCCCGGGGTAACGATACCCAGGAAGCTGTCCGCCTTCAGCGCCGCGCCGCCGATCAGGCCTCCGTCGATGTCCTTCTGAGCCAGCAGACCCGCAGCGTTCTCGGGTTTCATCGAGCCGCCATACTGGATCGAGATCGACTGGGCGACGTTGTCGCCGTAGAGCTTGGCGAGCAAGCCGCGCACGAAAGCATGCGCCTCCTGCGCTTCGTCGTCGCTGGCGGTGACGCCGGTGCCGATGGCCCAGACCGGCTCGTAGGCGATGACCGTGCGCAGCGCCTCTTCAGCCGACAAACCGGCGTAGGCGCCGTTAACCTGCGTGGTCAGCACTGCTTCCAGCCGTCCATCCTTACGTTGGGCGAGGGTCTCACCGATGCAGATGATCGGCGTCATGCCGAGAGACTGAACCTTCTTGACCTTCTTGTTGACCGTTTCATCGGTCTCGCCGAAGTAGCTGCGCTGCTCGGAGTGACCAATGATCACGAAATCGACGCCGATCTCCTTGAGCATGTCTGCGCTGACCTTTCCGGTATAAGCGCCCTGGTTTTCCCAGTGCACATCCTGAGCGGCAAGCCTGACGTTCGTTCCCTTGACCACTTCGGCCACCTTGGCGAGCGCCAGGTAGGTGGGGGCGATGGCCACGACGACGCTCTTGATGTCCTTGGCGGCGGCGACCACGTCGGCAGCGAGCTTGACTGATTCGGCAACGGTCTTGTTCATTTTCCAGTTGCCGGCGATTACGATCTTGCGCATGGTATTCCTCATGGTGGTGGTGCTGGGGTGACTTGGCGAGGCAGCGGCCCCGGTCGGGGC
The DNA here is from genome assembly GCA_963810175.1 of uncultured beta proteobacterium. GTDB lineage: Bacteria > Pseudomonadota > Gammaproteobacteria > Burkholderiales > Rhodocyclaceae > Azonexus. The sequence continues at coordinate 34,164 of CAWEMU010000035.1, read as the reverse complement.
CGCTGTGTTTTCCTATTTTTCCGACAGGGCAGCGACGCCCGGAAGGATTTTCCCTTCAAGGTACTCGAGCGAAGCGCCACCGCCAGTCGAGCTGTGCGTGACCTTCTTGTCCGCACCGTACTTCTTCGCCGCCGTGGCCGTGTCGCCACCGCCGATGACGGTGATCGCGCCGGCAGCGGTAGCCTGGACGACCGCGTCAGCCATCGCCCTGGTGCCGGCTTCGAACTTGTCGAACTCGAAGACGCCGGCTGGACCGTTCCAGATGATGGTCTTGGCCTTGAGAATCGCGTCGGTGAAAATCCTGGTTGATTCCGGACCGCAATCAAGCCCCAGCCAGCCATCGGGAACCCCATCGACGTCGTTGGCTGAACCGGTGTTGGCACCGGCGTCGAATCTGTCGCCAATGATGAAATCGACCGGCAGCAGGATCTCCTTGCCCTTCTCCTTTGCCTTCTCCATCAGGCCAGGGACGAGCTTGGCACCCTCTTCGTCGAACAGCGAGTTGCCGATCGGCATTCCCGAGAGGACCTTCTTGAAGGTGAAGGCCATGCCGCCGCCGATGATGATCTGGTCGGCCTTGTCGAGCAGGTTGTTGATCAGCTGAATCTTGTCGGCCACCTTGGCGCCACCGAGGATGGCCAGCAGCGGACGCTGCGGCGACTCCAGAACAGCCGAGAACGCCGCCAGTTCCTTGTTCATCAGGTAGCCGGCGGCACGTTCGGGCAACTGCACGCCGGTCATCGACGAGTGGTCGCGGTGGGCGGTGCCAAAGGCATCGTTGATGTAGACGTCGGCGAGTTTGGTCAGCGAAGCGCGGAACGCTTTCACATTCTCCGGGTTGGCCTTGATCTTGGTGACCGTGCCGTCGGCGCCGGTGACCGTTCCCTTGCCTTCTTCCTCGATGTGGAAGCGGAGGTTTTCGAGCAGGATGACTTCGCCGGGTTTGATCTGCGCACAGGCGGCTTCGACTTCCGGACCGACGCAGTCGCTGAGGAATTTCACCGGTCGTCCGAGCAGACCCGCGAGCGCGGTGGCTACCGGCGCGAGACTGTATTGCGGCATGACCTTCCCGTCGGGACGGCCGAGATGAGACATCAGGATGACGGCGGCGCCCTGGTCGAGCGCATATTTGATCGTCGGCAAGGCCGCTTCGATGCGCTTGGTGTTGGTGATGGCGCCGGTGGCTTTGTCCTGCGGAACGTTGAAATCGACGCGAATCAGGGCGCGCTTGCCTTCGAGGGCGAGATCTTCGATGAACAGTTTGGGCATGATTTCCTCGACAGTGAGTTGGTGTTGAAAAAAGTTGGAATCAGGATGGAAAATGGCATGGCGTCTCCGTTCTGGCGGCAAAGCGGCTCCTCAACTGCGCACCCATTTCGCCACTGCGTCAAGAAAATGGAACATTAGGGAAGGCGTTTCAACCACGCAGACGAAGTATCCTTGGCGGCGCTCCCGGAGTCAATTGTCAGATGTTATGGTGCAGGAGCAACTCGGCGATATCCGGTTCTGGCAAGTTGGAGATGTCCGCTGCCATGCAAAGCGGAGGCTTTGCGGTCGGACGGGACAGAGGTGGGCGGGAGAGCTGACCGGCCTGGCGCGGAGCCGCACCCTTCACCACTGCCGCAAACTATCCAAGGATTTGGTGCTGTCGTTCGACCGGCAGCTTTCCATCCTCCAGACGGGCGGTCAACCGCGCCATGCGCTGCGCGGAGAAACCGTGACCGTCGTGACCTATCCCGACCACCGCGTCGAGTTACCGCACGGCGAGGACGTCCTGCCCTTCGAGGCCCTCGACCCGGCCCGGACAGTGACGGCGCCGGTCCGAGCAAGCACAAGCCCGCCGCCAACCATCCCTGGCGCTGCCATCCCGAGCCCCCGTGAAGGCCAGACCCAAGGCCACCCCCGCCGGACATCTCTATCCCGCCCAACGACCGGAAATTACCAGGTTGCCCTCAGACGTGGCCCGATCCACGATTGACCACAGGTGATGGAGGAACCCATAGTCTGCTTGGCAACTCACCTTGATGGCGCCGGATTTCCATCCTTACGCATCGTTCCGGTGATCACGTTCGCTCGCAATTAGCGCGATTCGGCGACTACCGCTGGGCTCCTCTTGAAATTCCCCTGCTATTTCGTCTGCCCTGTCATGCACCAAGAACCCGCACACGAATCACGTGCGGCGTTGCCTGAATGGCCGAGATCACCTCGGCATCAGGGCAGCGCTCCACATCAATGATGTTGAAGGCCAATTCGGCCCGGCTCTTGTTCACCATGTCGATGACATTGACCTTGTGCTCGGCGAGGATCGAAAGCACATGACCGAGCACACCCGAGACGTTGTCGTTGGCGAAGGTGATGCGCGAGGTACCCGCCGAGCGCGGCATGTTCACGGCGGGGAAGTTGACCGAATTGGCGATGTTGCCGTTCTCCAGGTAATCCATGATCTGATTGGCCGCCATCACGGCGCAGTTTTCCTCGGACTCTTCGGTGCTGGCGCCAATGTGCGGCATGGCGATCACATCCGCCCGGCCGAGCATCGCCGGCTCGGGAAAATCGCACACATAGGTGCCCAGCTTGTCCTGATCCAGACTGCGCAGGACAGCTGCCGGATCAACGATGGTTTCGCGGGCAAAGTTCAGAAGGACGGCGCCTTGCTTGATCGAGGCCAGCGCATCCTCGTTGATCATGTGGCGCGTCGCATCAAGGGCCGGCACATGCAGCGAGACGTAGTCCGAGCGTGCCAGCAAGGCTGCCAGGTTTTCCATGCGGGTGACCGCATTGGAAAGGCGCCAGGCGGCATCGATTGACAGCGCCGGATCGAATCCCACCACGTTCATGCCCATGGCCAGCCCCATCTCGGCAACCATCGAGCCAATCGCCCCCAGGCCGACAATACCCAGCGTCTTGCCCTTGATCTCGCCACCCGCGAAACGGGCTTTTTCCTTCTCCAGCAACTGTGCCATTTCAGCCGCATCGGTCATGCTGGTGAGCGACTGCACATAAGCCATGCCGGAAAGAATGCCGCGCGTGGCCAGCAGCATGCCGGCCATCACCAGTTCCTTGACCGCATTGGCGTTGGCTCCCGGCGTGTTGAACACGACAATGCCATGCTTGCTGTACTCGGCAACCGGGACGTTGTTCACCCCGGCGCCGGCGCGAGCCACCGCCAACAGTGTCTCGGGGATTTCGACGCCCTGCAGCTTCTGGCTGCGCAGCAGGAAGGCATCGGGGTGGCCGATGTCGCTGCCCACTTCATAGCTCTGGCGTGAAAACCGCTCCAGTCCCTTGATTGAAATCTTGTTGTAGGTACGGACTTTGAACATGGTATGGGTCTTCCTGGATAGTGTGAGTGGTGGAGCGGACAGGTCTGTCTTGGCTCAGGCTTTGACTTGGGTGTAAGCCCAACTCAACCAAGGCAGCAATGCCTGCAGGTCCTCGGTCTGCACGGTGGCGCCGCACCAGATGCGAATGCCTGCGGGGGCGTCCTTGTATGCGCCGATGTCATAAGCCGCGCCGTGAGTCTCGAGCAACTTCACCACTTGCTTGACCTGCTCCGCGCTGGCATCGAGGGTCAGGCAGACGCTGGTGTTGGAGCGGGTGGCCGGATCCTTGGCGAGGAAGGAAATCCAGTCGTTGGCGGCGACAAAGTCGGCGATGACCTTCAGGTTGGCTTCACTGCGCGCCATGGTGGCCGGCACGCCGCCGATGCTGTCAACCCATGCCAGGGCGTCGAGATAGTCGGCCACGCACAACATCGAGGGCGTGTTGATGGTTTCGCCCCTGAACAGCCCCTCGGTCAGTTTGCCCCCCGAGGTCATGCGGAAAATCTTGGGCAAAGGCCACGGCGGCGAATAGCTCTCCAGCCGCGCGACGGCGCGCGGGCTCAGGATCAGCATGCCGTGGGCGCCTTCGCCGCCCAGCACCTTCTGCCACGAGTAGGTCGCCACGTCGAGCTTGTCCCAAGGCAATTCCATGGCAAACACGGCAGAGGTCGCATCACAAATGGTCAGGCCGGCGCGATCGTCTGCAATCCAGTCGCCATTGGGAACTTTCACGCCCGATGTAGTACCGTTCCAGGTAAACACCACGTCGTTGTTGAAGTCTACGCGCGAGAAGTCAACGATCTCGCCGTAAGCGGCTTCGAGCTTGTTGACATTGGGCAACTTGAGTTGCTTGACGATGTCCGTAACCCAGCCCGAACCGAAGGATTCCCAAGCCAGCACATCGACGCCGCGGGACCCAAGGAGAGACCACAACGCCATCTCCACCGCGCCGGTGTCCGAGGCCGGCACGACGGCCACCCGGTAGCCCTCTGGCAAGCCCAGAATGCGCGCGGTCTCGGAGCAGGCCAGACCCAGCGCTTTCTTGCCCAGTGCCGAGCGATGCGAACGCCCCAAAGTATCGAGTTGCAGGCTCGCGACGTTGTAGCCCGGGCGCTTGCTGCATGGACCGGAGGAGAAATTGGGATTGTTGGGTTTGACCGTAGGTTGCATCTTGATCTCGAATGTATGAAAAATGGAAACGGCCATTCATCCCGTGGATTCCTGGCCGACGCTGGCGGAAGGCTATCTTGAGCATTGTAACAATCGGCATAAAAAAAAACACCCACCTCCGGCCATGCTCCTCACTTCGTGTTCGGGTTCGCGCTGAAGAAATCTGCTTGCGAACAGGATTTTCCGGGGCTGCGCTCGATCCGGTTCTGATAAGCATGCAAATGCCGACAACAAAATCACGACGGCAAATTGGCGCTCAACCCGCCACCGTCGCCAGCGGATGGCCGACCGAGATCGCCGCCAGGTCGCACACCCGCGCGGGATGTCGGCGACGATGGCCTCGATCCGGAAATTCCCGACCCCTGCCGGCGCGTCGGTCATCGCTGATTTGCAGAGGAAAAGCACCCATCGGGCGAAGTGGCCACTGCAATCCTCCGCCGCCGCGTGTCCGCGACGAGGTCAACGCTAGAATGTCCGGACGAAAGGACATTCCCGATGAGTGAAATCGAGCATTTTGACGTCATCGTCGTCGGCGCCGGAATCTCCGGCATTGGCGCTGCGGTGCATCTGAAGCGCCAGTGCCCGACACGCAGCGCGGTCATCGTCGAGGCGCGCGCGAACATCGGCGGCACCTGGGACCTGTTCCGCTATCCGGGCATCCGCTCGGACAGCGACATGTACACGCTGGGTTACAGCTTCAAGCCGTGGACGCAGGCGAAAGCCATTTCCGACGGTCCGTCGATCCTGAAATACCTCGACGAAGCGGCACGCGACGAGGGAATCTATGACAGGATCCGTTTCGGCCACCATGTCACCGCCGCGGCGTGGGATTCGAACAGTGCGCGCTGGCTGGTGACGATGCGACATGCCGGAAATGAAGTCCGGTTGAGCTGCAATTTCCTCCACATGTGCTCGGGCTACTACGATTACGACGAGGGGTTCACTCCCGAGTTCGCCGGCCGGGAGCGCTTCGCCGGCCGCATCGTGCATCCGCAGCACTGGCCGGCCGACCTCGACTACCGCGGCAAGCGCGTCGTCGTCATCGGCAGCGGCGCCACGGCGATGACCCTGGTGCCGACGCTGGCCCGCGATGCCCGGCAGGTCACGATGCTGCAGCGTTCGCCGACCTACGTCATCTCGCGACCAGCGGAAGACCGTTTCGCCAACACGCTGAAGCGCCTGCTGCCGCCGATGCTCGCCTACGGCATCGCCCGCTGGCGCAACACCCTGTATCACCAGCTGGTATTCGGGCTGGCACGCACCTGGCCGGGAGCGGTCAGAAAATACCTGCTCGCCAGGGTGCGCGAGCAGCTCGACCCGGGCTACGACGTGGCGACCCATTTCGCGCCGCGCTACAACCCGTGGCAACAGCGGCTGTGCCTGGTGCCCGACGGCGACCTGTTCGCGGCGATCAGGTCGGGGCGGGCGAACGTCGTCACCGACCAGATCGAGACCTTCACCGAAACCGGCATCCGCCTCAAGTCGGGCAAGGAACTCGCCGCCGACATCATCGTCACCGCAACCGGGCTCAAGCTCCTCTTTCTTGCCGGGATGGCGGTTACGGTCAACGGTCGAAAAGTCGATTTTTCCAGGACCTTCGGCTACAAGGGCATGATGTTCTCGGGTGTGCCGAACCTGTCCTGTGTCTTCGGTTACACCAATTCGTCGTGGACCCTGAAGGCCGATCTGGAAAGCGACTATCTCTGCCGGCTGCTGAATCACATGCAGGCCGGCGGCGAGCAGATCGTCACGCCGGTCGCCGATCCGGAGATCAAGCCGGAACGCTGGATCGATTTCTCGTCCGGCTACTTCGAACGGGCACTGGGCAGCTTTCCGAAACAGGGCTCGCGACCGCCGTGGAAGCTTTACCAGAACTACTTCAAGGACATCCTGCTTTTCAGGTTCGCGCGCCTCGCGGACGACTCGCTGCGTTTCTCGAAAGCAGGCCACGCGGCCGACGCCGAGTAGCTTCCCGATCCACCCGCCGCTGCCGCTGCACACCCGGGCGGTTTCAATCGATGCGGTTGGAACGGGTCTCCAGCATCATCTCCATTGCTTCGCGCTCCCGGGGCGTCGGCATCGACGACGTGTATTCGAGGCCGGCGATGTTGGCTGAAATGAAGCGGACACGGCACTGGACCTTGAGTTCCTGGAAGTTGCCGCCCCGGCGCAACATGAAGGTCAGGATGGCTGGCGTGCCGACGGTCACCGGCTGGGCGCCCCGCGTCATCGATTCGCTCGCCTCGAATTCGGCCCCGCCGCGGGAAATGTTCCTGGTAATTCCCGAATAGCGCTTGCCGGTCGCCGCGATCATCAGGTCGCACTGAATGCGGGCGCGAAAGCGGAGATCCTTGCGGCGGTCGTCCATCCGCACATTATCGGCCCGACATCCGATCCGGCAAAGCGTCGCCGCTCAACTCCCGGCGCGCGACGCGGCCGCTTCTCCCGCAGCTTTTTTGGAGTAACCTGACGGCGGAACCAGATTGATCCTGTCCCCGCCCCATGCACATCGCAAATCTTTCCAGCGCGGATGCCCTGCGCAGCCTGAGAACATCCGAACAGGGCCTGAGCACGGGCGAGGCCGCAAGACGCCTGGCGGAATACGGCGCCAATCGTCTTGACGAAATCGGGCACGAGGCAGAGTGGCGGCGGTTTCTCGCCGAATTCACGCACTTCTTCGCGCTGATCCTCTGGGTCGCCGCCGGGCTCGCCTTCTTCGCCGAATCGCGCAGCCCGGGCGAGGGCATGTGGCAGCTCGGGACCGCCATCGTCGCCGTCATCGTGATCAACGGCTCGTTTTCCTTCTGGCAGGAATACCGCGCCGAACGGGCAATCGCCGCGCTGCGCAAACTGCTGCCGCAGACGGTCAAGGTCATGCGCGACGGCAAACTGTTCACGCTGCCCGCCGAAGCCCTGGTTCCCGGCGACGTGATCCTGCTCGCCGAGGGCGACAACGTCCCGGCCGATTGCCGGCTGATTGCCGGGACCGACGTGCGGGTCAACATGTCGACCGTTACCGGCGAATCGCTGCCCAAGGCGCGCAACCCGGAGAGCGTGGCAGGCGAGACACCGCTCGACACCAGGAACCTGCTGCTGGCCGGAACCTCGCTGGTCTCCGGCGAGGGGCGCGCCATCGTCTTTGCCACCGGCATGAAAACCGAGTTCGGCAGGATCGCCCACCTGACCCAGACGGCGGAAAAGACCGTTTCCCATCTGCAGATCGAAATCGCCCGCCTTTCCAGACTGGTCGCCATCTTCGCTGGCGCGCTGGGTCTGCTGTTCTTCGCGATCGGCGCCCTGATCGGCCTGCCCTTCTGGGCCAACCTGATGTTCGCCATCGGCATCATCGTCGCCAACGTGCCGGAAGGCCTGCTGCCGACCGTCACCCTGTCGCTGGCCATGGCGACGCAGCGCATGGCGCGGCGGAATGCGCTGGTGCGCCATCTGCCGGCGGTGGAGACGCTGGGCGCCACCACCGTCATCTGCAGCGACAAGACCGGCACCCTGACCGAAAACCGGATGAGCGTGCGCCAGGCTTTCTGCTCCGGAACGCTGTTCGACGCGCGGCTGCCGCCCGAAGGCTTCGCGCGCGGCCATCTGCTGCGCAACGCAGCGAACTGCCACAATCTCAAGCGCGGCCAGCATGAAGGCGGCGAGGTCTGGCTGGGCGACCCGATGGAAGCGGCATTGCGCGATTTCGCCGGACGGCACGGCGAGTGCGGCGATGCACCGCGACGCGGCGAACTGGCTTTCGACAGCGACCGGCGGCGCATGTCGGTCATCGTCGATGACGACGGGGCGCGCTGGCTGTATTGCAAGGGAGCGCCCGAGGTCGTCGTGCAGTTGTGCGCGCAGGTCGAACCATGACGGCAGGGCAATCCCGCTCGACGACGAGGGCCGGCAGCAGGTGGCCGGGGCGCAGGAGGCGATGGCCGATTCAGGGCTGCGGGTGCTGGCCTTCGCGTACCGCAAGCTGGCGCCAGACGAATCGCCGGCGGAGCGGGAACTGGTCTTTTCCGGCCTGATCGGCCTCCACGACCCGCCGCGGCCCGAGGTGCCCGAGGCCATGGCGCGCTGCCGCTCGGCTGGCATCAAGGTCATCATGGTGACGGGCGACCATCCGCATACCGCCCTCGCAATCGCCCGCGAAATCGGACTGGTCACCAGTGCGCAGCCGACCGTGCTGCTCGGTGAAGCGGTGCGCAAACTGACCCCGGCACAACTGCAGATCGCCCTGGACAGCCCGGAAATCCTGTTCGCCCGGGTCACCGCCGAGCAGAAGATGCTGGTGGTCAACGCGCTCCGGAACAAGGGCGAAATCGTCGCCGTCACCGGTGACGGGGTGAACGATGCGCCAGCCTTGAAGAGCGCGCACATCGGCATCGCCATGGGGATTTCCGGAAGCGACGTGGCCAAGGCGGCGGCCGACATGATCCTGCTCGACGACAATTTCGCCAGCATCGTCAACGCCGTCGAGGAAGGGCGGGCGGTCTTCGAGAATATCCGGAAATTCCTGACCTATATCCTCACTTCGAATATGCCCGAACTGATTCCCTATCTCGCCTACGTGCTGTTCAGGATTCCGCTGCCGCTGACGATCATCCAGATTCTCGCCGTCGATCTCGGCACCGACATGCTGCCGGCTCTGGCGCTGGGAGCCGAACGTCCCGACCCCGGCCTGATGCGCCAGCCGCCGCGACCCGCCCATGAACGCCTGCTGTCGTGGCCGCTGCTGGCGCGCGCCTATCTCTGGCTCGGCCTGCTGCAGGCCGCGGCGGCGCTCGCGGCATTCTTCTTCGTCCTCGACCTCGGCGGCTGGCAATATGGCGACTTCCTCGCCACTGTCGATCCGCTGTATCGGCAGGCGACCACCGCCTGCCTCGCGGCGATCGTCGTCGCCCAGATGGTCAATGTCTTTCTCTGCCGCCACCCCAGGGAAGCCGCCATGCGTTTTCCACTGACGCAGAATCCGCTTCTGCTGCTCGGCCTCGGCGCCGAACTCGCGCTGATCCTGGCGATCGTGTACACGCCGCTGGGGAACGAAATCTTTGCCACCCAGGCCTTTCCACCGGCCGCCTGGGGATTGATGATCGTTCTCGCGCTCGCCTTCGCCGGGCTGGAGGAAACGCGAAAATTCCTGGTACGTCGCTGCTTGTGACGCAAGTCCGAACACTGCCCCGATCAGCGGCAGGTCGCCGGATCGCTGGCGTAGGCGTCGAGGCCCAGCGCATCTGCAGGCGCTCCAGGTAGCAGCCATGGCGCTGCCCCCAGGCGAACGCCCGGTCGTCGGCGAGCAGCCCGGGCAGGTTGGTCAAATCGACCTCGGCCACCCTGAGCGACTCGCCGCCGGTCGCCAGCAACACGCCCTCGACCAGCAGCATGCTGCTCAGCAGGTAAGCGACATGATCGCTCGAGTTGCCCGTTGCCGCCATGGTCTCGCTGCCCGTCAACCCGGCGATCTGGCCGATCGCCGCGCTGATCGCCGGACGCTGCAGGGCATCGGCGCCGGCGCCCGCCGGTACCAGACGGGCAACCGCCGGGGCGACGCCGCGGCTGACCGGACGGCTGATCGCCGTCAGGGTGACCGTTCCCGGCAATGCCGCCGCTACGCCGCCGAGGAGTTCCGCCAGCAGCGCGCGCGCCGTGGCCAGTTCGGCGCCGGTCATCGGCTGCAGTTCGCAGGGCACCGATTCGGCATTGCGGATTTCCTGGCACAGCCGGCGATGCCAGGCCTTCTGGCCAAGCATGTCGCCCCAGGCGCTGTGCTCGCCGGCGATCTGCAGGCTGCCGCCGCCGATGTCGAGTACGTGGCTGGTGGTCAGCTGGTCGCCGAGCAACTGGCGGGCGCCGACATAGCCGTAGGCACCTTCCTGCAACTGCGGAATGACCAGCACGGCGACCGCGCTGGCGGCGCGAATGCGGGCGAGGATGTCGGCCAGCCGTTCCACGTCCTGCTCCAGGGCCAGCCGCCAGGCCGAGAAACCGCCGCCGACGCGCGCGCAGTCGGCGGGAAACCCGGCCTCGCGCGGGAGATCGTTCAATGCGGCGATGGTCGGCGCGACTGTTTCCTCAAGGCCGCGACCCGCCCACAGCGGGTCGAGATAATCGATGCCCACCTGCGTCGTGACGGCACTGCCGGAAGCGCCCGCCCGGATGCCCGACGAGCCCATGTCGTAGGCGATGCGGCAGGATTCGCCGGTTGCGGTCAACGCCGCCAGAAGGGCCAAAACCAGTCCGGCTGCGGCGTGCCGCACAAGAATGGGCAGCGCGCACGCGTACATCAGAGGTGCAGGAAACCCATGACACCGGCCAGCAAGCCGAGGCCGGTTGCACCGAAGACGCCGACGAGCAGCCAGCGCTTGCGGGTCAGCAGCGTGATGGCGGACAGCGCGATGGCGATCTGCAGCAGCGTGGTGGCCAGCGCCCAGCGTTCATGGACATGCATTTCGGCCTCGCTCTTCTTGTCGGCTTCCCTGGCGACCGCTTCGAGCTTGTCCGCTTCCGCCTTGATTTCCGTTTTCTCCTGCTTGTAACGTTCGACTTCCTGCCGGTACCTTTCCTGCACCTCACCGCTGGTCAGCGTGATCGACAGCTCGGCCAGATTCTGCTTGTTGCTCTTGGCCTGATAGTAGTTCCACTGGTTCGACGCCGACGTCTTCTGAATTGCCGCCTCGTTCTTGTAGAGCAGCGCCGCATTCTGCGAATGGCCGCCCATGTAGCCGAAAATGGCGCCGATGGTTGAACAGGACGGCGGTCAGCACCGCCAGCCGCGCGGTGAAGCTGTCGCCGCCATGCTGGGTAACGTGTTCGACTTCGTGATCGTGCGGACCGTGTACGTGAAATCCATGACCGGACATTGGCTTGTTCTCCTCGAATCTGCGGGTGAGTTGATCGGACAAGGGCGAATTCTAGCGCTCACCGGCACGCTGGCCGGACTATTCCGCGAGAACCGTTGCTAGGACTTTTCCGAAGCGGGCGGCTCCGCCGGTGCGGCGAACCAGTCATCCTTGTTCACCACGACGCTGCTCCGCGGCTGCATGACGAAATGCGGCGACATGATCTGGACGCCGTAGGTATTGAACTGGTCCTGGATGTGCGAATGCAGTTCGGAAAGGATCTGGATGCGTTCCAGCGGACGATCGACGTAGGCATAGAGTTCGTATTCGACGTAGTAATCCTGCAGGCCCTTCTGCATGACGAAGGGCGTCGGCTGCGTGCGCAGGCCCGAGGTCTCTTCCGCCGCCTTGATCAGCATCGCATGCACCTGGCGCCACGGGCGTATCGTAGCCGATCGTCACCGTCGTCGAGATCAGCGCCCCGCGCTCGCCGAAGGCGCCGGTGTAGTTCTTGATCGGGCTGCTGACCAGAATGGCGTTGGGAATCGTCACTTCCTCGTTGCGCATGTTGATGATCTTGGTTGACAGCGCGCCCGTCTCCTTGACCACCCCCATGACCTCGCCGACGCTGACGAAGTCGCCGACCTTCAGCGCGCGCGAATAGATCAGGACCAGCCCGCTCATCATCTGGGTGACGACGCCGGCCGAACCGAGGGTGAGCATGAAGCCGAACATGACCGACAGGCCCTTGAACGACTCGCTGTCGGCAATCGGCAGGTACGGGTAGGCGATGGCGATGCCGACCCCCCAGACGAGAACGCCGACCAGCCGCCGCGTCGCATGCGCGGTGTCCTTGTGCACGCCGGGGATCAGCGAGCGTCCGAGCGAGACGTTGTCGAAGATGTTGCCGGCGACGTCGTTGGCCGCCTTGGTCAGAAAGAGGATGATCGCGACGGTGATCAGTCCGGGCAGCGAAGCGATGGCACCCTCGCCGATCTGGACAAGTATCTCGACCAGCAAGCCGGACAGGCGCTCGGCAAACGGCTGTGTCAGCGGGAAGTTGGCGAGCACATAGGTGAACCACAGGTAGGCGACCGAGACCCACAGCGCCACCACCACCAGTTGCGCCACCCGCTTGACCAGCAGCCAGCCCTGCGCCGCCCAGCGCAGCGTCGTGTCGGCGCTGGCCGACAGGACGCGCTGCTGCAGGCGGTCGAGCACATAGGTGGTCGCCCTGCGGATTCCCCACAGGAGCACCAGCATGACCGCGGTGGCGAGGAGGGAAAAGAGGATGCCTTTCATCAAGACCGAACCGTGGCCCTGTTCGACCAGGGCGGCAACCGCTGCCTCGAAATGCTTGCCCACCTCTTCCGCCACCTGATCGAGGCTGCGCTTCTCGCCTTCGTCGAGGTCGCCCTCGTAGAGGACGAAAATGTTGCGGTCGCCGATGTAGAAGACGACACCCTTGCGATTGTCGATGGTCAGGTGCGCGCGCGACATCGGCGCGGTCAGATCACGCTCGTCCATCTGTCTGAGCCGCTCGTGGATCCGCCGGATGCGCATCTCCGGCGAGGCGCCCTGCGCCGTCGCCCGCAGCATGACGATTTCGCGGTTGGCGATGGTCAGCATGGCCTCCGGACTGGCATCGCCCTTGGCGAACGACAGGCCCGCCGGCAGCGCGACCGCAAGGAATATCAGGATGCGAAAGACTGACCCAAAGGCGCTCATTCAGAATTCTCCAGGCTCAGAAAACCTCGATCGAAGGCGTGCCCTCGACGACTTCACCGATGACCGAGACATGCGAAAAACCCTGCTGCAGGAAGATCGACAGCACCTCGGTCACCGTATCCGGCGAACACGAAACCAGCAGCCCGCCCGATGTCTGCGGATCGGTCAGCACCGCCCTTTCCTTGCCGCCAATGCCTTCGGCAAGCGTCACGTCCTCGCCGAAGCTTCCCCAGTTGCGCCGCGAGGCGCCCCCGACGTAACCGCCTTCGGCAAACGCCAGCGCCTGGGCAAGCAGCGGCAGCGCCGCAAATTTGACTCGTGCTCCCACCCCGCTGCGCCTGCACAACCCGATCAGATGGCCGAGCAGACCGAAGCCGGCGACGTCGGTGACCGCATGGACGCCGTCGAGGCACGCCAGCATCGGTCCCGGGGTATTGAGCTGGGTGGCGCTGGCGATCATGGCCTGGTAATCGGTGGCGCTCAAGTCGCCCCGCTTCAGTGCCGTGCTGTAGATGCCGATCCCGAGCTGCTTGCCGAGAATCAGGCGATCACCGGGCCGCGCCGCGGCAATGCGCTTGACGCGGGCCGGATCCACCAGACCGATCACGACCAGCCCGTAGATCGGTTCGAGCGAATCCATCGTATGCCCGCCGGCGACCGGGATGCCGACCCGCCGGCAGACCGACTCGCCGCCGTCGAGGATTCTGGCGATCGCTTCGAGCGGCAGCACGTTGACCGGCATCCCGACCAGCGCCAGCGCAAACAGCGGGGTAGCGCCCATCGCGTAGATGTTGGACATCGCATTGGTCGCCGCCACCCGGCCGAAATCGAACGGGTCATCGACGATCGGGGTGAAGAAGCCGGTGGTGGCGACGATCGCCTGGTGTTCGCCGATCTGGTAGACCGCCGCATCGTCGCCATTTTCCCTGCCGACGAGCAGTTGCGGCGGAAAGATGCCCGGCTTGATGCCACCGAGGATCTTGCTCAGGATGTCCGGGGCGACCTTGCAGCCCCCGCCGCCGCCGTGGGTTAGCTGGGTAAGTCTGATCTTTTCTTCCGGCACGGCGGTTCTCTGGTGTTGATCCTGTGAAGCGAGTCTAACTCACTCGGCATCGAACCCCGCGTCTTCGATCGCCGCAACGAGCGCGCCGCGCGCAACGATCTGCGGATCGAAGGACACCCGCGCCTCGGCGGCTTCGAGCGAGACTTCCGCTGTCGCCACCCCGGGCACGGCGGTGAGGACACCGGTGATGTTCCTGACGCAACCCTGGCAGCTCATGCCGCCGATCTTGATGACGCTTGATTCCATGCCCTATCCCTTCTTGCCGATCAACCCCCGCTGCTCGAGAAACGCGACAAACTGCTCCGGCGGCAGCGGGCGGCTGAAATGATAGCCCTGCACCAGTTCGCAGCCCATGCCGCGCAGGATCTCGTACTGTTCTGCGGTCTCGACACCCTCGGCCAGCACCTTGAGGCGCAGGCTGCGGCCCATGCTGAGGATGGTCGAGGCGATGGCGCGGTCATCCGGGTCGACCTCCAGATCCCTGACGAACGAGCGGTCGATCTTGAGCTTGCCGACGGGAATGCGCTTGAGATACGCGAGCGACGAATAGCCGGTGCCGAAATCATCGAGCGCCAGTTCGATTCCCATGTCGTTGAGCGCCGACAGCGTGCCGAGGTTCTGTTCGGCGTCGTTCATCACGGTGCGCTCGGTCAATTCCAGTTCCAGGTAGCGTGCGTCCAGGCCCGACGCGGAGAGCGCTCTGGCGACCGTGTTGACGAAGCCGGCCTGACGGAACTGGATGGGCGATACGTTGACCGCAACGAACAGCGGCGGCAAACCGGCATCCTGCCAGGCACGCACCTGCCGGCACGCTTCGCGCAACACCCAGTCGCCGATCGGGTTGATCAGGCCGATGTCCTCGGCGACATGTATGAACTGGTCCGGCGGCACCAGCCCGACTTCCGGGTTCTGCCAGCGGATCAGCGCCTCGACGCCGATGATGCCGCCGGTCTCGTGCACCAGCGGCTGATAATGCAGGACGAATTCGTGGGCGCCGAGGCCGCGGCGCAGACGGCTCTCCATCAGCAGATGCTTGAGCGTCGCGACGTTCATCTCGCTCGAATAGAAGCGGAAGGCGTTGCGCCCGGCTTCCTTGGCCTTGTACATCGCGGCATCGGCATTGCGCAGCAGGGCTTCGAAGTCGGTGCCATCGACAGGATAGAGACTGATGCCCAGCGACGGGCTGATGGCCAGCTCGTGCCCGCCCAGCGAGAACGGCGCCGCACAGACATCGATCAGACGGCATGCGACTTCGGCGGCGCCGGCGGCACGCACGCCGGGCAAGGCGATGATGAATTCGTCGCCGCCCAGGCGGGCCAGCGTATCGACCTTGCGCAACGCGGTCGACAGGCGCTGGGCCACGGCACAAAGCAGTTCGTCGCCGACACTGTGGCCAAGCGAATCGTTGACGCGCTTGAAATGATCGAGATCGAGGAAGATCAGCGCCATCTCCGAACCCTCGCGCTCGGCCGCCGCCAGCAGTTGCTTGCAGCGGTCGCGCAGCAGCCGGCGGTTCGGCAGCCCGGTCAGCGGATCGAAATCGGCCAGCTCGCGGGCCCGCTGCTCGGCTTCCTTCTGCGCCGAGATGTCGAGCAGGGTACCGACCGAGGCCGGCTGTCCCTCGTAGGTCGCTGGCGAGCCGAGGATCATGACCGGCACCGTCGTCCCGTCCTTGCGCAGCCCCGTCAACTCGTAGGGCTTGCCCTGCTCGCCGGCGGCGCGTCGCTGCATCTGATCGAGGACGATTGCGCGCTGCTCGGGAATGATCAGATCCTGGGGCCCCAGACGGTTCACCAGTTCGTCCTCCGCGTAGCCGATCAGGTTGACCAGGAACGGATTGACGTAACGGAACACGCCCTCCTGCAGGACGAAGATGCCGACCTGAGCGGCTTCCATCGTCGCCCGGAACTGCGCCTCCTTTTCGCGCATGGCGACTTCGGCAGCGATGCGCCTGCTGACATCGATCGAGACGCCCAATGCGGCACGCGGCCTGCCGGCGGCATCGGCCTCGATCACCATCGAGTCGTGACAATGCCGAATTCTCCCCTCGGCATCGACCAGTCGATAATCGACGGCCAGCGACACGCGTTCTCCCGGGCGACTCGCCGCGGCTTCGACGATACGCGCCATCGCCGCTTCGTAGTCGCCCGGCAGAAAGTGGCGCCCGATCAGCTCGACGCCGGATTCGCGGACACTCTCGAGATCCATCCCGAACAGGCGGGTGGCGGCGCCCGAGATGTATTCGAAGCGGCCAGTGCCGAAATCGAGGCGATAGACGACGCGGGCGATGCTGTCGAGCAGCTCCTCGTAGAACGACAGTTTTTCGTTTTCTTCCAGACAACCCCCTCGAGCGCCTAGCGGCCTTGCGGACGCCAGCGCTTCAGCAACAGGGAATTCGACACCACCGACACCGAGCTCATGGCCATCGCCGCGCCGGCAACGACCGGGTTGAGCGCCCCGAACGCCGCCAGCGGAATTCCCAGCACATTATAGATAAAGGCGAAGAAGAGATTCTGACGAATCTTGCCCAGCGTCGCGCGCGACAGTTCGATGGCGTCGTCGACGCCGCACAGGTCGCTGCGGATCAGGGTCAGGTCGGCCGCCTCGATCGCCGCATCGGACCCGGCGCCAATGGCGAAGCTGACGTCGGCGGCGGCCAGCGCCGGGGCATCGTTGATGCCGTCGCCAACCATCGCCACCAGCCCGCCGGCCTTCAGCTCGCCGATCACGGCTGCCTTGGCGCCGGGCAGGATGCCGGCGCGAAACTCGTCGATTCCCGCCTCGCGGGCGATCGCCGCCGCCGTCGCCGCGTTGTCGCCGGTCAGCATGACGACCCGGATGCCGCGCGCGCGCAGCCGTGCGACCGCCACCCGCGAGGTTGGGCGCAGGGCATCGGCGATGGCGAGCAGGGCGAGCGCCGTGCCATCCTTCTCGAGCACGATGACGGTCTTGCCGGCCCGTTGCAGGGCGAGCACCGCCGCATTGTCGGTCATGCCGAACCATGCCGGCGCCCCGAGGCGCAGGAGACGTCCTTCAATCTCGCCGGCCACGCCATGTCCCGGCGTCGCACTGAAATTGGCCACTTTCGGCAGGTCGACCGCGCCCGTCAGGCAGGGCTGGGCTCAAGTGCCCTTGGGGTGCGCCAGCCCGCGCCAGGACGGCCCGCGCCAGCGGATGTTCCGATCCCTGCTCGAGCGCCGCCGCCAGACGCAGGGCAACATCGGCATCGGCAGCCAGCGCCACGATGTCGGTCACTTGCGGCTCGCCGCAGGTCAGCGTGCCGGTCTTGTCGAGGGCGAGAACGGCGATCTTCTCGGCGCGCTCGAGCGCCTCGACGTTCTTGACCAGGATTCCCGGCCCGCGCCCCCTGCCCGGTGCCGACCATGATCGCCGTCGGCGTCGCCAGCCCGAGCGCGCACGGGCAGGCGATGACCAGCACGGCGACGGCATTGACCAGCGCCTCGGCGAACTCACCGGCGTACAGCCACCAGCCGACGAAGGTCGCAGCGCGATGCCGCAGACGACCGGGACGAACACCGCCGAGATCCGGTCGGCCAGGCGCTGCACCGGCGCCTTCGAGCCCTGCGCCTCACCCACCATGCGGATAATTCCGGCGAGCAGGGTGTGTTCGCCGACGCCGGTCGCCCGGCAATGCAGGACGCCCCGGCCATTGGCCGTCGCCGCGAACACCTTGTCGCCGGCCGCCTTGCCCACCGGCATGCTCTCGCCGGTCAGCATCGCTTCATTGACGCTGGACGCTCCATCGATCACCTCGCCATCGACCGGCACGCTCTCGCCCGGGCGGACCATGAAGACATCGCCCGGCATCAGCGCGTCGACGGCGATCTCGATCCACTGTCCGCCGCGCTCGATGCGCGCCGTCTTCGGTTGCAGGCGGATCAGCGCCTCGATCGCTTCCGAAGTCCGCGCCTTGGCGCGCGCCTCGAGCAGCTTGCCGAGCAGGACCAGCGTGATGACCGCCGCCCCGCCTTCGAAATAGACGTGCTGGTCGAGCCCGAACAGCGTCACCACCGTCGAGAATCCCCAGGCCATGCTGGTGCCGAGCGCGACCAGCACATCCATGTTGGCGCCGCCGCCGCGCAACGCCTTGTACGCGCCGTCGTAGAAGCGCCAGCCGATCCAGAACTGGACCGGCGTCGCCAACGCCAGTTGCAGCCAGCGCGGCAGTTCGGGATGATGATGCCCGCCGCCGAACATGAAGAACATCTGGCCGACCAGCGGCAGGGTCAGCGCCACGGCGATCCAGAAGCGGCGGATTTCGCGCCGGTAGTCGGCCTCACGGCGCGCCTTTTCCCGTTCCCGCGTGCCTTTGTCAACAACGCTGGCGGTGAAGCCGGCCCGGGCCACCGCGGCGATCACCGCCGCCTCGTCCGCCGCGCCGGCGATCCGGACGCGGGCGCGCTCGGCGGCCAGATTGACATTGGCCTCCATCCCCGCCTGGCGGTTGAGCACCTTTTCGAGGCGCGCCGAACAGGCGGCGCAGGTCATGCCGGCAATGGCGAATTCGACGACGCGACTGCTGCCGGCCGTTGTTTCCATGGTCCTGGTGCCAGCCCTTGAATCGGGGGCGCCCCCGGCGGCTGCGTTCATTTCACCAGCATCACCGGGCAATCGGCCAGATGCAGGACACGGCTTGCCACCGACCCCATCACCAGCCCGGCGATGCCGCTGCGTCCGTGGGTACCCATGACGATCAGGTCGCACCCCAGCTCGCCCGCCAGTCTGGCGATCACTTCGGCAGGCTGGCCCACGTGGATGTGGGTCGTGTGGAAGCGGCCGGCGGCATCGAGGCGCCGCTGTGCGCCGAGCAGGTGCTCGCGGCTCTCCTCCATGTAGTGGCTGTGCAGGGTTTCCTTGCTGACATGGGCCAGTGCATGACCGATCGGGATCGGCGGCTGGACGTGCAGCAGATGAACCTCGGGCACTTCCCGGAACCAGGCGCTATGCGCGACAAGATGGCCGACGGCACGCAGCGAGCAGTCGGAGCCGTCAACCGGCAGCAGGATTTTCATGGTCATCGCGTTCTCCTAGATCCAGTGCAACAGGCGCATCAGGCCGATCAGTCCGTAGATGCCGAAGCCCAGTACCAGCAGGCCCGAGGCTATGCGGACCAGCGGGCGCCGGACGAATTCATTGACCCTTGCCAGCAGAATGCCCGCCAGCAACAGATTTGGCAATGTTCCGAGCCCGAATGCCAGCATCAGCAGCGCCCCGCGCCCGGGCGACCCGGCGCCGAGGGCCGTGGTCAGCGCGCTATAGACCAGCCCGCAGGGCAGCCAGCCCCACAGGACACCGAGCGGAAAAGCCTGGGCAACCGTCTTCGCCGGCAGAAACCGGCGCGTAAACGGCTGGATGTGTCGCCACAGGTGCTGGCCGGCACGCTCGGTAAAGGCCAGCGCCCGGGTCACGCCGAGCAGGTAGAGGCCGAGCGCCACGAGCATCAGGTTGGCCAGCAGGTAGAGCGCGAGGCGCACCGGCGCCGGCCCGTCCAGCGCCAGGCTGGCGGCGCCGAGCGCACCGGCCAAGGCACCGGCAACGCCATAGGACAGGATGCGCCCGGCGTTGTAGGCAAGGTGCATCGACCAGCGGGCGGGCCCACCGAGCGACAGCGCCCCGACGATGCCGCCGCACATGCCGACGCAGTGGGTGCCGCCGAGCAGGCCGACGAGGAACAGTGCCAGGTAAGCGGAATCAGGCATCTGGAAGAACGGCGGCAGCGCGTGAAGTCACGGCGCAAGGATACTTCACTCCGGCGCCCTTCCCGAATCGCCGCGTCTCAGATCACCTTGGAGTAGCGGGTCCGCTGGCGGTCGGCACGCAGGTAGCGGTCGAAAACCATGGCGATGATCCTGACCAGCAGGCGCCCCGGCGGGAGAACGGTTATCCAGTCACGTTCGACCTTGAGCAGGCCGGCGCGCTCCATCTCCTTGAGATCGTCGAGTTCGGCGGCGAAATACTGGTGGAAATCGATCAGGTGCGCGCTTTCGATCGACTCGAGCGACAACTCGAAGTGACACATCAGCGCCTGGATGATCGAACGCCTGAGGATATCGTCGGCATTCAGCTCGATGCCGCGGAACACCGGCAGCATCCTGGCGTCGAGACGATCGTAGTACTCGTCGAGGGTCTTGACGTTCTGGCTGTAGGTCGGCCCGACCTTGCTGATCGACGAAATGCCGAAGGACAGCATGTCGCAGTCGGCATAGGTCGAATAGCCCTGGAAATTTCGGTGCAGGCGCCCCTGGCGCTGGGCGACGGCGAGTTCGTCGTCGGGCTTGGCGAAGTGGTCCATGCCGATGAACACATAGCCGGCTTCGGTCAGTTTCTTGATCGCCAGCGCGAGGATCTGCAGCTTGGTGTCGGCCGAAGGCAGATCGGGCTCGGCGATGCGGCGCTGCGGCTTGAACAGGCTGGGCAGGTGCGCATAGTTGTAGATCGAGAGGCGTTCCGGATCCATCGCCAGCACGCGCTCGAGCGTGCGGTTGAATCCCATCACCGTCTGATGCGGCAGCCCGTAGATCAGATCGATCGACACCGACTTGAAGCCGTTGGCACGTGCCGCGTCGATCACGGTGGCGGTCTCTTCCTCGCTCTGGACGCGGTTGACCGCAACCTGCACGCGCTCGTCGAAATCCTGGACGCCGACGCTCATCCGGTTGAAGCCGAGTTCGCCGAGCAGGGCCACCGTCGCCGTGTCAACCTTGCGCGGGTCGACTTCGATCGAATACTCGCCGCCGTCGAGCAGCTTGAAGTGCTTGCGCGTCTCGCCCATCAACTGGCGCATTTCATCGTGCGACAGGAAGGTCGGCGTGCCGCCGCCCCAGTGCAGCTGGATGACCTCGTGTTCGCCATCGCGGCCTTCCAGGCTCGCGCTCTGCAGCGCCAGCTCCTTGCCGAGATATTTCAGGTACTTGGCACTGCGCCCGTGATCCTTGGTGATGATCTTGTTGCAGGCGCAGTAGTAGCAGATGGTGTTACAGAACGGGATGTGGAAGTATAATGACAGCGGGCGACCGATGCCGCCGATCGTGCGCTTGCCGAGCCAGAGCGTGGCCGCATCGGAATCGAAGGCCTCGACGAAGCGATCCGCCGTCGGATAGGACGTGTAGCGCGGGCCGTTGACATCGAAACGGCGAATGATCTGGGGATCGAAGACGAGGTTTTCAGTTGCGAAATTCATTGAACAAGCCGGAAAGAACTGGATGGATTATGTCCGGATGCCTGGCAATCCCGGTTGACGTGGATCAAGCTTGGACAGGTTGCTGATGCCCCCCGAATCCGCAGGCAAACCCATCTCCCTGGCGATCATCAAGACGGCGTGTTCGAACTGCAACCTGCGCGAACTGTGTCTGCCCCTCGGCCTGACCGGCGAAGAACTGCACCGTCTTGACGACCTCGTGTCGAATCGCCGCCGCCTGAAGCGTGGCGATCGCCTCTACAGCTTCGGCGCCCCGTTCGACGCCATCTATGCCATCCGCAGCGGCTTCTTCAAGACTGACGTGTTGCTTGAAGACGGCCGCGAACAGGTCACCGGCTTCCAGATGGCCGGCGAGTTGCTGGGCCTCGACGGCATCAGCAGCGAACATCACACCTGCAACGCGATCGCCCTCGAGGACAGCGAGATCTGCGCCATTCCCTTCTCGCGACTGGAAGGCCTGTCGCGGGAAATTCACACGCTGCAACATCATTTCCACAAGGTGATGAGCCGCGAGATCGTCCGCGATCACGGGGTCATGATGCTGCTCGGCACGATGCGCGCCGAAGAGCGCCTGGCGGCCTTCCTGCTCAACCTGTCACAGCGCTTCACCGCGCGCGGCTTCTCGCATGCCGAGTTCTACCTGCGCATGACGCGCGAGGAAATCGGCAGCTACCTCGGCCTCAAGCTGGAGACCGTCTCGCGCACCTTTTCGCGCTTCCAGGAGGATGGCCACATCGCGGTTCAGCAGAAGCATGTCCGCATTCTCGATGTCGCCGGACTCAAGGCGCTGATGAATCACCGGGGCTAGAGCAGCGGACTCCGCGTCAGCGCCACGCCGACGATGTAAGCGTAAGCCAGCAGGGCAAGCACCAGAAAAAGCACGCGCTGTCTCCTGGTTCTGCCGCGCTTCAACGCCATCGTTCCGCACACGATGTAGGCCAGCAGGCCGAAGAACTTGGCGGTCAGCCAGCCTTGCACAAACGGATACTGGCCGCTCTGCCAGGCCATGACCAGGGCACTGCCCAGCAGCACCGTGTCAACGACATGGGGAACGACCTTTGCCAGGCGGGCCTTGAGCAGCGGCGAACCGGCAAGCATCCACCAGCCGCGCAGGGCGAAGCCGAGGCCGCTGAGGACGACGCAGGTGACATGGAGATGCTTGAGCGCAAGGTAACTCATGCCGCGACGGCTTCCCGGTCGATCTTTTCGAGATGCTGCCGGTAACGGCGCACGGCGCCCAGCAGGTTGACCATCAGCCAGCCGCTGGCCACCGCCAGCGCAACGCCTGCCGGCCGGGCCAGCCAGTCGGGCGCGATGACCGCCGCCAGCAACAGGGCAAGGGCCACGCCATGCGCCTGCATCTGGCGCTGCGTGCCGGCTTCGGGCAGCAGCTTGTTCATGGTCGGCACCGGCGACCGGGCGCTGCCGCGGTTGCGCAGATGCATCCAGGCGAGAAACGGGACGATCTTGTAGAGCATGCCGATGATGAAGGACATGAAGCCGCCGACCAGCAACAGAATGCCGGAAAAAATGCTCCAGCCGGCCAGGTCGGCAAGCGGCGGCCAGGCTGCTGCGGTCAACACCATGGCGAGGGCAAGAACGGCGCTCGCCAGCCCAAGCTGCCAGTAGCGGTAGGTGACGTCGCTGCGCGCCCGCCGGCGCTGCGCCTGCAACCTGAGGGTGAGCAGGGCGAAGCCGATGCCGGCGACCGCCGACAGGGCCTGGACCAGACGAATTGCCACTGCCGCCTCAACGACGACGCCCAGCGCCCAGGCGGCCATCAGCCCGAGCATGACGCCAGGAAACCACCAGCTTGGCCGCGCCGGGTAACCGGGGGTCAACTGGAACATCGGCACGACGACACAGGCCAGCGCCGCCAGCAGGATGCCGGCCCAGGCGCCGAGCGCCCAGCCGGCGTGCAGGTCGGCCACCGACGGCAGCGGGACCGCCCAGCCATTGGCGATGGCGAGGGCCAGCCAGACCCCGAGTCCGACGCCACCGGCAAGGCCGACGAGGGCCAGCTTGAGACCGCGGATCGTCGGACTGGTCGACGGCACGCCGGCGAGCGCCCGCCCGCCGGCAACCAGAAACGCCGCGACGCCGAGACCGAGGATGAGCGCCGCCGCGTCGAGCAACGCCCCTTGTCCGAGCAGGAACCCCGCGGCCAGCAGAAGCGCTCCCGCTGACAGGCCGGCATGCAGCCAGCGCGCCACCGCCAGCGGGTTGTCCAGGTTGGCGCCGGCGACCACGGGCAGGATCTGGATCAGCGCGCCAAGCATGACCATCAGCATGAAGCCGACCGTGACCAGGTGCGTTGCCGCGAGCAGGCCCGGCGTCCAGCGCGATGCCAGCAGATCAGGGCCGACAAACAGCAGCAGAAGTCCTGCCGCCAGGGAGAACAGCGGGGCCGTGAGGAAGAAGCGCAGCGGCGCCGCGAACGGGGGAGCCTTGTCGAACGAGAGCAGCGCCTGCATCCGGCCCCCCGATCAGCGCCAGATCAGGATTTCGAAGGTGCCGTCGGCAACCAGTTCGGTTTCGTAGGTGTAACCGTTCTGCCGGAGCACCTTGTAGAGCGGATGCGGCTCGCGGAAGAGCAGGAGGAGCATCTTCTCGCCGGGCTTCAGGGTGTCGAGCATTTCCATGGTCTGCACGAACGGTTCCGGCGGCTCCATGTAGCGCGCATCGACGACATGCGGAGCCTTGGGATGGCTCATGCTTCGGCCAGTTCGGTTTCGAGGCGCGCCAGCAGTTCGGGCGTTTCGCCGGCCAGATGCTGGTCGCACATCGGGTAAAGGATGTTCTCTTCCTTCATGTTGTGCTGCTGCATCATGATCAGCAGGGTATCGGCCAGCCCGAGAAAATCGTCAGGATTTGCCTGTTCCAGCGCGTCAACCGCATCATCGAGCAACGCCCGCATCTGGGCGTGCTCCATGCGCATGACCTGGGTCGGCCCCATGCGCATGCCGGTCTTGGCCTCGAAGGTCGGGAACAGGGTCTTTTCCTCGCAGTCGAAATGCGCCAGCATGGCATTGCGAAAGTGGCCGAACGCGGCTCTTGCCGCCGGCAGGTTCTTCTTGCCGATCGCCTGCTCGGCTTCGGCAAGGAAGTCATCGCAGCGACGATGATCGTCGGTCATGAAGGTCCGGATGGTGGTCATGGCGAACTCGCGCAGTTGGGAAGTGCCCATTCTCACGGTACGGCGCCGCCCCCTCCTTAATCGCGGTCAAGAAACCGCAAGCACAGACCCGGGGGCAGGCCGCCGCAAGTCCGCGAAGGATCTGGATCATACTGCCGAAAAGGAGGCTTATTTCTCCAGCACGTAGGTTCCTGGCGCATCGGCCAGCGCCGGAAAACTGCGGCTTGCCGCCGGATAGGCGACGACCATGTCGCCGCAGCGCTCGCCCAGCCAGTGCGTCCAGTCTTCCCACCAGGTTCCCTGCCTCGTTTCGGCCCGGTCGAGCCAGTGTTCCCAGTGCTCGTTGCGTTCGGGTTCGGCGATCCGGTAGGAGCGCTTGGGCGGGTTGGCGGGCGGATTGACGATACCGAGGATATGGCCGGAACTCGAACGCACGAAGCGCACCGACGCATTGACGTTGACGTACTTGCGGATCCGGTAGCACTGGATCCACGGCGCGATGTGGTCGTCTTCGGCCGTTACCGCATACAGCGGCTGGACGATGCGGTCGAGGTCGATCGGCTCGCCGGCGATGGTCAGGTGGTCGCGCTTGATCAGGTTGTTGTGCAGATACATCTCGCGCAGGTAATACGAGTGCATGGCGCGCGGCATGCGCGTCGTGTCCATGTTCCAGAACAGCACGTCGAACGGCGGCAGCGGCTCGCCCATCAGGTAGCTGCTGACCCAGTAGTGCCAGATCAGGCTGTTCGAGCGCAGCATGCGGAACGACGACGCCATCTCGCTGCCATCGAGGTAGCCGCGCTTGGCCATCGACTCTTCCAGTGCCTCGATGCACGCATCGTCGATGAAGACATCGATATCGCCGGGATGGGAAAAGTCGGTCAGCGTGGTGAACAGCGACCAGTGCGCGACCGGCACGTCATCGGCGCCGAAGCGCCTGTTGGCCCAGGCCATGTAAACCGACACCAGCGTGCCGCCGATGCAGTAGCCGACCAGATGCACCTTCGGCACCCCGCAGAAGTCGCCGGCGACGCGGACAACCTCGTTGATGCCTTCGAGCAGGTAGTCGTCGAGACGCACTTCGGACATCCCGGCATCCGGGTTCTTCCAGCTCGTGATGAAGACCGAGAATCCGTGATCGGTCAGGTACTTGACCAGACTCTTCTTCGGGTTCAGGTCGAGGATGTAGAACTTGTTGATCCACGGCGTAACGATGACGATCGGCGTCGCCCTGACCTTTTCGGTTGTCGGCGCATAGTGGATCAGTTCGACCAGGCGGTTGCGGAATACGACCTTGCCCGGAGTCGTCGCCAGATCCTTGCCGACGACGAAGGCCTCGGGGTTAACCATCTGGATGTTCCTCGCCTTCACGTCGCGCATGAAATTCTGGAAACCGCGAGCGAGGCTCTCGCCGCTGGTCGTCACGAAACGCTCGACGGCCACCGGATTGAGCCAGAAGAAATTGGTCGGCGCCACCATGTTGAGCCACTTGCGCAGCCAGAAAGCGGCGCGCCGACGTTCCTTGTCCGACAGCCCCGGCGTCTCGAAGTACATGTCCTGTAGCCGGTGGGTGAAGGCCAGATACCACTCCTTGATGATGTCCCAGGTCGCCGCATTGGTCCATATCGGATCGGAGAAGCGGACATCGTCGGGGTTGGGTTCGATCACATCCTCTGAGGGCATGCCCAGCGAGCGCCGCACCACGTGCGCCTGCAAGGCCAGCAGATCCCCCGACAGTGCACTGGCGGCGCGCAGGAGTTCCTGCGGGTGCATCATCCAGGCCATCTGCGCGTTGAACAGCGACGAGGTCACGCCGTAAGGATCGGTGGCCTTGCTGATGGCCATCCCGGCGGTTTCCAGCGGACTCAGGCCGCTGAGGTTGATGCCATGCGATTTTGCTGACGAGATCTCGGACATGCTGGTGGTTTCCTTGCCAATCAAGCGCCCCTTATACCATAGAGACGGATCGAATTCCTTGCGCGGGCACACAGATTCGGGCTGCGGTCAGACACCTTTATCGCACCCGGTTCCGCTTTGCCGATAGTTGGCGTAGGATGCACGTGGAGAAATCCGCCATATCGGCACGCTCGAAAAAGGAGGGAGTACCATGTTCAAGCACATTCTCATACCGACCGACGGATCCGAGCTTTCCAGAGCGACGGCGCAGCGGGGGGTCATGTTCGCCAAGGAGATCCGCGCCCAGGTGACGGTCTTCTTCGCCAAGCCGGAATATCCGATCGCCTATTTCGGCGAAGGCGCCCTGATCGATCCGACCACGCCGGAGAAATTTGCCGAACTCGCCGACCAGCAGGCGAGCGAATACCTTAGTGACGTGCAGAGCCAGTGCGCGACGGCAGGCGTCGAGTGCGCGACCGTTACGGCGGCCAGCGATGTGCCCTACGAGGCCATCATCGAGGCCGCTGAAAAATCCGGCTGCGACCTGATCTTCATGGGTTCGCACGGCCGGCGCGGAATCAGTGGCCTGCTGCTCGGCAGCGAGACACAGAAGGTGCTGACCCACTCCAAGATTCCGGTTCTGGTCTATCGCTGAACGGCGGCATCAACGCGCGGAGCAGTCCTCGGCCCCGCGCGGGATGCGACAGTGGATGCGGTCGCTCTTCGAATCGACGAAATACACTTCTTCAAGAACGTCGACGAGATAGCGTTTCTTCAGCGTGAAGTCGGTGGGGTTGCCGCAGGTCGCCTTCCAGAAAGTCGTGCTCTCGCTGATCACCGGCTCGATCAGGCGCGCCCGCGCCCGCATCCCGAGATGCGCCGTCGCAGCAGCCGGCCAGTTCGCAACCCCTGGCGATGCCGCCGACGACGGCAGCGGCGGTATCGACATGCGAGCTTGCCGCAGGCGAAGTAATCGAGGAAGAACAGCGACTCGGCCCCCTAGACCAGGATGTCGTTAACGCTTATGGCCACCAGATCCTGCCCCACCGTATCGTGACGATCCAGTTCGGACGCCAGGCGCATCTTGGTGCCGACGCCGTCGGTCCCGGAGACCAGCACCGGCTCCTCGTTGCGCTTCGGCACTTCGAACAACGCCCCAAAACCGCCGATGCCGCCGGGAACGCCCTCGCGCGTGGTCTTCCGGGCCAGCGGTTTGATGCGGTCAACCAGGCCATCGCCGGCATCGAAATCGACACCGGCACCCCAGTAGGAAAGGGGCGTAATCTGGGTCATGGCGTCAGGCTTTGCGGTCAACAGTGGAAAGATGCCGAATCTCACCGCAAGCCGGACGCCGCCGCCCGGCCGAACCAGGGTTCCTGCCTGATCCTTCCCCGCCGGCGGCCGGCGGGCAGGCCACACGCCCGGTGTTACCATCTATTCGCAACGTGGCCGCGACCGCATTGAAAAACCTGGAGACAACATGAAGAAGGCATTGCTGCTCGTCGGCGTGCTGGTCCTTGCCAGCGCCACCTACCTGACCCTGTGGCCGGTACCGATCAAAGCGGTGCGCTGGAGCGCGCCGGCAGCGCCTGGCTACAGCGGCCCGCATGCCCTCAATGACCGGCTGGCCGGGCTCAACATCATTCCGCTCGGTGGCGAGGAAGGCCCGGAACACATCCTGCTCGCCCCCGACGGAATGCTGTACACGACGGTGGTCAGTGGCAACATCCTGCGCATGCGTCCCGACGGCAGCGGGATAGAGGTCGTCGCCAATACCGGGGGACGGGTTCTCGGCTTCGCCTTCGATGCGGCCGGCAACCTGATTGCCGCCGATGCGTTCAAGGGCCTCTTGGAAATCAGCCCGGAGCGCAAGGTCACTGTACTTACAGACAAAGTTGGCGACGACCCGATACGCTACGCGAACGCCGTCGTCGTCGCCAGGAACGGAAAGATCTACTTCAGCGACGCCTCGACCCGGTTTGCCCCCGCGACCTGGGGCGGCACCTTCGCGGCCAGCGTGCTGGACATCCTCGAGCAGTCGGCCACCGGCCGCATCCTCGAATACGACCCGGCGACCAAGGCGACCCGCATCGTCGCCAGGGGTCTCAGCTTCGCCAACGGCATCGCCCTGAGCGCGGACGAGCAAACCCTGTTCGTCGCCGAAACCGGCCGCCACCGGGTGTGGAAGGTCCCCGCCGGCGCCAGTGATCTCGACGTGACCCAGGCCAACAGCGGGGCGACGGTGCTGCTCGACAACCTGCCCGGCTACCCCGACAACCTGATGCGCGGCCTCGACGGCAGGATATGGGTGGGCTTCACCAAGCCGCGCAGCGCGGTCGTCGACAAACTCGCCGACAAGCCTTTCCTGCGCGAACTGACGCTGCGCCTGCCGCGCTCGATGTGGCCGATCCCCAAGGCCTACGGCCACGTCTTCGCGTTCACCGAAGACGGGAGAGTCGTCGCCGACCTGCAGGATCCTACCGGCGCCTACCCGGAGACGAGTTCGGCCACCGACACCCCCGAGCGCCTGTACATCCAGAGCCTGCACGCGAAGGGCATCGGCTGGCTGCCCCGGCCATAGTGTACCGAGGCCGGATTCCCGGCGGTCCGCACGAGGTACGGCGAAAATCGGCCAGTCATGCTCAATTGGAACAACACTCTAGCCTTCAACCGCCTGCTCCCAGTCGGCCAAGGTCGGTTGCCGGCAAAGCCCCATCAGCAGCTCGAATGCCAGCGTGGCGTGATTCTCGGCTGCTGCGGTCAAGGGCTCCCCAAGCTCGAATTTCTCGCCGCGCACGCACAGCACGAAGGAAGGCGGCGGTTCCGTGCCTTCCATTTGGCGATAGACCTGCAGCACGGCCTGCGGCGGCAGGGCGTGGGTGGTGTGACTTGCTACGGTTGACGGGAAAATTCGCTCGAAAATGAAAGGCGCCGGGGTATTTTCGCCGGCGTCGATGAACAGCGCGAGTTCCCTCCCCTGCAGGTCGAGGGCGTGCTCGACGTTGAGCTGGAAGTCCTCGATCAGCTCGACGCGCTCCGTGAGTTTTTCATTTTCGAGCCATATTGCGAGTCGACCGCAGATGACCGGCCCGATCGCGTCGTCGCCGCGGCTCGGGTTACCGACGGCGAAGACGACGAGCGGAGCGCTCATGAACGGCTCAGCGAATGGACGACAGTCCCTTCCGGATCGACCAGTTCGACGGCCAGCGGCATCTTGCCGAGCGCGTGCGTGGCGCAGGACAGGCAAGGGTCGAAGGCGCGGATGGCGACCTCGATGTGGTTGAGCAGGCCTTCGGTGACTTCGCGGCCATGCAGGTAGCGCCGCGCGACATGGCGCACGGCCTCGTTCATCGCCTGGTTGTTGTTGGTGGTCGAGACGATCAGGTTGGCCATCGTGATCAGGTCGTTCTCATCGACCTGATAATGGTGGAACAGCGTCCCGCGCGGCGCCTCGATGACGCCGACGCCTTCCATCTGGCGCTCGCCCTGCACCATCAGATCGTCGCCGAGCAGGTCATCGTCGTGCAGCAGTTCCTTGATCAGCTCCGCCGCATGCAGCATCTCGATCATCCGCGTCCAGTGGTAGGCGAGCGGCGCGTGCATCGGCGATCCGCCGGCGTAGTCGACGAATTCCCGGCGCTCGTGCTCGGCGAACGGGGTCGAAATCTGGTCGCAGTTCTGCACGCGGGCGAGCGGGCCGACCTTGTACCAGCCCTCTTCCTTGCCGAGGGAGCGGAAGAACGGAAACTTCATGTAGCTCCATGGCCGGACTTCTTCTTCGATGTAGCGGTTGTACTGCTGGTAATCGACCTGGTCGAAGATCAACTGGCCGCTCGCGTCGCGGGCACGCAGCGTGCCGTGATAGAAATCGAGATCGCCGTTGTGGCCGACGATCGACATGAAATTGGAGCGAAAGATGCCAAAACTGTTGTACAGGCCGGGGTTCTGGATATGCACCTTCTGGATCAGGCGCACCGCTTCGCGCGACCAGGCGACGATGTGATAGATGTCCTTGAGCAGTTCGTCGCGCTCGGCGACCTTCAGCGACTTGTTCATGCCGCCCGGCACCGCTCCCGTGCCATGCACGCGCTTGCCGGCCGTGACGCGGATGACTTCCTGGCCGAACTTCCTGAGCAGCACGCCGCGCTTGGCGATCTCGGGATGCGCGGCGGCGACGCCGACAATGTTGCGCTTCGCGACATCGCTGTCGAAGCCGAACAGCAGATCCGGCGAGCACAGATGGAAGAAGTGCAGCGCATGCGACTGCAGGATCTGGCCGTAGTGCATCAGGCGACGCAGCTTCTCGGCGGCCGGGGTCAGCTTTCTTGCGCCGACGATGATGTCGAGCGCCTTCGAGGCCGCGAGATGGTGCGAGACCGGGCAGATACCGCACAGGCGCTGGACCATGACCGGGACTTCCCAGTACGGCCGGCCCTGGATGAATTTCTCGAAGCCGCGGAATTCGACGATGTGCAGGCGGACCTGATGCACCTTGTTCTGCTCGTCGAGCAGGATGGTCACCTTGCCGTGGCCTTCGACCCGGGAGACGGGATCGATCGCGACACGGCGCAACCTCTCCGGGTGGGCTGCGGTTTCCAGTTGATAGGTCATTGTTTACCTCAATCGTATTGCATCAGGCCGTGGCCCAGTTCCGGCTCATTCCCGGCCAGCAGATCGGTCAGCACCTTCCAGATCGCATCGGCCGAGGGCGGACAGCCGGGGATGAAGTAATCCACCTGCACCACCTCATGGATCGGGTGCACCTTGTTGAGCGGCAGCGGCAGTTCGGGGTCGTTGGGAATCATGCCATTGGCCAGACCCGGACTGGTGTGGTAGATCTCCTCGAGTATCGTCGCCAGCGGCAGATGGTTGCGCTGCGCCGGCAGCCCGCCGTTGATCGCGCAGGCGCCGATGGCGATCAGCACCTTGCAGTTCTTGCGGAAATCGCGCAGCACGTGGACGTTCTCGGCATTGCACAAGCCCCCCTCGATGATGCCGACATCGCAGTCCGCGCTGACTTCCTTGATGTCGGTCAGCGGCGAACGGTCGAATTCGACGTGATCGAGCAGCGTGAACAGGCGCTCGTCGATGTCGAGAAACGACATGTGGCAGCCGAAACAGCCGGCCAGCGAAGTCGTCGCGACCTTGAGTTTCTTCTTCCGGCGAACAGTCATGGCAACGACTCTCCCCTGGCTTCGACCATCTCGCCAATCGGCTTCCTGTCGTAGGTGCGCTCACCGATCGGCACGGCGAAACCCCGGCGCTTTCTGAGAATCACCCCCACCGGGCAGACCTGCGCCGCCTTGTCGGCCGCCGCGAAATTGGTATCGCCCAACTGACCGGATCTGGCATTGACGATCAGGTGCGTCGCGATCCCGCGCCCCGAAAGGGCGAAGACGTTCTTGCCATCGACGTCGCGGCTGGCGCGCACGCACAGCGAACAGAGGATGCAGCGGTTGAAATCGAGCAAAACCTCGGGGTGCGAGGCGTCGACCGCGCGGTTCGGGAAGAAGTGGTCGTAGTGCGGGCTCATCATGCCCAGGTGGTAAGCCGTCGCCTGCAACTGACAGTTGCCGCTCACCTCGCACGAGGGACAGAAATGGTTGCCTTCGACGAACAGCATCTGGGTCAGCGCGCGGCGTTCGCCGTTGATCTCCTCGGTATCGCTCTCGACGACCATGCCGGCCATCGCCCGCATCGTGCACGATGCCGTATGCCGGCCATTGACCTTGACCGTGCACAGCTTGCACGAACCATGCGGCTTGAAATCCGGGTGGTAGCACAGGTGCGGGATGAAGACCCCGGCTGCGGTCGCCGCCTGGATGATCGTCTGTCCCTCGGCGAAGGGGATGACTCTGCCATCGATCGTAAACGTCTGGCTCATGCGCCCTCCCCGGAACTCTCGGTAATTATGTGTGCCGCCGCATCATCGCGTCCGGTCATCTGCCGCGCCCGGGCGAGGGCACGGTCGAGATCGAAGGCCGGCGAGAAATCGTTGTGCTCCATGCGCCGGTCGTAGGCCGGCCTGAACTTGGCGATCGTATCGAGCACCGGGTTGCATGCGGTGTGGCCCAGGCCGCAGTGGCTCATCGACTGCAGCAACTGGTTGAGCTTCTCGATTTCGGCGAAGTCATACGGCGAGCCGTGACCGTTATGCAGCTAGCGCCGAATCTACAGGATGGTTATGCGCTAGGGCAAAGCGGTTGCAGCCGCTGACAATGACCGGGCGCAGAATCTCGGCGGCGGTGACGACCTGGGTGTTGTGGTGGCCCTTGCTCACCAGGTCGACGCTGGCGATACACGGCGGCTCGCTGGCGTCGAGGGCGAAGACCCAGAGATGCTCCTGCGGGTCGGCGGGAAAGGCGGCCAGCAAGGCGACGATGTTATTCAAGTCGCCAGGCGGGCGTGGGGTAAGGGATTCGCTCATAGGGATTCCTCTTTGGCGGCGTTATGTGTGGCTTGGCGTTGAGGCCGGCACACGCCTTGTCCACGGCCGGTTGGTGTAAGCACCGTGGTTGCGCTGTTGGCGGTCGACGATGCGCCACCGGTCCGGGCCAACCGGGATGACGCGGTATTCAGGTCCGGCAGCGGGGTGCTGTGGTTTACGGCTGGCCATCTTGGCCTCCTGTCTTCGCCGCGTAGAGGCCCTGGGTGGCGGCCCAGAACTGCTACTGCAGGGAATGAGGGTGGTCGGCTGCGCCGCAGCCAGCAGGTTGGCGACTGCTGCTGCCGGCGTGGTGCAGTTGGGCAAGGTACTGTACGGCAGCGGATCGCGGTAAAGCTTGCCGTTGCTGCCGACGAAGATACAGGTGCTGTTGCAGGCGACGTGCGCCGAGCGGCGCCGTCTGCGGCGGGCCCATTGTGCCATGGCGGGTTTCCTTTGGGGCATGAACTGTTGCGGGAACGGTGAAACAGGTAGCACTGACGGCGCTCCATCCAGCGAGGCATAGCCCAGTCTAGCAAGGGACTGTAATCCTGTCAAGCGACTGATAGTAACTGTCCACCGCATTATTATGTCCGATGTGTGGGACTTGCACGCATGAATAAATGGCCTATACTGTGTATGCTTTCAGCCCGTAGCGGCTTTGGCGCAGCGTGCCAGTAAATGTGCCTATAATTGTGTTGAAAGGGAGGCGCTGATGGAGAACACATACGTTGAATGGCGCGACCAGGGCTACTGGATTGCCGGCACCAGCGTGGCACTGGAGGCCGTCTTGTTGCCCTTTCAAGATGGGTATGCACCAGAGACGATTGTCACCGAGTGCTTTCCCACCCTATCGCTGGAGCGAGTATACGGCGGCATCGCCTATTATCTTGGCCATCGCCGCCAGGTTGACGCCTATCTGCAGCAGGCAGATGTGGAGTTTGCGGCTTTTCAGCAGGTCACCCCCGATGCGAGTTTTGTGCAGCAGCTGGCCAAGGCGCGCCGTGAGCGGCAGCTGGCGTCTGCATGAGCGTGCGTTTTCAAGCTGACGCCGATCTCAATGAGATCATCGTCAGAGCTACGCTCCGCTTGGAGCCCAGCATCGATTTCCAGACCCGCACATGCGGCAGGACTTATCGGCCTGACTGATGCCGCGGTACTCCACTGGCGGCGGAGCAGGCCGATTCTGGTCTCCCATGATCGGCGCACAATGCCCGCACACTTTGGGCGCTTCATTACACAACGGTGAGCCCGGGCGTGCTCATCGTTTCGCGGCGCATACCATTGCACAGCTTGCCGAAGATCCTGCTGATTTGGGCGGCCAGTGAACCCGAAGATTGGGTAAATCGGATTCGCTCGCTGCCCCTCT
>CAWEMU010000034.1:0-10607 GCA_963810175.1 uncultured beta proteobacterium | reverse complement strand
AGGGGGTCAGGCTGAATAGGCGCTCCCGGCCACAAGCTGGCATAGTGGCACCTAGAAATAGCGTAATACAAACGACAGGCCGCGACATCCCTCGACCTGGACATCCAACAGGAGCGACGCCCCCCACGATGAACATTGAAACCATTGCCGGACAGTTGGCCCAGGTCGGGTATATCGTCCTCGACCAGCCGCTGCTACGGAGCCAGTCGGCGCAGCTGTATTCCCGCTGCCAGGATGATGAACGACAACGGTTTCAGCCGGCCCGGATTGGCAGGGGCGCGGAGCGGCAACAACTCGACGCAGTACGCGGCGACGTGATCTGCTGGCTGGACGACGGTGACGGCATCGATCACGCCTACCTGGTCTGGATGGAAAAGCTGCGCAGCGGACTGAACGAGGCGCTTTATCTCGGCCTGTTCGATTACGAGTGCCACTACGCTATCTACTGCGCGGGCGCCGGCTATGCGCGCCATTCGGACGTATTGAACGGACACCGAAATCGCGTCCTGTTGACGGTGTTCTATCTCAACGATGACTGGCAACTTAGTGATGGTGGTGAACTGGTGCTATTCGCGCCCGAGGGCGATGCCATCATCGATACCGTTAACCCGACCTTCGGCAAGATGATCATCTTTCTCAGTGAATCGTTCCCGCACGCCGTGCTCACGGCGTGCAAGCAGCGGCGCAGCATCGCGGGATGGTTCCGGGTTAGGGATATCGCCTGATTGCGCCGGATTGCAGCCACTGAAAATTCGCGGTTTAGACGAGCGTCGGCTTACTGGCACAGGGTCCTACTCACCCTATCGGCCACAAGCGGCCGTAGAAGCCTCCGAAAACCGATGTGGATCAATGACCGGTAACTCATCAGATACCGGTCGTTCGACCTTGTTGGCCGTCGGCCCGCTCCTGGGCCAGAGCCGCCTTGAGGTCTGCGCCAAGCAGGTCCGCAACTCAGCCGTTACCGGCCGTCGGCGAGGACCGGACGCCAGAGACTGATTGTACGAGTTCAGCCGATCACGAAATTGGGAACTGCTACGTGCGGGCCTGATTGTCGGATTCTCTACATTGGGCGTAGAGCGCCTCAGTCGGACGATGATAATCGCTTGTTTTTCAGAGGGTTGCATATTGGCATCATCCTTGCTGGGTTAGCAGGGAGGAGATTCCCATGACCCAGCCGCAATTCGTCACGATCAACGACACCACCCTGCGCGACGGCGAACAGTCGGCCGGCGTGGCGTTCTCGCTAGACGAAAAACTGGGCATCGCCCGCCAGCTCGCCGCCATTGGCGTGCCGGAACTGGAAGTCGGCATCCCGGCGATGGGAAATGAGGAACGCGATTCGATCCGCGCCGTCGCCGCGCTGAAGCTCGCGCCGCAACTGATGGTGTGGAGCCGCTTGCACCCGGGCGACATCGCCGCCTGCGCCGGCCTCGGCGCGCACTTGATCGACATCTCGGTGCCGGCCTCCGACCAGCACCTCGCCTACAAGCTGAAACAGGACCGCGCCTGGCTGCTGCGCGAGCTGCCCAAATACATCGGCGCCGCCCTCAACCTCGGGCTGGAAGTCGGCCTCGGCTGCGAGGATGCTTCACGCGCCGAACTCGATTTCCTGTGCGCCCTGGCCGAAACCGCCGAGCGTGCCGGCGCCCGCCGCCTGCGCTTCGCCGACACGCTGGGCATTCTCGAACCATTCGGTACCTTCGAGCGGATTTCGACGCTGCGGCGCAATACCGGTCTCGAAATCGAAATGCACGCCCACGACGACATGGGGCTGGCCACCGCCAACACGCTGGCCGCCTGCAAGGCCGGGGCAACGCACGTGAATACCACGGTCAACGGCCTCGGCGAACGTGCCGGCAATGCGCCGCTGGAAGAGGTGGTGCTCGGCCTGCAGAAACTTTACGGCATCGAAACCGGGGTCAGCCTGAAAGGTTTTCCCGTGCTGTCCAGCCGGGTCGCCAGCGCCTCCGGTCGCGCCGTGCCCTGGCAGAAAAGCATTGTCGGCGCGGGCGCCTTTACGCATGAAGCCGGCATCCACGTCGATGGCCTGCTCAAGCACCCGGACAATTATCAGGGTTACGACCCGCAGGAAGTCGGCCAGTCGCACCGCATCGTGCTCGGCAAGCATTCCGGTTCGCGCGCCGTCCAGGTAGTCTACGCCAGCCTCGGGCTGACGGTCGATGACAGCGAAGCCCACGCCTTGCTACCGCGCGTCCGCAACTTCGTCGCCGAACACAAGCATCCGCCGGAAACGTCCGATCTGCGCGAGCTGCTGGCCTCCGTCCGGAGCCGCCTCCATGTCTGATGCGATGACCATGACCGCAATTTCGGCCGCTGTGCCAGGCCTTTGGGCGACGCTGAAGGAAGACTTGTCCTGCGTCTTTCAGCGTGACCCGGCCGCCCGCTCGACGCTCGAAGTGGTCACCACCTATCCCGGCGTCCATGCCATCCTGACCCATCGCCTGTCACACCGGCTGTGGCTGGTCCGGCTGGCGCTTTCCCGCCCGCTTTCTGTCCTTCCTCGGGCGCATGCTGACCAACGTCGACATCCACCCGGGCGCCACCATCGGCCGCCGCTTTTTCATCGACCATGGCGCCTGTGTCGTGATCGGCGAAACCGCCGAAGTCGGTGACGACGTCACGCTCTACCACGGCGTTACGCTGGGCGGCACTTCCTGGAACAAGGGCAAGCGCCATCCGACCCTGGCCGATGGCGTCGTGGTTGGCGCCGGGGCCAAGATTCTCGGGCCGATCCACATCGGCACCCGCGTCCGCGTCGGCGCCAATTCGGTCGTCGTCAAGGATGTGCCGGCCGACCGCACGGTGATCGGCGTGCCGGGGCGCATCGTCGATATCCGGATCGGTAATGGCTACCCGGAAAACGGCATCAACCTCGACCATAACGTCATGCCCGACCCGGTCGCCAAATCAATCGCCTGCCTGATCGAGCGCATCGAAACCATGGAGAAGGAACTGGCCGAACTGCGTCATGAACCGCCACCGGCCGACCACAGCGGCCAATGCAGAACCTGTAGCGCTGGCGACCTGTGCTGCGAGCACGAATCCATGCACGGAACAATGAACTGAATTCGTCATGGACCTGCTCGATTTCTCCGACTGCAAACTTTACTTCGAGGACGACCTGCCCGCCGAAGCCGAGCGCCTGATCGCCCTGGCCGCCAGCGAATACGGCGAGCCGGCAGCCGAATTGTCCTTGCTTCGCGCCCATCTGCACGCCCCGGAAAACCTTAGCGTGCTGGTCGGGCTCTACCGCTACTATTTCTATCAGCACCGGCTGGGCGATGCGCTGGTCGTCGCCGAGCGCGCCATGCAGCTTTCCGGCCGCCATCTCGGCCTGCCGGCCGACTGGAAGCTGCTCGACGAAGCGCAGCTCGGTTCGGCCGCCGCCAATTCGTTCGGGCTGCTGCGCTTTTATCTGCTGGCGCTCAAGGCGGCCAGCATCGTGCTGCTGCGCCTCGGGCGGATCACCGAATCGCGCGCCCGCCTGATCAAGCTGTCCGGCCTCGACAGCCGCGATCAACTCGGCGCTGCAAAATTGCTGGAAGTCGTCGAAGAATTCCAGGGCAGCGCCAATGACACCCCCTCCCACCCCGAACTACAACTTGTAGCCGCCTGAGGAAAACATCATGGACGATACCCTGACCCTTGCCGAAGCCATGGATGACCTGGTTTCCGCTGAAGATTTTCTCGATTATTTCGGGGTTTCCTACGAACCCAGTGTCGTCCATGTGAACCGCCTCCATATTCTGCAGCGTTTCCATGACTACCTGGCCAAGCAGGCGCCCAAGCTGCCGCCCGACGAAGCGCAGCAGCGCGCCATCTACCACCTGTGGCTGGAACGCGCTTATCAGGATTTCGTGACCTCGGATTCGCTGACCGAAAAGGTCTTCGCAGTCTTCCAGCACGTTGCCAAACCGGATGGCGGGATGAGCTCCTTCGTTCCGCTGGACAAGGTGTTTCGCCAATGATGAACGCCCGCTGGGACTACGGGGAATCGGTGCGCCTGACCCGTAACGTCCGCAACGACGGTACCTACCCCGGCGTCGATCCCGGTGACCCGCTGGTCCGGCGCGGCAGTATCGGCTACGTCGTCGATGTCGGCACGTTTTTGCAGGACCAGATCATCTATTCGATCAATTTCCTCGATGAAGGCAAAATCGTCGGTTGTCGGGAAGAAGAGTTGATCGGCACCGACGAGCCGTGGACGCCCTCGCGCTTTGAATTCCGCGAGAAGGTCCGCTCGGCCAAGGGGCTTTCGGTTGGCGGCCAGGTGCTGGTAGCACTCGGTGCGGTCGGCGAAGTCATCAAGGTGATCCGCGGTGCCGCGGGTGGCGTCGCCTACCACGTTCACTTCGACAGCCTGCCAGGCCGTGTCCTGCAGATTCCGGAAGACGCCCTGGAAGTGCTCGAGGCAAATGAGTAAGACGATGCCGCAAGGCTACCTAGAACTGAAACTTTCCTGGCAACTCTTCCAGAAAGCGCCGGAAACGCTCTCCCAGCCCGAGCGCGGCCGCTTGCTCGAAGTCGCCCAAAAGCAGAACAGTATCGAACAGCGCATCCTCGCCAGCGCATCTGCGGCCAATGTCGTCGTGCCCGCCGCCACGCTGGCCACGCACATTGGCGAAGTACGCAAGCGCTACGCATCGGCAGACGAATTCGCGCAGGATCTCGAACGCAGCGGCCTCAACGAGGCCATGCTGGGCGAGGCGGTGGAACGCGATCTGCGCGTCGAAAGCGTGCTCGAAAAAATCGCCTCGGCTACTGCGCCGGTCAGCACCGTCAACGCCGAAATCTACTACCGCCTGCATCCCGAAGCCTTCGACCGCCCGGAAGCGCGGTGCCTGCGCCACATCCTGATTACCTTCGACAACGCGCAGGAAAAGGTCAGGGTGATCACGCAACTGGAAGTGCTGCGGTCAACGCTGAAAAATGCCGAAAAATTCGCCACCGCTGCGGTACGCCATTCGCAATGCCCGACCGCGCTGGAAGGCGGGCAGCTCGGCGTGGTCAAACGCGGGCAACTCTACGGCGAACTCGAAGCGGCCGCTTTCGCGCTGATCTTGGGCGAAATCAGCGCCGTGCTGGAATCGCCGATCGGTCTGCATATCCTGCGTTGCGATGAAATCCTGCCGAGCGGAATGCTGCGCTTTGCCGAAGTCCGTGCGCGGATCATCGAACGTCTGACCGACAAGCGGCGGCGCCAAGCCCAAGAGGAGTGGATCAAGGGGTTGGCTCCAGCCCGCTGACGCGCGCAGGCGAGGGTGAGCGTACCGGTTTCGCTTGTTTGACTGACCCGGCAGATGAAAAGAGCCCCGGAATTCCTTCCGGGGCGGGCGAAGTTACTGCGGAGAGAGACGGGTTTGCCGTCAGGCGTAAGTCGGCGCAAAGGCGGCTTCGGGATTGGCCACGGGGCCCTTGTCGCTCCAGTACGGTGAAAGCTTGCGCAGTTGGGCAACAATGGGCGGGACCGCAGCGATCACCCGGTCAACTTCCGCTTCGGTGTTGTACACCGAAAGCGAGAAGCGGATCGTGCCATGGGCGGCGGTGTACGGAATGCCCATGGCGCGCATCACGTGCGACGGTTCGAGCGAGCCCGAAGTGCAGGCCGAACCCGAACTGCCGGCGATGCCCATCTTGTTCAGCAGCAGCAGGATGGCCTCGCCCTCGATGTATTCAAAGGCGATGTTGCTGGTGTTGGGCAGGCGGTTGGTTACGTCGCCAGTCGGGAAGCAGTGGGTAACCTGTCGGAGAATGCCGGCTTCCAGCTTGTCGCGCAGGCGCTTGACCGTGGTGTTCTCGGTTTCCATATGCTTCATCGCCAGCTCGCAAGCCATGCCGAGGCCGACAATGGACGCCGAGTTCTCGGTGCCGGCGCGACGCCCGCGTTCCTGGTGACCGCCGCGCAGCAGCGGACGGAAACGGCAACCGCGACGCAGGTAGAGCACGCCGATGCCCTTGGGGGCGTGCAACTTGTGGCCAGACAGCGACAGCATGTCGATCCTGGTACTCTTGAGGTCGATGGGAATCTTGCCGACGGCCTGCACGGCATCGGTGTGGAACATGATGCCCTTGGCGGCGGCCAGTTCGGCCATTTCGACGACCGGGAAGATGGTGCCGGTTTCATTGTTGGCCCACATGACCGAAACCACGGCGACGCGGTCGTGCAGCAGCGACTTGTATTCGTCCATGTCGATACGGCCCTTCTTGTCCACCTTGAGCTTGTGGACGATGTAGCCTTCCTTCTCCAGCCAGTCGCAGAGTGTCAGGATGGCCGGGTGCTCGACATTGGTGGTGATCACCGTGCTGCGCTCGGGCTGGGCCTTGAGTCCCGAGAGGATGGCAGTCGAATCGGACTCGGTGCCGCAGGAGGTGAAGATGATTTCCGAGTCATGCTCGGCGCCGAGCAGCGCCTGCACCTGGCTGCGCGCCTTCTTCAAGGCCTTGCCGACTTCACTGCCGAAGGCATGAATCGACGAGGCGTTGCCGAAATGCTCCGTGAAGAAGGGAAGCATGGCTTCGACCACGGCGGGGTCGCAGCGCGTGGTGGCGTTGTTGTCCAGATAGATCGGTTCCATGGCGCTGTCCTCTTGATTCTCTGTCGGGGTTGCGGGATTAGGCTTCGACCGGCATGTGCGATGACGGCAGGACTTGCACCAGTTCACCCAGCGCTTCGATCATCTTCTGCTGGATACCGCCCAGGGTCGCTGCTTCCATCATGCAACCGGAGCAGGCGCCCTTGAGGTGCACATAGATTTTCTTGCCCTGGACATCGGCCAGATCGACGTCGCCGTGGTCGCGCTGCAGCATCGGGCGGACGGAATCGAGGACTTCCTCGATCTTCTTGATCTTCTGCACCAGCGTCAGCTTGGTGGCGGGCGGCCGCGGGGCTTCCGGCGTGGTCGGGCAGGCGGGCGGTGGCGAGACTTCACCAGGACCGGCACGATCCAGCATCACCTTGGCAAGGATTTCCTCGATGCCTTCATGGCAGGCCGCGCAACCGCCGCCTGCCTTGGTGTAGAAGGTGACTTCCTGAACGGTATTGAGGCCGTTGGCGGTGACCACGTCTTCGATCATCACCGCGTCGATGGCGAAGCATTTGCAGATCAGCGCGCCTTCTTCATGGTCGTCGGACCATTCTTCGCCACGGTAGTTGGCGATGGCGGCCTGCAGCGCTTCGCGGCCCATGACCGAGCAGTGCATCTTTTCCGGCGGCAGACCGTCGAGGTAATCGGCAATATTCTGGTTGGACACTTCCAGCGCCTGATCCAGCGTCATGCCCTTGACAATCTCGGTCAGCGCCGAGGACGAGGCGATGGCCGAACCGCAACCGAAGGTCTGGAAATGTGCGTCCTCAATGATTTCGGTCTCGGCGTTGACCTTGAGCATCAGGCGCAGCGCATCGCCGCACTGGATTGAGCCGACATCGCCGATGCCGTTGGCTTCTTCGAGCGGACCGGAGTTGCGCGGGTTGAAGAAGTGTTCGCGAACCTTGTCTGAGTATTCCCACATGGCGTGCTCTCCTTAGATCGAGAAAGAAGAGCCGCAGGAACACTGGGCGCTGGCGTTCGGATTGTCGAACTTGAAACCGGTATGGGTCAGCGTATCGACGAAATCGACGGTCACATTGTCGATCATCGGGAAGGTCATCGAGTCAACCAGCACCTTGACGCCCTCGACTTCCAGTTCCCAGTCGTCGTCGGCCTTCTCGGCTTCGAGCTTCATGCCATATTGCAGGCCGGAGCAGCCACCGCCGGAAATGGTCAGGCGCAGCCCGAGAACAGGGGTTTCGGCGCCACGAATGAAGCGTTGGACGGCTTTTACAGCGGCAGGGGTCAGATTGATCATGTGGGTTCTCCCGGTTTGGATGCGCTATTCATTGCAAGCCCTGTGCCATGCCGAGAACACAGCATAACAAACTGAATTGATTGAATTTGTTTCCGATGCGCCTTGTCGCTTTTGCGACAATCAACCTAATACGTGTTCGTATGTCCGACGCAGCAGGTTGCGTTCGACTTCGCTCAATTGCCGGGATTCGGTAATGGCGATGAAGCGGCCATGGACGCGTTCGGCCGCAGCGAAGGGCGGATCGATGCCGGCAAAGGAGGCGAGCAGCACCGATACGTCGCCTTCCGGCGTATCGACCCAGGCCGAGAATTCGGCGACCGCCTCGATCGCACCTTCGGCCAGACCCAGGTGGATTTCCGCCTCGCGCACTACGGCCGTCGGGTGGAACTGGATTTTCGGCGAATAGTCTTCGTCGCGCAGCACCGAGAGCGCCGGCAGCGGCTTGAAGGCGACGACGCCCGAACTCAGGCAGAGAAAGCGGACGCGGCCGCTGGTCCCGTGCTTGTGAATCAGAATCAGACGCGGTAGAACGGGCATCCCTTACTTCGCGTATTCGGCAATGACCGGGTCGCCCCGCAGCTTATGCCGCGTTCCCCAGACCTGGACCGATTCGACGTAACTGTCTTCCAGCACCGGGTGTGGCAGCAACACCTGGTATTCGGCGAAGACGCGGCCATCGGGGAAGAGCGTGACGGTGCCGCAGCGCTGCTTACCGCGCCAGGTGCCGATCAGGTTGATCTCCTGTGAATATGGATCGGCCTCCTCGGCGAAGGTCGCTTCGGCCCAAACCGGCTCGTCGCCGATCGACAGACCGAGCTTTTCCACCTGGCCGCGCAGGGCGGCACAGATGGAATCTCCGAGCGCGGCGTCAGGTTGCGGCGCCATGTTCATGCCGGCGCATAGGTGTAGCAGCCCTTCGGGCAGACGCGGCCGCAGGAGCCACAGCCGATGCAATCCGCAGGGTTGG
This sequence comes from uncultured beta proteobacterium, assembly GCA_963810175.1. GTDB lineage: Bacteria > Pseudomonadota > Gammaproteobacteria > Burkholderiales > Rhodocyclaceae > Azonexus. The sequence goes on along the minus strand of CAWEMU010000034.1, from coordinate 1,774 downwards.
CCAGCGACATGACCATCATGTTGTCATCTTCGTCATCGCTGTCGTCATCCAGCTCGCGCTCGACCAGGTCGAGCACGCTGCGCGGACAGACCTTGTAGCAACGGCCGCAGCCGATGCACTTGGCCTGATCGAGTTCGATGGCGAATTGCGGCGTCCATTCGGTGCCGCCCTTGGTGAGTCCGGTAATCATGCGGGTTGTCCTTTCTGGGCGGCTGCCAGCCGGGCCGTGGCATCGGCCCAAGCCTGGCAGGCATCGAAAGTGAATTGCGAAAGTGCGGGGATCTCCTGGTAGCCCGCCGGCAAGCGGTCCTCCACGAGGTCATGCATCTTGGAGGCCCATTCGGAGGCAATGCGCTTCAATTTCTTGACCTCTTTGTCGAGGGTGGCCAGTTCTTCGTCAGTCATGATGGTCCCCGCAATTACAGCCCGGCGACGTTCGGATACAGCCCGATCCGCTCGAGGGCGATACCCAACAGCTTGTCGGCGTCATCCTTCATCTTGGACAGGCTGGGAAAGCCGAAGCGATGGACGTCGCGCAGGGTCTTTTCGACGGCGACCAGCTTGCCGACGGTAATGATCGCGCGGCCGAAACCTTCGTGGGTCAGGTGCACCAACGGCACGGCGAGCAGCTTGCATTCCTTCTCGATGAGCACGGCGATGGCGTTGTAATAGGCCTTGACGCGCGAAATGGTTTCGTCGTCCGGGTCACCGATCAGCGGAATGTTGGCCTTGCGTTCTTTGGTCAGCACGTAGGGGTCGAGGATCTTTTCGACCGTCCAGCCGGCGTAAGTGCCATAGGTGTCGAGGGCGCGCATCTGGCGGGCCATCTCCTTGACGAAATCAGTTTCAAAGATGGGATCGATGGCGATTGCTTCAGTCATGGCGTTACTCCTCGCGGAAAGTTGGGGATTGTTTTGAAACTGGAATAAGTTGCGGGACCGGCATCAAGCCGGGCACGAGGGCAATGGCGACGCGGGCGACGACGAGCGCGGCGATAAAGCCGGCAATTGCACCAATCGCGGTCGCCGTATCGCTGCCATTCTCGATGTTCGCGCCCAACCAGGCGCCGACCAACATCGCGAAAGCGGGGAACAGGTAGCCGAGCAGGGCCGAGAGGGTCAGCTTGCTCTCGGGCAGGCCAATCAACACCAAATCGCCTGGCTTGATGTCACCGGAAACCGGGATCGTCAGCAGCGTCGCCGGACGGCCACTGGCCATCTTGCCGATGCCGCAGCTGCTGCCGTGACCGCAGGAAGAGCAGCCACCGGTTTCCATGGCGACGAACGCCTTGCCGCCGTTAACGCGATGCACGATGCCGCGGTGTTCGATCATTTTGGCGCTCATCCTTCCCACCCCTCTTCCGCCATGCTGGCGAAGCGGTCTTCGGCCTTGGCCTTGGTCCGGGCAGCGATGGCGCGGTCGACCCAGGCGACCCCGCCATCGCTCATGGCTCTGGAAATCTCGCTCAACAGCTCGTCTACCGCATCGACCTCGTTGATGCGGATTGGCTGGACGCCCTTGGCCATCAGCTTCTTGATCGCCGAGGCACCGATGGCCATCACATAGACCGCCGTGCACCCATCGAGAAAATCGACCTTGGCGCCGAGCTTGTCCTCGTTGCCGTCCATCGCCTCCTCGCGAAACTTGGCCGACACCGACCAGCGTCGCCTTGTCCGGCGTCACTTCGTAGATCACGAAGCCCTCGGCGGCACCGAAGTGCTGATTGACCCGGGTGCGGTCGGTGGAGGCGAAAGCGACCTTGATCATGGCGTCC
>CAWEMU010000033.1:0-96276 GCA_963810175.1 uncultured beta proteobacterium | reverse complement strand
TCTGGCAATCGCCAGGCCGACCACTCCAGCCCCTATTACAATGGTATCAACAGTTTCCAACAGATCCTCGCTGTATCTCAGACATCACTTGGGCCGATTCGCAACGGCACTGCGCAAGCCCATATTTTCGTAGAGAAGCACCTTTCCGTGCTCCCACCCGATCGAAATGATGTCGACATCGCCGTCGCCATCAATGTCTACGGCGATGGCGCCATCATGATGTTCATCACCAATATGCAAAACATGCTCACGCCATTGTCAACCGCGACCGTCAACATTTTCAAATAGAAGTAACCGTGCTCTGTCGGGGTGTTCCAGGTTGTGCTCGCCCACCACGACATCAAGATCTCCATCACCGTCAAAATCGGCGACATCAAGACTCATCGGCCCGATGACAGTTCCGATCAGATGCGGTATCCAGGGCTGGGTTGCGACCGGCCCCTGTTCATACCAGATGACTTCCCCTGTCTTGCTGATCGCCTCGAAGCCAACGACAGCGTCGAGTTTGCCATCGCGGTTGATGTCCGCCAGCCGATTCCTGTCCGGATTGGTTCGGCCAGGGTCAATGGTGAAACGGTGCCAACCCTCAGGAGAGTTCCGGAGCCAAACCGTCCCCAGCAATAGATCAAGCCGCCCGTCTCGATCAATGTCTCCGCTGCTCAGTGCTTCATCCTGCGAGAAATCCGAGATTCTTTCGATCTTCCACTCGTCCTTCATGGGCGCGGGAGGAATGGTCATCAATTCGATGCCTTTTCCGGCCATGTGCCATGAAAGGGCAAGCTGCAACTTCGAGGCAGAGGAGAACTGTCCCAGCGCGCGTCCCTGAAGAAAGTCACCTGCACCGGCCGGCAGGTCCGTGCGCAACTTGAATTTTCCGCGCCCCTGGTTCTCCGCATACACGAATCGCGAATCCGCCTTGCTTTCGCGCCATCTCGTAAGAATGGCGTCGGTATCTCCATCGCCGTCCAGGTCGGCTAATAGGACGACATCGTTTGCAGGATCGCCAAAGGCGCGCCTTTCCCAGTTTCCGTCGGGCCTGCCCGGGTTCCTGTACCAGAATCCACCGGCGGCTATGTCCACCCGCCCATCGCCATCGATATCCCCAGGGACAACGAATACCGCCTTGCCTGGACGATTGCCATCAATGACATGCCGTCGCCAACCGGGGCAGCCCTTTGCGGGTGAGCAGGTCTGGTTTACCCAAAGCAGAATCTGTTGATCGGGGCCGCTCCAGTTGGCCCCAAACAGGTCGGGATCGCCATCGCCATCGACGTCGAGAATCCTCATGTTGTGCGATCCGACATCGGCGATGGTTCGCTTCGACCATTCTTTGCCGAGTCGATTGTTCAAATACACCTCGATCCCGACGGGTCCGGTACTCTGGTGCATCGTAGCGGTCGCAATATCAAGGTGGCCGTCCCGGTCGAAGTCCGCCAATCCGACAAAATGGCGGGTCGCCTCGACGTTCTCGGCGACTATGTGCTCAGGCCAGCTATCGCGGGGATTCCGGGGGGCCTCAAACCATGAAAGACGATATTTTCCGCCAGCCGGTTCAGAAGGAGACATCACGATGTCGGGTCTGCCATCGCCGTTGATGTCGCCGACATCTATGTAAGTGTCTTGCCATGTCCAATCGGCGGCGAAACGGTACAGCTTCCAGGCCTCCTTTGCTTTGCCGGGATTCCTGAGCCAATGACCGTTTACGATGATGTCCGTCCAGCCATCCTGATCCAGATCCGCCACCTTGAGACCTTCGCCTTTCGGTACCTCGATCGCCGTACGTTGCCAGTTTCCGCCACGCTGACTGTAGATGTACAAAGTGTGGCCGGTGTTTCTGAACGATGTCTGGCCGCGACCGATGATGTCGGGACGTCCATCGCGATCCAGGTCGGCGATCTCGATGTCATGCAGCCCCACATTGTCGATCGTCGTCATCTGCCACTTGTCATTTCCCAGATTGCGATACCAGACGAGGCCTTCGTTCCTCAGGCTGACGACATCCATCCTGCCGTCACCGTCCAGGTCGGCAACCTCATGATCCGTGCCGAACGAGCCGGACGCGTCTATCACGTGCTTCTTCCAGTTCGGATTTTCGTACCAGACCAACCCTTGTCCACCGTGCCCGCCCACGATCAGGTCCGGTTTTCCATCGCCATTGATGTCCCCGGCTGCTTTTCCCCAAGGGTCTGTCGGACCGTTGCGGTCTACGATGACCTTGTCAAACACCGGGAACTCCTGCGCGGCCTGATTGTTGTTGCATCCATACAAGAGAATGGCCGCTGCGGTCAGGCGGGCGAATGATAAAATGCGCATGGGAAAAACTCCTCAACTCGGATGCGTCCCAACCGGCTTCGAGCGCAGTCGCTGCAGCGAGTCCGCATATCATAAGGCAAACCCATCAGCAGTACTTGCTCTCGACTGCCGGAGGGGGCAGGTCTGATACTGAAGGCAGTCTTGACAAAGCTTCTGACGTCGGGGGCCAGAGAGAGAAAGTCGAATCCTTGTTGATGCTTGGCGGCATAAATACGAAGAGGAACAAGTCGACAACGGTGCCGAAAGGAGTCGGACTATGGCGAACTCTGTCGAGTTTCCTGACGGATAGGCGAGAGAACGGGCTTCCCCTTGCGAGACGAATTGTCGTTTTTCACCCACTCTGTGAATTCAGTCACGGCTGCGTTCGGCGCATCTTGGCATCATGGCTGGATTCAACAACTAAAGGACACAGCGCGATGCCTCCCGAGGCCAATATCCAGTCCGTGATGCGCCAGCGCCTGAACTCGGTGGAGATGCAGGGCTTACATTCGTGCGATGAAGGTTCGGCCGGTTTCGATGAGCGCACTAGCCTCGCCGCTACCGCGTGCGCGAGGTGTCTCTTGCCGAGTCCGCGTAGATGTTGACGAGTCCGGCAAGCGCTTGGCCTGACCGCCTGGCCCGACGCGCATAAGCATGAGTGATCATATCCAACGTAAGATGGCCACCGGCGCCACATGGATGGTGCTGTTCAAGCTGATTGAGCGCAGCATTGGTCTCATCAGCACGCTTATCCTTGCACGCATCCTGAGTCCGTCCGACTTCGGCGTCATTGCGATGGCTCTGTCATTTATCTTCTTTGCAGAGCAGTTAGCAGCTTTCAGCTTCGATATCGCCCTGATCCACAATCAGTCCGCCACGAGGGAGCATTTCGATACGGCCTGGACGGGCAACTTGCTCCTGGGCTTGTCAATCACTCTTGTCATGCTGCTGGCGGCCTACCCAATCGCGCACTTCTACAGACAGCCTGAACTGGTGTGGGTGGTTTGCGCATTGGCGCTTGGCCCGTTGATCAGCGGTGCCGAGAACATTGGCGTGGTTGCATTCCGCAAGGAGCTCAATTTCCGCAAGGAGTTTCTTTTTCAGCTCAGCCGCAAGGCACTTGGCTTTCTGATCGTAGTGCCTTTGGCCTTGATCGTCCGAAACTACTGGGCGCTGGTCGCAGGAATTCTTTTTTCAAAACTTGCCGGTACGGCAATCAGCTACTTGATGCATCCCTATCGCCCACGCTTCGCGTTATCGCGAGCGCGCGAACTGATGGTGTATTCCAGGTGGCTTCTGATCAACAACTTGATCGGCTTTTTCAAGGAGCGAACGTCCGATTTTTTCATAGGCCGTCTTTTCGGCGCCAGTTCCCTTGGGACATACAACATTGCCTACGAGTTTGCGCATCTGCCATCAACTGAACTGAGTGCGCCGATCAATCGCGCTCTGCTACCCGGCTTCGCAAAGATGACAGATTCCGAAGAGGTGTGCCGGGGCTATGCCAACGCGCTCTCGATGATGGCGATGCTCGCAGTTCCTTGTTCGGCAGGGCTGGCAGTGCTAGCCCCTTATTTCGTGCCCGCAGTCCTGGGGGCCAAATGGCTGGCTGCGGTTCCTTTGATGCAGATCCTCGCGTTCAATGGTGCCGTGCTGATGTTCCATTCGCCCGTGTGTTCCGTGTTGCTGGCAAGAGGCTACCCGCATATGCCCGTGATTGCCAATGGTTTGTACGTGTTTCTATTGTTGAGCCTGCTTACCGCAATGGCGCTGAGCGCCGAGCAACTTGGCGTGACGGGAGCTGCCCTGGCAGCCCTGCTCAGTTCGCTGCTGAGCACGCCCATTTACCTGTACATGATCCGGCGCAAGATGTCGATATCGCCCATGGTGTTTCTTCGCGCCATCGCGCGTCCGGTGGGGGCATCAGCCCTAATGACACTTGTCCTTGTTTGGGTGTTGCCTGCCTATGATCGATCCATGTCGGAAGTGACCGTGGCGGGTTGGCTATTGCTCGGGGTGGGCGTGGGGGCGATCATCTACCCGCTGGCTCTTGCGGCGTTGTGGGTTCTCGCTAAAATGCCGAACGGCCCGGAGCGGCTGGTATTCGATCGCGCGAGCAAACTTGTCAGTAACTTGAAGTCGTCCCCTTCCAAGGAGGACGTGTAAGCGAGGTCGCAGGTCCAAAGAACGTTCAACCAGGAGTTGTTTCATGGCAGTTACATCAATGGCGTGGCCCCACACGTTGGGGTTGCACGCCGGTGAGTGGGTGGTGGTGAGGTCGCGTGAGGAGATTCTCTCGACGTTGGACGAACGTGGACGATTGCAGGAACTCCCGTTTCAGCCAGAAATGCTTGCGTTCTGCGGCCAGCGCTTGCGCGTGGCCAAAGTTGCGCACAAGACTTGCGACAACATCAAGAAAACCGGTGGCCGGAAGATGGTCTCGGCGGTTCACCTTGAGGGGGCGCGCTGCGATGGGGCAGCACATGGGGGCTGCATGGCGGACTGTGTATTCTTCTGGAAGGAAGCCTGGGTCAAACGCCCCGAAGACCCTGACGGCCGGCCTTTGGCGAATCGTTTGATCGATGCAGAAGGACTTCGACCGATGTGCGGTCGAAGGCGGCGACTTGGAGCAACCCGACCCTAAGTATGTGTGCCAGACCACAGCGCTATATGAGGCGACTTCACTCCTTCCTTGGTGGGATGTGCGCCAATATGTGCGAGACGTGACCAGCGGCAATCACCGCCTGCTGCATATGCTGCGCATTCTTGCATTGGCGTGGTACCGCAATCTCCTTGCTTTGGGCGTGGGCCACCGTTTCTTGATTCGTCTTTACAAATCAGTGGTCGGCAAGGCGTTTCCAAGTGGCACAGGCACTATTCCCGTCGGTAGCCCGACGCCAAACGAAGTCCTGAACCTCCAGCCCGGGGAATGGGTCGAGGTGAAGTCTCAGGAGGAGATTCTTGGCACGATCAATGCCGATGGCTTCAATCGCGGCATGCGCTATGACATGGAAATGTCAAAGTACGCTGGGAGCAGGTATCGCGTGCAAATGCGCGTTGATCGCCTGATCAATGAGCAGACAGGCAAGATGATGGAGATGAAGAGCCCTTGCATTCAACTGGAGGATGTATATTGCCGTGCCGAATGCACATCGATGCGTTTGGGTTGCCCTCGCGCTTCCAATACCTACTGGCGCGAAATCTGGTTGCGCCGAGTTGACGGCCCAAAATAGTTGCGTTCGGCGCAGAATCAGATGAACACGGGGGCCACGAAACCAGCGCTGTATCGGGCGCTGAGCATCGATGTCATTTCTTAAGCACGCCGCGCAATTCGGCCAATAGGTTCTCCCTGTCCCAAGCTGCATGCCGACAAACAAGCGCAAGTGTCTTCAACTTCTCAAGAGGGTTGATCGGAGCACGCAAAACCGCTCCGAGATAGCCGAGGTGCGTTGAAAAGTGGAGCAAGTCCAGATTATGAGTTTTCTGCGGGTCAAGAAAGACAGCCAGGTCGCTCGCGCTCAGTTCGTTCGAAGACGTTTCTCGGCCCATTCGACGATAAAGCAATGTCTGTGGCAGCAACCTGAAACGGCCCATTAACGCAAGTTCGGCCATCAGGATGATGTCTCCCCCCGAATAGAGCCGATTGAGTTTCGTGCGGTGCAGCGCATCGGTCCGAATCAGTCCGCCATACGCATTGTTCAGCTTGAGAGATCCGCACAGCTTCGAAAACCGTTCGTGCGGGCGGTCCTCCATCACTTCAATATTGCCCGTATACTCTGTCAGTTCGCCTGTCTCCTGGTCAACCAAACAGGTTTGGCCGTAGCACAGAACGATGTCCGATTCAGCCTCCATCGCCGCAAAGCAACGGGCGAGCATGTCCGGGGCGCAGTAATCGCTTGCAGAGGACCACTTGAAGTACTTGCCGCGCGCTTGTTTGGCGACGAAGTTCCAATTGCGCATCGCACCAATGTTAACGTTCTGGCGGACGTATCGAATGCGGGCATCACGCGCCGCGTATTCGGTGCAAATATTCTGGGTACTATCGGAAGAGGCGTTGTCAGAGACAATTAACTCAATGTCCGAAAAACTCTGCCCGAGAAGAGACTCAAGCGCTTGAGGAAGAAATCGTGCGCCATTGTAGACCGGCAGGCCAATGCTTACAGAAGGAGGAGGCGAAGATGGTGCGGGGAGGGTCAATTGCTAATGGCCTCTTGCATATTAGTGATCGTTGCATGAACGGAGCAGTATTGGATCCAGCCGGATTCTCGATTCACGCATGCATTTTAGCCCGATGACTTCGGTCGCTAAGGCAACAACCATTTCGTGAACGTGCACTGGATTTCTCACTCAGCGAGAAGGGTTATTTATACCAAAAACTTGCGGCAGTAGAATGCTTCCGCCAGCCCCGTTGTAGAGTTGCATTCTACCCCGCGAATCCTGAGCATTGCTTTGAAAGTTTCGGGGCTGAACCATGGCTTCACTGTTTCACTGACGAAACATTCCATCAGGGTGGCGATCTTCTTGTCCGCGAAAGCCTGACTTGCCGAGATGAAACAGTTGGGTGAGCCTAGCCCTCCATCATATTTTGGAATCTCGTACTCGAAAATGAGATGGTTGCGGAATGTATTCCAAGTCAATTCGGCCAAGACGCGATGATCTTGATGCCGATCCTCAGAATGGTGCGTGAAGATCCAATCGGGTTTGGTGCGGGTCTTCAGCAATTCAATGTAATCTTTGATCTGGCCCCCAATATAGGGGAAGTAGCCGTTTCTGAAGTTCTCTATGGTGACAGTCTTTGAGCGAGCGCCGGCAAGCAATATATCGGAGCTCCGCATGGCTTCTTGAGCACGCTCAGGCGTGGAGCTAAAGACGACCCAATCAAAGTGCGCCTCCGGGAATCGCTCTATCAGATGCAACACTGTCGCCGCACACCCTATTTCAATATCGTCGCAATGCGCGCCCATCAACAGGATGGACTTCGGGGCAACGGAATGCGTAAGACTCAGCATATTCGATCCTCGGCGTCAGGCCGAGTCTTAACTCGGGCCGGAGATTGGCAGGTGGGGGTGGCAAGGCGAGCTAGCGGCGAGGCAAGGAATTTGTTTTGCAATCCATGAATCCTGAAAAGGCGTGATGACCTTTGAATTAGCTTTCTCGTTGCCAGACTTGCCAAGGGCGTTGGCCAGACTCATACAAATCATCAAACTGCTTCTTGTCTTTGAAGGTATCCATGGATGCCCAAAATCCTTGGTATTTTCTGCCGAGCAGTTTGCCATCCTTGATTAGTCGTTGAAATGGAGCTTCCACCAACTCATCACCCGGTTCCATATAAGAGAATATATCCTGGCGTAGAATAAAGAACCCGCCATTGATCCAGATTTGTGAGGAAGTTACATTTTCAATGCTGGTGACCAAGGAATTATCGTCTGCAGTCACGGCGTGGAAACTTTGAGAAGGGCGTACAGCGATAAAGCTGGCGACAGCGTCAGTACCAATGAAATGGTCAACATGTGAATTGAGTGGATAGTCTGAAAGCCCGTCGCTATAGTTGGCAAGAAATACTTCCTCGCCTTCGAGATGTTTTTCCACGGCCTTAAGGCGCTGACCAATATTTGATTTCAATCCGGTATCGACAAAAGTAATCCGCCAGTCGGAGATATCACGGTTAAAAAGCTCAACTTTCTGTCCTCCTTCCGATAGGACAAAATCATTGGAGGCGCACTCGTCGTATTTCAGAAAATACTCCTTGATGAGGTCGCCACGGTATCCGAGGCAAAGAATAAAATCCTTGTGGCCAAAATGCGCATAGTACTTCATCAAATGCCAGATTATGGGACGTTCACCGATATTAACCAATGGTTTCGGTATCGTTTCAGAATATTCACGCAGACGCGTACCGTATCCACCACAGAATATAACGACTTTCATCAAGAGCTTCCTTCTGGCTTGAATATTGGTTTAAAGATGCACACCCTCAGATTTTCCGGATGACCTCGGCAGCGGCTAATTCTGCTGCAGCGCTGGCGACAATCTCAAATTGCAGGCCAGAGCGTTCTGCGATATCGAGCAGATCGTGTTGGCCGTTGGCCTGATTCAATACCCACAATATCGCCAACTGACGCTGTTCGGGGTTTCCATGTCCACCGGTTGTTCGGTACAGGCCGCGTTTCCCGAGCTGTGGCTCGCAGTATGGGAAGTTGCTCTGATACACGTAATTGTTCTCTATGAGCGCAAAAATGGCACGGTACGCTGCGAGTGAGTCAGCCATGGCACTTGGCGTAATCAGGTCCATGTTGTCCGCTGATGTATGGTATTCGGGATACGCTCCGTTTGGCGTTCGCGTTAGTCTTCCGACGGGTAGATTGATCCCAGGCGACGCAAACTGTCGTTCATCGTAGCCAAATGGGGAGAACTCGAGGGTGTGAAAGGGTATGTTCCGGTGCCGCAGGATGTGAAGCGAAGCACGATCGATCAGCGCGTCGCCTGTGGATGTCTTCTTGTAGGTCAGTTGGCCTGAATCGCCAAGCAGCGCAGCAACCATCCCGAGCTTGATCTTGCCGAGTTCGGATCGATTCTGGCTGAGCCAGGTTATGCATCCAATCGCGGCCGGTGCGAAGACGCAGCGATAGGTGAATCGCGGGGACGATTCGCCAAGAATTCTTGCCAGTTCAACAACTACCGCGATTCCCGACAGATTGTCATTGGCCAGCGATGGGTGGCAACAGTGTGCGAACAGCAGAATCTGCTCCTCTGACTCACCGGGAATGGTCAGTTCGCCGTAAGTCAGCGCGCCGGGTTCGAGCGAACTGTCGATGACGACTTCGTAATCATCGTCGGGCATCGCTTCCAGTTGCCGCTGGGTAATGCAAAACCCCCAGTTATCGTTGAAGTAACTGGTGCGATGGGGAATCCAGTCGGGCATGTCGGGAAGTGTAAACAGATGCGGCCGCAATTCCTCAAGGCGCATACGCGCATTCATCGGCGTACTGTAGTTAAGCACATGCAAATTGTGCTGCTGAAAATCGACAATCTTCTCGCCGCGCGAATTCCTGATATACGCATCGCGTATATTCCACTCACGCGGTACGACCCAATCAAATACAGCGGTTCCGGTTGGAATCTCATGCAGCGTAAGCGGTATCTGTTCTTGGAGTATTCGCAACGTTTCCCGCAAACCGTTTCCTGTGATGCTCCGACAAATCGGATACAGCCGTTCGGCGAGCGCGTACATGCGCTCGCCTAGCTCCGAAAAGTTACTACTTGTGTTTAGGGGCAGCATCGTGTGGGGGGGCGGTTAGTAGCGCCAGAAGAACTCGTCATCGATCTGTTGAGTTGCGATCAGGTGTTCCAGTTGCTTCAACCGAGTAAAAGCACGGAAATCGAATCCACTCTGATCCATGGCGATGCGCGAGAATATCTCGTGAAGCTGTGCTGCGCCCTTCTTGGCGTCCCAGGCGCAGCTGAATCCCGGCAACTGATTTTGAATCTTGTCGAAACTGACCCGATAGCTGCGATTGTCCCCGGCGCTAGACCCCATGGAAAGCTCACAGCCGGGGAACTCCGCGGCGACAATTTCAGCGATCTCACGAACACGATAATTGGCGGCGTTGTCGCCAACGTTGAATATCTGATTGTGAATGTTGTCGCGCGGAGCTTCCAGTGCGCAGCGAATGGCAGTACAGATGTCCATCACGTGAACCAGCGGGCGCCAGGGAGTGCCGTCGCTGGTCATGGCTATCTTCTTTGATGTCCATGCAAGCCCGGCGAGATTGTTGAGAACGATATCAAAACGCATGCGTGGTGATCCGCCATACGCGGTCGAGTTGCGGAGAAACACCGGGCTGAAACTGTCATCGGCGAGTTGGCCGACATCCTTTTCAACCAGCGTCTTGCATTCAGCATAAGCCGTCTGAGGATTGACCGGTGATTCTTCGGTCAGAAAATCGCCAGAACCCAATCCGTATACACTGCACGAGGATGTATATATGAATCTTGAAACTCCGGCACGCTTGGCATTTTTCGCCAGATTTACCGAGCCCGCATGATTGATGCGATGGGTGAGGGCAGGGTTATTCTGGCCCAGGGGATCGTTGGACAATTCCGCCATATGGATGACAGCATCGTATCCGGAAAGATCGGCCTCGGTGAGATTGCGCAAGTCGCGATTGATAAATCGCGGAAAACAGGATCCGGTCTTGCTGTCGCTATAGAGCCAGCCGTCGCGATAGAAACCGGTGTCGGTGCCGACAACGTCGTGTCCATGTTGCATTAGTAGTGGGGCAAGCAAGCTGCCGATATAACCTTCGACTCCGGTAACGAAGACTTTCATGTTTTTCTCCCTAATTGATAGTTCAAGCGGACAGATTCTGGATTACGGATACACCTTCGTTTCGGGAATGGGGACAACAAACTTTCCGCCCCACTCGCGAATGTAGCTCATTTGCTGCATGATCTCTTCCCTGAGGTTCCAGGGTAACAACAACAGATAGTCAGGCTTGGTTTCCCGAATCCGCTCCGGTCCATGAATCGGAATGTGCGTCCCTGGAGTGAATTTGCCCTGCTTGTACGGATTCCGGTCAACCGTATAGTCAACGAAATCCTGACGGATTCCGCAGTAATTCAGCAGGGTGTTTCCCTTTCCTGGAGCTCCGTAGCCAACTACGGACTTTCCTTCGCGTTTGGCTTGGATCAGAAACTGCAATAGTTTGCGTTTGGTTTCTTTGACCTGTTCCGTGAACCCGCGGTAAGTCTCGGGACGATCAAAACCGGCCTGCAATTCGCGAGCGCGTAATTCCACGGCACGTTCGCAAACGGGTTTGCTGCTGTCCTCGGAATGACGGCCATATATTCTCAGGGAGCCTCCGTGGGTCAACAATTCCTCAACATCAAACAAGGTTATGCCGTGTGCGGCAAAAACCTTTTCAACGGTCATGAAGGAAAAATACGAAAAATGTTCGTGATATATGGTGTCGAACTGATTTTCCTGCATGAGTCTCAGCAGGTGCGGGAACTCCATGGTGATGACTCCCTGCGGACCCAGAAGTATCTTCATCCCGCCCACAAAATCGTTGAGCTTGGGAACGTGCGCCAGCACATTGTTTCCCAACAGCAAATCGGCATGGCCAAACTCGTTGACCATCTCTTGAGCCGTTTCGCGACCAAAGAATTTCACGACTGACTTGACGCCCTTTGCGAGAGCTGCTTGTGCTACGTTGGCTGCAGGTTCAACCCCAAGACAAGGGATATTCCTGGCGACGAAGTGTTGAAGGAGATAGCCATCGTTGCTGGCAATCTCGACGACGTGAGATGACGCACCCAATCCGAAGCGTTGCGTAACCAGATCAACGTAGCGTTTCGCATGATCGACCCAGCTATCGGCGAATGACGAGAAATACGCATATTCGCTGAATATGTCGCCGGGGGTCACAAACTCATCGAGCTGGACCAGGTAACACTTGTTGCATACGTAAGTCCGCAGGGGATAGAACGGCTCCATGTGATTCAGTTGCGCCGGTGTGATGTGTGTCTGGCACAGCGGCGACATGCCCAAATCGACGAAGACCTGTTCCAATGGAGCATCGCAAAATCGACAGCGTGAAGGTGGGTTGTTGTTTTGATCTGTTGTCATGGCGTTCCTTTCTTTGATGGCCGATGTGGTGGGGCGTGATCATTTCGATATCTGACTGGAGCTTGGTTTTTGGTTTTGAAGGATGTTTTTGATGAGTCGTGCACCAAAAAGAAGGCGTGACTTGTCCCAAGGTGTAAAGCGGGGTAACTGCATCAAATCGCTATCAGCTCTTGCGACTCCCCAAGCCGTGGTTACAGCTGCTTTAAATCCCAGCTCTTTGACAATGGCGGCATCTTTCATTTGAAAATCAAAGTCGGGTTTGCCGTTGGGGTAAGCAAAAAGATTGATTTCCTCTTCAAGGATGGATTCCAGAAATTGTTTGCTACCGGAAATTTCCTTGCGAACTTCGTATGGTTCTAGTTTTGCGAGGATCGGGTGCGATATGGTGTGGGCTCCAATCAACATTCCGGCCCGGCGCATCTCGACGACTTGCTGAGTGGTCATCATCAGATTGTCGGGAAGATCGATGTCACACTGCTCGGCGATCAATCTGCTTGCCGCTTCTCGTTCGCTTGAGGAAAGATACTTGATTCGACCCAATATTGCCTGAATGGCAGCACGTTTTTCAAGGACGGATCCGATGGCCAAAGACTGCAACCGACTGCCTTCAAATCCTCTGATATTGTCAAGCTCAAGTCTTTGTGCTTCGGATCCTCGAATGGCCTCAATGATCGTATCATTCCACATCCGGCCGCCATCAAGATAGCCGGTGGCAACAAAGAAGGTTGCCGAGAGGCCGTGCCGCTTGAGGATCGGAAGGGCGATGGTACGGTTGTCGGCATATCCGTCGTCGAATGTGATTGCCATTGCGCGGGCCGGCAAATTGCGTGTTTTCAGCGCGTTGACCGCAGCATCCAGTGGTATGACATTGAACCAGGTTCTTACCCAGCCCATTATTTGGTCGAACCGGCGCCCGTCCGGTTCATCCGGAAAGATGGGATCCCGTTCTGGAAGAACTCGGTGGAAGATCAGGATGCTCAGTTTGGAATCCCCACCAGGACACGCAAGCCGAAAAGCCATTCTGAAGGGACTCATCATGCCGGCACCGCGTTTGTCTGTGGCTGGGCGGAATGGAGCTCCTCCGGTTCGAGCCATGCCCGGCGTTTTATCCAGCGCCGGCCCAGCACAATCATGATCAGAATGTTGTAGGGCAGGTCGAAATAGGCAAGGCTCAGGAAGGCGCCACCCACAGCATAGCCAACCAAACTGACCTGACACATCGCCCCAAGGTCGGACAGCCATTGGGTCTGGGGTTCTTTCCGTCGCTTCTTTGCGCAGTCTTCCAGCGTTCCGCCAGACAAGAAACCAAAGCGTCAAGAAGAGGAAGAGACCGACAAAGCCATGTTCGCCGAGAACCTGAAAGTAGATGCTATGTGCAGCATGTACATCCGCTGGATCCGGGGCATAAAGTGCGAACGTAGTCAAGTCGTATATTTCGAATCCGCCACCGAAAAAGCGGTCTGTAGCAAGATTCCACGCCATCCACCAGGCATTGATACGCCCCATGGCCGATGCATCCGATTGGTAATCGCTGATTGTGCTCATTCGTGCAAACCAGTGTTCCGGCAGGAACATCAGTGCTACGGTTGCGACCAATAGCATGCCGAGAAGTATGCTGAGTTGACGACCGCCATACCACCAAAGTGCGGCACCCATCGCCGCCATTGCGAGCAGAGCGCCGCGGGAATGGCTTCCCAGCGATGCGGCGACGCATAGGAGAATGGCTGCGGTAATGGCTCGCTTCCCCCATTTCGATGTCGTCTGCAACTGCAGGAAGCGGAAAAGCGGAGTGATGATGATCAACGCCAGCGCCAGTTCATTGTTGCCCTCAATGAAGGTGCTAACCGGACCCCACACCAAGTATGCACCGCCAGTCACCAAGGTGAATAGACCGCCTTTTACCCCATAAAAACCAATTGAGCCTACGACCACCCAAATGAAGGTAAGTATGTGTTTCTTGGAATACAAGAGGACCAGACTGACAAGAATCATCAAGTCGATCTTCATGACGCGCTTCCACATCAAGAAACTGTCATCAAGGTTCATAGAGAAAGGGAGTGTGATGGACATCCACAACATGAATGCAATCAATACGCCGGTTTCTGGCGTTATCGAGAAATCCCGCCTGTCTTTGGTGAAAACCAAGCCGAGCAACGTACTACCAGCCATTGCCGCCGCCACAGGCATGGTGTTCAGATGCCAGGTCAGCGTATGTGGATTCATCAAGCTGAGCCAAGTCCATCCCATGACACCGATCCATGGCCGACGCAACGCTACCAGGCAAATCGAAAGGATAATGAGACCTAAGGCAATGTCACGCATCTGTTATTCCGCGAAAAAGCGCAACCTGGGCTTGTGATGTTGAATTCCAGCCAAAGTTTTCAGCGTGGCTGCGAACGCTGGCGCGATCGGGGTAGTCCGAGAACAGGTCGGCAACCGATTCCGCCAGGGACTGGGGTGTTCTCTCCCGCATCAGACGTCCGGAAGCGGGTGTCGAAACTACTTCCGGTGTTCCCCAGATATTGGTGGCGACGACCGGCGTGCCACAGGCCATCGACTCGAGCAGAACGTTCGCCCAGCCTTCGCGGCTAGAGCACAGGACCAGCGCGTCGGCGGCGCTGTACCACCACTTCAGCTCGGTATTCGGAATGATGCCCGTCAGATGGACGCGTTCCGTCAGCCCCAGACGGGTGATCAGTGTCTGGAGATGGTTCTGTTGCGGGCCACTGCCGATGACGTAGAGATGATGGTCTGGCGGCATCGAGACAAGCGCCTCAATGGCAATATGATGCCCTTTCCGTTCGATCAGATGACCAATCGAGAGCAGGACCCGGGCGTCCGGGAGGATTTCCAGTTCGACGCCTTGCTTCGGCACGGGGTTCCGGCACGAATCGCTGCAGATCAACGCCGTTACGGAACACGTGGAGTTTGCTGGGGTCGGCACCGAGTTCGGCAAGTCGCTCCATCAGGGCACTACATACGCCAATGGACGCGTGGGCTGCTTTCGCGGTGTCGAGAATCAGGCGGCGTGGGTAGCTATACTCAGGAATCAGATTCAGATCGGTACCCCTGGCCGTCACGACAAAAGGCTTGCCCAGTGCCTTGGCAACGATGCCAGCGGCGACACCATCGGGGTAGTAATAGTGAGCGTCGATCAGGTCGAAGTCGAAGCCGGTAGCCATCAGCGATTTCGCGACCGGCAGGATGCACCGGGCAAGCGCGTATGGCGCCATGTTCATGCCGACCCTGGGTGGCAGGAAATAGCGGGGATGGTGAACGGTGATGCCGTTGCGCACCTCGGTGCGCGGCGTTCTGGCGAATTCGGCATACTCGCCGAAAACACGGTTGGAAAATGGAAACCAGGGAACCGGCGCGATGACTTCGGCGTGAACCGCTCCCGATTTGAGCAACTCGCGCAGGCGCGTTTCGACAAAGATACCATGCACCGGCCGTTCAGAACTTGGGAACAGGGTGGATACGAGAAGGGATTTGATGGGGCGGTTTGTCAGCACGAAAGCTAATGTTTCCTTGGTGTCCTGAAGAGGTGTTCAGTGGCGGGAAGATTGCAGGGAGGGCGGGCTTTCCGCTCACCGTCCGACCGCGAAGTACTCGATCCCCTGCGCGCGCACGAACCCGGGATCGTAGAGGTTGCGCCCGTCAAAGATCGCCGGGTTCTTCAGCGCTGACTTGATGGCGGCAAAGTCGGGGCTGCGGAACTCTTTCCACTCGGTGACGATGACCAGCGCATCGGCATCATTCAGCGCGGCCATCGGGCTCGTCGGCATATGTCAGGCGCGGCTCATCGCCGTAGACGCGCTGCGATTCGTGCATCGCGACGGGGTCGTAGGCGGTTACCGTGGCGCCTGCCGCGAACAGGTCGGCGATCAGCTCGCGGCTGGGCGCCTCGCGCATGTCGTCGGTGTTCGGCTTGAAAGCAAGGCCCCAGAGGGCGAAGTGCCTGCCCGCGAGATCGCCGAAGCGGGCCTTGAGCTTCTTCGTCAGCACGTGCTTCTGCGCGTCGTTGGCTTCCTCGACCGCGGTCAGCACCTTGAGCGTGATGCCTGCGTCGTCGGCAGCGGTCTTGATCAGCGCCTTGACGTCCTTGGGGAAGCAGGAGCCGCCGTAGCCGCAGCCGGGATAGAGGAAGTGGTAGCCGATGCGCGGGTCGGAGCCGATGCCCTGGCGGACCATCTCGATGTCGGCGCCGAGCACTTCGGCCAGGTTGGCCAGTTCGTTCATGAAGCTGATGCGCGTGGCCAGCATGGCGTTGGCGGCGTACTTGGTCAGTTCGGCGCTCTTGACGTCGGTGACGATCAGGCGCTCGTGGTTGCGCTGGAACGGCGCGTAGAGGGCGCGCATCAGGTGGATGGCCTGGTCGTCCTCGGCGCCGACGACGATGCGGTCCGGGCGCATGAAGTCGTCGACCGCCGCGCCTTCCTTGAGGAACTCGGGGTTGGAAACGACGCTGTACGGGATATCGACCGCGCGCTTCGCCAGTTCGTCGGCGACCGCCGCCCTCACCTTGTCGCAGTGCCGACCGGCACCGTGCTTTTGTCTACGACAACCTTGTAGTCGGTCATCAGGCGGCCGATGTTGCGGGCGGCCGCAAGGACGTACTGGAGGTCGGCCGAGCCGTCTTCGTCGGGCGGAGTGCCGACGGCGATGAACTGGATGGTGCCGTGGTGCACGGCCTTCTCGACGTCGGTCGTGAAGTGCAGGCGGCCGGCGGCCACGTTGCGGCGGACCATCTCCTGCAGCCCGGGCTCATGGATCGGAATGCCGCCTTCTTCGAGGATGCTGATCTTTTCGGGATCCACGTCGACGCAGACAACGTCATTGCCAACTTCGGCCAGACAGGTGCCACTGACCAGACCGACATAGCCGGTGCCGACAACAGTGATTTTCATGTGATTTCAGCCTTTTTTGGTTGAAAAAGTTGTTCTTCTGCCAAGCCGACAACGCGCCGGTCATTGCCAGTCCTGGTTAGATTCAGACGGTCGATCGGCTTACGGGGCGCCATGGAAAGCTGTTGGCGAAATGGAGCGGCTTGACGACGACGGGTAAGCGTTTCAGGAATGATGTCCCGAGAGGCCTCATCGATTAACGCTGTGTTGTCTCCATCAGTAAGGATTTCACGCAGGTTCGCCGTGCGTTGGGCAATACTCTTGCTGACTTTGGCTGGCAGGACATAGAGGGGATCGAATTCGTCAATGCTGTCCCATTGCTCAAAATAAGGTGTGGCGGCAAAGCAACCATATTCGCCAAAGCGCTTCCCGGAGGAGGGAAACCAAGAGAGCGGGGTGACGACTATTGTTTCGACTTCGCCTGTTTTCAACAGCTTTCGAAGACGTGTCTCGACGAAGATTCCGTGAACTGGTCTAACGGAGCTCGGAAAAAGCGTTGAGAACAGTAGTGTTTTTATTAGGCGAGACATGCGCTTTGATGGTGTTGGCAGATCGGTCCTTACCGAATGTTCAATCGTTGTTGGTCCCCGTGAGAGTCAAGTAAGGCAACGGTAGTTGGCAACACTGTTGCGCCAGTTTCGGACATTTTCAACGAACTGGCGGCCGTTGGCCTTGAGTTCTGGCCAGTGCTGCCGATTGTTGAGCAGTTCCACGATCGCTTCTGCCAGTGCCTGTCGATCTCCAGCCTTGAACAGGATGCCGGTCTTGTTGTGCTCGACGAGTTCCTTGTGGCCGCCGACGTCCGAAGCCACAAAAAGTTGGCCTTGGGCCATTGCTTCAAGGGGCTTCAGTGGTGTGACGAGTTCGGTCAGGCGCATTGGGTGGCGCGGGTAAGCGAGGATGTTGATCAGGTCGTAATAACGACTTACGTCTTGATGTGGCACGCGACCAGCAAAAACTACGACATCCTCAAGGCCAAGTTTTTCGGCTTGCTGGCGCAGATTGGCTTCCTGCGGGCCGCCGCCAACGAGTAGAACACGAATGTCGGGTCTCTTTTCAGTGATGGCGGGGAGGGCATCCAGCAGCAGGTCAAGGCCTTCGTAGGCATAGAAGGAACCGACAAAGCCGATAACGGTTTTGCCGGTCAGCCCCCATTTTTGCTAGCAGTTCCGGGTCCGGTGGGCTGGCCAGGTTGAAGGAGGCGATATCGACGGCGTTGGGAATGACGGTGACTTTGTCTGCCGGAATGCCGCGCGCCAGGATGTCTGCCCGCAATCCTTCACAGATGGTGAAGACGTGATCGACTTGCTCGATGGCGCGGGTTTCAAGTTTGCGCGTAGCGCGGTAGCGCAGGCTGCCTTCAGTGGTGGTGCCGTGGTCGACCGCTGCATCTTCCCAGAATGCGCGGATCTCATAGACAACGGGGATGCCGAGTTTGCGGGCAACCTTGATGGCCGGGAGCGCATTGAGCACCGGGGAGTGGGCATGAATGATGTTCGGGACGGACTTCTCGGGCGACCTCTTCAAGCCGTGACTCCAGTTGCTTCATTAGGGCCAGTTCTTTGCCAATCGGCAAACTGGCCAACGTACCCTTGGCGACCGGCGTACGGTAAAAACGCAGGCCATCGACATCTTCAACGGGCGCCGATGTTTCACCTTGTTTGGGCGAGGTGAGGTGAAAGGTTTCCCAGCCCAAGGCGCGCTGCTCGCGCAATAGCGCTAAGGTGCGGAAGGTATAGCCGCTGTGCAGGGGAATGGAGTGATCGAGGACGTGCAGCGTGCGAATCATGTGGACTCGCCCTGTTCCATGACGTTGCGCAGGAAGGCTTCGTACATCAGCAGCGTCCAGATTGAGGCGCTGTAGTCCCGGCTGCCATTGTTGTGGGCGTCGACCAGATGTCTGAAGGTATTCGCGATTGAACCAGCCGGTGTCGGCCAGACGAGGGCCGAGCAGCGAGTCTTGGACGCGTTGCTTGAGTGGGCCGCGGAACCAGCGGGCCAGCGGAACCGAGAAGCCCATTTTTGGACGATAGAGCACGTCGTTGGGGAGGTAGGACTCCATCGACTTCTTGAGCAGGTATTTGGTTTCCTGGCCACGGATCTTCTGTGAAGAGTCCAGTGTGGCCAGCCACTCGACCAGCTCGTGGTCCATCAGCGGTTCGCGAACCTCAAGCGAATGCGCCATGCTGGCCCGGTCGACCTTGGTGTTGATGTCGCCGACCAGGTAGGTCTTGAGGTCAAGGTACTGGATCAATGCCAGCGGGTCATCGGTTTTGGCCTTTGGCAGCGTGATGCTCGAATACCTGAATGGCATCGTAGCCGCCAAGGGCGGACTTGAATGCCGGGCTGAACAACTGGTCGCGCATGGGTGCGCGCAGGATGGACACGGAGTGGAAATAGCTTTCCACCGAGCTACGGGCGATGCCTTCAAATGTCGTCTTGGCACGGAAGACGCGGGGTGCCCAGTCGGCCTTGGGGTAAAGCTTGCCCAGAGCGCCGAAAAGCGGGCGGCGCAGACCCAGCGGCAGGGCCGAGCGCATCCTTTCTTCCATCAGGTGCAGCTTGTAACGGCGGTAACCGCCGAAACTCTCGTCACCGCCATCACCGGAAAGCGCAACGGTGACATGCTTGCGCGCCAGTTGGCAGACACGGTAGGTGGGAATGGCTGAGCTGTCGGCATAGGGTTCGTCGTAGAGCCTGGCCAAGGTGTCGATGAGGTCGAAATCGTCGCTCTCGACCATGTCGAGATAGTGATTGGTCCGGTAGCGGTCGGCCACCATCTTGGCGAATTCGGATTCGTTGAATGCGGGGTCGGAAAAGCCGATCGAACAGGTGTTGACCGCAGCATTCGAGAGGCCGGCCATGATCGCGACAACGGCACTGGAATCGACGCCGCCGGAAAGAAAGGCGCCGAGCGGGACTTCCGAGATCATGCGCAGGCGGATGGATTCTTCGAGTCGGTGGGTGAGTTCCGCGCAGGCATCGGCGTCGCTGATCGGATTGTCGAGGGTGAAGCGGACATCCCAGTATTCGCGCGGCTCCCCGACGGGCTGGCCACGGCGGAAGCAACAGCGTATGCGCCGGTGGAAGCTTTCTGGCGGGCTTGAAGATGGCGCGCGGTTCGGCGACATAGCCTAGGGCGAAGTATTCCTCGACGGCGCAGGGGTCGATTTCGCGCTTGAGGCCGCCGTGGGCGAGCAGTGACTTGAGTTCGGAGCCAAACAGGAAGGTGCCGTCGTCGAGCAGAGCGTAAAAGAGCGGTTTGACGCCGAGGCGGTCGCGGGCAAGAAAGAGGGTCTCGCGGTTGCGATCCCAGAGGGCGAAGGCGAACATGCCGCGGAAGCGGTCGACGCACTTTTCGCCCCACGATTCCCAGGCGTGGACGATGACTTCTGTGTCGCTACGGGTATGGAAAGTATGGCCCAGCGCCTGCAGTTCGGGAATGAGTTCCTGATAGTTGTAGATCTCCCCGTTGAAAACGACGCAGACACTCTGGTCTTCGTTGTAGAGCGGCTGCTGGCCGGTGGAGAGATCGATGATTGACAAGCGACGATGGCCGAGCCCGACGCCGGGTTCGACATGCAGGCCGCCTTCGTCCGGGCCGCGATGAAATTGCGATTCGTTCATGCGGTGAAGGACAGCGCGATCGATGTCGCGTTTGCCTCGGGTGTCGAATATTCCGGTGATGCCACACATATGGTATTGGTTCCTGTTTCCGCCTATACAGCCGTGCCGGAGCGGCCCAACAATCGGTCATAGGCGCCCAGATAGGCGGCCACCATCGCGTTCATGCTGAACTTCTCTTCAACCCGCTCGCGGCCGAGTCGCCCCATGATCTTCGCCTGACCGGGAGCGTTGGCGAACTTGACGATCTGATGGGCCAACGCCTCCGGATCGCCAGCCGGTACGATCTGGCCGGTGATGCCCGACTTCACGAGATCGGCATTCCCGCCGACGTCGGTGGCAATCACCGGCAAGCCGGAAGCCATCGCTTCGAGGATGGTGTTGGAAATGCCTTCGGCGAGCGAAGGCAGAACAAAACAGTCGAGTCCGCTCATGATCTCCGCGACGTCGTTGCGTTCCCCGGGTAGCCACGCGAGATCGCGGATCCCCGCAGTGTCGAGCAATTGTTTGCACTCCGCGCGCAGCGGGCCGTCACCAATCATGACCAGGCGAAGACGCCGGGAAAGGCTGGAGTCGATTTCCAGAGCGCGAATGAAGGCCCGTACCAGCATGGGCTGATCTTTCACCGTTTGCATGCGGCCAACCGTGCCGACAGTCCAGTGATCCTGGCGCGAGAACGGGCAACCGGGGATCGAATGATCGAGTCCGGCGGGATGAAAACGATCGGCATCGACACCGTTGTATACCTGTAGCACCTTGTCTTCCGGAACCTTGATTTGGGTGGTGAGATATTCGCGGAGATCTTGTGACAGCGCCAGGTAATAATTCACGAACGGCCGATAGAAACGGCGAACCCGCTGATACGTAACGTTCGATCCATCGAGGTCTCCCACATCACGCCCGTGTTCACCGTGAATGCGGACCGGAACGCCAGCAGCCCACGCCGGCAACTGCGCTTCGAGTGCCGCCAGGTTGCGGCTGTGGACAATGGCCGGGCGCAGTTGGCGGAAGAGGGCGAACAGTTTGGGGAAAAGCCAGATGCCATGGCCGGGCGCCTTGTTCAGCGAGACGAACTCGACGTCGTCGCGCTGGATGCGGTGGCGGAAGTCGGTGACCACCGTCAAGGCGATCACGGCGTGGCGATAGCGGTCGGCCGGCATGTGGTTGATCAGGTTGACGATGCCGTTCTCGAGACCGCCGGTGTCGAAGCGGTACATGACGTGGGCGACAAGCGGGCGCGGGTCATTGCTCATCGGGCTGCGCGGGTGGCATCGAGCATCTGATTGATCGGGCCGACCGCCTGCATGGCGAAGGCGGGAAGTGCGTCCGTTGCGGATTCCTGCGGAGCATAGAGCATGATGACCGCGGAGTCATCGCCTCGCCCGCGCAGGCGCGAGATTGCGGTCAGCAGTTTGGCCTCGATGTCGGAAGCCGTCAGTTTGCCGTTGATCCAGTACCACTGCCAGACCACCAGGCGGCTGGCCGGATGTCCTTGCTCAACAATTCTGCAGTCTCGATGCTTGGCGGGATACCCTCCAAATTGATCTCGGCACGGTTCCGGGAAAGAATGACCCAAGTTGGGTCGTTGCTCCTGACCAGCACGTTGGTCGAAGTCACCAGTTTCCGCTGGTAATCCTGATTGTGGTAGTAGCCCACATAGAGGCCAACCGTCTTGTCTTCCCGCGTATAGGCTGCTTGCCGTTCGACTGAAGCATTGGCATAGGCCGGCTTCCAGTCGGTGAAGGGCGCGGCTTCGCTCCATCCCGCCGGGAGGTTCAATCCGGCGAGATTGGAGGCGGCCGATCTTTCAGCCTTGTCGATTGTGACAAAGCCAAGCGGACCGGCGGCGGCCAGGAGCGCAATACCGACGGTCACCATCCATGCCCTGTGGCGGCAAGGGTGGGGTAGGGGGCGGTAATGCGGCGGCGCCGGCACCGGCACCGGCCCGGCGGTCGGCGCTTCGCTCCAGCGGGCGCCGATGATGAACATGATCGTGATGACGATTCCGAAAAACAGCCATCCATAGATCAGGTGATCGACGCCAACAGCCACCTTGTTGCCTGAAAAGTGGCCCAGCATGACGATGATGTAGGCACGCAGCCAGTTGGCGATAACCGGGACGATGATCGAAACCCCGATGAAGATCAGGCGGCGGCGCAGCGAAACAAAATTGAGATAGGCGAAAAGTGTGCCGACGGTGAGCGAGGCGATGACGTAGCGGATTCCGCTGCAGGCTTCGACCACCGACCAGTTGCCCGAGGGGATGACGAACTGCATGCCTTCCTGGTAGGCGGGAATACCGGTTGCCCGCAGCGCAAGAACCGTGAACCACGCGGTCCACTCCATCAGCGTGGGGGTCATGAAGTCGCCAAGCGGAACACAGAACAGAAGAAATGCAAGAGGGAAGGCAATCCGGCGACTGATCCGGAAGCCCAGTGTGGAAACGATGGCAAGCAGCAGGGTGAGGACAAAGGTGAACTGGGTCAGCGCGTTGACCGCGGTCAGTTCTCCCATCAGCCAGAAGATTGTTGTCGCGAGAAGCGGCAGAAAGAGCCAGAACGTCGGTTCAGGCCGCAGGAGAGCCAATTCATGACGTTTGCGCCAGATCAGCCAGAGACTTATCGGTGGCACGATGAAAGCATGGGCATACGTGTCGGCGCGAGCCCAGATGGCGACCATGGCCAGCGCCGTATCGCGATACCAGAAGAGTATCCAGACGATCAAACCGAACAGCAAGGGCAGAACCTGCGCCCAGGACACCGAATGGCGCCTGGGACTTCCCTGTTCCATCATGGCTCGCGGGGAGACGGCGCCGGAAGATAGGGGTCGATGGCCTTCATGTGGGCTTCCCAGGTGTAGCGCTCGATGACGCGCTGCCGCGCTGCCCTGCCCAATGCAGTTCCCGTCTCGGGGGCTTCCAGCACTTGACTGATGGCGGCAATGTATTCCTCCGGGCTGGTAGCTGTCAGCAATTCCTGCCCCGCGACAGCGTCGACCGCGGCGGCGCAGTCGGCGGACGCGATGACCGGTCTGCTCATGGCCATGGCTTCCAGGATCTTGTTCTGGATGCCGCGGGCGATGCGCAAGGGTGCAACGACCGTGGCGGCATGCTGAAGATATGGGCGCACATCGTTGACCGTGCCGGTAACCACGATGCGGTCACTTGCAAGCGCCAGCACCTCCGCTGCCGGGCTGCGGCCGACGATATAAAAGCGCGCTGCAGGCCAGCGCTGCAGAAGGCCGGGGAGGACGTCAGAAGCGAACCATGTTGCCGCGTCGACGTTCGGCAAGTAATCCATGGCGCCGGTGAAAACGACCGGCAGTTCGTCGGAAGGGAAGGGCGAAGAACGCGTATCGTCTGCAGAGAAATAGTCTGCATCGACGCCGTTGCCCATCGTTTGCACGCGCACCCGGCATTCAGGGGCTTTCTGGGTGAACAGTGCGACCTCCTTGTCCGTCGCGAAGAAGGAGCGGATGCCCGTGCAGCCATTCGCCGTTCGTAGTCAAGAAGCAGTATGCCCTCGCGGCGGTAAAGCCAGGATAAAGGCCAGCGATGGCGCGGCGCGTACTGGGTCCACTTGGCCGAATCGACATCGACGAAATCGATGATCGTGGGAATCCGCGGCTGGTCTTCCAGATATTGGGCCATCGCCGAGGAGAAGATCACGGCGGTGTCGATGTGCCGCCGCTGGCAGGTTTCGTTGACCCAGCTGCGCAGCGCTGAACTGCGGTAATAGCCCAGGGTAAGTGCTTCGCCCGCAAGCAGGCTGCTCAGACTGAGAATCCTGGCGAAGCGGGGATCGAGCCTGGCGACATGAACGTCAGCGCACAGGGCGCGCACTGTGGCAATGTGCGGTTCGTCATCCGGATCGTCGATGAATGTGCCGAGATAGACCCGGTGTTGTCTGGCCAGATGTTTCAGCAGGTTATATGAGCGCACCTTGTCGCCCTTGTTGGGCGGATAAGGCAGGCGATGAACGAGATAGAGGATATTGGCCATCTTCGCTTCAGCCGAGATTGCGGACAATATGAGGACCCAGCCAGTTGGCCAGTCCGATGGGCATGCGTCGCCAGGCGGCGATGAAGAGCTTGTACTTGGGGTTGTTGGGATTGTTCTGCGGAACCGTGCGGTGTTTGTAGAGGCAATACTCGTAATGCAGGCGCTGCGGTTCGAATCCCCAGTTCTTCTTGAAAGAGTAGGGGCCGGTGCCTTCCTTGCTGCGGCCATAATCGAAGATCTTGACGCCACGCTCGCAGGCGCGGCGCATCAGTTCCCAGTACTTGAAGTCATTCGCGGCGAGATGGCGGGCGCTTTCGTCGTCGCCGGCGTAATAGGGCAATACTTCGTCACGGAAATAGAAGGAGAGCACGCTGCTCAGCAGTTGGCCATCGGGGCCAGTGACTGTCAGCACCTCGCAATCGTTGCCAAAAACCTGGAGCAGGGCGTCGAAATAACGCTTGGGCATGGCGGGTGTGCCATGACGATGCACGTTGTCGGCAAAGAGTTGGAAGAATCGGTCTGCGTTGCGGTCAACCGTGCTGACCAAGCCATTCTTGATGCCCTTGCGGACCATGGCACGCTGCTTGCGCGGGATGGCCAGCATGTTGGCATCGATATCGGGCAGGAGTTCCTTGCGGAAGGTGACATATAGATCCTGAGTCGGCCAGTCCGCATGCCGAGGCTGTCAGGTTGCGGAACTCAAGGTGGTCCACGTCGAGTTTGCCAGCGAGATCCTGCGCCACATCTTCCAGCGCCATGGTGGCCTCGGCGTCAACTGGCGGCGACACCACCATAAACGGCGAATGGCAGGGCGACCAGGGCATTGCCGAAAAGCCGGCTATTGACATGAGCAAGCGGGAGGACGCCGCGGATTCCGCAGTCGTCCTCGGCATAGAGAAAATGAGTGGGATGCTTGAACACCTCCCGGATGATCTTTTGCCAGGCCGAACGATGAAAGAAGGTCGCTTCCGAACAAGAAAGGACGAACTCATCCCAGCGCAGTGCGGTGGCGGTGTCGGCCAGATCGAGACGCCTGATCTTCAGCATGCTGTTCAGGCTTCGGAAAGGAAAAGGTGATCCATGCGTCCCCAGCGGAAATCGCCCAACAGACGTTGCAGTCGCGCTTCCATGCGATGGATATTCACGTAGTGGCGGAATCGCGTCTTGGAGCTGATATCCGGAATCCGGGGCTGACCTGAATCAATTTCCCATGGATGGAAATAGAAAACTGCGGGCAGTTTGTCCACATGATTGATCCGGCGCAGCATCCAGCGCGACAGGCCATAAGGCATAAGGCGGAAATAGCCACCGCCGCTTGCCGGCCAGTTGCGGTTCAGGAAACGCAAGGTGGTGGCAGGGATTTCCAGGAGGCCGCCGACGGAGTGGGCATGTCGAGGCGCCTCGGGCATGCCGTAGTGGTCATGACGAATGGGATAGATGCTCGAGCTGTAGCGATATCCGGCTCGTTCAAGGCAGTCGAAGGCCCAGAGGTTCTTGGCACCGATGGAAAAGCTTGGAGCCCGATAGCCCTTGACCTCCTGCCCCGCCAGATCCTCGAGGAGCAGCTTGGCGAGGTTGATGTCGGCAAAAAATGCCGTCTCTGTCTGGTCGCAGGCACGCTCGTGGCCGTAGCCATGACTGGCGAGTTCGTGGCCTTCAGCCACTATTCGCCGGACAAGCGCCGGATAGCGCTCGGCAACCCAGCCGAGGGTGAAGAAGGTGGCGTGCGTTCCATGTTGATCGAGCATTGCGAGAATGCGGTTGACGTTGCGTTCGACCCGGCACTCCCGGGTCGGCCACTCGCTGCGTGGAATGTGCGGGGCGAACGCGGAAACCTGAAAGTAGTCCTCGACGTCAATGGTGAGGGCGTTGATTACCGTTGCGGAATCCATGGCTACAAGATTCAGGTGCTCGCCCGGGACTGGTGTTGTCCAAGGAGCCATTCGGCAAGGTCGCTGGCGATACGTTCAGCGGCATGGCCATCCCAGAGCTCTGGAACACGCCCGTGTTTGCCCCGCCCGGCAAGGATTTCGGCGGCCTCGCTGCGAATCGCCCCGGTATCACGGCCAACCATCGTGTTGGTGCCCTGTTCGACGGTGATGGGACGCTCGGTATTCTCACGCAACGTGAGGCAGGGAACACCGAGTGCTGTAGTTTCCTCCTGCAGGCCACCGGAGTCGGTGAGCACGATGCGTGCGCCGGCCAGGAGACCCACCATTTCCAGGTAGCCCTGCGGTGGCAGGAGGACAAGCCTGTGCCCCTTGATATGATGGCCAAGGCCAAAGCGTTCGATGTTTGCCCGGGTTCGCGGGTGCAGGGCGAAGATCAGCGGCAGTTGTGCTGCAATTTCGTTCAGGACTTCCAGCAGCGATGCAAGTGTCTCGGGTTGGTCCACGTTCGAAGGCCGATGCAACGTTACGACCCCGTAGCCTTCCGGGCCGGCAATCAACTCGGGCGAGAAGCCCTCTGCCTTCAGCGTGTCCGCGGGTTCGCGCGCAAGCTTCCGGTTTTGCAGCAGTGAGTCGATCATGACGTTGCCGACGAAACTGACGCGCTCGGCATCGATCCCCTCGCGGAGCAGGTTGCTCTCCGCGTTCCGCTCGGTGGTATAGAGACGGTCGGCGACCTGGTCGGTCAGGATGCGGTTGATCTCTTCCGGCATCCGCCGATCATAGCTGCGCAGTCCGGCCTCGACATGAACCACCGGAACTCCCTTCTTGACGGCGACCAGCGTACATGCCAGTGTGGAATTGACATCGCCGACGACCAGAACACAGGATGGCCGATGCGCGTCGATGACCGGCTCGAAGCGCCGCATCACTTCGGCAGTCTGAACCGCATGTGACGCCGACCCCACATCAAGATTGATGTCGGGTCTAGGGAGCCGCAGGTCTTCGAACAACTTGTCGTTCATGTCCTTGTCGTAATGCTGGCCGGTATGGACGAGCAGGGTGGGAAGAGCCGGAACGCCGGCGGCAAAGGCGCGCAGGATGGGTGCCATCTTCATGAAGTTCGGGCGCGCTCCCACGACGCAGATTACTGGGCCAAGGCCGGTCGGCCAGGATGCTGAAATCACTCTGGTTCCCCCGGCAGGAGTGTGTTTTCCGGAGCGCCCGATGCTTGCTCCGGGCCCCGGAGTTCCCCGATTTGGGTAGTAGTCGGAACGATCTTCCGACGAAACCGCTGCTTGGATCGCTTTGTCCGTGGCACGGCGGGAGGCGCAGTGGCTGACAGAACAGTGGCCGCGAGTTCAGCCTCTGGTACGGCGGATAATGGTTGCGTTGCCTGACATCCATCCTCGCCGGCAGTGGCTGACTGCCCAAAGGCCGGAACTTCACCCTCTGGGGCAGTGAAGGGAAGGGCTTTCTGAGTAACGGCTGGCTTCCTGGGAGATTTCGCCTTCGCCGGGTCATCGGGGGCGGCGGAAGAATGTTCCTTGGGCAGGAGTCCGCCCTCCGGAGCAATTGCTGAGACGATTCTCTGGAGGAGGGATAACGTGGTCCCGTTGATTACCTCAAGTTGTTGAAGGCTCTGTTCAAGCCTTCCGAGTCGTTCGTTGAATTGCCACGCATTGAGTCCCTCGAGAAGAGCAGCCAAGTCTTCCCGCGGAGAACCGCCCAGGTCCAAGGCGGGTGCCGCCGACTGGCGCCGCCGCCTCGCCGGCTTTGGCGGTTGCGCGGCTATATCCCGCTCGCCGCTGGCGGTCGTCGATTCGGATTCAGCGGCTCGACCATCTTCGCGATGTGACTGACCGGATGATCGACCCTGGGTTTCTTCAAAAATTTCGTCAGCGACTGTGTCGACATCGCTCACGTCAAATTCCTTCTTGTCATTCAGAAAGCCCGACAACAAGAGACGATCGCAGAGTGAATTGATGCGCCGGGGGATACCGCTGGTGGCCTTGAAAATCGCCTCGAAGCTGTCCGGAGTGAAGGTGGGGCAGCCATTGGCGCCAGCGCACTTGAGCCGGTGCTCGACATAGCCGCGCGTTTCCTCAACATCCATCGGCCCGATATGGCTGGAGGCAATGACCCGTTGTCGAAACTGCGTCATCTGCGGGCTTTGCAGGATGTTCCGGAATTCGGGCTGGCCGATCAGGAAGCTCTGCAGCAGCGCATGATTGCCATACTGGAAGTTCGAAAGCATGCGCAGTTCTTCGACGGCCCTGGAAGTCAGGTTCTGGGCCTCATCGACGATCAGCAGGCAGCGCTTTCCCTTGCTGGTCATGCTGATCAGGTAGGCTTCAAGGGACATCAGGACGTCGGCTTTCTCGACATCCTTGGTGCGGATACCGAACGCGGCGCCGACGAGACGCAGCGTGTCTTCGGCATCGATCTGGGTGCTGACCAGTTGAGCGGCGAGAAACCTGTCCTCATCGAGACCGTCCAGCATGTGCCGGACAATGGTCGTCTTGCCGGCGCCAACCTCACCTGTGATGACGATGAAGCCTTCATTCTGGTGCATGCCGTATTCGAGATAGGCAGCTGCACGCCGATGCTGCTTGCTGGGGAAATAGAACTGCGGATCGGGATTGAGCTGGAAAGGCTTGCTCGTCAAGCCATAGAAGGCCTCATACATATCTAGAACACCATCGTCACTGAAGCGATCAATGCATTTTCCTTGTAGGGAGTTGTCGTGAGATCCGAGCCGTCGAAGTCCTGATGGCGGGCATTCAGTGCGCCGACAGTCCTGGCGCCGAGCCGGGTCGAGATGCCGATCTGGTAGTAGGTCAATGTCGTGTCATCTCGTGCTGAATTGATTCGTCAGGTCGCCCTTGTTCTTCTGGCGGGACGCGAGCAGGTTCAGGCCGGTGAGTTGCGTCAGGCGATGCGAAAAGCTGACCGCGTAGCCCTGCTGGGTGACGGTGCCAGCCTCACTGACGATTCCGTCGAGCCCATTGGGCGCGCGTGTCAGTGGCTGGCTGTTGCTGCGATTGGCGATGAAGGTGATCGAATTGCGGCTGCCGTAGAACACCAGAGACAGTTGCTGATTGCGCTGCACCTGGGGACGGTTGGTGAGATAGTTGTTTATCGCCTGGGCATTCGGTGCGATGCCCGCCTGATTCAGGAGGTTCCTGACGTAGGTATCGCGGTTGACCGGATCCGGAATGAGACTTGCGAATATCTGGAAGTACTGGTCGTAAACCGTTCCCAATCCCGTATTGGTGAGTTGATTCGGGATGAGGGATACATCCTTGGTGTCGGTGTAGCGAATCGCGCTGAGAGGAAAGCGATGGCTGAGAAGTACGTTGTGGCCAGTACCGAAGAAACGGTGTTCCCAGAACCCAGACGCCTGGGTGCGCTCGGTGGGGGTCCAGTCGAAACCGGCGCCGTAGGTGCCCTGGCTTTCATTGTCACGGGACTGATAGTTGTTGGATTCCCAGCCGCCACTGCCCGACAGGCGAAATTCCGGGAACAACTTGTAGATCAGCAAAGCCCGGATGCGGGTGTCGTCATAGTCCTGCTCCGGCAAGAACCCTACCCGTACCTGGCTGTAATTGGTGTTCTGTTGGCTGCCGTCGATGGCCCAATTGAGATTCTGGAATCTCGTGTTTCCACGAATCTGCCCCAGCCATTGGGAAAGGGTGACGTTGGAAATGTCATTGCTCCCGCTATTGGTGTACGACGCGTTATAGCGAAGGAGATAATCAGCCGAGCCGCCCAACTGGCCTCTTATGTACGGAGAGACGGCATAGGTCTGGGTCTGGGTAGTATTCCCCGTGTTATATACATTGCTCGCAGACTGCTGCCCGAACTGGTCGATGACTTGCTGCGAAATCTGCCCGCTGAAGTCCACAAAGAGCCAGTTGTCGATCGCTTCGAGCGTGCCGAATGCGTTGAGTGCACTTTGCGTCTGGTTGCCATTGTCGCCGGTTGAATAGAAGATGCCATTCAACTGGTAGTCAAGAAACATCTTCAGGCGGGCAGTTCTGGCATCGATACGAATGCCCGGCGACAACTCGGAAATCAGACCGCTCTGCTTGTTGGTCGAAGTCAGATTGATATTGTCGGTCAGTGTTTCCGTCAGGCCAATGCGCGGAACGATGGTCCACGCCCGTGCAGTACTGGTTTCGTCCGAAGCGGTGGCTCCCTGGACACCCAGATCGGGAACTGTTGCCGCACCGGGTACGTTCTCCCCGGATGGTGTTGCAACAGGCGTTATGAGCGATCCATAGCCCTGGCCCATGACCGGTCCGACGACGCAGTAACAAAGGACGCCGGTGGTCGCCGCCAGCCAATTCGGTTTAGTCTTCATTCCCGTATCCGTATCCATAGGCATACCCGTATCCGTAGCGCTCGGTCGCCGGTTGCGTCGCCTGATTCAACACCATCATTTTGAGCGGGCAGTCCCGTATCGTCGTTAACGCCTCCATGACCGCCGCCTGTGCGGTTTCTCCTGCCTGAACGACAACGACAATCTGCCCCATGTGCGTCGCGAGTGTCCGAGCCTCGGTTGTCGCGAGCAGAGGTGGCGAGTCGAAGATTATGATCCGGTCCGGGTAGCGCTGCCCTATGTCATCGAGCAAGCGGATCATCGCATCGCTGGCCAGCAACTCGGTCGCGCGCGGATGCTGGGTTCCGCTCGGAAGGATGGAAAGCTTTTCGATGTTGGTGCGTAGCAGCACACCGGAGATGTCAAGAGAGTTTGCCGTAACCACATCGAGCAGGCCCTCCGCCGGGGGAAGGCCAAGCATGCTTAGTACGGACGGTCGTGCTACGTCGGCATCGACCAGCATTACCGTATTGTCCATTTCCATGGCGATGCTGATTGCCAGGTTGATCGCGGTGAAGGTCTTGCCTTCTCCGGGCAAGGCACTCGTGACCATGATCAGATTGCCACCATTGACGGGTGAGGTTCCCTTGTTCATGGCGTTGGCAATCAGGGGGCGCTTGATAACGCGGAACTCGCTGGCCAGCAGAGTTCGCGTCTGGCTCGGAACGAGGAGTCCGGAAGCCGCAATTGCATCGAGGTCAAGCTCAACTTGCTTTCCGGCAGAAGACGCCGTACCCGAAGGCGCAGCCTGACTGGAGTCACCGGACGAATTCGCGTCACGACGGGTTGCCTGGCGACGCCGCTGTGCGGCAGCCGAGTCGCGGGCTGACGATGGAGGAGGGAACTCGGGGGTTCTGTCCTCGGGCAATTCGACTCCTGCCTGCCGCAGTTGCTCCAGTCGCTTGGCTGCTTGTTCAATAAGGCTCATCGATTTTCCTCAGGCAGCGCGATCAGAAAGGTAGGTGAGTACTGCAATGCCAACTGCGAACACGGTCACGAGAGCAGTACCTGCAAGAAGAAATCGGGTAAGGCTTGCACGTTCCTGCAGGCGGCGGCCTTCATTTGGAAGAAGCGAAACAATGCCCAATACAGGCAGACCGGTCTCATCGCGCAATGACTTGCCATCGAAAAACACCGGGCGCAACTGGCTGGCCGCCAAGGCCGCAAGGAAACCGCCCGCAATGGCGAGCAGCAATCCGAGCGGCAGCAGAAGCAGACGATTGGGAGCTACCGGTCTCGAGGAGGCGCGCGGCGGATCGATTACGCGAAAATCGACGATTCCCGCGACTGATTCGAGATCGCCGGTCAGTTCTGCTGACTCGCGACGGGTAGCAAGCTGCTCGTAGTTCTTCTTGTGGATGTCATAGTCGCGATTCAGTTGCACCAACTCGGTCTCGAGTTGCGGCTGGAATTTCATGAATTCCTTGGTCCGCTTGTATCTTGACTCATACTCGGCAACCCTGGTCCGCAGCGAGGCGACATTGGCTTCAGCCTCGCCCAGTGACACCTTGAGTTGCTGATAGACCGGATTGTTGCTGATTCCCGCGCCAGGATTCGCGGCTGCAAATTGTCGCCGAGCCAGAATCTCCTTCCGCTTCTGCTCTTCCAGATCCTGGATAAGGCGCCGTGTTCCGATTACGTCTGGATGCTTGTCGGTGTACTTCTGCAGCAGGGTGTCGAGATTGCGTTTCTGGGCGTCGATGCGGCCGTCGATCTCGGGGAGGGATATGCTTGCGTCGGCACCTGGCGATTCCGGGAGGAGCACGGGTTCATCCCCGACGATCTGGCGGCGCAGCGCATCTCTGGAGTTCTCCGCTTCGCGCAGTTCGAGCCGTGATTTCTGAAGCAATGCGGCGATGTCGCCCAAGCGTTCCATGCTGCCCTTGCCGTCGGCGGTCTCGAACTCGACGTTGCGCAGCTTGAACTCCTTCAGCCTGTTTTCAGCTTCCCTGAGCTTGTTTTCAGAGTGGCGAATCTGTTCGTCGATGAATTTGCGGGCAGCATCGGAGTCCTGGCGTTTGTCACCAAGACTCGATTCGACAAAGATCGAGAGGAGAGACTGGACTACCTTTTGCGCTACTGCCGGGTCGGTGTTGCGGTAGGAGATTGTGTAGATGTTGTCCCGGTTGGTACTCTTGATCTCCAGCGTTTTCGTCAGGTTTTCTATCAGGGCTTCCCGGGCCGCTTTGCTTTGGACGCCGAGATCCATGTCCGCCATGCGAACCACTTTCTCGACATTGGGGCGACTGATGAGGGTCCGGCTCAACATCATCACCTGTTGCTCCACATTCGGCTGAACGGCCAGTCCGGACATCAGGGGCTTGAGAATTGACTGCGTGTCGAGCGATATTCTCGCGGAAGCCTCATATCTGTCGGGAATGCTGACAATGATGCCGGCCGCAATGGCGCCAAACAACCATGCACCAAGCATTCCAAGGCGACGGTGCTTCCAGGTCGCGCGCAGAATGGTCGTAGCCTGACGAAGGATTTCTTCCATCAATTTTGGTCCGAGCTAGGGAGTCGCCAAGGGGTTAGAGTGCCCCCGGCGAATCCTGACGTGTTACGAGATGATGCGCTGGCCTGTTTCAGAACCAACTCTGCGGGATGATCAGAATGTCGCCCGGCTTCATCTCTACATTGGCAGACACATCGCCACGCTTGATCAGGTCCTTGAGGCGGACACTGTATTGGGCGTTTTTTTCCGAAGTGCGCAGAATGCTTGCCCGGTTGCCATCGGCAAACTCGGTCATTCCACCGACGGCGATCATCACGTCAAGCGCAGTCATTTTCTGCTTGTAAGGAAGAGTTTGCGGCTTGGCGGCCTCGCCCACGACGCGAACCTGTTCGCTATATGGGCCGACAAAGCCGGTCACGATTACGGTGACGACAGGATCGCGAATGAACTTGCCAAGTTCCTTCTCGATGTCGCGCGCGAGGGTTGTTGGGTTCTTGTCCATGGCGTCAAGATCGTCGATGAGCGGTGCGGAAACCTTTCCATCCGGGCGTACGGGTACCGTCATGGACAGTTCCGGATTTCGCCAGACCACAATGTTCAGGTTGTCTCCCGGCCCGATCTTGTAGTTGTAATCAGGCGCAGCAGCGACCTCAGGGGCCGGCGGATAGCTGCTGGCACATGAGGCCAGCACCAGAATCGAAAGTCCGGTCACAAGCCATTTGGTGCCGGAAGAAACAACGGAACGAATCGTAATCATGGTTTTCCCCCACTCAGGTCGCAGAAATATCCAGCCGAACAAACGTCAATCGCAGATGATAAACGAATTGTGGCAAGCATAATGCCAGAGGCGCGAAGGATACCGGAACTATTTCACGGTTGCCAACAAGCGATTCGATTTGTGGGCATGTGATCGCCGCTCTGATCTGGCGAGATCCATTACAATTGCCCGCTGTCGGCTATTGGCGGCACGGCGCCCATCCTTCGGCTTCCATTGGCGAGGTTATCTTGGAACTTCTTCCTGTTGTTCTCTCTGGTGGTTCGGGCACTCGCCTGTGGCCCATATCACGTGAAAAATACCCAAAGCAGCTGTTGCCGCTCGTGGGTGAACTCTCGATGTTGCAGGATACCGTCAGGCGCCTGGACGGTTTCCCGGGGCTCCTCGATCCGCTGGTTGTCTGCAACGAGGAGCATCGCTTTGTGGTCGCCGAGCAGGTGCGCATTCTCGGCAAACAGACCAGCATCATTCTTGAACCGTTCGGCCGCAATACCGCACCGGCGCTGACGCTGGCAGCGTTGTGGGCCACGCGGGACAACTCGGACGCGGTACTCGCGGTCATGCCGGCCGATCATGTGATTGCGCGACCCGAGATATTTCGCGAGGCCGTGGGTAATGCGGCCAGGTTGGCCGAGACGGGTATGGCGGTAACCTTCGGCATCACGCCGGACTGTCCCGAGACGGGTTACGGGTATATCAGGAAGGGCTCACCCTTGGGAAGCGAATCGGCAGCCTGCCATCTTGCCGGTTTTGTCGAGAAGCCGGATCGTGCAACGGCTCAGCGCTATCTGGACTCGGGCGATTTTCTCTGGAACAGCGGGATTTTCGTGATGCTGGCGTCGACCTGGATTGCCGCGCTGGCGATCGCCCGGCCCGATATTCTTGCCGCCTGCCGGGCAGCCTTGGCCGGTGCCGCAGCGGATGGCGATTTCGTGCGGGTCGACCGCTCCGCCTTCGCGCAGTGCCCGTCGGACTCGATCGACTATGCCGTCATGGAGCGGCTGACGACCGGGCAGGCGGGGTTGCCGAAAGGTGCCGTGATACCGCTCGCTGCCGGATGGTCGGATGTTGGCGCCTGGGATGCGCTGTGGAAGGTGCTTCCGAAATGCGATGCCGGGAACGCAATCCGCGGCGATGTGCTGCTTGAAGATTGCCGGAATACGCTGGCCTTTTCCGGAAGCCGGCTGGTTGCCTGCGTCGGTCTCAGCAACCTGGTGGTGGTGGAAACCGACGATGCGGTGCTGGTCGTGCATCACGATTCGACTCAGGACGTAAAGAAGATTGTCGATCGACTGAAGGCCGAAGAGCGCAGCGTCGCCCAGTGGCATCGCAAGGTATACCGGCCGTGGGGCTGGTACGACGGGGTCGATTCCGGCGAGCGCTTCCAGGTCAAGCGGATCGGCGTCAAGCCCGGCGCATCGCTCTCCCTGCAGATGCACCATCATCGGGCGGAGCACTGGATCGTTGTCAGCGGAACGGCCAAGGTGACGCGTGGCGACGAGGTATTCCTGGTCTCGGAAAACCAGTTGACCTATATTCCGCTCGGCGTCAGGCACCGTCTGGAGAATCCGGGGAAGGTCGCGCTCGAAATGATCGAGGTGCAGTCCGGCACCTATCTCGGTGAAGACGACATCGTCCGCTTCGAGGATACCTACGGGCGCAGCTGATCAGTCGAAGAGCAGGGCGGCGGCCACCTTGCGCCCCTCGGCGGCAAGAATGTTGTAGGTCCGGCAGGCAGCCTGCAGGTCCATCACTTCGAGACCGATACCGGCCGGCGCGAAGGCGCGCATCAGAGCACCGGCGGGGAAGCGCTGGCGATTGCCGGTGCCCAGCAGAATGATCTCGGTTCCGAGTTCGAGCAGTTTCTGCATGTCGCCTTCGGCAAGAGTCGCAGGTGTCGCGGTTGACCACTCGAAAACAATCGATTCGGGCAAGACAATAAGGTTTCTTGCATATTTTTCCTGGTTGACCGCAACAAAGTCTTCACCGTAGGCGGTGAAAATGTTGAGCCCGGCGGTATTGGAAAGATGAAGTTTCACTCTGGTATCTGCCCGAAAAGCCCGCCGAAATTGCGGTGCACCATGCGATAAAGTAGGATTATACCTTTTCGCCTCCAGCACACCGGACTTGCCCGTCATGAGAGACTTTCCCCGCATCGAGCGCCTGCCGCCCTACGTCTTCAACATCACTGGCGAGTTGAAGATGGCGGCGCGCCGTCGCGGCGAGGACATCATCGACATGAGCATGGGCAATCCGGACCAGCCGACGCCGCAGCACATCACGGACAAGCTGGTCGAGGCGGCTTTGCGCGAGAATACCCACGGCTATTCCATCTCCAAGGGCATCCCAAGGCTGCGCAGGGCGATTTGCGACTGGTACAGCCGCCGCTATGAGGTTGAATTCGACCCGGAATCCGAAGCGATCGTCACGATCGGTTCCAAGGAAGGCCTCGCCCACCTGATGCTCGCCACGCTGGATCGTGGCGATACGGTCCTGGTGCCCAATCCGAGCTACCCGATCCACATCTACGGTGCGATCATTGCCGGGGCGGATATCCGCTCGGTGCGCATGACCCCTGATGTCGACTTTTTCGACGAATTGCAGCGTGGGATCAAGGAATGCACGCCCAAGCCGAAGATGATGATTCTCGGCTTCCCGAGCAACCCGACGGCGCGTTGCGTCGAACTCGAGTTCTTCGAGCGCGTCATTGCGCTGGCCAGGCAGCATGACATTCTTGTCGTCCATGACCTGGCCTATGCGGATATCGTCTTCGACGGTTGGAAGGCGCCTTCCATCATGCAGGTGCCGGGCGCCCGCGACGTCGCCGTCGAGTTCTTCACGATGTCGAAGAGCTACAATATGGCCGGCTGGCGTGTCGGCTACATGGTCGGCAACAAGGAGCTTGTCTCCGCGCTGGCGCGAATCAAGAGCTACCACGATTACGGCACCTTCACGCCGATCCAGGTCGCTTCGATCATTGCGCTCGATGGCGACCAGGCTTGTGTCGAGGAAGTTCGGGCCATGTACCAGAACCGCCGCGACGTGCTGGCCAAGGGCCTGCATGAGGCGGGCTGGATGGTCGAGGTGCCGAAGGCGTCGATGTACATCTGGGCGAAGATTCCCGAGGCCTATGCGGCGATGGGTTCGCTGGAATTCGCCAAGAAGCTGCTGGCGGAGGCCAGGGTGGCCGTCTCGCCGGGGGTCGGATTCGGCGAATATGGCGACGACCATGTGCGCTTTGCGCTGATCGAGAATGAAGCGCGGATCCGCCAGGCGATTCGCGGCATCAAGGACATGTTCCGGAAGGATGGATTGCTCTAATGAAGCCAGTCAGGAAGTCGGCCAAACTCGCCAACGTCTGCTACGACATCCGCGGCCCGGTGCTGCAGAAGGCCAAGCAGATGGAGGAGGAGGGCCACAAGATCATCAAGCTGAACATCGGCAATCTGGCC
Source organism: uncultured beta proteobacterium (assembly GCA_963810175.1). Lineage (GTDB taxonomy): Bacteria > Pseudomonadota > Gammaproteobacteria > Burkholderiales > Rhodocyclaceae > Azonexus. The sequence continues at coordinate 58,873 of CAWEMU010000033.1, read as the reverse complement.
GCGTTCGGCTTCGACTCGCCCGAGGAAATCCGGCAGGACATCATCCGCAACCTGCCCAGTGCCGCCGGCTATACCGATTCGAAGGGAATCTTTTCGGCGCGCAAGGCGATCATGCATTACTGCCAGCAGAAGCGCATCAAGGGTGTGACGCTGGAAGATATCTATGTCGGCAACGGCGTCTCGGAACTCATCGCCATGGCGATGAATGCGCTCCTCAACGATGGCGACGAAGTGCTCGTTCCGGCGCCGGATTACCCGCTGTGGACGGCGGCGATCAGCCTGTCCGGCGGGACACCGAAACACTACCTGTGCGACGAGAACAATGGCTGGTTGCCCGACCTCGCCGACATTCGCAGCAAGATCAACCGGCGAACGCGAGCCATCGTCATCATCAATCCCAACAATCCGACCGGCGCGCTCTACCCCGATGAGTTGCTTCGGGAAATCATCGACATCGCCCGCAAGCACCAACTGATCATCTATTCAGACGAGATCTACGACAAGGTCCTGTACGACGGTGCCAGGCACACGGCGATCGGGTCGCTGTCGGAAGATGTTCTGACCATCACCTTCAACGGCCTGTCGAAAAACTACCGTTCCTGCGGCTACCGTGCCGGCTGGATGGTGGTTTCCGGCGACAAGCGTCACGCCCAGGATTACATCGAAGGTCTCGACATGCTGGCCTCGATGCGCCTGTGCGCCAATGCGCCGGGTCAGCATGGCATCCAGACGGCGCTTGGCGGCTACCAGAGCATCGACGACCTGGTCGCGGAAGGCGGGCGCATGCGCCGCCAGCGCGATGTGGCTTACGAACTGATCAGCGCCATCCCAGGTGTCACCTGCGTCAAGCCGAAGGCCACCCTGTACATGTTTCCGCGCCTCGATCCCAAGGTCTATCCGATCAAGGACGACCAGCAGTTCATTTCCGAGCTGTTGCAGGAGGAAAAGGTCCTGCTGGTTCAGGGCAGTGGTTTCAACTGGCCGCATCCCGATCATTTCCGCCTGGTTTTCCTGCCGCACGAGGATGACCTGCGGGAGGCCATTGGCCGGATAGCCCGTTTTCTTGAAAATTATCGCAAGCGTCATTCAACCTGAGCAAATTCCGAACATGAAACCTATCAACGTTGGCCTCATCGGCATCGGCACCGTCGGCGGTGGCACCTGGACCGTTCTCAAGCGCAATGCGGAAGAAATCACCCGTCGCGCCGGCCGTCCGATTCGCATTACGGCCGTGGCCGACAAGAACATCGAACTGGCCAGGCAGCTCACCGGCGGCGAAGCGCGCATCACCGACGACGCGTTCGCGCTGGTCAATGATCCGGAGATCGACATCATCGTCGAACTGATCGGCGGTTACGGCGTGGCCCGGGAAGTGGTCATGCAGGCCATCGCCAGCGGCAAGCACGTGGTCACCGCCAACAAGGCACTGCTTGCGGTGCATGGCACCGAAATCTTCACAGCCGCCCAGGAAAAGGGGGTCATGGTCGCCTTCGAGGCGGCAGTGGCCGGCGGCATCCCTATCATCAAGGCGCTGCGCGAGGGTCTGACGGCCAACCGAATCGAGTGGGCAGCCGGCATCATCAACGGCACGACCAACTTCATCCTGTCGGAAATGCGCGACAAGGGTCTCTCATTCGGTGACGTGCTCAAGGAAGCCCAGCGTCTCGGTTACGCCGAAGCCGATCCGACCTTTGACATCGAGGGTGTCGACGCCGCGCACAAGGCAACGCTGATTTCGGCGATTGCCTTCGGCATTCCGGTGCAGTTCGACAAGGCTTACGTCGAAGGCATCACCAAACTCGAAGCCTCGGACATCCGCTACGCAGAGCAACTCGGCTATCGCATCAAGCTGCTCGGGATCGCCAAGCGCCGCAGCAACGGCGTCGAGCTGCGTGTCCATCCGACCCTGATTCCGGCCAAGCGCCTGCTGGCCAACGTCGAAGGGGCGATGAATGCCGTCATGGTCAAGGGAGACGCCATCGGCACAACCCTCTATTATGGCAAGGGCGCCGGCGCCGAGCCGACCGCGTCCGCCGTCATTGCCGATCTGGTTGACGTCACCCGCCTGGCCACCGCCGATGCAGCGCACCGCGTGCCGCACCTGGCGTTCCAGCCGGACGCCATGTCGAGCCTGCCGATCCTGCCGATGAGCGAGGTCGAGACCGGCTACTACCTGCGCTTGCGGGTCGAGGACAAACCGGGCGTTCTGGCCGATGTGACCCGCATCCTGGCCGATCAGGGCATCTCGATCGACGCCATGCTGCAGCGCGAGCCGGAAGAGGGCGAGGGTGAAACCGACATCATCATTCTCACCCACGTCTGCAAGGAAAGTTGTGCCGATGCGGCAATTGCCAGGATCGAGGGTCTGGCCGCGCAAAAGGGCAAGGTCAAGCGGATCCGGCTTGAGGAACTGCAGTAGGCCGCGGATCCGGAGAAGGAAAGCGGGAACCGCAGTTCCCGCGTCCTCATTTCCGTCCGGTCCTTTCGGCGGGCTCATCGCGCGACTTCCCGGGATCGCCCTCGCGCGGGGCTGGCGGCGGGGGTGTGCGCATGCCGAGCGATGCCAGGAGCAGGATCAATACCACCAGGCTGACAGCGCCCGCGAACACGTTGCCGGTGATGAACATCAGCGCCGGGAGCAAGGCCAAGCCTGCCATGACGAATTCGATGGCATCGTCCATGTTGCGGTAACCGAGCGAACTCAACACGCGGCGCATTGCACTGACCTCCGACCAAAGTGGCAGCCGATCCGGCCCACGGTTTCTTTATAGCAGCTTGCATGGGAAAAGCGAGACGAAGCGCAGGCTTCCTGACCCAAAAACCCGGGATTGCGATTCGTATCAAGGAAAGAGACCTTTCGTTTCCCCACAATTGCCGCCGGCTGCCAATCCGGCAGCGTCGTCGAGGAATGCCAATGCAACCGATTCATGTCTGCAATCACAGCACCGAGGAAGCCCTCTACCAATTCGATGCGCGCGGCATCGCCAAGCGTTTTCGTCATGCCGCCATCTTTGGCGCGCTGGATGCCCTGCAGCCCGGCGAGACCATGCGTTTCTGCAATGATCATGATCCGCTGCCGTTGCTTGCCCAGTTGCAGGCCCGTTACGGCGAGCGCCTGAGTATCGGGTACAGGCAGCGCGAACCGGGCGCCATCGTGATCGACTTTGCCGTCGTCAGCTGATTGCTTTACACCGCGAGCCTGACCCTTCTCTCGCTGCTGGGCAGCGCCGTTCTGGCGTTGGGGGGAGTGGGCTCGCCGCTGGCGGTGGCGCATCTTGCCTTCGCCGTTGGCATCGTGCCGCTGATCTTCGCGGCGATGAGTCATTTTGTCCCGGTACTCACCCGTACCGGCGACCCCTCGCGTTCGATTTCCTTTCTGCCGGTGGCCGCGCAGATGGTTGGCATCGTTGTCGTCGCCGCCATGCAGGGCTTGCTGCCGCGCTGGTTGCTGCAGCCGGCTGCTGCGGTTGACCTCCTGCTGGCCGCCATTTTGCTGAGCTGGATCGCGGGACGGGTGCGGGCGACGCTGGGTACGCCGCATCCCGGGTGGCGCTGGTATGGCACCGCGCTTGGCTGCCTGATGCTGGCGCTGCTGGCTGTCGTGCTGATTCCGCTGTGGCCGCAGCACTGGAAAGGCTTGCGCAACTTTCATCTGCACCTCAACGCTGTCGGACTGGTCGGCCTCGCAGCGCTCGGCACGCTCCCCGTGCTGGCGCCGACCGCCCTCGGCAAGCCTGACCCGGAATCCGCAGGCTGGCTGCGCCGGCGGCTGTGGTTCGTGGCTGGCGGGGCGCTGATGATCGCCACCGGTGCGTCGATCAGCTGGCCGTATGCCGTGCCGGGTGCCGCGCTCGTTCTGACCGCCGCTCTCGGCCTGATCGGCCAGTGGAGCAGGCGATTCGGATTGCGCAGCCTGCTCGCCGATGGCGTCACTGCCTCGCTGCTTGCAGCACTTGTCGGCCTGCTGCTGGTATTGACTGCCGGAGTGATTCACGGCGCCGGTCTGGCATCCGCGCGGCCAACCTTGCTGGCCTGGGGCATCGGCTTCCTGCTGCCGCTGGTCAGCGGGGCGCTGAGCCAGCTTCTGCCGGTCTGGCGCTGGCCGGGGCCGGCGATTCCCGAGCGCGCGCTGATGCGGCAAAGGCTGGCCGCCAGCGGCACCTGGCGCTCGCTGCTCTGGATCGCGTCGGCGCTGGCCGTGCTCGCCGGCTTCGAGTTGCTGGCCAGTGTCTTGCTGGCAGCCGGGTTGCTGCTCTTTTTCCTGGGGCTGTTGCAAGCCGTGCGCGTGTCGCGGTTGACGCTGTAAAATTGCCGGCTTTCGCCTTGCGGATTTCATCCATGCGCTACGTCTCGACCCGCGGCAATGCCACATCACAGGCTTTTTGCGACATCCTTCTCGGCGGACTGGCTCCGGATGGCGGCCTTTACCTGCCGGAATCCTATCCGCAGATCAGCCGGGCCGAGCTTGATGCCTGGCGCCAGCTGTCGTATGCCGACCTCGCCTACGAGATCCTCTCCAGGTTCATCACCGACATTCCGCCGGCCGACCTGAAGGCGCTGGTCGCCAAGACCTATACCGCCGAGGTCTATTGCCACACGCGCAACGGCGGTGATGCAGCGCAGATCACGCCGCTGACCCGGCTCGAAGACGGCCTCTATACGCAGGAACTGTCCAACGGCCCGACGCTGGCCTTCAAGGACATGGCCATGCAGCTGCTCGGCAACCTGTTCGAGTACGTGCTGGACCAGCGCGGCGAGGCGATCAACATCCTCGGCGCAACGTCCGGCGACACCGGTTCGGCGGCCGAATACGCCATGCGCGGCAAGCACAACGTCAAGGTCTTCATGCTCTCGCCGGACGGCAGGATGAGCGCCTTCCAGCGCGCCCAGATGTATTCGCTGCAGGACGCCAACATCTTCAACATCGCCGTCACCGCCATGTTCGACGACGCCCAGGATATCGTCAAGGCGGTTTCCAACGACGCCGAGTTCAAGAAGAAGTACAAGATCGGCGCCGTCAATTCGATCAACTGGGCGCGGGTTGCGGCGCAGATCGTCTATTACTTCCAGGGCTATTTCCTGGCGACGAAATCGAATGATCGAGCAGGTGGCTTTCGCGGTACCGTCGGGCAACTTCGGCAACATCTGCGCCGGCCACATTGCCCGCCAGATGGGGCTGCCGATCGCCAGGCTGGTGCTGGCGACCAACGAGAACGACGTCCTCGACGAGTTCTTCAAGACTGGCGTCTACCGTCCGCGCACCTCGCTCGAAACCAGCGTCACCTCCAGTCCGTCGATGGACATCTCCAAGGCCTCCAACTTCGAGCGTTTCATCTTCGACCTGGTCGGCCGCGACCCGTCGGTGGTGCGTGAACTTTGGTCCAGGGTTGACCAGGGTCAGGCCTTCGACCTGTCCGGCACGGTCCACTGGCAAAGAATGCCTGATTTCGGTTTTGTCTCGGGCAAGAGCACGCACAGCGACCGCATCAAGACCATCCGCTTCGCCCAGGGACGCTACAACGTGATGCTCGACACCCACACCGCCGACGGCCTGAAGGTGGCGCTGGAAAACCGCCTGCCGGGCATCCCGATGATCGTGCTGGAAACGGCCCAGCCCGCCAAGTTCGAGGAAACCATCCGCGAGGCGCTCGGGGCCGAGCCGGTGCGGCCGGCCGACCTTGCCGGGATCGAGAGCCTGCCGCAGCGAGTTGTCGTCATGGCGCCGGATGTGGCTGCAATCAAGCAGTTCATCGTCGAACACGTATGAGTCTTCCCGACAGCCAGGAAGGCTTCTGGTCGGCCCGCTATCGCGATGCGGGCGACGACTATCTGTTCGGGACGGCGCCCAACAAGTTCCTGGCCTCGCAGGCAGCGCATTTCGGTGACGGCGTTTCGGTGCTTGCTGTCGCCGATGGCGAGGGGCGCAATTCCGTCTGGCTTGCCGAGCAGGGCTGCACCGTCACGGCGACGGAAATATCCCCGGTGGCGCTGGAAAAGGCCGCGAAGCTGGCGCGTGGGCGCCATGTCGCGGTTGACTTCGTGCAGGTGGATATTTTCGACTGGGACTGGCCGAACGAAGCATTCGATGCCGTCGTCGGCATTTTCATCCAGTTCGCCGGGCCAGCCGAGCGGGCGCGCCAGTTGGCGGGCATGAAGCAGGCTGTCAGGCCGGGCGGTATGCTGTTCCTGGAGGGCTATACCCCGAAACAGCTGGAGTATCGAACCGGTGGGCCGTCGGCTGTGGAAAACCTCTATACCGAGGCGTTGTTGCGGGAAGCGTTTTCCGACTGGGAGATCGTGCTCCTGCGCGAGCACGACGATCTGATCGAGGAGGGGACGGCCCACTCAGGTCGATCGGCGCTGATCGACCTGGTTGCAAGGAGGCCTGCTACAGGTAGATGACCGCCGGGAAGACGGCGACAGCGAGTACCAGAACCAGCCATTCGAGGTTGTTGCGGGCAAGGAAGCCCGTGAAATGCAGAACCAGGATCAGAATTGCAACCACGTAAAATAGTGCAAACAGCATTCAAGCCCCCATCAAGAAACGACGTTCTCCGCCGGTCGCTGCCGATTATGACCAAAAATCCCGGCAACGCATAGCCCGTCGGGCTAATCGATGAAGCGCATCGACAGGTCGAGGGCCTTGACGTCCTTGGTCAGCGCGCCAACCGAGATGCGGTTGACACCGGTTTCGGCGATGGCACGGATGGTTTCAAGCGTGACGTTGCCCGATGCCTCGAGTATCGCGCGACCGGAATTGATCGCGGCGGCCTCGCGCATCATGGCAAGCGTGAAATTGTCCAGAAGGACCATCGTCGCGCCGGCGTCCAGCGCGACGCGCAGTTCGGCGAGCGATTCGACCTCGATCTGGATGAACCTGCAGCGGTCGCCAGCCTGCCCGGCAACCAGCCGTGCCGCAGCCAGGACTTCGGCGATTCCCCCGGCGGCATGGATGTGGTTTTCCTTGATCAGAATGGCGTCCCACAGCGCCAGGCGGTGATTGCCGCCGCCACCGCAACGCACGGCGTATTTTTGCGCAATGCGCAGCCCGGGCAGCGTCTTGCGGGTATCGACGACCTGCGCCCGGGTTCCGGCGATCGCATCGGCGTAAATGCGGGCCTTGCTGGCAACCGCCGACAGCAGTTGCAGGAAGTTCAGCGCGCTGCGCTCGGCCGAAAGCAATGCGCGGGCATTGGCGCGGATCTGGCAAAGCACCTGATCGGGTGCGATGCGCTCGCCATCGGCGGCGCGCCAGTCGATCTCGGCGGCCGGGTCGAGACCCTTGACGCAGCCCTCGAACCAGGCGCGGCCGCAGAGTACGCCGGCTTCGCGCGAAATGACGGTGGCCCGCGAGACGCGCTCACCGGGAACCAGACTGGCGGTCAGGTCGCCGGGACCGATATCCTCGGCAAGGGCGGCATCGACGTTGCGGGTGATTTCGGCGGCGAGCGGGTAAGCGAATTCGATGGACATGGCGGCGGCCAATAGGCATGCTGGAGGGGTAATTGTAACGTCCGGAAGTGTGCCATGTTCGAGATAGCCAGCATTTTTCGTGTCAGCGTCGGCGTTCTGGTCGCGATGCTGGTCGCCCTGTTCGTCGTCTATTGGTTTGTGCGGGACATCACGCAGAAACGCCACACGGTGTTGCGCAATTTTCCGGTCATCGGCCATCTGCGTTTCTTCTTCGAGAATCTCGGCGAGTATTTCCGGCAGTATCTGTTTCTGAACGATCGCGAAGAAATGCCCTTCAACCGCGCAACGCGGGCCTGGGTCTATCGTCTGGCCAAGAACGAAGGCGGCATTCTCGGTTTCGGCTCGACCTACGAACTCTCGCAGTCAGGCGCGCTGGTTTTCGTCAATGCCGCCTTCCCGGTCCTCGACGGCGAGTTCCTGCCGACGCCGCCAGTGATCATCGGCGAAGGCTGGTGCGACAAGCCTTTTGCCGCCCGCTCCGTCATCAACATCAGCGGCATGAGCTACGGCGCCATTTCGCAACCGGCGGTGCGGGCATTGTCGCGCGGCGCCGGGCAGTCCGGTTGTTACATGGATACCGGTGAAGGCGGACTCAGCCCCTACCATCTGGAGGGCGGCTGCGATCTCATCTACCAGATCGGTACGGCCAAGTACGGGGTGCGCGATGCCAGCGGCCGGCTCGATCCGGACAAACTGCGCGAAGTGGCCTCTCATGAAAGCGTCCGGGCTTTTGAAATCAAGCTTTCACAGGGCGCCAAGCCGGGCAAGGGCGGCGTCCTGCCGGCGGCCAAGGTCACCGAGGAGATCGCCCGCATCCGCGGCATCCCCTTCGGCAAGGATTCGCTGTCACCCAATCGCCATCCGGAAATCGGCAACATGGACGAACTGCTCGACATGGTCGAGCGTGTGCGCGAAATCACCGGCAAGCCGGTCGGCATCAAGACGGCGATCGGCGGCAGGCAGTTCATGCATCAACTGGTCGACGCAGTACACCGCCGCGGCCCAGGCAGCGCGCCGGATTTCCTGACCATCGACGGCGGCGAAGGCGGTTCGGGCGCGGCCCCGCAGGCCCTTGCCGACCACATGGCGATGTCGATCAACGAAGCCCTGCCGCGTGTCGTCGACGCCCTGATCGAGAGCGGATTGCGCGAGCGGATCAAGGTCATCGCTTCCGGCAAACTGGTGACGCCGGCCAAGGTCGCCTGGGCGCTGGCCTGCGGCGCCGACTGCATCAATTCCGCACGCGGCTACATGTTTTCGCTCGGCTGCATCCAGGCGCTGCGCTGCCACCAGAATACCTGCCCGACCGGTATCGCGACCCATGTCCCGCGTCTGCAGCGCGGTCTGGTGGTCGAGGACAAGGCCGGACGGGTTGCCGCCTACACGCGAAACCTGAACAAGGAGGTCGAAATGATCGCCCACGCCTGCGGCCTCAGGCATGCACGGGAATTTCGCCGGGAGCATGTGCGCATCGTCCAGCCCAACGGCCAGAGCGTCGCTCTCAACATGCTCTATCCCTACCCGCCCATTCGTTGAACAGCACGCGCGCGGCATCGATCACTTCGCCGGCGGTCAGGCCGATCGGCCCGACCCCGTTGGCGACCAGCCGGTCCGCCGCGGCGCCGTGCAGGTGGACGCCGGCGAGGAGGGCAGCTTCCGCCGGCCAGCCCTGGGCGAGGAGAGCGACGATCATGCCGCTGAGGACGTCGCCCATGCCGGCCGTCGCCATTCCGGGGTTGCCTGTGGAATTGATCCACCAGCGGCCGTTGACCGTGGCAATCACCGTGCCGCAGCCTTTCAGGGCGATGTGGCTGCGATAGCGCTCGGCCAGTTCGCAGGCGGCGCGCACGCGATCGCCCTGGATCTCGCGGATCGGGCAATCGAGGAGGCGGGCGGCTTCGGCCGGGTGCGGGGTCAGAATGGCGGGGCCGACACGGTTGTAGAGGTGGCCCTCGATGCGTCCGTCGTCGGCCAGCAGATTCAGCGCGTCGGCGTCGAGGAGGAGCTGGACGGGCGCCTTGAGCGACTGCTCGAGCAGGCGGAGTGCCTCTGCCGAGCGGCCCATGCCCGGGCCGCAGGCAAGCGCCTGAAGGTCGGTCTGCAGCAGCGTGTCGGCACGGCGCATCATCAATTCGGGCTGGACGAGATCGACGGCTGGCCCATCCGCATCGAGCAGCCCGAGGTAGATACGGCCGCCGCCGAGTTTGAGTGCGGCGCGAGCGGCCAGGAAGGCGGCGCCGACCATGGACTTGCCGCCGCCGAGGATGCCGGCGCTGCCAAAGCTGCCCTTGTGGGTGTTGCGACGCCGCGGCTTGAGGCGCGCGGCAAAGTCGGCGAGAGCGACGACGTGACCGTCCGGGTTGACCTCGGCCGATGGCTGCAGGTCGAGCCTGGCGACTTGGAGTTCGCCGCAGCAGTCCGGGCCGTCCGCGGTCAGCAGCCCCGGTTTGGCGCCGATGAAGGTGAGGGTATGACTGGCGTGGATGCACGGATTGAAAGCCCGGCCGCTGTCGGCATCGAGGCCGGAAGGGCAGTCAAGGGCAAGCAACGGGCAGGCATCGCGCCCGGCAAGATGGTTGGCGGTCGCGATCCAGTCAGCGTAACGGCCATCTGGCGCGCGAGCGAGGCCGATGCCGAACAACCCGTCGATGATCAGCGACCAGCGGCCATCACCAGGAATCGTTGGCAGGGTGATGCCGCCGGCCTCGGTGAGCTGCCGATGGGCAGCCGCCGCATCGGGCGGCAGGTGCTCCGGATCGCCGGCAAATACGACGCAGGTCGCGAAAAAGCGTTCGCGCAACAGGCGCGCGGCGACAAAGGCGTCGCCACCATTGTTGCCCGGGCCGGCGAGAACCAGGATCGGCGCATCGTTCGCCAGCGCCAGGGAAGCCGCCCGGTCTGCTGCGGCCGCGCCGGCTCTTTCCATCAGCGGTTCGCCGGCGTGAGCGCCTTCGATGTTGCGCAGGGTCGCGCTGCGGTAGAGGTCGGTGTCCATTCATCCCCCCTCTCATCGGCGGGGTTTGGGCGGAGTTGGTGAAGATGGAAATCGGGTGGCCGCTGTGCGGCCGAAAACGACGTTTCGACGTCGAATCTACAAACAACACTTTCCTCGACCCCATAACGAGGGAGAACTGGCTCAACATCTTGTTACGCGGGTGTGGAGCCGCCTTCCCCCCGAACAATTCCGGCGTCGGAATCCGTGTGCGGTGATATCGCAACGACGATCAACTCGCGCGCTTGCCGTCCCTGGTCGAAACCGCTGCCATCGCCCCGTAAAACCTGCATTGGGCACGGACCTTCTGAGGCTCCTTACCGACTGCTAACCGCCGGACGCTCCGGGCTTCAAGGGGGCCGTTGCCGTCCTTCATGGTGGCCAGTGGAGCCGAATGGCTTCGACAAGGTATGCTTACGCCTTGGTCATTCCCAGCGCTCACATCAGTGAATATTTCAAACCTCCTTGAGGATTACGCCCGAGACCAGCCGAAGCGCGCCACGGGCGGGCTGTATGCTTTGGCGGGGTTCGATTACCAGTTGCGGCTGTACGTCGCCCAACTGGTGGAAGGCCTGGCGAAAGGCGGAGATGATCCGGACAATGCCGGGCAGGTCTTCTTGGAGGCACTTTCCGACTTGGCGGTTCAGAAGGAAGGCGGCCTCGTCTGCATACAGGCCAAACGTACCCTGACGCGAACCACGCTCAGGGACGCGGCAGCGGAAGTTTGCGCCATCGAGGCTTTCTTTCGGGCCCGGCGGCAGGAACTTCGCGGTCAAGCGCGTTACAAAATTGTCGCATTCCAAGGTGACAACACGCTCTCGTGGGGCGACCTGTCGGCCGACGCCTCCGAGAAACCCATGATCGAGGCTCTTGCGGCCGAAAACCGGCTGCTCGCCCCCGAGATTGAGCCCGACCCCCAATGGAGTGCCTTGGTCGCGGTGTGGAATCGTCTGGATGATCCCTTCGGCTTCCTGCGCTACGCCCTGGATCGTGCCCTACGCCGAACCCATGGCCCGGAGGATGCCCGGCAAGTTCGCGACGATATATGCGAGCGTTATGCACAGCACCGAAAAGAGTCGGTGCTTCCTGGCCAATTACTCCGCGCCGAGGATTTCGACCTGGCTGCAACCCTTTCCCGGCGGCTCGAAATCGGCAATGAAGTGACGCTCGCCCGTGTGCGCGACCGCCAGTATATGCCCCGCGACGGCCGGCGGGATACCCTGTACGCCGCCGTGGAGGAGCGCTTCGACCTGAGCCGGCGCGATCTGCAAAGCGCAGCGCGGGTGTTCTGGCTCAGCGGTCGCTCCGGGGTAGGCAAGAGCGTACTGCTGCTGCAAGTGGTGGAACGCCTGGTGCGGGATGGCAGGCGGGTGCTTTGGCTGGGCGGTGCGGCGGAAAAGCTGGAACCCGTGCTCCGGGCCGTGGCGGATCAGAGCGACGAGTTGCGGCCCGAATTCATCGCGGTGGACGACCTTTACGACCGGGATGCCCGTACCCGGCTGGACCTCGCCAGCCTGGGCGGTTTTATTGACGAAGCCGGCCCCCGTCCATGGCCCCTGATACTCACCTGTGGTCCCGCAGAATTCGCCGAGGATTTCGAGATCGCTTCCCGCTACCGGGGCTTTGAAGTGCGCCGGGAAACGGTCTTTCCCGTGGCCCATGACGAAGGCTTGCGGCTGGTGGCCTGGTTCCGTGAGCGCACGGGCCAGACCCCGAGGCTGGCTCCGGACGATGAGGCGGCGCAAGCCTTCGCCCAGACCCGGGACGGCGAGGGCGGGCTGTTCATCTCCCTGGCGCTGGAATTGCAGTACGGCGACTTGAAAGCCTTCGCCGGGCGCTTTGCCGAGCGCATCGAACGACGCGGCCTGGAGCAGGCCTTGCGCCTGCCTCTTGCCCTTAATCGCCTCTACCTCCGGGCACCCTATGAGTGGCTGGCCGAAGCGGATCGGGAAAATCTCGCCACCCTCAACCGGGAAGGGGATTTCAGCCTGCTGGACCCCGGCAGTGCCGGCCAGGTGGTGCGGCTCACCCATCCCCACCTCGGCAATGCCCTCTATCTGGCCCTGAGAAAACCGGGCAATCCCACCGCCTACGCCCATGACCTGCGCGACGCCTTCACCCGCGCCCTGGCGGAGGGGCGCGTCAGCCTGGTGGAGCAGTTGTTGCGCCTCTTTTCCGCCCCACGCCAAGACGACCTGGGGCAACGGCTGGACAAGGCCGATGGCGAATTGCTGGCCCGAACTTGCTCCGAAGCTTGGGATAATCAAGCCGGCCCCCTGAAGGCCGCTCTGGCGGGTGATCCCAACACAGCCGCAAATATCGCCACCAGTTGGGCCTGCTGGGCGGCGGCGCAACCCGTCATTGCCACGATTGTTGGGCCGCAACTGCTGCCTCGGGCCATCGCTACCCTGGACGACGCGGCGGCAGTTTGGCCAATCTGTTGGGAGCGCCTGTGGCGGAGCCATGCTCATGCCAAGGAGCTTCTGGCTTGGGCGGCAAGTCATCTGCCCGAGTCCACTCGCATGGCACACCCCACTTGGTCCTTCGTGTGGGAGGCGGCCTGGGCCAGTGGACAGGATAAGGAACGCTGGCGGAACCTTGCCGTGGCTTGGCTGGAACGGCCCAGACTTACCCCGGATTGGCATTTCGTCTGGAAGAAACTGCTGTCGGCCGAGGTGGGCCATTGGACCGCCGAGCCGCTTCTGGCACTGGGCGAACAGCGCCTGGAGCGGGAAGGGGACGGCGCTGACTGGGCCTATGTCCTCGAAGACCTGCTTGAACTAAGCGCAGCTGAGGCCGCCCAGCGATTGGTGGCCACCGGCTGGCACTGGCTGCCGGGCCGGGAAGACCGGGCCGAGTGGTCCTACGTCTGGCGAGCCCTGTTGGCCCATCCCGAACAACTGCCGGAAGCTGTGGGCTTGGACCAACTGTTGGTGCGGGGCTGGCACTGGCTGCCAGGCCGGGAAGACCGGGCCGAGTGGTTCTACGTCTGGCGAGCCCTGCTGGCCCATCCCGATCAACTGCCGGCGGGAGTGGGCCTGGCCGGGCTTCTGGAGCAAGGTTGGCACTGGCTGCCGGGCCGGGAAGACCGGGCCGAGTGGTCCCACGTCTGGCAAGCCCTGCTGGCCCATCCCGATCAACTGCCGGCGGGAGTGGGCCTGGCGGGGCTTCTGGAGCAAGGTTGGCACTGGCTGCCGGGCCGGGAAGACCGGGCCGAGTGGTCCCACGTCTGGCGAGAACTGCTGGCCCGTCCCGATCACCTGCCGGCGGGAGTGGGCCTGGCCGGGCTTCTGGAGCAAGGCTGGCACTGGCTGCCGGGCCGGGAAGACCGGGCCGAGTGGTTCTACGTCTGGCGAGCCCTGCTGGCCCGTCCCGATCACCTGCCGGCGGGAGTGGGCCTGGCCGGGCTTCTGGAGCAAGGCTGGCACTGGCTGCCGGACCGGGAAGACCGGGCCGAGTGGCCCACGTCTGGCAAGCCCTGCTGGCCCATCCCGAACAACTGCCGGAAGCTGTGGGCTTGGACCAACTGTTGGTGCGGGGCTGGCACTGGCTGCCAGGCCGGGAAGACCGGGCCGAGTGGTTCTACGTCTGGCGAGCCCTGCTGGCCCATCCCGATCAACTGCCGGCGGGAGTGGGCCTGGCCGGGCTTCTGGAGCAAGGTTGGCACTGGCTGCCGGGCCGGGAAGACCGGGCCGAGTGGTCCCACGTCTGGCAAGCCCTGCTGGCCCATCCCGATCAACTGCCGGCGGGAGTGGGCCTGGCGGGGCTTCTGGAGCAAGGTTGGAACTGGCTGCCGGGCCGGGAAGACCGGGCCGAGTGGGCCTACGTCTGGCAAGCCCTGCTGGCCCATCCCGATCAACTGCCGGCGGGAGTGGGCCTGGCCGGGGTACTCAAACAAGGCGAAAGATGGCTGTCTCAACCTGGACACCTTTGTCGGCCGGAAGCAGGATTTGTGGTTGAGAAGTCATTGGAGTTGGGCTGCGATGAGCCGCGCTTTCTTGAGTTGGCGGGAGCCTGGCTCGCCCTTGCGAAGCATGAGCCTTCCTGGTCCATCATCGCCGCAAAGTACATTTTGCTGGCGCCGCTAGCAACGGAAGCTATTCAGGCAGCGCGCGAATTGGCAGAGAGGATTCACGCTCTGCCCAACAACTCCACATGGCACAAAATCAACCGCATGTTGGAGGGCTGCGACGAGCGATCACCAGATAAGGACAACGGCTTGGCTATCCTGCGGGAAGCCTTGATGTGTCAGAAAACGTATCCGGTTTGGGCCAAGGCCATGCAATTCAGGGATACGAAAACTGCCGTCACTGGTCGAATCGCAAAGGTAAAGCCGACTTTCTATTCGGTGCAACTTGACGTTGGGCTGTTGGGGAGGCTGCCGCGCCGTGGCGGATCGAGGAAGGTGGAGAACGAACAAATTACAGTGACCATACGGGAAGTTAACCCCAACGCCGGATTCGTCGGACTGGAATTGATCCATTCTTCAGACGACAAAGACGGCAAATTGATGGTCGGCAGTGAGCACGAAGGCGTTGTATCCGGCGCCCAGGCCTATGGCGTGTTTGTCCAGATTGGCGAGTACCAAGGCTTAATCCACATCAGCCGCCTTCCCAACCTGTCGGAATTCCGCGCACAACATCCCGATGGCAGCCCGGTGCGGGTACGAGTGGTTCGTCAAGATGAACAACATCGCTTGGTGTTGGAACTGGCTGATTTGCCCTCCCGACCAGATGTTGGAGAGAAAGGAAGTGTCAGTAGTCCCGAGGTGGGCGGGGAATATGACGGCATTGTCACAGGGATTAAGGAATACGGCCTGTTTGTCCGGCTGGGTAACGGTCATGGATTGCTGCACCACACCAAATTACCCAAGGGTTTCGATTTCAAGGCCGTTTATCCTCTGGGTGGGAAGATCAGGGTTCGCGTGGAGAAGATCGAGGGCGAACGGATTTCCCTGGAGCCGACGGGGCGCCCCGATTAGTCCACCCGAAGGACAGGAAGTTCAACCGCCATCCGGGGAGAGTCTCCGCTCATGCAACCCATCGTCAACCGGGAATTTGCGCGTAGTCGTTCTCTGCGCCATGCAACATCCGCTGCCTATTCACGCCTGAGGCCCGCAAAATGCTTGCTTCTGAGGGGGAGTATCGGAGTACAGCAAGCGTTCCAATAGCGGCTTTGGGGCCTTGGCAAATTCCGTACCTTATTGGATTCAGGAGTTCGACCATCGTGGGATCGAACTTCCGCTGCAGGTTGGAAACGGACTATCCCCAGACTTCGCGTGCGAGCCGGATGGTGGTGGTGCGTCGATTCTATCCCCAAATCCGCCGCGCGAGCCGCAAGGTGGACGCATGGATGGCGACCGTGTCGGCGATCTGCCGGGCATAGCCGCCGGCCATGGCGATGGCGACCGGGGTAGCGTTCGCTTGGCAGCGAGTGAATACCCGGCGGTCGCGCTCGGCGAGGCCGGCGAAGCTCAGCGCGAGGCGGCCGAGGCGGTCGTCGTGGTAGGGGTCGGCGCCGGCAAGGTAGATGACAAGGTCGGGGCTGGCCAGGTCGAAGGCGGTATCCAGGCCTTCTGCAAGGCGGGTCAGATAGGCATCGTCGGTGCAGCCGTCGGGCAACTCGATGTCAAGGTCGCTGGCCTCCTTGGTGAACGGGAAGTTGCGGGCGCCGTGGATCGAGAAGGTGAAGACGCGGTCGTCGCCGGCCAGGATGCTGGCGGTGCCGTTGCCCTGATGGACGTCGCAATCGACGATCAGCACCCGCTCCGCGCGGCCTTCGGCCTGCATGGCACGGGCGGCGACGGCGGCATCGTTGAAGACACAGAATCCCTCGCCGCGATCGCGGAAGGCATGGTGGGTGCCGCCGGCCAGGTTGGCCGACACGGCGCCGCTGCGCAGGGCCGAGCGGCAGGCGCAGATCGTCGCGCCGGCCGAACGGCGCGAGCGTTCGACCATGCCGGCGCTCCACGGAAAGCCGATGGCTTTTTGGGCCTTTTCGGGAAGTTGACCGCAACAGACCTGCCGGATGTAGTCGGGATCGTGGGCGCGTGCCAGTTCCTCGTCACTCGCCGCGTGCGGCAGGTGAAAGTCGTTCTCGGAGAACTCCCCGCCGGCCAGCAGCTCGGTGCGCAGCCGGGCGTATTTTTCCATCGGGAAACGATGGCCGGGGGGCAGGGGCAGGACGAAGACGTCGGTGTAGAAGAGTTCCACCGCCGAGATGCCCTGCGGCGGCGCTCAGTTCAGCGCGGCGGAGAGCTTGCGGCGGAATTCGCGAACCAGGTCGTCGTACTGTTCGCTGCCGCCGAGCGCCTCGAAAATCTGCAGGAGCGCCTTGCGACCGGCGCCTTCGTCGAAGAAACGGTCACGGATGACGACCTCCAGCGCATTTTCGAGTGCTTCGCGAAAGCGGTTCTGGCCGGCGCAGGCGCGCGCCAGCTCGAGGCGGGTGGCGTGATCGGCCGGGTTGGCGGCGAGCTTCGCTTCCAGTTCGCCGGTGTCGGCAGCGCCGGCGGCCAGCGCCAGACGGGCGCGCAGCGCATTGGCGCGCTCGCCTTCAAGGGTGTATTCGCTGGCAAGCAGCTGTCCGGCTTCGTCGTTGCGCCCGAGTTGCAGCAGGACGTCGATGGCATCGAGGCGCACCGCCTCATCGTCCGGCCGTTCCCGGCTGGCTTCCGAGAGCCTGGTCAGCGCTTCGTCAAGCCGGCCCTCGGCGACCAGGGCGGCGGCTTCCTCGCGCAGGTTGCCGCCGGCAGCAGGCAGAGCGATGCGGTCGAGGAAGGCGCGGATCTGGCCTTCCGGCAACGCGCCGCTGAACTCGTTGACCAGTTGCCCCTGAAAAAGCACCTTGACCGCAGGAATGCTGCGCACGCCGAAATGCTGCGCCAGTTCCGGATTCTGGTCGGAATCCACCTTGGCCAGCAGGAAGCGGCCGGCGTACTCCTCGGCGAGCTTTTCGAGCAGCGGCTTGAGCGTCTTGCACGGTCCGCACCACGGCGCCCAGAAGTCGATGACCACGGGTACCTGCAGCGAGGCCTCGATAACCTTGGCTTCGAATTCTTCTATGGAAACGTCAAAGGAAAACTGGGACATGGGGAAAGGCCGGTCAATGAAGAAAGGCGGATTATAGATGATGCCGATTTGAGGAATTGTTTCCTTTTCGGCTATCATTCGGCTTTCCCGCAGCCTGTCTTTCCATGACCAAATTCGTATTCGTTACAGGCGGTGTCGTGTCCTCGCTGGGCAAAGGCATCGCCGCCGCGTCGCTGGGGGCCATTCTCGAATCCCGCGGCATCAGGGTCACCCACATCAAGCTCGATCCCTACATCAACGTCGACCCGGGCACGATGAGTCCGTTCCAGCATGGCGAGGTTTTCGTCACCGAGGACGGGGCCGAGACCGACCTCGATCTTGGGCACTACGAGCGCTTCACCAGCGCCAAGATGAGCCGGCGCAACAACTTCACGACCGGCCAGGTTTACGACACGGTGATCAGGAAGGAGCGGCGCGGCGAGTATCTCGGCAAGACGGTCCAGGTCATTCCGCACATCACCGACGAGATCAAGGGCAAGATCAAGGCGGGCGCCGAAGGTGCCGACGTGGCGATCGTCGAGGTCGGTGGTACGGTCGGTGACATCGAATCGCTGCCGTTCCTCGAAGCCATCCGCCAGATGGGCATCGAGGAGGGGCGCAACAACGTCTGCTACATGCATCTGACACTGCTGCCGTACATTCCGACGGCCGGTGAACTGAAGACCAAGCCGACCCAGCATTCGGTCAAGGAACTGCGCGAAATCGGCATCCAGCCGGACATCCTGCTGTGCCGCGCCGACCGTTCGATCCCGGTTGAAGAGCGGCGCAAGATCGCGCTTTTCTGCAATGTGATGCCGGAAGCCGTGATCGAGTGCCTCGATGCCGATTCCATCTACAAGATCCCGGCCATGCTGCACGAGCAGATGATCGACGAGATCGTCTGCCACAAACTCGGCATCCTGGCCAAGGCAGCCGATCTGTCGGTCTGGAAAAGGCTGATCGATGCGCTGGAACACCCGCAGCACCGGGTCAGGATCGCCTTCGTCGGCAAGTATGTCGACTTGACCGAATCCTACAAGTCGCTGATCGAGGCGATCAGGCACGCCGGCATCCATACCCGCAGCCAGGTTGACATCGTGTACATCGATTCCGAGGACATCGAGAGGGAAGGCTGCGGCGTGCTCAAGGGGGTCGATGCCATCCTCGTTCCCGGCGGTTTCGGCCGGCGCGGCACCGAAGGCAAGATCGCCGCGATCCGCCATGCCCGCGAGTACAAGGTGCCTTACCTTGGCATCTGTCTCGGCATGCAACTGGCGGTTGTCGAGTTCGCCCGCAATGTGGCCGGCCTGGCTGGCGCCCATTCCACCGAGTTCGTCCAGGACACGCCGTACCCGGTGATCGGCCTGATTACCGAATGGCTCGATGCCTCCGGCAGGGTCGAGAAGCGTGGCGAGGATTCCGACCTCGGTGGCACCATGCGTCTCGGCGCCCAGGTCTGCCAGTTGGCCGAAGGCTCTCTGGCCCGCGAGATTTATGGCGCGGCCGAGATCACCGAGCGTCATCGGCATCGCTACGAGGTGAACAACACGCTGCTCGCCCAGCTCGAAGAGAAGGGCCTGAGGGTCTCGGGGCGGGCCCCGGGTACCAATCTGTGCGAAATGATTGAGCTGCCCGCCGAGACGCATCCGTGGTTCGTCGGCTGCCAGTTCCACCCCGAATTCACCTCCAATCCGCGTCAGGGCCACCCGCTGTTCACCTCCTACGTGAAGGCGGCGCTGGCGAATCAACAGGTCCAAGGCAGATGAAGCTCTGCGGTTTCGAGGCTGGTCTTGACCAGCCTTTTTTGCTGATAGCCGGGACAGCCGGAGCGCAGAGCAGGGGCCCCGCTTTGCGGGGATGCGACCGTGCAGGCTGTCATTGGGCCCGGAGGGGATTGGCATGAAACTTTGCGGTTTTGAAGCGGGTCTCGATCACCCATTTTTCCTGATCGCCGGGCCCTGTACGGCGGAGTCCGAGCAACTGTGCCTCGATGTCGCCGGTGCCATGAAGGAAGTTTGCGCGCGGCTCGGCGTGAATTACATCTTCAAGGCATCCTACGACAAGGCCAACCGCAGTTCCGGCAAGTCGGTGCGCGGACTGGGACTGGACGAGGGCATGCGCATCTTTTCCGAGGTGCAGCGTCAGATCGGCGTCCCGGTGCTGACCGACGTGCACAGCATCGATGATGTTGCAGTGGTCGCGGGCACGGTCGATGTACTGCAAACCCCGGCTTTCCTATGTCGCCAGACGGATTTCATTCATGCCGTCGCGGCCTGCGGCAAGCCGGTCAACATCAAGAAGGGGCAGTTCCTGGCGCCGGGGGACATGAAGAATGTCGTCGACAAGGCGCGCGAAGTGAATCATGGCGCGGACAACCTGATGGTTTGCGAGCGCGGTGCCACTTTTGGCTACAATAACCTCGTGTCCGACATGCGCAGCCTCGCCATCATGCGTGAAACCGGTTGTCCGGTCGTTTTCGATGCCACACATAGCGTTCAGTTGCCGGGCGGGCAGGGCACCACGTCCGGCGGGCAGCGCGAGTTCGTCCCGGTTCTGGCGAGGGCTGCGGTCGCCGTCGGCATTTCCGGCCTGTTCATGGAAACCCATCCGTGCCCGGAAAAAGCGTGGTCGGACGGGCCGAACAGCTGGCCGCTCGATCGCATGGAATCGCTGCTGAAGACGCTGGTCGCGCTTGACAGGGTGGTCAAGGCAGCCGGGTTCGAGGAATTGCAATCAACCGCCAGTTAGTATCTGATAATCTAGTTCAAGTTGTTATTTCAATCCGTTGAAAATAAGGAGGAAATATGAGTTCCATCGTTGATGTAGTTGCACGTGAGATTCTCGATTCCCGTGGCAATCCCACCGTTGAAGCTGATGTGCTGCTGGAGAGCGGCGTCATGGGGCGGGCTGCTGTGCCGTCCGGTGCGTCGACCGGTTCCCGCGAGGCCATCGAGTTGCGCGACGGCGATGCCAGCCGTTTTCTTGGCAAGGGCGTCCAGCAGGCAGTCGAAAACGTCAATACCGAGATTTCCGAAGCCATCATCGGCCTCGACGCCCAGGAACAGGTCTTCATCGATCAGACCATGATCGATCTCGACGGTACCGACAACAAGTCCCGCCTCGGCGCCAACGCCATCCTGGCGGTTTCGATGGCAGTCGCCAAGGCGGCCGCCGAGGAATCCGGCCTGCCGCTGTACCGCTACTTCGGCGGCATGAGCCCGATGCAGATGCCGGTGCCGATGATGAACATCATCAACGGCGGCGAGCATGCAAACAACAGCCTGGACATCCAGGAGTTCATGATCATGCCGGTCGGCGCCAGCACCTTCCGCGAAGCGCTGCGTTGCGGCGCCGAGGTGTTTCACGCGCTGAAGAAACTGCTCGACAAGAAGGGCCACTCGACCGCCGTCGGCGACGAAGGCGGCTTCGCCCCGAACCTGGGCAGCCATGCCGAGGCGCTGGAGATCATCATGCAGGCGATCGAGAAGGCGGGTTACGTTCCCGGTCAGGACGTGCTGCTGGCGCTTGACTGTGCCGCTTCCGAGTTCTACAAGGATGGCAAGTACCATCTGGCCGGCGAGGATCTGCATCTGACCTCGGCCCAGTTCACCGACTATCTTGCCAACCTGGCCGACCAGTTCCCGATCGTTTCGATCGAGGACGGCATGTCCGAAGCCGACTGGGACGGCTGGAAACTGCTGACCCAGCGTCTGGGCAAGACGGTGCAGATCGTCGGCGACGATGTCTTCGTGACCAACACCCGGATCTTCAAGGAAGGCATCAAGCAGGGCATCGCCAACTCGATCCTGATCAAGATCAACCAGATCGGCACGCTGTCCGAAACCTTCGCCGCCGTCGAAATGGCCAAGCGCGCCGGCTATACCGCGGTGATCTCGCATCGCTCCGGCGAAACCGAGGACAGCACCATCGCCGACATCGCGGTCGGCCTCAACGCCGGGCAGATCAAGACCGGGTCGCTGTCGCGTTCCGACCGCATCGCCAAGTACAACCAGTTGCTGCGCATCGAGGAAGATCTCGGCGATACTGCCTCGTACCCCGGTCGCGAGACCTTCTACAACCTGCGCTGACGCTCGATGCGCTGGCTGACGGTCGGCCTTCTCGCGCTGATTGCCATGCTGCAATACCCGCTGTGGCTGGGTAAGGGTGGCTGGCTGAAAGTGTGGGATTACGACCGTCAATTGCAGCAGCAGAAGGAAGTGACCAAGAAGCTGGAGATCAGGAATGCGGGCCTCGACGCCGAGGTCCGCGATCTCAAGCAGGGCTACGACGCGATCGAGGAGCGCGCCCGATTCGAACTGGGCATGATCCGCCAGGACGAGAGCTTCGTTCAGATACCGGAAAAAGTTCCGGGAAAATAAGCGAAATAAAGGCGTTCACCGCAGTAGTCACCGGCATGTCCCTCCGCTAGAATCGCTCACAGCAGTACCCCGCAGAGCGCTCAAGGAGACTTACATGCTGCTGAAGGTTGGCGATTACGCGCCGGCGTTCTCATTGCCGGATGCCGATATGGCCAGGATCGATCTCGCAAGTTACCGGGGCGGAAAGCATGTCGTTCTCTTCTTCTACCCGAAGGACGGGACGCCCGGATGCACGATGGAGGCCACCGACTTTTCTGACCACGAGGAGCAATTCCAGCGTCAGGATTGCGTGCTTTTCGGAATCAGTCGCGACGAATGCCTGAAACACGCCGAGTTTCGCGACCGCGAGGGAATCGGCACCGAACTGCTGTCGGATGCAGAGGGTCTTGTCTGCAAGCAATACGGCGTCTGGCAGGCGCGGGAGGTCGATGGTCACCGGAAATTCGGGATCGTCCGCTCGACGTTCGTCATCGACAAATCCGGCGTGATTCGTCACGCCCTTTACAACGTCAATTACAAGGGCCACGCGCTGGAAGTGCTGCGCCTCGTCAAGGAACTCAATTCATGAACATGCAGGTTGCCAGGAATTCCGTCATCACCCTCGACTATCACGTTACCGATCCCGATGGTGAAGTGGTGGACGAAGGGCGCGAGCCGCTCGTCTATCTGCATGGGGGTTACGAAGACATCTTCCCGAAGATCGAGGAAGCCCTGCAGGGCAAGAAGGTCGGCGAATCGGTCAAGGTCAAGTTGCAGCCGGACGAGGCGTTTGGCGATTACGACGCCGAAATGGTCCAGGTCGAGCCGCGCAAGGATTTCCCCAGGGAACTCGAAGTCGGCATGCAGTTCGAGGGCGGCCCCGAAGAGGGCGAGGACGACGATTTCGTCATCTACCGCGTGACCGAGATCGCCGACGACAAGGTGGTGCTCGACGGCAACCATCCGCTCGCCGGCATGGCGCTGATCTTCACCTGCACGGTAACGGCGATCCGCCCGGCCAGCGCCGAGGAATTGGAACACGGTCACGTCCACGGCGGGGACGATGAAGAGGAAACCTGTCACTGAGCCGCGGGCGGCCAGGGATAGGTTTCGAAGCGGAACAGCGCGGGTGAGTCGGTGTCGATTATCCCGCGCGTCCACCCCATCAGCGGATAGCCGAAGGTTTCGACGCGGGTGAAGTTGGCGATTCGTTTCCCGTTGCCGTCGCGCAACGGTTGATCGATGCGGCTTACGTGGGTATCGCCATGAACCGCGACCACCTGACCGGGAAAAGCGAGCGTTTCCCGGCGGACGGTTTCCAGAAATTCGCGAAAGCCGCGATGCGGCAAGCCCTGTGCAAAGTGCCTGAAGCCGGGATTGGCCTGGAACAGCAGCACGACTCCCGCCATCTTTTCCCGCCGGGCAAGCGCGAAGCTTTCTTTCAGCCACCGCAGCACCGCCGGGTTGCGATCCCGGAAATCGGCGCTGGCGTCGTCCTGCCAGCCGAAGTTGTTGTCCGGCCCCGGCAGGTTCAGGGTGACGAAGAGGACCGGCCCGAGGCGAAATCGCGAATGCTCCGGGTAGGCGCCCGGCTGGCGTTCGAGCGGGATTGTCTTGCGGCCGAGCGAATCGGGGCGCTGCCAGAACAGCGAACGCAGCGTGGCAAGGCGTTCCAGCGGATCGTAGGCGCCATTCGAGATCCGGCTGCAGTCGGTCCACTCGTTGTCGCCAGGAACGAAGACGAAGGGCACGCGACTGGCATTGAACAGTTGCTGGCGATCCAGGAAAACCTCGTCGTCGCAACGGGCCTGACCGTTCTTGATGTCCCCGATGTGGGCGATCAACGCGACATTGGTGTCGGCGATGGCTTCCAGCATGCGCGGCAGTTCGTGCCTTTCGCGGGCCGAGTAGGGCACGTCGCCGATCACCGCAAACTGCCAGGTTTCGCCGTGGGCCAGCGCGGCAAGACACAGGCAGACGCCAGACAGCCAGCGCTTCATCCGGCAAGTTTCTTCAGGGCATAGAGCGCATCGAGCGCTTCGCGCGGCGTCAGGCTGTCCGGGTCGAGGCCGGCCAGTTGTTCGAGTGCCGGATGCGGCTCGGGTTCGGCCGGTTCCGGCTGGCTCTGGGCAAAAAGATCGGGTTGCAGCGGGTCGACCGCGGCGCGCTGCTCGAATTCGCGCAACTGCTTGCGCGCGGCGCGGACGACGGCATTCGGAATGCCGGCCAGCGCGGCGACCTGGATGCCGTAGCTCTGGTTGGCCGGGCCTTCCTCGACGGCATGCAGGAAGACGATGCGGTCGTTGTGTTCGACGGCGTCGAGATGGACGTTGGCCAGCTCGGAATATTCGTGCGAAAGCCGGGTCAGTTCGAAATAATGCGTGGCGAACAGCGTCAGGCAGCGGTTCTTGTCGATCAGGTGGCGCAGGATGGCGAAGGCCAGCGCCATGCCGTCGAAGGTCGAGGTGCCGCGGCCGATTTCGTCCATCAGCACCAGGCTGTTCGGCGTCGCGTGATGCAGGATGGCGGCGGCCTCGGTCATTTCGACCATGAAGGTCGAGCGCCCGGAAGCGAGGTCGTCGGAGGCGCCGATGCGGGTGAAGATGCGGTCGAGCGGGCCGAGCACGCAACGGTCGGCCGGCACGTAGCTGCCGATGTGGGCGAGCAGGGCGATCAGCGCGACCTGCCGCATGTAGGTCGATTTGCCGCCCATGTTGGGGCCGGTGATCAGCAGCAGGCGGCGGTTTTCGGCGAGCAGGCAGTCGTTGGCGATGAAGGTTTCGGCGCTGTTGGCCATTTCGCCTTCGACCACCGGGTGGCGGCCGCCGGTTACGGTCAACCCGATTTCCGGGGCAAATTCCGGTTTGTTCCAGTTGCGCTTCAGGGCCGTATCGGCAAAGCCGGCCAGCAGGTCGAGCTGGGCGACGGCGCGGGCGATGGTCTGCAAGGTTGGCACCGCCGGCAGCAGTTCGTCGAGAATGCCTTCGTACAGGACCTTTTCGCGGGCCAGCGAACGCTCCTGGGCGGACAGCGCCTTGTCCTCGAAGGCCTTCAACTCCGGCGTGATGTAACGCTCGGCGTTCTTCAGCGTCTGGCGGCGGCGATAATCGTCGGGAATCCTGTCGGTGTGGGCGTGCGTGACCTCGATGTAGAAGCCATGCACCTTGTTGTATTCGACCTTGAGGCTGCTGATGCCGGTGCGTTCGCGTTCGCGGACTTCCATGTCGACCAGATAGGCGCCGCAGTTGTCGTTGAGCGAGCGCAGTTCGTCGAGGTCGGCGTCGTAGCCGGGCGCGATGGCGCCGCCGTCGCGGACCTGGGCGGACGGTTCGGCGGCGATGGCGCGGACCAGCAGGTCGAGCACAGCCAGCGGCGTTTCCAGATCGTTTTCCAGTTGCGCCAGCAGTGGCGAACTATCGCTGGCCAGCGGGCGCGCGCAGGGCGGTCGAGCCGGGCCAGCGATTCGCGCAGGCTGGCCAGATCGCGCGGCCGGGCATTGCGCAGGGCGATGCGCCCGGCGATACGCTCGATGTCGGCAATCCCCTTGAGTTCGCGGCGCACCTCGCCGGCCATCCGGCCGTAGTCGTCGAGCAATGCCTCGACGGCGCCGTGGCGGGCGGCGGGAATGTCGCGCTCGCGCAGCGGGTGGTGCAAGGCGTGGCGCAGCAGGCGCGAACCCATGCTGGTCACGCAGTGGTCGAGCAGCGAAAAAAGCGTCGGCGAAGGCTGGCCGCGCAGGGTCTCGGTCAATTCCAGATTGCGCCGGGTGGCGAGGTCGAGGCCGAGATAGGCGCCTTCGAGTTCCACGGTCAACGCCCGCAAATGCGGCAATTTGCCCGACTGCGTGGCTTGCGCGTATTGCAGCAGCGCGCCGGCGGCGGCGATCGCCGGCCTCAGGCCTTCCGCGCCGAAGCCGGCCAGCGAGGCGACCTCGAACTGCTCGCAAAGCAGGCGTCGGGCCGAGTCGAATTCGAAATGCCAGTCCGGCTGCCGGGTGCGCGCTGCTTCGCGGCCGAAGTCCGGCGTCCACGATTCCGGATGGAGGATTTCGGCCGGGCGAATGCGCTCCAGCGTGGCCTGAATCTGCTCGACCGGGATCTCGGTGCAGGATGAACTCGCCGCTGGCCAGGTTCAGCCGCGCCAGACCGGCGGTGTTGCGGGCCGTCGTGATCGCCAGCAGCCAGATGTCCTGCTTGTCGTCGATCAGCGCCGCATCGGTCAGCGTGCCGGGCGTGACGATGCGCGCCACGGCGCGCTCGACCGGCCCCTTGCTGGTCGCCGGGTCGCCGATCTGCTCGCAGATCACCGCCGACTCGCCGGCCTTGACCAGCTTGGCGAGGTAGGGCTCGAGCGAATGGAAGGGCACGCCGGCCATCTTGATCGGCACGCCAGCCGACTGGCCGCGCGTGGTCAGCGTGATGTCGAGCAGGCGCGCCGCCTTCTCGGCATCGTCGTGGAACAACTCGTAGAAATCCCCCATCCGGTAAAACAGCAGCGTGTCCGGATACCGCGCCTTGAGCGCCAGGTACTGGCGCATCATCGGCGTGTGCTTGGAGAAGTCGTCTAGTGGCTTGACCATCGGATCCTGTTGATTATCTGCCTCAATTACAGTGCCCGCCAGATCCGGACTTGTCGGGCGACCCATTGCTTGCAACAAGGCAATTTCTGGCCCACGTGCGTTCAGGCGTTGTCGGGCCGGTCAGCCGGCGTGGGTGCGGCGACTGATGCGGGCGCGCGGTCCACCATCCCGCGGTCGACAATGGATGAGCGTTCCATCGCGCTGCGAGGCGAGGGCGACGCAGACTGCATCTGCTCCGCGGAGGCGGTGCTCGCTGGCGACGTCTGTGGCGCGGCGGAAAAGCGGCTCGTCAAGCATTGCGGTATCGCGGGCGATTGCCCGATCAGCCGGACAATGGCTTGATCACGCGCTTGACGGCGGTGTCGTCCGGATGCGGGTGGATAGTGAAGCCGAGGCTGGTCATCAGGTTGAACATCTTGCCGTTGGTCGACAGCACGTCTCCGACGACTGCGCGATAGCCCTTCTGGCGGGCGCAGTCGATCAGCGCTGTCATCAGCTTGCGGCCAACGCCGCTCTTCTGCCAGGCATCGCCCACCGCCAGGGCAAACTCGACCGATTCGCCGTCGGGATTGACCACGTAGCGGGCGACGCCGATCTGGGTTTCCTTGCCTTCATCGCCGGCCAGCGTGCCGACCAGCGCCATTTCGCGGTCGTAATCGATCTGCGTGAACCGTACCAGCATGGTGGGCGTCAGTTCGCGCAGGGTATCCATGAAGCGGTAGTAGCGGGATTCGTCGGACATGCCCTTGACGAACTCCTGCTCCATCTCGGCATCTTCCGGGCGGATCGGGCGGATGGTGACCGCCGTGCCGTCTTTCATCTGCCACTCCTGGGTCAAATGGACCGGGTAGGGGTAGATCGCCATGTGCGCGTAGCGGTCACCGCTGGTCTCGGAGATGTGGTCGACGACGATGCGCGCATCGGCCGCGATGGCGCCTTTCTCGTCGACGATCAGCGGGTTGATGTCGAGTTCCATCAGCCAGGGCAGTTCGCAGACCATCTCCGAGACGCAGAGCAGCACCTCGCGTAGCGCCTTCTGGTCGACTGGCGGCATGTTGTGGAACTCGCCGAGAATAATCGAGGCGCGCGTCGAACTCGATGAGATCCCTGGCCAGGAACTTGTTGAGCGGCGGCAACGCAACCGAGCGGTCGCTGAAGACCTCGACATCGAACCCGCCGGCGCCGAAGGAGATCACCGGGCCGAAGATGGGGTCGCGGAAGACGCCGACCATCATCTCGCGGCCATGCGGACGCGACAGGAAGGGCTCTATCGAAACGCCGTTGATCCTGGCCTTGGGCTGACGCTTCTGAACGGTATCGATGATGTCGTGATAGGCATTGCGGACGGCCGGCGCATTCATGATGTTGAGGCGCACCCCGCCGACTTCTGACTTGTGCTGGAGATCGGGAGAGTCGACCTTCATGGCGATCGGGAACCCGATCTGTTCGGCCAGCAGCAGAGCCTCGGTCGCGGTTCGCGCAACCATGGTCTGCGCGACCGGCACGCGGAACGCACGCAGGATGGCTTTCGATTCCATCTCGGAGAGGACCTTGCGGCGCTCGGCGAGCAGGGCCTCGATCAGCATCTTGGCGCCTTCGGCTTCCGGGCGGTCTTGCTGACGGGTCGGCTCCGGCGTCTGCAGGAGCAGTTTCTGGTTCCGGAAATACTTGGAGATGTGGTAGAACAGCTCGACCGCGGTTTCCGGCGTGCGGAAGGCCGGAATGCCGGATTCCTCCAGAACCTTGCGGCCACTGGCAACCTGATCCTCGCCCATCCAGCAGCAGATGACCGAGCGGCTGGTTTCGTCGGTGATCTCGACGATCGCCTTGGCGACTTCCAGCGGGTGCGTCATCGCCTGCGGCGAAAGCATGACCAGCGTACTGTCGACACCGGCATCTGCCGTCACCAGCTCGATGGTCTGGCGATAGCGTTCCGGCGACGCATCGCCGGCGATGTTGACCGGATTGTTGTGCGACCAGTTGGGTGGAAGGAACTTGTTGAGCGCGACCATCGTCTCGTCGGACAGGGTGGCCAGCGGAATGCCGAGGTCGCCGGCGCGGTCGGCCGCCATCGCGCCCGGACCGCCGCCGTTGGTGATGATGGCGAGGCGGTTGCCCTGCGGGCGGAATTTCGAGGCCAGCGCCTTGGCGGCATAGAAAAGCTGACCGATGTTGCTGACGCGGACGACGCCGGCGCGGCGCACGGCGGCATCGAATACCGAATCGGAAACCGCCGCCATCCCCGAGTGGGTGGACGCCGCCATCGATCCGGCTTCGTGGCGCCCGGCCTTGAGCAGGATGATCGGCTTGATCCGGGCGGCGGACCGCAATGCGCTCATGAAGCGGCGGGCGTTGCGGATGCCCTCGACGTACATCAGGATGTAGTGCGTGCGGTTGTCGTAGATCAGGTAATCGAGGATTTCGCCGAACTCGATGTCGGCCGTCATCCCCAGTGAAATCACCGACGAAAAGCCGATCTGGTTGCTCTTGGCCCAGTCGAGTACCGCCGAACAGATGGCGCCGGATTGCGAAACCAGTGCCAGATTGCCGCGACTGGCGGTCACGCTGGCAAAGGTCGCATTTAGACCGATGTCGGGACGGATGATGCCGAGGCAGTTGGGGCCGAGGATGCGGACGCTGTAGGAGCGCGCAATCTCGAGAACCTTGCGCTGGAGCGCGGCGCCGACGTGGCCCGATTCGGAAAATCCCGAGCTGACGATGATGACGTTGCGCACCCCGCTGCGGCCGCACTGCTCCATGATTTTCGGGATCGACTGCGGTCGGGTGGCGATGACCGCCATATCGACGCGGGCGCCGATTTCCTCGATCGACTTGTAGGTCTGCTGGCCCTGAACGGTCTCGTGCTTGGGGTTGATGGCAAAAAGCTGACCCTTGAAGCCCGACGCCAGGATGTTCTTGAAAATGATGTTGCCGACGGCATTTTCGCGGTCGGAGGCGCCAATGACGGCTACGGCGTCCGGTTCGAACAGTGTGGTGAGATAGTGCTGTTCCAGCATGGAAAGCCTCGTGTCAGGAGATTATGATGCAATGCAGCATAATAGCACATCGTCAAATTGGCTTCCATCGCCGGGCTAGGGGATGCCGCCTAATCGACCAGCGCCGATTCGATCACCAGCGGTTGTTCCAGCGCTTTGTGAACCGGGCACTTGTTGGCGATTTCCAGCAGCCGCACGCGCTGCTCGAGCGGTCAGATCGCCTTCCAGCGTGATCCTGCGGACGATGCGAACGCGGGGAATGCCGGCGACCTTCACCCTCTGTCGTGGGACAGGCTGACGCTGATTCGCGTCAGCGGGATGCCCTTGCGTTCGGCATACATGCGCAGGGTCATCGAGGTGCAGGCGCCGAGGCCGGCCATCACATATTCGAGCGGCGCCGGCCCGGCATCCGCGCCGCCGACGCTGACCGGCTCGTCGGCCAGCATTCGGTGCTCGCCAACGATGACTTCCTGCTGGTATCTTCCCTGACCGTTCTCCCGAACAATGATGCCCGCCATGACTGCCTCCCCGAATCAACATGCCGCCATGATAGCCCCGTCGCCCTGGGTCGTCCGCCATCTGCCGCGCGTTGCCGCCGGCGGGCGCGTGCTCGACCTCGCCTGCGGCAACGGTCGCCATGCCCGTCTGTTCGCGACAGCGGGTTACGAGGTGGTTGCGGTCGACCGCGATTTCGCGGCAATTTCCGGTTTGCAGGGGGTGCCGGGTATCACCGCGCTCGAACTGGACCTCGAAGGCGGCGACTGGCCGCTGGCCGGCGAGCGCTTTGCCGGTGTCGTCGTCACCAATTACCTGTGGCGGCCGCGTTTGCCGGATGTCTGCGCCTTGCTCGGCAATGGCGGGGTGCTGATCTACGAGACCTTCATGGTCGGCAACGAGGCCTATGGCAAGCCTTCCAGCCCCGATTTCCTGCTGCGTCCAGGGGAGCTGCGTGCCGTCGCCGGGGCTGCCGGCCTGCGCGAGATAGCCTTCGCAGAGGGTTATGTCGACAGCCCGAAGCCGGCGCTGCGTCAGGCGATCTGCGCCGTCCGCGAGTGAACGATGCGCGCGGCGATGTCGGCGATGCCGGTCGCCGAGAGATCATCGGTCGGAAAGATGCCGGCGCTGCGGTGGCCGGTAAAGTTGTGGTTTTGTGAACGGTAATAGAGCGGGTCGTAGTGTTCTTCCAGCAATGCGCGAACCAGGGACGGCCACTCGCCAGCCGCGATCATTTCGTGCCAGCGCTCCATGGTTTTCCGGCTGATCAGGTTCTTGAGCACCATGAGTCGTTCGCTCAGGAGCGCCGGCATCCTCAGGAAATAATCGTAGTCGGTCAGCAGGAAGGCGACGCGAGCCGCCAGCGTCGCGTCGATGCTGACGCATTCGCCGTCGCGGATGCGTTCGATGAGGGCATCCGGCACATGCAGGCGGCCGATCTTGCGGCTTTCCGCCTCGACGAAGACGGGTCGCGCCGGGTCGAAGCGCTCCAGTTCGAGCAGGAGCAGCGTTTCGAACCATTTCTGGCTCGGTTGCGGCTGCCCGGGCAGCACGCCGAGAACCGAACCCTTGTGGCTGGCCAGGGTTTCCAGGTCGAGCACCTGTTCGCCGCGGGCGGCGAGCGCCTGCAGGATGCGCGTCTTGCCGCTGCCGGTGGCGCCGCAGATGACCTGAAAGGCGAAGGACTGCGGCAGGTGTTCGAGCTGCGCGACCACGTGGCTGCGCCAGGTCTTGTAACCCCCTTCGAGCTGGCTGGCCTTCCAGCCGATGGCGCGGAAGACGGTGGTCATCGAGCCGCTGCGGTTGCCGCCGCGCCAGCAGTAGATCAGCGGCTTCCAGTCGCGCGCCTTGCCGAGAAAGCGCTCGCGCAGATGGCGGCCGATGTTCTCGGAAACCAGCGCGGCGCCGATCTTCCTGGCTTCGAACGGGGAGACCTGCTTGTAGAGCGTGCCGACCTCGGCGCGCTGCGCGTCGTCGAGGACCGGGCAGTTGATGGCGCCGGGAATGTGGTCTTCGGCAAATTCGGCGGGGGAGCGGACGTCGATGATTTCGTCGAAGCCGCCAAGATCGGCAAGGGGTGAGCGGTCGGCGGTCATGCCCTATTTTAGCAGCGGCTGCAGGCCGGGCCAGAGGTGATCGAGGATCAGCGGCTGCGCCTCGGGCGTCGGATGAATGCCGTCGGAAAGGAAATAGGCCGGGTTGGCGGCAATCGGCGCCAGCAGGAAATCCAGCGCGGCGCTCTTCTTGCGCTTGGCGGTGTCCGCGAAACTCTTCGCGAACTCGGCGGCGTAGGGACCGTAATTGGGCGGAAGGTGCATGCCGACGAGCAGCGTGCGCGCCCCGGTCGCCTGGGCGGCATCGAGCATGGCGGCGAGGTTGTCGCGCATCTGGGCGAGCGGCAGGCCGCGCAGACCGTCGTTGGCGCCGAGGGCGATGACGACGATGGCCGGCTTGTGGCGCTGCAGGGCTTCCGGCAGGCGTGCACGGCCGCCGGCGGTGGTCTCGCCGGAAATCGAGACATTGACGACGCTATAATCGAGGCGCTTTTCGCTCAGGCGCTTTTCCAGCAACGACGGCCAGGCCTGTTCGGGACGGATGCCGTAGCCGGCGGAAAGCGAGTCGCCGAAAATCAGGATGGTTCGCGCGGCGAGCGCCGGCGTGGCGGAAAAGAGCAGGGCCAACAGGAGCAGGGCAGTCCGCATGATCGAGAAACCGGTGGTTGAAGTGTCAGGGTTGGGCAAGACCGTCGATAACGGCGGCGAGCCGCTGACGATTTTGCAGGATATTTCGTTTTCGGTCATGTCCGGGGAGACGGTGGCCATCGTTGGCGCCTCGGGTTCGGGTAAATCGACCCTGCTTGGGCTGCTGGCCGGTCTCGATGTTCCCACATCCGGCGAAATCCGTCTCGACGGCGTTTCGCTGGCGGCCCTCGACGAAGACGATCGCGCCCGCCAGCGCGGCAAGCTGCTCGGCTTCGTCTTCCAGTCGTTCCAGTTGCTGCCGTCGTTGAACGCGCTGGAAAACGTCATGTTGCCGCTGGAATTGGCCGGTTCCAGAGGGTCGACCGCAACAGCCCGCGACTGGCTGGTGCGCGTCGGCCTCGAACACCGCCTGAAGCATTACCCGAAGCACCTGTCCGGCGGCGAGCAGCAGCGCGTCGCATTGGCCCGCGCCTTCGCCCCCAGCCCGCGTCTGGTGCTCGCCGACGAGCCGACCGGCAACCTCGACGCGGCTACCGGCCAGCAGATCATCGACATGATGTTCGACCTCAACGCCCGGCAGGGAACGACGCTGGTTCTGGTTACCCACGACGAAGCGATCGCCGCCCGTTGCCGGCGGATTTTGCGGATTGATGCGGGGCGGCTCGTCTGAGGGGGCCGGCTGCCGCGCATCGCCAACCATCGCTTTCGCCGTCACCTTTACCCGCTGAACGGGAAATGCAACGGCTCTCCTCAATCTCTGTGGCTGTTCTGGTTTCTGTGCATGGGCGCTGCTAACATACCCGGCAAGGGAACCCGGTCGCGGCAGGACGGCGTGCTCGCATCGTCGCGACGTGGCGCAATGGTGATTTGCTGAAGGAGGCTCCAGGAAATGGTTGAAGCGACACTCAGATTGTTCATTCTTCGTCATGGAAAGTCCGATTGGAGTACCGGCCAGCCGGATTTCGACCGGCCGCTGGCCGAACGTGGCCGGACCGGGGCGCAGAGGGTAGGTGCCTGGATGAAGGACGAGGGACTTGTGCCCGATCAGGTGATCAGTTCGCCGGCACGGCGGGCGCGGGAGACCGCCGAGTCGATATGCCGGTCGCTCGGGCTCAAGGAGCGCGGGATTTGCTTCGACGAGAGAATCTACGGGGGGTCGATCGCAGAGATGCTGGCCAGCCTTGCGGACCATGCGGCGGATGCGCAGCAGGTGCTGCTGGTCGGGCACAACCCGGGACTGGAGGAACTGGTCTATTTCCTGACGCAGGGGCCGCTTACCCAGCCGGATGACGGCAAGCTGCTGCCTACGGCTGCGCTGGCGGTGCTGCGGCCGCTGACCGACTGGCGTTCGCTGGGGCAGGGGGGTGCCGAGTTGCTTTCGATCACCCGGCCGGGCGAAATGTGAGGGTAGCGGCCCGGGCGGAGTTCGCCCGTTGCGTCAGCCCCAGAACACCCCGCTTGTATCCTGGTCGAGCGCCCGGATCAGCTTGTCCAGATCACGCCCCGGCTGGACGGGATAGGGCCGCCAGCCACCTTTTTCGCGCAGATTGGGGCAGTCGAGCGCCCAGGTTCCCGATGCCGCATTGAAGCGGAAGCGGGCCACCGGCAGGCGGGTCCATTGGGTCGGGTCGCGAAAATATGGGCGGGTCTCGACAAGGGTAATCTCGTTGCCGGCGAACTCGAGTACCAGGCGCACCCTGTCGCGGACGTCGGCGGGAATCTTTTTCTCGCAATAGGCGCCGAGTTTTGTCTGGGCAATGTGCTGGGTGAGTAGAGGCAGGGCCATCTTCGCTATTCAGGGGGTTCCGCAATGCAACCGTAGCTTGGCCCGGCTTGAACTGTCAACGATCTGCTTTCACAGACCTTGGCCGCCGATTTCGATCGGCGCCCGCAAACTGAAGATGAGCCAGCCCAACGACGCATGGCTCTGGCAAAAGTCATAGCAATGACAGCGAGCGAAAATGACCAAGACATCGAAATTCAGCACGAAATATCTGCACAAGCAGAACGCGCAGAATCTCGCCCTTCCGTTCGTGACCACGGTGCTCGGGCAGGAAGTGACGGTTGCCAGGTTCGAAACCATCAAGCGTGACCGGATCGTGGCAGCGTCGCACTTCCTGCCGGCCATGGTCTTTCTCGACGGTTTCGTGAAACTGATGGGGCGTCCTGCCGGGCGCTGCCTCAAAGGCGCTGACGGAATCCGGCTGCGCCGTCCTGTTTCTGGTGAATTATCTGGGCTAGCAGCCTGTCGGACTTGAGTTCGGCCCGACGACCTGGTTTCACGATCCGAAAGAATTGAGGCGTTTCGGGTCTGAAATCAGGGCGTTTTGGCATGGAAACGAAATGCTCCTGTCCTGATTTTCTTACTGCGGACGCAATACGGCCATGCGCTTCAAATTCCACGCGAGGCAAACCAGCGTCCATTCGTTCTGGACGTTCTCCAGGCCGCGCAGCAGAAACTGGCGGAAGCCCATCACCGACTTGATGATGCCGAACACCGGTTCCACCGTCTGCTTGCGCAGCGCATAGGCGGCCCGGCCGGCTCGTGGTCTTGAGCTTGCATGCTTCATGGTCTCGACCGGGTGAGGCGTCGTCGGCCAGCGGCGCCGGTTCGGTGAAACGCTCCCGCCAGCCCGGATGGTGCTCATCGCGCTTGACGGCAATCAGCGGCTCGATCTTGGCGGCGACGCAGACCGCCACGTTCTTCTCGCTGAAGTAGCCGGTGTCGGCCAGCGAGGTCTTCGGCTTGATTCAGCCCTTCGGGATTGCGCCTGCGATCTTCGCCACCATCGGCTCGACCTGCTCCTTGTCGTTGGTGGCTTGGGTGACGTGCGGGGCGAGGATCAGCATCGATTCGGTATCGACCACCGCCTGGGCGTTGTAGCACTGCTCGAAGCCGCCGCCGGCCACCTTCATGATCCGCGACTCTTCGTCGGTCAGGTTGATCTGGTCGTCCGCGCGCGGGCCGGACTCGGGCGGCTTCGGCGGCTTGCCGCCCGGCTTCTTGCCGGTCGCTGCCTCCTTCGCTGCGCGTGGGCCATCTTGGCTTCGTACTCGGCCTGCTCCCGCTCGAAGCGTTCTTTGGCCCGCGCCTCGATCTTGGCTTTGGCCGCCGCAATCGCCGCCAGGCGGTCCTCCCGGCGCTTGATCTCGTCGGGCAGGCTTCACGCCATCGGGCACCGCCGACTGGTCGGCCGCTTCCGCCAGTGCCAGCAGTTCCTGCACTTCCGCTTTCAGTTGCGCCTCGATCTTCTCGGCGTGCCCATAGGACAGGGCGCTGTGCCGGCTGGCATTGGCGTGAATCTTGGTGCCGTCCAGGCTGACGGTGCCGAAGCGCGAGAGTTGGTTCTCCCGGGCCACCTGCAGCACCTGAACGAAGGCCGCATTGGAATTCCTTGCCAAAGCGCCTCCGGAACGTCGCCAGGGTGTCGTGATCCGGATGCCGGTTGCAGGCGATATACCGGAACGCCAGCGAGTCGTAGGTCGCCCGTTCGATCTTGCGGCTGGAGAAGGTTCCCGTGGCGTAGCCGTAGATCAGCAAGCGAAAGCAGCGTCGCCGGATGGTAGGCATCGCTGCCTCGTCCGGCATACGCCCGCTCCAGTTCCGACAGGTCCAGCCCTTCGACCACATCAACGACGTAGCGCGCCAAGTGCGACTCCGGCAACCACTCCTGTACCGAGGGCGGTAGCAGCTAGTCCGTTTCTCGATCTATCGGGTGAAAGGCCATCTTCGTGTCCGTCACATTCCAGTGGCCCAATTATGCCCTGCTATTCGGAAAGTCCGACAGGCTGCTAGGAGTCTGCGCGGCAGAGCCGTTTTGGGTCAAGGAGGGGCGGGCAAACGCATCAGACAAAGATGACTGCGAGCTATCTGCCCTACGATCCGACCCAGACCCTGTTGCTGCCGCCTCC
Source organism: uncultured beta proteobacterium (assembly GCA_963810175.1). Classification (GTDB taxonomy): domain Bacteria; phylum Pseudomonadota; class Gammaproteobacteria; order Burkholderiales; family Rhodocyclaceae; genus Azonexus. The sequence continues at coordinate 22,797 of CAWEMU010000033.1, read as the reverse complement.
GTTGCGGGAATGGCTGCCGGAAGGGCAATACTCAGCAGCACTCCGTCGATTCGCTGGACCCGGGCGCCCTCCATGAGGTATGCCGGGGGCGGGCCGCGCAACCAGCCGTTCGATCCGGCGATGATCGTCAAGGTGCTGCTCCATTGCTACGCGACCGGCGTATTCTCCTCCCGCAAGATTGCGCGGAAGCTGCATGAAGACGTCGCCTTCCGGGCGTTGGCGGCGGGCAACTATACGAAGCACCGGACGATCTGCGACTTCCGGGCATTGCACCTTTCCGAATTGGCGACGTCGTTCGTGGAACTGGTGCAACTGACGCGGGAATGCGGGCTGGTCAAGCTGGGCACGATTGCCGTGGATGGCACCAAGATCAAGGCCGACTCCTCGCGCCACAAGGCGATGAGCTACCGGCGCATGCCGGAAGAGCAGGCCGAACTGGAAGCGCAGATCAAGGCGCTACTCGAGGGCGCCCTGGGGGCGGACCGGGCCGAACGGGACGGGCCGCAACTGGAGGTGCCGGCCGAAATCGAGCGGCGGGAAGCCCGGCTGGCAGTGATCAAGGCGGCACGCGAGCGGCTGGAAGCCCGCCAGACGGAACTGGACAAAGAGAAGGGTCGCGATCCCAAGGACGACCGACGCCCGAAGGGCAAGGACGGCAAGCCCAAGGGTGGCCGCCACAAACGCGACTTCGGGGTGCCCGAGGACACTGCCCAGGAGAGCTTCACCGACCCGGACAGCCGGATCATGAAGCGGGCCGGCGGCGGTTTCGACCAGAGCTACAGCCCTGGGGAAAACGCCCACACGGCGGTCGATGACACGGCCCAGATCATCGTGGCCGCCGAACTGTCCAACGCCGCCGATGCCGACCGCCTGCCGGTGCTGATCGAGCCTGTCAGGGTTAACCTGAACAGCGCTCCGGGCACGGTCCTGGCCGATACGGGGTTTCGCTCGGAGGCCGTGTTTGCCCAACTGGCTGCAGGGCCGACAGAAGTCATTGTGGCCTTGGGCCGCGAGGGACGCGCCCAGGCCAAGATCGACGCCGCCAGAAATCCGCAGGCCGAGGCGATGGCGGCCCGTTTGCAAACCGCTGTGGCCAAGGCCGCCTACCGACGGCGCAAGGCGATCGTCGAGCCGCCCAATGGCTGGATCAAGAACATCCTGGGTTTCCGCCAGTTCAGCTTGCGCGGACCGAACAAGGTGCGCGACGAGTTCCGGCTCGTCTGCCTGGCGCTCAATCTGCGGCGCATGAGCTGCCTGGTGACGCAATGAGGGCCATCAATGCCAGGCTTGGCCATGTCGCCCCTGTCGCGACCTCCGCCGCCGGCATGTGGCTCGCTCATTGGCGACCCGACAACTCCATCGCTATCCCCCATCCAGCAACACTTCGCCCCTGCACAGCACGCCATTCCATTCAGAATGGCTCTGCCGCGCAGACTACTAGCCCCAGTTCAGGGAACATGCAATTTGCGCCCGTCCCTCCGGCCGGCAAGGCCACTGCCCGCAGGATGGTGCAACCAAACCCGGTGCCACAACCCGCATATCCGTTAGACCAGGATCAAAGTGAAGCACTGGGTCCGGGCGCTCAATAAAGGCGTTGACACAGGCAACACCTGCAGAGAAAGAAGGAGGAATCATGAACGCCAAGACCACTCACCCCGGATTCCGGGCCGTGCGACGCGACCAGTTGCGAGAGGAAAGGGAACACGACAGCTACAAGCTCCAGCACAAGCTGCCAGAACCTGCGGTATGCCCGGCGTGCGGGGCGTTTTTTCATGCCGGTCGCTGGCAGTGGGGCGAGCGCCCGAGCGGCGCATCCGAAGTTGTATGTCCGGCCTGCCATCGCAGTCGCGACCACTTTCCGGCCGGCTTCGTGCACGTTTCTGGCCCCTATTTCCTCGAGCATCGCGAAGAACTGACTTCCCTCATCCGGCATCACGAGGAAAAGGCCAAGGCCGAGCATCCGCTGGCCCGGATCATCGAGATCGAACCGGCCGATGACGGAATCCTCGTCACGACCACGGACATTCACCTCGCCCGCGACTTGGGCGAAGCCCTGCACCACTCGTGCCAAGGCGATCTCGAGTTTCACTATAACGAGGATCAGAAGTTGTTGCGCGTGCATTGGCACCGCTGATCGCGTGACCGAGAGGATGCGTGCAGCCAGCCTGGGCAGGAGAGGGAACGCAGTCTGGTTCCCGCCCGCAGGCCAGTCATGTTGCTTTTGAAGCGTCGAGATCCACGCGCTCCAACCTTGGCGAATCGCGCGAAAAAGAGTTGCGCGAGCGTACTGAGAAATCGCGCCGCGTCAGCGGCACTGGCAGCACGGCAGGAGCGCGAGCGGCGCGCTGGCGCGGGATCTGCATGATGATCGCAGACGACTGACTGCCGTAATCAAGCTCAAGATCGCGGCCGTCGACGCGATCGATCTTACGGGGCAGCAACGCGACGCTCTTCTTGAATCGAGCGAGGTAGCGAGAAACGGGAGAAGAACTTCCAGATTTCCGTATTGGCTTCGATGACCCTGGTCGCTGGCCCCACCAGGGCTTCCCGGTTCGATGTGGTCCCTGGCCAGCCGTGTCCGGCGCCGGCAAGTCTCCACAGTGCAACTTCTGCGCCGTCCCGGCAATTTCCGTAGACCGACAGTCGTGCGATATGGGTGCCAGCTTCGCGGTACTCCGCCTCCGCCGCAAGCGGATTGCAGCCGTTTCGCAAGACCCACGCGGAAACGGTTGTCGCCACTGACGAATGCGATACCCGGGCACCCGTAAGCGGAAACGGAGGACCCAAACCGCCGGCATACGGAGCCCGCGGATCGTCCTCACTGTGAATATGCAGCACGGGAATTGCCCGTCCTTTGCCTGGGCCCGGTACGCGGGCTCCGGCCACCGAGGCGATGGCCGCAATCCGCTCCGGCAGTTCATCGCCGAGACGGTGTGCCATCATCCCGCCATTCGAGTGGCCGGCGACGTAAATCCGTCGCGGATTGATGGTTGCCCGGCGCTCGATGTCATCAAGCAGGGTGGAAACGAACTCGACATCGTCCACGCCCCGGGCCTGGGCATAGCCACAGCAATTGCCGGCGTTCCACGTGAGCAGGTGTTCGTCCAGGCGACCGGTGCCATTGGGATAGATGACCATGTATCCATCCCGGTCGGCCGCCGCATCCATTCCAGAGCTTTGGCGATGCTGCCGGGCATTGCCGCCGCCACCATGCAGGCTCAACACAACCGGCAATGGTTCACGAACCGCTTGATGGGGTACATGGACCAGGTAACTGCGGCGTCGGCCGCCGGCGTTAACTTCGAAGCGGTAATCCCCAGGAGCGAGTTCCCCTGCCCAAGCCGACAGGGACGTCCATAGAGATACAGCCACGATAGCCAGGCGCGCGATGATTGTTTTCATGGGGGGCAAAGACTGCAGTCGTGATTCGGCGATCGCGGAACAGAGCAATTGCTGGGATCCCTCGCGCGCAACGACATCAGGGGAAACTCTTCGAGATCTCGTCTGATTGGACAACTTTCCATATCTCGACTTCCTGTCAGCCGCGATGCGTTTCACATCGAGCGGCCCGAAGCCGGAATTGACCCCGGAAATCGTACAACGCATTCATCAGAATTCTCGAACCAGCAGTTCTTCGGGCGGCGGCACACCGCGTTCCAAGGTGAAAGGAAAGAGTCCAATGGTTCGGCCGTCCTGTGTCGCGACAATGAATCGCCACTCTCCGGGCTGCGGGTTCAGCACCCAGGAGTAGCCCCGGAAGCCATGTTCCCGCCCACCGGTGCTCTGGAATCTATTGCGATAGACAAGCTTCCAAGCGCCGGCCTCACGCACCTCCCAGCGGTGCTCCAGTGATGCCGTAATGCCGAGCGGGGCGAATACCGCGGATACACCATACAGTTTCCCGCCTTCCGGCACATGAACGGTGGCAGCCTGGTCACGCCAGAGTTGCCAGGAGGGCGCCGGTTCCACCTTCAGAGCAGTGCGCGTGCCTTCCTGAACGAATTCGTGCCCGACAGCCAGAGCCTGTTTGACCAGCGGAACGGGCGCGATCATGTCGAATGACCATGCAAGCAGCAGCATCCCCGCCAACGCCCACGAGGGGAGTATCCGCCCGGGCTGCCCGGAGGAAATCCGCCACAAGAGGTGAGTCAACAGGATGCCGGATGCGGTTGACACGTAGAACCACCAGGAATTCAGGCTGCCCACGGCATGGGGTAGCGCAAAATTGAAAAACAGGATCGCGTTCAGCGCAAACAATGTCCAGATCAACGTGAAATACTGGCCGTAGCGCCTTCCCGCGAACTCGTTGCCGACCAGGAGCGCGCCAAGGATGGTTGCCGTCAGCCAGGTGCCAAGGTGACCGGAGCTCTTGAAATAGAGGATGAAAAGCGCCGAGAAAATGCCCCCGAAGAAGAACTGCAGCAACAGGTAGGGGGCTTGCCACGCGATCCCGGCAAAGCGCCCGCGCAATCCCGTTTCGGCCGCTGGCTCGGCCCGCTTTCTCGATTCGCGGAAGGCCAGCCAGAGGACGAGCAGGCCGGCCCCGAGCAGGAAAGCGCCAAGACGCCACAGATCGACAGGCCGAACGCGCTGGCCGATGGTCAGTGCGTCCCAGACAAATCCGCAGAGGAAGGCGGCCACGGGGTAAAGGCGCCGCAGGATCTTCAAGGCAGGACTTTCATCGGTGGAAGTTGCGACTCGATCCAGAAGGTTCTCCGTCTTGCCGGTGCGTGATTGTCGGATAGTTTCATGCAGTTGACCGCGATCCGTCACTTTTGTGACGGCCGGTTGGCGGACGATGTGGTAAAAACGCTTGTCCAGACTCCTGCGCGCTTCGGGCTCGGTCCATTGTCAATGACGCATGGTGTCTTGTCGCGCAGCGATGCGGCAGTTCTTCTGTTCCCGCCTTCTGACAAGTACGCAATGCATAGTTCTCTCGAACCCACTCCTTTCGCCGGGCGACTCGTCATCATCGGTTTTGGCGCCGTGGCGCAGGGGGTGTTGCCCTTGCTGTTCCGCCACCTGACCCTGCGCCCCGAACAGGTGACGATCATTACCGCCGATGCCTGCGGTATCGAAGAGGCGACGGCCTACCGGGTGGGCCATCGGATCCTGCCACTGACGTGCGGGAACTACCGTGAAATCATGACGCCGTTGGTCGGCCCCGGCGATTTCGTTCTCAATCTGGCGGTGAATGTGTCGAGCGTGGCACTGATCGAATTCTGCCGCGAGTGTGGCGCCCTTTATCTTGACGCAAGCATCGAGCCCTGGGAAGGTGGTTACACCGACCCGGCACTGACGCCCTCGGCGCGTTCCAACTATGCGCTGCGCGAGCAGGCCAGGGCGCTGAATGCCCCGGGGGGACCGACGGCGGTGCTGACGCATGGCGCAAATCCGGGCTGGGTCTCGCATTTCGTCAAGCAGGCGCTGCTCGACCTCGCGCGTGATTGCGGTGTGCCGGATGTCGTGCCGGGCGATCGGCTCGGTTGGGCGCGGCTCGCGCAGGCGCTTTCGATCAAGGTCATCCACGTCGCCGAGCGCGACTGGCAGACGGGAGAGCCGCGCAAGCGCCCGGGCGAATTCGTCAATACCTGGTCGGTTGATGGTTGCGTAGGCGAGGGCTGCCAGCCCGCTGAACTCGGCTGGGGCAGCCACGAGAAGCAGTTGCCGCCCGACGGCCGGCGCCACGGCTTCGGCTGCGAGGCGGCGATCTATCTCGATCGTCCCGGAGCGGCGACACGTGTCCGTACCTGGACACCGCTGGCCGGGCCGCTGCACGCTTTCCTGATTTCGCACGGCGAGGCGATCTCGCTCGCCGATTACCTGACCGTGGGCGGCGGCCGGGCGCCGGAATACCGGCCGACGGTGCATTACGCCTACCATCCCTGCGACGATGCGGTGCTGTCGATCCATGAACTTGCCGGACGCGAATGGGTCGCGCAACCGAACAAGCGCATCCTGCGCGACGAAATCGCCACCGGCGTCGACGAACTCGGCGTCCTGCTGATGGGGCATGCGAAGGGCGCCTACTGGTTCGGCTCCCGTCTGTCAACGTCGGAGGCGCGGAAACTGGCGCCGTACAACTCGGCGACCGTGTTGCAGGTGACAGCGGGGGTGATGGCCGGGGTGGTCTGGGCTGTCAGGAACCCGGCACGCGGCGTGGTCGATCCTGAACAGATGCCTTTCGACGCCTTGACTGATCTCTGTCGGCCCTATCTCGGTGAGTTGGTCGGCGTCTATTCCGACTGGACGCCACTTCACGGACGTGCCAGTCTGTTTCCGCAGGACGTCGACGGCGATGATCCATGGCAGTTCCGCAACTTCAGGGTGACTTGATCGCCGTCTCCCGGCCAGCACTCACGACTCTCGCGCAAGCTGCGCACGGGTGAATGCAGCGATCGCCAGGTCGGCCAGGTTCTCGACGTGGGCGTCGAATGCGGATGTTTTTTCTTGCAGAATGCCGATCACCCCAGTTGCCAGATCGGCCGGCGCGAGCACCGTAGGCAGGGAACCGTACCCCCAGCTCAGGGCATGGGCCGCCTGTTTCGTCATGCGACTGGCATCTCTGACGAGGTTGGCTGCCGGACGACCGCAGGCTTCGGCGACGATTCGCCCGTGCAGGCTGGAGCCGCAGTAGGCCGTGGCATTGGCGAGCAAGGCGCAGATATCCCAAAGATCGAGGGATTCGGCCAGTACGGCATCGAGATCGGGGGTCGCAACGAGCAGCCGCCGATAGACGTCCAGATCATCGTGCCAGGGAGCCGCTCCGGCACGGAACAGAACAATCCCGAGGCCGGTTGCTCCTTGTGCCTGCTGCAGTTGGCATCCGATTTCATGGAGCGTGGCGTCATCGCCAAATTCCGCGCTGAACTGCGTCGCGAGATATCCCCGGGGAAAGCGCGCGGCCACCGCAGCCGGCTCGCCATTGACTCGGTGGCTGGCAATTCGCGATCCGCAAAGTCTCGCGGTCGCCGCAGCCGGATCGGGCGCCAGAAAGGTTCGAATGCGTGCCTGTTCCAGCTGGACCTGCGTCACGCGATCGCGTACCCAGACATGGCCGGCGTGTTGCAGATTCGCGAAGACCTCCTGCCTCATCGAAATCGGCACGGTCGCCAGCTCGGTTCCGCCGATCCCGAAGTATTGAAATATTTCGCGGACGACGGAACAATGAACGGGGGACGAGGTAGGCGACCTGCTGATGCAGGCCCAGCAGTTCCTCGGACCAGGCCTGCCGCGCTGCCTGGTCCGCGTCGTGACAGGCGATCGCCTGGCGCGCCGCCTCCTGCGAAAGCAGCATGACCGCCGCCTCGTAAAGCGAGCAGGTGAGAATTTCGCCCCCGGTCTGCACCACATCGGCGGGCTGGTCCCCCCATTCCCGGGCCACTTCGGCGATGGAGCGCACCTTTCGCCCGCCGAATGCGGTCAGATCGCGTTCCGCAAGTCCGGCAAAGACCAGCGGACGATGGCGAAGGACCGACGCGGAAATTTCGGCGAGCAGAAGGTCGCCGAAGTTGTGCCGGTCGAAGGCGCCAAAGAGAATCAGGGGCAAATCGGACAATTGCGGCATCTACTCCGGCCGGTCTGTTCCCCGGTCGCCCCAACTCAACCTTCGCCCCAGCAGCGCCCAGAACACCGCCACCGGCGCGGCGGTCAGGGCAATGGCCCCGACGGTCATTCCCAATGCGGCCAGGCCGGCGTAGATCCAGCCACTGAGCAGGTCGCCGCCACGGTACACGGCGGCATCGATGAAGGCCTTGGACTTGTAGCGCTGCTCGCGGTCGAGGTGGGTGAACAGCACCTCGCGGGCAGGCTTGGCCAGCGCGTGGCGGCTGCTGTCGTAGAGCACCCGAACAACGAGCAGGACGGTCAGCGCCAGCGCTGCCGGGGCGGCGCCGAGCGCCAGGAAGCCGAGCGCGGCGACCACCGGCAATGCCGAAAGGGTCACGGCGACGCCGAAGCGCTGCACGATGCGGGCGGTGAGCAGCGTCTGGGTGATGATGGTGACGGTATTGACCGCCAGATCGATGCGCGCCAGAAAGGCCCGGCGCAGCGCGCGATCGGTGATCGCCTCGCCCACCAGATGCGACTGGACAAAGTAGAGGATCGTCGAGGCGAACGTCATCAGCATGATCCACAACGCGATATTGCGCAGTTCCGGCGAACGGAATACCGGAGCGATCCCGCTCCAGGCGCTGCCGCCGATCGGCACCGCGGGTTCCCGGTTCAGTGGTGCGGAGGCATCGTCGGCGCGACGGGCGATGGCGCGGGCGAGCCGGGAGGCGACTTCGAGCGGCAGCACGGCGACCAGCAGGAGCAGGAACACGGGAATGTGCGGCGCCAGAACGGCGGTGCTTGCCGAGCCAACGATCCCACCCAGTGATGAGCCGACCGTGATGAAACCGAAGAGCCGCTTGCCCTGATCGTCCCGGAAAAGGTCGACCACCAGGCCCCAGAACACGGCAACGACGAACAGCGCAAAGACGCTGAGCCAGACATAGAAGACGCGATCGATCCAGGTGCGCGCCGATTCGGGCAAGAGAACCAGCGCGGCGTAGAAGGCGACCAGGTTGAGTGCGAAGAAGCGATTGGCCAGCGGTATGAAGACACCCCGGCGCAGTCGTGCCACGGCGAGCGAATAGAGCGGCACGGCCAGCAACATGACGATGAACACGGCGGTCCACAGCAGTTGCAGATTGCCGCGGTCGGCGGCGCCGATCTCGTCGCGCACCGGGCGCAACAGATAGAAGGCGAACAGGATGCAGAAGCCATAGGCGGTGGCGAGCAGCGTCGGCGCGGTCTCGCCCGGGCGTACCGGGACTACCTTCCGGAAAAGGTCGGCGAGCAAGCCTCAGTTGTCCGCGATGGCGTCGAAATAACGCGCCATCGTCTGCCGCAGCGTCGCGTCCGGCAGCCTGCCGCGGGCGGCACCGAGGTTGTCCTCGACGTGGGCGGCCTGCGTGCTGCCGGGAATCGCGCAGGTCACCGCCGCATTTCCCAGCACATACTTGAGAAACACCTGTGCCCAGGAGTCGCAATCGATCTCGGCCGCCCAGCCGGGCAGCGGCCGGCCGCCGACGGCGCGAAACTGCGCACCGCGACCGAACGGCAGGTTGACCAGCACCGCCATGCCGCGATCCGCGGCCAGAGGCAGCAGCCGCTGTTCGGCGCCGCGATTGCCGACCGCGTAGTCCACCTGGATGAAATCCAGCGCCTCGCGGCGCATGATCGCTTCCATCTCGGCGTACTGGCTGGCGCTCGAACTGGTGATGCCGATGTGGCCGATGCGGCCGGCGGCCTTCTGCTCGCGCAGCAAGGGCAACAGCGTGCCGGCGCCGCGCAGGTTGTGCAACTGGACGAGATCGAGGCGCCGGGTGCCGAGCGCCGCGAACGAAGCCTCGAGGCGTTGCCGACCGTCCTCGATGGCGTCGCGATCGAGCTTGGTTGCGAGGAAGAGCCGGTCGCGCAGGCCGGTCTCGCCGAGGATGGCGCCGATGGCGCGTTCGGAATCACCATAGGAGGGCGCGGTATCGACGACCTTGCCGCCGAGGCGGGCAAAGGTCGAACAGCGTTTCGCGCAGGCGCGCGTTCCACGCCGGGTCGCCGGTCCGGAAGCGGTTGGTCCCGATGCCGACGATCGGCAGGCGGACTCCGGTTGACGGGACCGGCCGGGTCAGCAGTTCCGTTTGCGCGAAAAGCGTGGATGGCGCGAGCGTCGCCGCAGCGAACGCGAGACTGGCCTTGAGCAGTTCCCGACGCGGGATGGACGGATGACGCGACATGTCTTCTCCTTTCGGCACCTCAGAGAGCGAGCGAGTGACGGCGCCAGAAGCCGGGGTCGGGAATCGCGCCGACGCCGCCCCGGGCGTTGTCGGCCATGTGCTCGGGTCGCCCGGTGCCGGGGATGGCGCAGGTCACTGTCGGGTGGCTGAGGACGAACTTGAGCAGCAGTTGCGCCCAGGTGGCGGCGCCGATCTCTGCCGACCAGCCTGGCAGGGGGCGGTCACGCAGCCGGCGCAGCAGCCCGCCGCCGCCGAAGGGGCGATTGATCAGGACGGCCATGCCGCGCTCCGCAGCCAGCGGCAGTATCAGGCGTTCGGCCTCGCGCTCGTCGAGCGAATAATTGATCTGCAGGAAATCGAAGCGCTCGGCGCGCATCACCGCCGCGAGTTCGTCATAGGCGCCGGCGTTGTAATGGGTGATGCCGATATAGCGGATGCGCCCGGCCGCCTTCAATTCGCGCAGCGTCGGCAGGTGCGTCCGCCAGTCCAGGAGGTTATGCACCTGCATCAGGTCGATCGGATCGGCGCGCAGCAGGCGCAGCGATTCGTCGATCTGGCGCAGCCCCTCGGCGCGGCCGCGCGTCCACACCTTGGTCGCGAGGAAAGCTTTCGGGCGACTGCCGGCTGCGGCGAGCAATTCGCCGGTGGTGGCTTCGGCGCGCCCGTACATCGGCGAACTGTCGATCACGGAACCGCCGGCTGCGAACAAGGCGCGCAGGACATCCGGTAGCTGCGCGTAGGCAGCGGAACCCGGGGCGACGTCGAACCCCTGATAAGTGCCGAGGCCGATGACCGGCAGCGGCTGGCCGCTTGATGGTATCGGCCGTGTCTGCATCGCCGCCGCCGGCGAAGCGATCGACTGCAGCGCGCGGCCGCCGAGTGTGCAGGCCGCGATCACGCCGGCCGACAGACGCAGGAACTCGCCACGTGTCATCGACGTCGGGGAATCTGCCTTGTCAGGGCGTTCAATCATGCCAGAGTGTTGTCGCCATATTCCGGATTGCGTGAAGAGATTATCATCAATTCCGGACCACGACTTTCCTTGAACGTTCAGCGGGTCCATCATGAAAGCTTGTCTGGGGTCCGGTGGCTTTACGCATCGGCATCCTGCGTGGCGCGTAACAGGGAAGAGAACCGCAATGTCGAGAACAGGTTGTTGCATTCCGCGAATCATGGCGCTCGGCCTGGCCGTCGCGCTGTTCGCAGGGACGACACAGGCGCAGGACATGGGCAGCGAACGCCAGGCGATGGTGGACGAGGTGGCGGCGATGGCGCGCGCATTCGACGGAGGAACCGGGAAAGGCAGCATCGACCCGCGCGTTCTGGCCGCCCTCGGTCGCGTGCCGCGCCACGAGTTCGTCCCGGTCCTGTCGCGCGCCAGTGCCTACGACAACCGGCCGCTGTCCATCGGCCATGGCCAGACCATCTCGCAACCCTACATCGTCGCCGTGATGACCGACTTGCTGAAAGTCGGCGCCGGCGACACGGTGCTGGAGATCGGCACCGGCTCGGGCTATCAGGCGGCGGTCCTGGCCGACCTTGGCGCCAGCGTGGCGTCGATCGAGATCGTCGAGCCGCTGGCGAAGGAAGCCGCGGACGCGGCTGCAGCGGCTCGGCTACGCCAAGGTGGCGACGCGGGTCGGCGACGGTTACCACGGCTGGCCCGAACGCGGACCATTCGACGCCATTGTCGTCACCGCCGCCGCCAGCCACGTGCCGCCGCCGCTGGTGCAGCAGTTGAAGCGCGGCGGGCGCATGGTGATCCCGATCGGCGCCGCCTTCCAGACCCAGCAGTTGATGCTGGTCGAGAAGCGCGCCGACGGCGCGTTGACGACGCGGCAGTTGATGGCGGTGCGCTTCGTCCCGCTCACCGGCGGCCACGACTGAACGCTGCCCGGCCATGAACCGGCGTCCGCCGCTCGCTGCCGTCGCCGTCCTCTCGGCGGCCGCGCTGGCTTACGAGGTATTGCTGCTGCGGCTCTTCGCCATCATCCAGTGGCACCATTTCGCCTACCTCGCCATCAGCGTCGCGCTGCTCGGCATCGGCGCCGCCGGCACCTTCGTCACCCTGGCCCGGCGCCGGCTGCTGGCGCTTTATCCGCACAGCTTCAGCCTGGCGGCGGCGGCCTTCGCCGTGGCTGCGGTCGCCTGCTTCGCCGCCGCCGAGCGCGTGCCGTTCAATGCCCTCGAGATCGCCTGGAATCCGGCGCAGTTGCTCGGGCTGGGGGCCATCTACGCGCTGCTGTTCATTCCCTTCTTCTGCGCTGCAACGGCGTTGTGCGTCGCCTACGCCGCCTTCGGCGCGGACGTTGCGCGCCTGTATGGCGCCGACATCGTCGGCGCGGGGCTGGGCAGCCTGGGCCTGCTGGCGATCCTGTTCGTCGCTGCATCCGGCCGACGCGCTGCGCGTCATTCTCGGCCTCGGCTTCGCGGCGGCGGCGCTGGCCGCCTGGCCGGAGGCGCGACGTCCCGCCGTCGTCTTCGCGCTGGTCGCGCTCGCCGGCCCGTGGCTGCTGCCGGCGTCGGCACTGGAACTCGTTCCCTCCGACTACAAGGATCTGCGCCAGGCCCTGCGCGTCAAGGATGCCCGTGTCGTGGCGCAGCGCTTCAGTCCGCTCGGGGTCGTGACGGTGGTCGACAGTCCGCTGGCGCCGCTGCATCATGCGCCGGGACTGAGCCTCAACGCCGCCGCCGGCCCGCCGCCACAACTCGGCCTGTTCATCGACGGCCAGGCCGCCGGCGCGCTGACGCGGTACGACGGCGACCTGGCGCCGCTCGGCTACCTGGCCGATACTACCGCGGCCCTGCCTTACCGCCTGCTCGACCACCCGCGCGTGCTGGTGCTCGGCGCCGGCGCCGGCGGCGACGTGCTTCAGGCGCTGGTGCACGGCGCCCGGCGGATCGATGCCGTGGAACTCGACGCGCAGGTGGTGGCGCTGGTGCAGCAGGATCTCGCCGCTTTTTCCGGTCGACCCTACGGCGGTGCCGGGCGTCCGCCTGCACGTCGCCGAGGCGCGCGGCTTCGTCGCCGCCAGCCGGGAGGATTACGACCTGATCCACGTGGCGCTGCTCGATGCCTTCGGCAGCAGCGCGGCGGGGCTCGGCGCGCTGAGCGAGAGCCACCTGTACACCGTCGAGGCGCTGCAGGCGTATCTGGCGCGGCTGGCCCCCGGCGGACTGCTGGCGGTCACGCGCTGGGTGGCGCTGCCGCCGCGCGACAGCCTGCGCCTCTTCGCCACCGCCGTCGCCGCGCTGGAACGGCGGGGCGTGGCCGCGCCGGGACGCGCGCTGGCGCTGATCCGGAGCTGGAACACGGTCACGCTGCTGGTCAGGAACGGCGAGTTCTCCGCGGCCGAAATCGCCGCCATCGCGGAGTTCTCCCGCCAGCGCTCGTTCGACACCGTGTATCTCCCGGGCATCGTCGCGGCCGAGGCCAACGTCTTCAACATCCTGGAGCGCGACGACTTCTTCGCCGCCACCCAGGCGCTGCTCGGCCCCGACCGCCAGGACTTTCTCGAGCGCTACAAGTTCGACGTCGCGCCGGTCGACGATGACCGGCCCTATTTTTTCCATTTCTTCAAGTGGCGGACATTGCCCGAACTGGCGACGGTGCGCGCCCGCGGCGGGTTGCCGCCGCTGGACTGGGGCTACCCGATCCTGGTGATGGCGCTGCTGCAGGCGGTGGTGGCGAGCCTCGTGCTGATCCTGCTGCCTCTGGCGCTGGCCGGCACACGCCAGGTCTTCACGGCGGCGCCACCCGTGCTGCGCCGGCGCGTGGCGGCGTATTTTCTCGCCCTGGGGCTGGGCTTCATGGCCATCGAGATTCCCTTCCTGCAACGCTTCGCGCTTTTCCTCAGCCATCCGCTCTACGCGGCGGCGGTGGTGCTGGCCGCCTTCCTCGTCTGCGCCGGGCTCGGGGCGCGCTTCTCGGCGCGGCTGCGGCCCGGCGCGCGCTGGCCCTTCGCCGCCATTGCCGCCCTCGCGCTGCTCTATGTGTTCCTGCTGCCGCCGTTGCTCGGCGAATTGATGGGGCTGGCGCCGGGCTGGAAGATCCTGCTGACGATCGCGCTGATCGCGCCGCTGGCCTTCTGCCTCGGGCTGCCGTTCCCGCTCGGGCTGGCCGCCGTGGCCAGTCGCGCCGAGGGCCTGGTGCCCTGGGCCTGGGGAATCAACGGCTTCGCCTCGGTGGTGGCGACCCTGCTGGCGACGCTGCTCGCCATCCACTGGGGGCAGTCCGCGGTGGTGCTGCTGGCCGTGGCCATCTACGGCCTGGCGGCGTGGCAGTTCCCCCGGGAAGACTGATCTGCCGGCTGCGCGGTCCTGCCGGCGATCAACCGCGGTCGCTGCCCGCTGGCGCGCGCGTCAGCGGCACGAAGGCAACGAGCAGGATGTTGCGGGTTTCGATGGTGCCATCCGCGTGTTTCTCGACGACCTTCAGTTCCTGCACGCTGCCGGGCAGGCCGACCGGAATCACCAGTCGCGCCCCGGGCTTCAGTTGTTCGACCAGCGGCGGCGGAACCTGCGGCGCCGCGGCCGTGACGACGATCCCGTCGTAGGGGGCATGCTCCGGCCAGCCATGGAAGCCGTCCGCATGCCTGACGCTGACGTTGTCGTAGCCGAGCCGCGCCAGCCGTTGGCCCGCCGCCGTCGCCAGCGCCGCGATGATCTCGACGCTGTAGACCTGGCGCACCAATTCCGCCAGCACGGCGGCCTGGTAACCCGAGCCGGTGCCGATTTCGAGAATGCTGTCCTGCGGACGCGGCGCCAGCAGATCGGTCATCAGCGCCACGATGTAAGGCTGGGAAATGGTCTGGCCGTGACCGATCGCCAGCGGGCCGTTGGCGAAGGCCAGGTGGCGGCCGGATTCGGGAACGAACTGCTCGCGCGGCACCGCCGCCATGGCGGCCATGACCCGCGGCGCGAAGGCGTCCCTGCCGATTTCGTGCCGGGTGTACGCGACCTCGCGCTCGATATCGCGCAGCATGTCGGACTGTACGGAGTTTGCAAACATGGCGGATTGGCTCGCGCGGTCAGCAGGTCACATGAAACAGCCCGATCACCTTGCCCCTCGCCTTGTTCCAGCGCTGGATCGCCTCCGGGGTGCGGGCAAGTTCGACCTTGACCTTCTTTTTCGCAAAATAGTCCGCCGCCTCGTCCGAGAGCCCGACCATCCCGTTGTGGCCGGCGCCGATGATCAGGCGTTCGGCGTCCTTCTCGAAGATGACCTCGGCTTCCGCCAGCGAGATGACGTGCGAGGTGCCGTAGATCGCCTTGGACAGTTTCTTCTGGCGCTTGCTCACGGCGCCGTCGAGACGGATCATCACGTCGTTTTCGATCCGCCGCCCGGCGATGGTGATCGAGCCGAACTCGCTGCCGTCGATGTTGGGGTTCATGGTCCTGACCCTCCCTGTAGCCGAAGAGATTGCCGCCGCCGCGTGCCCGGAAATGCGGCGCCGGTGCCCGTCGCCTTTTTCCGCGCTGCTGCGGTTGACCCCCATTTTGGACCTGTTTTCAGGCAGCCTGCAAGGCGGATTCGATCAACGTGGCGGCGAGGCGTTCCTGCCGCGCGCGGGACTCGGCGAGGCCGGCCTTGAGGCGGTCGCAGAGGCCCAGCAGTTCGTCGACTTTGGTTGCGGTCGTGAACGAGGAAGGCGTCGCCGTTGCTGCTGATGGCAAACGGCACGTCGAGCGTCTCGGCGTAGTTCAGCCCCTGCTGCATGCCGTCGCCGACGGAGTGGTTGTTGTCCTTGGCCTCGATGACGGCGATGGGCAGGTTGGGGGCGTAGTAGAGGACGTAGTCGGCCCGCTTCTGCTTGCCGCGCGTGTGCAGCTTGCCGCGCACGATGACGCGGCCGTTGGTGAAGCTGACCTCCTCGCGCACCTGCGTGGCGAAATCCCAGCCCGCCTGCTGCAGGGCAGGGGTGATGTATTGCGTGCAGATGTCGCGTTCCGAGAGCTTTTTCTTGTCCTGCACCTGGGGTTCCGCCGCGTGATGGCGTTTGCATCGAATGTGCCGAGCATCTTACGACGGGCGGCGGGCCGTTGGAAGCCGCGCGACGCGCTCGCTGCCGATATTCAACGGCAGGGAAGGCGAAAGCCGGCACTCATCGGGGCAATCGGCGGCCACGGTCCCGGGTGCGGTCCCGCCGCTGCGGCACGGGCTGTCTGGACGCCCGGACTTTCGTTCAGCGTCGTGGCCAGCTTTCTTCGGCGATGTTCCCGATTCGGCCGCCGCCACCTATACTCAAGACACTGCAGTTCAGTGAGAGATCCAGGGCAGGCGGGCCGACATGGGCAGTTTGAAGTGCTCCTTTGCGGGATTCGCGCCGGCGGGTGGTCGTCGGGCAGCGAAACCATTTTCCGGAGTCGCGATCTTCGGTCCATGTTCGCTGATGGTCGTCTTGCTGGTCGCGCTCGCGGGATGCGCGACCCCGGATCGCGCCCCCGACCTGCCGCCGCCGGTCGAAATCCCGGAGAGTACCTGGTGGCGGGTCGACAACGACATAGGCGCCTCATCGCTGGCCGCGACCGGGCCGGCCAGGAATTACGCGCGCCGCGAGATGGAAAGCTGGAGAAGCCGTGTCCAGGCGCGTACGGAGGCCGACTTCATTCCGTGGTTTACCGGCTACTGGACCCAGCAATGGCTGGCCATCAAGGTGGCCTGGTACAAGCTGGGCGCCGAGGAAGGGACGGATCCGGCCGTCGATCGCCTGGCCGCCTATCTGCAGGAGCAATACGACGAACGCGTGCTCGAACCCGTCGCCCGGGAGATCGATCCCGACTCGGTCAGAGGGGAGGCGACGATGCTCTACATCCAGATCCTCGGCGAGCAGCTTCCGGTAATCCAGCGGCGCTACGGTGTGCCGCAAGCCCAGTTCGACCGGCGCCTGCGGAACATCCCGGCGATTGCTCTCCCACCTCCGCCGGCGCACAGCGCTTCGCTCTACCAGATTGTCCACGCCGACCCGATCGAAGGGCTGCCCGCCTATGCGGCCCTGATCGCCCGCTTCCGCAAGGCTGCGGGCGGCGTGGGCGGAGGGCCGCCGGAGGCCAGGATTTCACCGGTGGCGAAACGGGCCAGCGAAAATATGGTGGCGAGGCTCGGCCCCGCCGTTGGTGCAAGCGCTGCCGCGGCGGCGGTCGGCGGCGTCGCCGGCATGGCGATTTCGCTGGGGGCGGCCGGTTTCGGCGCCATCGCGCACGAGAAGGAACGCCCGGAAATCGAAGCGCAGCTGCGGGAAAGCCTCGACGCCGCGTTGGGCGACATGTGGCAGAGTCTGATGGAGGATCCCGCCAGCGGGGTGATGGCAGGGGTCCATCACATATCCGGACAGATCGATGGCGGTCTCGCCAAGACCTTTACGCAGCCGGAAGACCTGGAAGCGTTGCCGCCGGAAATTCCACTGTCGGTCGAGCAAGTTCCCGAGGACGAGTAAAGCAAGGGATCGTGCCATGTCGAGGTCGGCGCGCCTCTTCTCGTCTGATGCGCGCAAGAATCTGCGACTTCATCGGTTGCAATTGTCAAAATCAAAGTTAGTATTCGCGAAACTGCTGATAGATATTGGCGGCGGAGTTTTTCCTGGCAACCCGGTCTGACCTTTTTTCCCCTGGAGGAGGCAAGAATGCAGCGTTTTCTGTTTGGACTGTTGTTGTCTGCCGGTGTCGCCTGGGCCGGCCCTGAAGATCCCTCCAGGTTCGACGGCGCGGCCCTGGGTGCGCAGAAAGCCGTTTACCAGTTCAATCTCGAAAGGCCTGAAGATCTTTACCAGGCACTTGGCTACATGAACAATCACTTGAGCGGCTTGAAGGAATTCGGCGACATCAAAAAATCGCACATTGTCGTCGTTGCCCACGGCAACGAACTGCACATGCTGTCGCGCCTGAATCGCGCTGCCTATCCCGACATCTATGAGCGCCTCAAGGCGCTGGCCGACCAGGGGGTCACGTTCCGCGTGTGTCGGAACGCAGCCAATTTCCGCGGCTACAAGCCGGGCGATTTCTACGACGTGGTGACTGTCGTCCCGGCCGCGATGACCGATATCGCCAAGTGGCAGCAACAGGGCTACGCGTACATTTCCGGGGCAGTCATCAACCGGACCAAGCGGGCCGAGTTCCTGCAGAAGCACCCCGAAATTCTTGAGTGAGCGGAAATTGAGCGCTGCACGACAGGCCGGATTGATCTGCCGGGGGATTTTCCCGGCAAATCAAGGCGCGCGAGGCCCTTAATGAAGAAGAAGGCCATCTGTACTGATCCGACCTGGGCTGGACGATCGGACTGCGCGCATTGCGCCATCCGCAACCGCGTCCTGTTCGCCGACCTGCCGCACGATGAACTCAACGTCGCCCTGCTGGCGGTCGACGATCTGGTCTACCAGCCCGACCGTTTGCTCTATCGCATCGGCGAGCAAGGGAAGGTGCTGTACACCGTCCGCCGCGGCATGGTCAAACTCGTCCGCGATCTTGCCGATGGCTCCGAGCGCGTCGTGCGCCTGCTGAAAGCCGGGGATGTTGCGGGCCTCGAAGTGGCCATCGGCTCGCGTTACAAGCATACGGCCATTACCCTGACTGAAACCGAGGTCTGTCGCATCCCGCTATCCACCCTCGAACGACTCGAAGTCCATTCCCCTCGTCTGGCGCACCAGTTGATGCTGCGCTGGCAAAACGCTGTTGACGATGCGGATCGCGCGCTGGTCGAGTTTTCGACCGGTGCGGCCGAAGCACGGATCGCACATTTGCTGCTTTATCTCTCGTCGCTGAACGAGGATGGCACCGGCATCGAACTGAGCCGGCACGACATGGGTTCCTTCCTCGGCATCACCACGGAAACGGCCAGTCGCGCAATGGCCGACCTCAAGCGACGCGGCCTCGTGACGGAGTTGCCGGGCCGGGATGCTTTCCGCTGCAACCGGGAGTTGCTCGCGCGGATCGCGGACCCTTCGTAGCGCGAGCCACGGCGAAGGCCGACGAGGCCCGGCGAAATCGCCGTGCGGTGCCCTGCGGGCGCCTTCCGTCGGAAATTGCCTTTCGGTTGCGAATTCGCATTTACATTAGCATTTGCTTATGCATAATGGGCGCAGGCTATCAATCGAATAGTCCTTAGAGCGAAGCTGGCGCGCCGAGCCTCATTCCGCCAGTTCCATGAGAACAGGAGTTTTAACCATGAATATCAGATCTCCCATCCTCGTCGCCGGCCTGTTGCTCGCCGGTCTTTCCGGCGGCCCGGCAATGGCTGACCACAATAGCCCGTTCGGCGAAGGCTTCGCCAACATGCCCAACGACATCCACAACACCCGCGTCGACACGAGGGAAGATGACGACAACGAGACTTTCGTGGATCTCGTCCGCTTCGGCGGCGGTGCCAGCACGATCAACCGCTTTCTCAGCACCAGCACCGGCACCGGCACGACGAGTACGGAGCGGAGTGTCCCCCCGGCCGCCACCGGCAGCCAGCGTTGACGCCCGGCCATGCCTGGCGCCATCACGTTTCATCATTCTTTTGAGCGAAAGGAAGCGATCATGAAGATCAAGTTGCTTGCAGTCATTGCCGCCAGTGGTCTTGCCCTGGCCAGCACGCTGGTCGAGGCCCGCGGGCCGGGTGGCGGCCAGTCGATGGGCGGCGGCTATGGCAACGCCCCCGCGCAGACCCAGCAAGGGAACATGTCCCCGGGTCGTGCCCAGGATCAGGAGCGTACCCGTACCCAGGATCAGGAGCGTACCCGTACCCAGGATCAGGAGCGTACCCGTACCCAGGATCAGGACCGTACCCGCACCCAGGATCAGGACCGTACCCGCACCCAGGACCAGGAGCGCGTTCAAGGTCGTTGAGGGGTTTTCGGGAGCATTCCTGCCTTTCCGGAGAAGCCTTGGCCGTTCCCGGCGAACGTGTCCAAGGCCTCTTTTGCAATCGATGCCTGGATGATTGAGAATCGTCAATGACAGATCGAGGTTTCGGGCGCAGACTTATGTTACATATTAGGAACCGATGATCCGGTTGATCATTTGCATCAGAATTGGGGAGATTGTCATGAAAAGCCGCAAAACCACTTTGAAACAATTGCTTGTTGCCGGTGGCGGGTTGTTCGTCGCCATCGCGACACCGATCGAGGCAGGCCGTTTCATGGGCTACGACGTAGACGTGATTTCAGTTGCGGCCGCTCAGGAATCTCATGCCGGGAAGGCCAGCACCCAAGGCAGCAAGGCTGGCGCCGGATCGCAGAGCGGCGGCAGGGTTAACAAGGCGAGTGGCGGCATCCAGGGCGCGAGCGGCCAGGGCAGCAAGTCAACAGAGGCTCTGCTGAAGGGCGATGGCGGTTCGACAACCGGCAGCAAGGCGTCCACCAGCGCCAAGGGCGGGCCGAGTGCAGATTCTGACCGTCCGCCCACAGCCGGCATCAAGGGCGGCAAGGGTGGCGGCGGTGGCAAGCCGGTCGGTGGTGGCACCAAGAAGGGTGACCAGCTTGGCGACATTTTTGTACTGATCCGCAATCCGGTTACCGGCGCTGCATTAACGGATGCTGCCGGGTTACCGCTGGTGCAGGCCTACACCAAGGATGCAGCGGGTAATCTGGTCCTGCTTCCGAATGTATCGATCCCGCGCGATGCTGAAGGCAATCTGTTGACGGCGCTTCCGGACGGCACCTTGGTGTATTCGAGCGCAGTCGAATTCGGCCGCCTGAGCGTTGCCCGCTCGCCGGACAGGGTGCTGGACAAATCGCTGGCCGAGGCGTTGAACAAGCTGATTGCTGCAACTGCCGTCCCCAATGATGGTAACGAACTCGTCCTCGATGCGGCTGGTCGCTTGGCCATTGCAACGACTGTTGACGGTGTGACGACGGTCAAGGCGATCGACTCGCCGCTCGAGAATCTGGCGCTGTACAAGGCGATCGCCAACCTGACCGGAACGGACAGGACGATTACGGTTGCTGTACCTGCCTCCAAGGATGGCACCACGCCTGCGACTACCCTCACGTGGACATTACCGACCACCATCAACATCGACTTGCTCAAGGCGACGCTGCTCGCGGCAGCCGCGGACAAGACCGGTACGATCTCTCTGGATACGGTGATGTACAACAATACGATCGTCGGGGTGGCTGACGACCTGAGTACCTTCAGCTATGATCGCTACACGACCTACAAGGATCTCAAGGTGACGGTGTTGATCAAGACCGGCGTGGATCCTGTTACCGGGGCCGATGTCCTCACCGCAACGGTGGTGAACGTCTACGAGAAAGTATTCAATTCAACGAACGACACGACGGCGACCGGGGCAGCCGATTTTGCCACGGCGGCCAACGATGCGCTCCAGGTGCTTGAATATGTGCATGACAACGCATATCCGTAATCAGCGCGCGGTGCGGGCGGTCTTGATCGTCTGATCCAGGCTTGGTTGCTGGCAGTCACGGGCGGGTGCAAGCACCCGCCCTTTTTTTGCCCCCAGCGCGGGGACACCGGGGACGATGAATGACTTGATCCGGGTTGGGGCCCGGGTCCCGGCGGGAGAGGAAAATGGCATCATCATCTTCTGATCGACACGTTGATACTGTGTCGCACATGGATCTGGCCGACGATCCTCGTTTCTCACATTTGTGTCAATTAAGATGAAGAATATTCAATAAGCACTTTGTTTTATTGAGGAAACATTGAATTTATTTTCGTCTCGATTAAGATCAGGGATGTTACGGTTCGGATGTACCCGGGGGATGGAAAAATGACAGTGCTTCGCAAATGGCTTCGGGCATTGGCCTGTGCCGCAGCAATGACCGGCGCCGGGCCGGCGCTTGCCGATACGGCCAAGCCCGTGACGACGACTCCGGTGACGCCCAAGGCGATCCAGGAAAGCATGCAGAGCGGCGTCGCGCACGCGGCATTCGGCGCGAACTGCATATCCTGTCACAAGGAAATCAAGGGGACGACCGCCCGGCCGGAGCACTACCACGGCAATTGCGAGAGTTGCCATGCTGGCGGAGACGCGCATCGCCTGAGCATCGCCAAAGGGGAGTCGGGCAGGGGTTCGATCGCCAATCCAAAAAGTGCGGAGTGCACGGCCTGCCACAAGAACGACCGCAAGCTCATGAACTGGGCGTTCAGCGTGCACAGCAAGGCCGGGGGAAACTGCAGCGACTGCCACGCGATCCATGCCTCGCCGGTGACCCGGAATACCAGCGTCGCCACTCCCAAGGTGGACAAGAACTCGGCGGTTTGCATCAAGTGCCATCTGGACACCAACTCGCAGTTCAGGATGCGCTCGCATCACCCTGTCCTGGAAGGTGCAATGAGCTGCACCGGATGCCATAACCCGCACGGCAGTGACCAGACCGCGCTCGTGAGCAAGAGCGACCAGTGCCTGTCCTGCCATCAGCAGTACCGTGGCCCCATGGTCTTTCAGCATGCGCCCGTCGTCGAGGACTGCACGAGTTGCCATGCCCCCCATGGTTCGCCCAACCGGGGCCTGCTCAGCGTATCGCAGCCTGCCGTCTGTCTGCAGTGTCACTCGATCGCCGGCGGCAAGCATGGCTTCGGAACAGGTCCCGAGCCAGCGCCGAAGGCGGGAACAAGAACGATATCGGGTACCGTTTTGCGCAGTTGCACCAGTTGTCACGGGGCGATTCACGGTAGCCAGCAAGATCCGCTCTTGCGCTATTGACAGGGAGACGGGCCATGGAACAGTTTTCGCCAAAAAGACTTTCAGTCCTGATCGGTCTCGCATTTGCCGCCAATATAGGCCATGCTGACGCGTTAACCCGGCCGTTGGCGAAGCAGCGCAGCGGGGTTCAGGAAAGCAGCAAGGTTGCCGCGAAGGAGGTGACGCCGGCAGCGCCCCGCCGGGCAATGGCCAAGCCGCCGGTGAAGGCAGCGGCCGCGGCAGCAAAGACACCAGCGGTGCGCAAGGTCGCGGCGAAACCGGCAGCGAAACCGGCAGCAAAGGGCGTGACGACGGCCAGGCCAGTGACGGCAACGGCCGCAGCAGCAAAGACGCTGGTCGCGCTCAACGGCGCGCCGGCTGTGCCCGCGAAGC